>NZ_LT605205.1:2400000-3071654 GCF_900095135.1 Proteiniphilum saccharofermentans
GTATCTGTGTTTCCACATCATATAGCGTATGTATCTTGATGCCCCCTTTCTTCTTACGAAATTTTGCCCACCAGAAGACTGCAAGGCATAAATCGATCGTTGTTGAATCGAAAGCATAGATATTTCCGCCAAGTTTGAAGATGTCTGATTTTCGTTTTTGTCGGGCTTCACTTACCAGGAAGTAGGCATACTCTTCAAAAATGTGATAATCCCTATCTTGATTGGCTCTTGCCAAAGATGATTTTGACACATTCTTGCCCATTCCTAGGTGATAGCATTTGGAGTGATGCGCATCAAGGGCAACTATCAAATCTCTCAGGCTTTCACGATTAGCGAGTTGGCCAAACATCAAAGCAAGCAGTTGATTCCAGCAGGTGAAATGCTTTACATAGCGGTTCCCCTGATACTTGCTAACTATACGCCTAAACTTATCTTCATTCAAAAATGAAATTAATTGAGCAAACACATATTTCTCTTTATTCATCGCAGCCTGTTGTTATTAACTGCAAAGTTATAAATTGAAATCGTCGCGCTCGAAAAATATGCCTAACTAACTATATTTCAAATATTTCAAAGAGCAATTTGTGATTTTAATGGGACAGCAATGAGTAAAGGTAATAAATAATCACCTGTCAATCAAGACAAACAATAAAAAACACACCTCTTTATTTATAAGATGCAAAAAAACTAAAAACGTTGCACGGGGTATGGTTAAATTTTTTCGATTTCTTCCGGCCACATCTGTCCTACCCAAAGAAGGGAATGCAAATAATTTGCCGTATCGTTCAGCCCATTTTCCCTTAGACGGTCCAGGATTTCATAATATGGCAAGGGAGCGCACGGTTGGCACAAGGGTATAAAAAAAGCCCCCGAAGCATCAACTCCGGGGGCTCATGTGTAAAGGATGGCGGCTACCTACTCTCCCACAAATCATGCAGTACCATCGGCGCCATTGGGCTTAACTTCTCTGTTCGGAATGGGAAGAGGTGGATCCCCAACGCTATAACCACCTTAATATTGTAAGTTAATAATGAATAGTGAATAATGAAATTCTTCACCCTTAACCCTTAATTCATAAAATTGACATGACGAAAAACAAGAGCAATTATCCAAAAATATCCAAGATCACCTTCAAATCCTTCCGGACGCTCCAAATGCTATTTATCAAACCCTGCAGGGACCTGACAAAACAAAGCTTACGGGCAATTAGTACTGCTCGGCTACTTGCGTTACCGCCTTTACACCTGCAGCCTATCAAGGTCGTAGTCTGCAACCACCCTTAAAAGAGATCTAATCTTGAGGTAGGCTTCGCGCTTAGATGCTTTCAGCGCTTATCCCTGCCCAGACTTAGCTACCCGGCAGTGCTCCTGGCGGAACAACCGGTAAACCAGAGGTCTGTCCAACACGGTCCTCTCGTACTAGTGTCGGGGCCTCGCAAATCTCTAACGCCCACGATAGATAGAGACCGAACTGTCTCACGACGTTCTGAACCCAGCTCGCGTGCCACTTTAATGGGCGAACAGCCCAACCCTTGGGACCTTCTCCAGCCCCAGGATGTGACGAGCCGACATCGAGGTGCCAAACCATTCCGTCGATATGAGCTCTTGGGAATGATCAGCCTGTTATCCCCGGAGTACCTTTTATCCTTTGAGCGATGGCCATTCCATACTGAAACCACCGGATCACTATGCTCTAGTTTCCTACCTGATCGACTTGTAGGTCTCCCAGTCAAGCGCGCTTATGCCATTACACTCAAAAAGACGGTTACCAATCGTCTCGAGCGCACCTTTAGAAGCCTCCGTTACTTTTTTGGAGGCGACCACCCCAGTCAAACTACCCACCATACAGTGTCCTCCTTGTAAAGGAGTTAGAGGTCAAACACCCGAAGGGCCGTATTTCAACGACGGCTCCACAAATACTGGCGTACCTGCTTCATAGCCTCCGGCCTATCCTACACATCGGATGCCCAACATCAATGTAAAGCTATAGTAAAGGTTCACGGGGTCTTTTCGTCCCATCGCGGGTAATCGGCATCTTCACCGATACTACAATTTCACCGAGCTCACGGTCGAGACAGTGAGAAGATCGTTACACCATTCGTGCAGGTCGGAACTTACCCGACAAGGAATTTCGCTACCTTAGGACCGTTATAGTTACGGCCGCCGTTTACTGGGGCTTCAATTCAATGCTTCTCTTGCGATGACATCTCCTCTTAACCTTCCAGCACCGGGCAGGTGTCAGGCTATATACCGCGTCTTTCGACTTTGCATAGCCATGTGTTTTTGTTAAACAGTCGCCTTCTCCATTTCTCTGCGGCCAACATCGCTGCTGGCGTCCTTTCTCCCGAAGTTACAGGACTATTTTGCCTAGTTCCTTAACCGTGAATCACTCGAGCGCCTTAGTATTCTCAACCCAACCACCTGTGTCGGTTTGCGGTACGATTGCCATGATAATTGGCGCGTAGCGGTTTTTCTTGGCAGTCTGCTTACCCACGTTATTGGCTCACCCGAAGGCTTGCCATACTTTCAGGTTCGGCTCGAGGGGCGGATTTGCCTACCCCTCTCGACGCCTACCCCCTTCAACCCACTATTCCGTCAGTGGGCAGTGGTGTCACTCCTGCGTCCCCGCGTAGCTTATCATGACAGTAACGGAATATTAACCGTTTCTTCCATCGGAATCGCCTCTAGGCTTATCCTTAGGATCGACTAACCCTGATCCGATTAGCGTTGATCAGGAAACCTTGGTTTTTCGGCGAGGGGGTTTCTCTCCCCCTTTGTCGTTACTTATACCTACATTTGCTTTTCCATCCGCTCCAGAACACCTTGCGGTGCGCCTTCGACGCCGTGATGGAATGCTCCCCTACCAACCAGAATATGGTTCCATAGCTTCGGTAATATGCTTATGCCCGATTATTATCCACGCCCCGCCACTCGACTAGTGAGCTGTTACGCACTCTTTAAATGAATGGCTGCTTCCAAGCCAACATCCTAGCTGTCGCTGCGGCAGGACTTCGTTAAATGCAACTGAGCATATATTTCGGGACCTTAGCTGATGGTCTGAGTTGTTCCTCTCTCGGACACGGACCTTAGCACCCGCGCCCTCACTCCCGGGTATCACTTATACGCATTCGGAGTTTGGCTGGACTTGATAGGCGGCGAAGCCCTCGCATCCAATCAGTAGCTCTACCTCATATAAGTTCGTAGTCCGAGGCTGCACCTAAATGCATTTCGGGGAGTACGAGCTATCTCCAAGTTTGATTAGCCTTTCACCCCTACCCTCAGGTCATCCGAAAACTTTTCAACGTTTACCGGTGCGGTCCTCCATATTGTGTTACCAATACTTCAACCTGCCCAAGGGTAGATCACTTGGTTTCGCGTCTACTCCTGCCGACTCCACGCCCTGTGAAGACTCGCTTTCGCTGCGGCTGCATACATCCTTGTATTTAACCTTGCCGGCAAGAGTAACTCGTAGGTTCATTATGCAAAAGGCACGCCGTCATCCCGATGAATCGGGACTCCGACCGCTTGCAGGCACATGGTTTCAGGGTCTATTTCACTCCTCTGTTCGAGGTTCTTTTCACCTTTCCCTCACGGTACTGGTTCACTATCGGTCTCCGGAGAGTATTTAGCCTTGGCGGATGGTCCCGCCGGTTTCACGCAGGATTACTCGTGTCCCGCGCTACTCAGGATACCGGTAGGCTTCGTCAGGGATACGTGTACGGGATTTTCACCCTCTTTGATCCAACTTTCCAGATGGTTCCACTTCCTTGATGTCTTGCCATGTCCCGGTCCTACAACCCCGTACCTGCCGAGACAGGTACGGTTTGGGCTGCTCCCGTTTCGCTCGCCACTACTCCGGGAATCACTTTTGTTTTCTTCTCCTATGGGTACTTAGATGTTTCAGTTCCCCACGTTCGCCTTCCACAATACAGTGGAATGGTACGCTCTTCGCGTACCGGGTTGCCCCATTCGGATATCCGCGGATCGATTCGTATTTGCCAATCCCCGCGGCTTTTCGCAGCTTATCACGTCCTTCATCGCCTTCCAGAGCCCAGGCATCCCCCATGTGCCCTTATTCACTTTTATTTCGCCGTCCGGTGTGCACCATCTTGCGATGATACAGCCGGGTATGATAAATATACTTTAGCGTCTTTGATTTTTTATGGATTACCTTTTTGCCATCGGGGGCAAATTTGCACTTGCCTTGGCGGTAATGCCACATTTCAATGAACTCTTTTCATTTTGTTTTTTGCTCTTGTTTTATTTCACCATGTCAAAGATCTCTTTTTCAATTGTTCCCCCCTTCGCTCCTCGCGGATACCCGGGCAATCGATAGTTGTCTGACGCGGGGTCGAACCGCCCTTTTTGAATTAATAATTAATAATTAAGAATTAATAGTTAAGAATTAATAGTCAAGAATGCAATTCTTCATTATTCATTATTAACTTATCCGTGTCCCCTTCCGGACTGTCAAACTTCAATATTTCTGCCGTTTCTCGCTTCCGGCTCGCCTGCCCTCCGCTTTCTTATCACCCACTGCCTTTCTCAAACCGTCCCCCGGCTCTTTTTCAAACCGGACCGGTGGAGAATAACGGATTCGAACCGTTGACCCTCTGCGTGCAAGGCAGATGCTCTAGCCAGCTGAGCTAATTCCCCCTTTTCATTGTATCGGGGTATTACGGTTGCCCCGTTGGCCCTTCCGACCAAAGTCGGAATGCTCTAGCCAGCTGGGCTAATTCCCCGTTTTTTTAATTACTAATTACTAATTTCCAATTACTAATTATTGGTAATTGGCCATTGGTAATTGGTAATTCCAATTCGTAGTCCCAGGCAGAGTTGAACTGCCGACCTCTACATTATCAGTGTAGCGCTCTAACCAACTGAGCTATAGGACTGGCTGGTTTCGTGTCGGCATCCCTCTTCTCTATTGCCTCGTTACATACGTTCTTATCGTCTACAACGGGGGGATGTCTTCCCTTATAGTGGATTATGTCATGTTTTATTTAGCACATACGTTTCTATTGCAAAGCTCATGTATCCATTTTATTGGTACCCTGTATCATTCCTTTTTTTTCAGAAAAAAATAACCGTGAACCGGAAGCTCCGGGCAATGCGAAGCTTTTCTTTGCCGGTTGTCTTGACCGTTTAGCCTTACAAGGGCCATCTCTCCAGAAAGGAGGTGTTCCAGCCGCACCTTCCGGTACGGCTACCTTGTTACGACTTAGCCCCAGTCACCGGTTTTACCCTAGGCCGCTCCTTGTCGGTTACGGACTTCAGGCACCCCCAGCTTCCATGGCTTGACGGGCGGTGTGTACAAGGCCCGGGAACGTATTCACCGCGCCGTGGCTGATGCGCGATTACTAGCGAATCCAGCTTCACGGAGTCGAGTTGCAGACTCCGATCCGAACTGAGAGTGGTTTTGGGGATTGGCATCATGTCGCCATGTAGCTGCCCTTTGTACCACCCATTGTAACACGTGTGTCGCCCCGGACGTAAGGGCCGTGCTGATTTGACGTCATCCCCACCTTCCTCGCATCTTACGATGGCAGTCTCGTTAGAGTCCCCAGCACTACCTGATGGCAACTAACGATGAGGGTTGCGCTCGTTATGGCACTTAAGCCGACACCTCACGGCACGAGCTGACGACAACCATGCAGCACCTACACGTCTGCCCCGAAGGGAGATCGGATCTCTCCGACTGTCAGACGCATTTCAAGCCCGGGTAAGGTTCCTCGCGTATCATCGAATTAAACCACATGTTCCTCCGCTTGTGCGGGCCCCCGTCAATTCCTTTGAGTTTCATTCTTGCGAACGTACTCCCCAGGTGGATTACTTAACGCTTTCGCTCAGCCGCTTACATTATATCGCAAACAGCCAGTAATCATCGTTTACTGCGTGGACTACCAGGGTATCTAATCCTGTTTGATCCCCACGCCTTCGTGCTTGAGCGTCAGTTATGGCTTAGTAAGCTGCCTGCGCAATCGGAGTTCCTCGTGATATCTATGCATTTCACCGCTACACCACAAATTCCGCCTACCTCATCCACACTCAAGGATACCAGTTTCGAAGGCACTTTTACGGTTGAGCCGCAAAATTTCACCGCCGACTTAATGTCCCGCCTGAGCACCCTTTAAACCCAATAAATCCGGATAACGCTCGGATCCTCCGTATTACCGCGGCTGCTGGCACGGAGTTAGCCGATCCTTATTCGCAAGGTACTTGCAAAAGGCCACACGTGGCCCACTTTATTCCCTTGCAAAAGAAGTTTACAACCCGTAGGGCCGTCTTCCTTCACGCGACGTGGCTGGTTCAGGCTTGCGCCCATTGACCAATATTCCTCACTGCTGCCTCCCGTAGGAGTCTGGTCCGTGTCTCAGTACCAGTGTGGGGGATAAACCTCTCAGTTCCCCTATCCATCGTTGCCTTGGTGGGCCGTTACCCCGCCAACTAGCTAATGGAACGCATGCCCATCTTCAACCGGTTGTCCTTTAACAAATATTCCCATGCGGGACCCCTGTGTTATAGGGTATTAGTCCGTCTTTCAACGGGTTATCCCCTTGTTGAAGGCAGGTTGCATACGTGTTACTCACCCGTGCGCCGGTCGCCACCATCCGTATTGCTACTTCATGTGATGCCCCTCGACTTGCATGTGTTAGGCCTATCGCTAGCGTTCATCCTGAGCCAGGATCAAACTCTTCGTTGTATATTTGTTTTTTTGGTTTTTCCTTGAAATCACCCCGCTTTACGGCATAACCGCAAAACAGCTAAACAAACAACCTTTGCTTTGAACGAAAAGTCCTCGTTTTTCCCTTGACCCCCGAATTCACGATTTATTTTTCAGTTTCCTAGTAGAATGGGGCCGGTGCATCTTCTCCCGATGACAACGGACCCCTTTATTGAACGGGTACCAATTTGACCCCGGCATGCCCATTCCCCTCAAGCCCCCACCTGGGAGGCTCCCGGGAAACATACCGCGATCCCTTGTATACTCTGCTTTGTCTTCTTTTAAACGTATATGTAAATAACCTAAAGATCGCTTTTCCTTGCTTTCGACTCAGGACTTATTTCCTGAAAGCGGGTGCAAAGATAGAGACTTATTTTTAATCTCCAAAACTTTTGAGAAAGTTTTTTCAATATTTTTTTTGCATCCGAAACAAAGGAACTGATTTCCAATCGTTACACTTACTTTATTTCAATCTGCTTGTTTCATTATCTCTATAATGACCCCGCTTTTTGAGCGAAAGGGCTACAAAGATAGTAATTCCTAAGAATAACTTCCAAATATTTCCTCACTTATTTTGAATATTTTTTCACCCTGCATCACTTTAGATTTGGGAGCAAAAAAACAATCAACTAAGGAACAATCCATTATAAGGGTTCTGCTATACTGATGGCATTTCAGATTCAAAAGATCAGATTAGAAGTTTTGAACAGTTCAACAATTCAACAAATCCAACACTGCACTTAACCACCCGGCCACCTAACCACTCATATCCCCAAACACCTAGGCACCTTTCCACCTATTAATACGCCAGGATATGCGAGCTGATAGTAATCTGAGGAGTTACTGCAAAGTTCATCTCATTACCGTCCCTCAATACTATTATATTAATGGATACAGGTGTACTCCAATCTATATACTGATTAAAGTTGAACAGGTATGAAAATGCCGACTTATAACGACGGTTATTGGCAATAGCTGCAGATACGGCATTATATTGGGCAACATCCCAAAACATACAATCTTTAAAACCATTGGAATCAGTATAACGACTATTCTTGTCTCTTAGAGACATCGTCTCTGCTATAAAACGGCGATACCCCTCTGTAAGCATTTGAGAAGAGGTATGATCAAAATTCTGTCCCTGAATATTAACCACTACATCGCCCGGTAAAACACCCGCTTTTGCAGCCGGAGAGCCCGGATCTACCGATACGACCGTTTTCAGGTCATTCATATTATATCCAATACCGGTATAGTTGTACTTCAGATAACTCACATGGTAAGTACCAAACGATTTATTGCCTGGATTCGGAAACTTCTGCAATAACAACGGAAGATTCATCTCCAGATAATCAATCAGATCATAATGACTACTCAAACGTTCCCGGACTTCACTCTCCCAGATCAACATCAGATCTCCTGCCTCCAGAAATTTTCTGTCATAGAAGCGGTATCCAAATTCAAGATTGTAGGCAATATCATCTACCCGAACTGCTTCAGAGGGGTTATACAGAGGTAATTTTACCATCCTGTTACTCCTTGTATCGAATCGCCACACAGGCTGATAACTCCCATAAGTAGGTGAATCGGGCTTATACATCGGATTACTCTCATAACTATAATATGTCTGAATAATAAAATCGGGATCACTCGGATCATATCGTAATCCCACATCGCCCAAAGCACGAATAAAAATAGCATTGATCCGCTCATCGAGATGCCTTGTATTCTCATCGGAGGGAGAAAAGGCAAATGTACGGTAGTTATGAAAGAGTGCATTTTCGTTGACAGTCGTCTTTACCGGTATCAGAAAACGCCTGTCCTGCACATCCTCAAGGCTGTAAAAGGAAAATACCGGAGCCAATTGCGCTTCACTGATCGCATTGGCATGGCGGCAATCTTTTTCAATTGTAATTTCTTTAAAAGCATGTCTGAAATTACGGATACCAAGATGCATCGTATGCGGATCCTGATTGAACCACGACATGATAGTCTGATACGATTTAAGATAAGTCCCGTTCTGATTTACTGAAAGAATGATATCATTCAGCTTTAGTCCTGCTTTCTCGGCCGGGGAACCGGGAGTTATATCAACAATGACCGGTTCTTTGTATCCCCAACTTTTGTCATCGCTTATTTCAAATGTAAAGCCGAGGCTACAAGTAATATCTGAATTTTGCGCAAATAATCGTCCCGTAAAAACAGAAATGATCAAGAAGATAACCGGAATAATTCGTTTCATTATGAAATTACTGTTTGTTAAACTTAAGTCACAAAGATATGGCATTTTTCTCAATTTTATTTTGTATACGCTTTTTTACTGTCAAAAATGGAGGAAAATATTTACAATTTCTTATCTTTGCCCTATTGGAATCATAACTAAATAAAAGAAACGATGATTGTTGACAACCTCGCGAATGCAGCCAACTATTACAATTTGCATCCGCTTTTTAAGAAAGCTTTCGAATTTATTGGGAATTTGGACATTAATAATGTGGAGACAGGAACCACCGAAATCGATGGAGACCTGTTGAAGGTTACTATCGCTGAGGCAAAGTTGAAACCGGCTGGGGAAGCCAAACTTGAAACACATAAAAAGTTTATCGATATACAGATACCGGTTACAAAACCTGAAATATTCGGATGGAAATCCCTATCATCCCTGTCACAACCGAAAGAAGGATACGATCCCGTCAATGACATTGGATTTTTCGACGATGAACCTTCGACATTTGTCACCATTATACCTGGTGAATTTATTATCTTTTCGCCGGAAGATGGGCATGCTCCTCTGATTGGCGAAGGGGAAACCAAGAAAATTATCATAAAGGTAGCGGTGGTTTAGCTGTTCCCTTTTAATCTGATACGAACAATGCTTAACATCATAAAAAATGATCCATGGCTCAATCCCTATGCGAATGCAATTGAAGGACGCCATAATTTTTATTTGAAACGCCTATCCGACCTTACACAGGCAGGGCGCATCACCTTGTCTGATTTTGCGAGCGGTTATCTCTATTTCGGGCTACACAAAACCGAAGATGGATGGATATTTCGCGAATGGGCGCCAAATGCTACCGAAATTTTCCTTGTGGGAACCTTCAACGATTGGCAAAAACAGGAATCATTCCGTTTGAAACGAATAGATAATGGCATCTGGGAGGTAAAGATACCGTCCGGGCGTATCCACCACGAAGATCTGTATAAGCTGCATGTAAGTTGGGAAGGCGGTTCCGGAGAACGAATCCCGGCATGGAGCAGGCGTGTAGTGCAGGATCAGCAGACACTGATTTTCAGTGCACAGGTATGGGAACCCGAAAACCGGTATAACTTTAAATATACCGGTTTTAAACCGGACTGCTCTCCCCTTCTGATCTATGAAACTCATATAGGTATGTCTACGGCAGAAAAGAAAGTGGGAAGCTATAACGAGTTCAGGGAAAATATATTACCAAGGATAAAAGAGAACGGATACAACGCCATCCAGATCATGGCTATCCAGGAACATCCTTATTATGGATCATTCGGGTACCACGTATCCAGTTTTTTCGCACCTTCTTCCCGGAACGGTACGCCCGATGAACTACGCCAACTAATCGATACTGCCCACGAAATGGGTATTGCCGTCATCATGGATATCGTCCATTCACACGCGGTAAAAAACGAAATAGAAGGTATCGGACGAATGGATGGAAGTTATGACCTCTATTTCCCTAATGATCCTAACAGGCGGATTCATCAGGCATGGGATTCTCTTTGTTTTGATTATGGAAAAGATGAAGTGTTACACTTTCTCCTCTCTAACTGTAAATATTGGCTGGAAGAGTTCCGGTTCGACGGTTTTCGGTTCGATGGCGTCACGTCAATGCTCTATTACAGCCACGGGCTGGAGGAAAGCTTCAGTTCATATGGTGACTACTATAACGGTCATCAGGATCCCGATGCAATCTGTTATCTCACACTAGCCAACCAGCTTATACACGAAGTAAATCCCCATGCCATCACTATTGCAGAGGAAGTAAGCGGTATGCCCGGCCTGGCGTTGGACATAGAGTCGGGCGGATATGGGTTCGACTACCGTATGGCGATGAATATTCCAGATTTCTGGATCAAGACGATCAAGGAGAAAAAAGACGAGGAGTGGCATCCCAGTGCGATCTGGTGGGAAACGACCAACCGCCGTGCCGATGAGAAGACCATCTCATACGTCGAGAGTCATGATCAAGCGTTGGTAGGAGACAAGACCATTATATTCAGGCTGATCGATGCCGATATGTATTGGTTTATGTCGAAGCTGATGAGCAGTTCTTATACTGTAGATCGTGGTATTGCATTACATAAGATGATCCGTCTGGTAACGGCAACCACTATCAATGGCGGTTACCTCAACTTTATGGGAAATGAGTTCGGACATCCCGAATGGATCGACTTTCCACGGGAAGGGAATCAATGGTCCTACAAGTACGCCCGCCGGCAATGGAATCTGGCTGATGATCATAATCTGAAGTATCATTATCTGGGTGATTTCGATAAAGAGATGATAAGGCTCATCAAGTCCATCCCCGATTTCCAGGCACTTCCGCTGGTAAAGATATGGGATAAAGACGATGACAATATACTGGCATATATGCGGAAAGAGCTGCTATTTGTCTATAATTTCAATCCACAGAAATCATACAGCGATTATGGCATCCTGGTTCCGGCAGGTGAATATGAGATTGTACTCGATACTGATAACCAACAGTTCGGGGGTTTCGGGCTGAACGACGATACTATTCATCATTTTACAATGTATGATCCACTCTATGCGAAAGATAATAAAGGGTGGCTTCGTCTATACCTGCCTGCCCGGACTGCCATAGTGATGAGACGGATTTCCTAATATAACGATTTAACAATCAATAATTCAACAATTTAACAATCAATATGTCTAATAATAACAACATAACAGGGAATACTACTATTGAAGAGGGTACACTCTATCCATTTAAATTCGAACCGATCCTAAAACCGGTTATTTGGGGTGGCTCAGATATCTGTCGCTTTAAAAACATAGAACCTATTCAGGAAGGTATCGGCGAGAGTTGGGAAATTTCAGGCGTACGCGGTAATATTTCCCGTATTTCCAACGGCTATTTAGCCGGCACATTGCTGGAAGAACTATTGCACAGCCGAGGAGAGGAACTGGTCGGAAAAGAAGTATATCAAAAATTCGGAAATACCTTTCCCCTGCTCATTAAATTCATAGATGCCCGTGACGACCTCTCCATCCAGGTTCATCCTGATGATGAATTGGGAAAGAAACGTCATAACTCCTTTGGAAAAACCGAGATGTGGTATGTTGTCAAAGCGGCGCCGGGAGCATATCTCTACTCCGGATTTAAAGAGAGCATTACCCCCGAAGAGTATCCCGAGACTGTAAAGAATAACACCTTCACCGATAAACTCATGAAGTATGATGTGAAAGCCGGTGATGTGTTCTATCTTCCTGCAGGACGTGTGCACGCCATTGGTACCGGATGCTTTATTGCAGAAATACAGCAGACTTCCGACATCACCTACCGTATTTATGACTATAACCGTAAAGATGCTGCTGGAAACAGCCGTGAACTCCATACCGAATTGGCAAAAGATGCGATCGATTTCAAAGTATACGATTCATATAAGACAGAATACGAAAAGAATATAAATCATCCTGTAAAATTAGTTATATCACCCTATTTCACTACTCATCTTCTGGAAATGGATAGCCAAATGAATCGGGATTATACCGCTCTCGATTCTTTCGTGATTTATATCTGCATGGCCGGCCATTGTACCGTAAAAGATGATAAGGGGAACAGCGAAACTCTTCGTCAGGGCGAATCGATGCTTATTCCCGCAAATACGAAGTCGGTGATGATTATACCCGATGAGTTTTCCAAACTGCTGGAGACCTATGTAGGGTAAGATAAGGTGGGAAGGTGCCTAAGTGATTAGGTGCCTGAGAAGAATTCAAGTGGAATGTAGAATAGATAAAACCGGAAACGGAAAATGAGAGGTATACTGTTAATTAATGTAGGGACACCTGCGAGTACAAATCCAAACGATGTAAAGGAATTTATTGCAGCAATGCTTTCGGATCCGCTTTTGACGGGAAAACCGGAATGGTGGTCAAAATTCCTTGCGAAAAATATAATCGCGCCAAGTAGCGGATCGCGGGTCTCTGAGAAATACAAATTAATCTGGCATAACGAAGAGACACCGGTCTCCCCTCTGATTTATCATATGCGAAAACTGGCGGAAAAACTGGAAGAGCAGAAAGGCGTCCCTGTGGAGATTGCCATGCGGTACGGGAAACCGGATGTGGCATCTGCTTTCCGGGAATTAGAAAGGAAATGCCCGCTTCTACATGAAGTGATTGTTTTTCCATTATATCCTCATTATGCGCAATCGACCACCCAGACATCCAAGGACATGATAGGAAATATCTTCTACAGGCATCCCCACTCTTTCAGACTGAAGTTTGCCGAGCCCTATTACAATCATCCGGCTTATATCCATGCCCTCACATCTTATGCGAAAAACTATCTGGACGATATTGACAAACTTATATTTTCCTATCACAGTCTTCCCCTGACCCAGGTGGAAGCAGGATGGAAAAAAGGAAAGGAATACGACTATGTCTATCAACTGAAAGAGACCAACAGGCTATTTTGTGAAAAGTTGGATATTGATCCGCATGATACATTCCTTTTCTATTCTTCACAAAGGGGTAAAAAATGGTTGAATCCCTTTCTTGACACAGATATCCGTGATCTACCCAAATTAGGATGGAAAAAAGTGGCGGTAGTGGCTCCGGGCTTTCCGGTCGATAATTTGGAAACGCTTTACGATGTGGGTATCGAAGCTCGCAAACTATTTATGGAGGCGGGTGGTGAAAAATTCACCTTTATTCCTGCGCTGAATAGTAATGACATATGGGTGGAAGCTATCTGGAAAATTTTAGAGAGAACCTGATATTTTGGATTTGGGAACTAAAAAATAACTTAAAAATCATAGAGATGAAGACGTTTCTCCTCCACACATTTATTTTCTTCACATTCCTGATTACGGCTGAAATAACAGCCCAGAACACCCCTATCAGTAGTGAACTTGTGTTGTTGGATGTAGAGACCGGAAAAGAGAAAATCATCCTGCATGAACAGCGGCATTTTGAAGCGCCCAACTGGTCGAGGGATGGAAAACATTTGATTATCAATACCAAAGGAAAACTGGAGAAAATATCGGTAAAAGGCAAGCACTTGGGAATAATTGATACCGGTTTTGCCGATAACTGTAATAATGATCACGGATTATCGTTTGACGGGAAATGGCTTATCATCAGTCACAATGATCCGCGTGTATCCTCTTCGGGAGGTAATTCCCGTATCTTCATCCTTGCGGCCAATGGTGGCATACCCCGTCTTATCACCAGCAATTATCCCAGTTACTGGCACGGGATAAGTCCCGACAATCAATGGGTGACCTATTGCGCCATGCGTGACGGTCAATGGGACGTGTATAAGGCTCATGTCATTACCGGTGAAGAGATCAGGTTGACAGACGCCGATGGATTGGATGACGGCCCCGAATATAGTTACGACGGTGAATGGATCTATTTCAACAGCCATCGGACCGGACGTATGCATATTTACCGGATGAGGCCTGATGGAAGTGAACAGACACAACTCACGTTCGACGATTACGACAACTGGTTTCCACATCCGGGACCCGATAACAAGAGTGTCGCTTACATTGCATATATAGAAGATCAGAAGGGAGCACACCCTTTCGGAAAAGATGTAAAACTGAGATTACTGGACGTAGAGACCGGAGAAAGCCGTGATCTGACACCTATTTTCTATGGCGGGCAAGGAACCCTGAATGTCCACAGTTGGTCGCCTGACGGCAAACAGATTGCTTTTGTGAGATATAATAGCAAGGCAGAGTAACCGACTCTACTTGAAAAAACATATATAATCCTTGAAAAACTGAGCTGTTACCAAAAAATACCACAATTGTGCTATTTCATACCCCTGCAATACCTGCTATTTTTGTCAAAAATTTTAATATACAGAATTATGGGAAAGATAGCAGAGAAGTTAACAGATCTAGTGGGTAACACCCCTTTAGTGAAACTCAATCAATTCAAGGAGGCCGAAGAAGTCAAAGCCAATCTTATAGCCAAGTTAGAGAGCTTTAATCCTCTGGGAAGCGTGAAAGACCGTATTGCACTATCTATGGTAGAAGATGCAGAAAAGAAGGGTTTACTAAAAGCCGGTTCGGTAATCATTGAACCGACAAGTGGCAATACAGGTATCGGGTTGGCATTTGTCGCCTCCATCAAAAAATACAGGCTGATCCTCACCATGCCTGAGACGATGAGTCTCGAAAGAAGGAATCTGTTGAAAGCGCTGGGTGCCGAATTGGTGCTGACACCTGGTACCGAAGGAATGAAAGGAGCTATTGCAAAAGCATCACAACTCCAGACTGAATTGCCTGATGCCATTATCCTGCAACAGTTCGAAAATCCGGCCAATCCTTCAATCCATTACCACACTACCGGTGAAGAGATATGGCGGGATACGGACGGAAAAGTGGATATCCTGGTAAGCGGTGTCGGCACCGGCGGGACGGTGAGCGGTGCAGGAAAACGACTGAAAGAACTGAATCCCAATATCAAAGTGGTCGCTGTAGAGCCGGCTGATTCACCCGTGCTCTCAGGCGGAGCACCCGGGCCTCACAAAATTCAGGGAATCGGCGCCGGTTTTGTCCCCGGCACATACAATGCTGCAGTAGTGGATCAGGTAATTCCGGTGAGCAATGACGACGCTATTCGTACCAGCCGGAAACTGGCCGCATCAGAAGGATTATTAGTGGGCATCTCATCGGGAGCAGCCGCTTATGCCGCCCTCCAGCTTGCCCAAAAACCTGAAAATGAAGGAAAGAATATTGTAGTAGTATTGCCCGACACAGGGGAACGTTATCTCTCCACCCTGCTTTACGCCTTCGACGAATATCCATTATAAAGAATTATAAATTAAATAGATTGCAAGGTTATCATAATTAAAATGCCCCCTAAAGTTTTGTTTCACTCTCCGGGGGCATTTTTTATATCAAAGCATCTGTACAAGAGCTAAATAGTTTCTGACAGATGACTATTCCCGATTATGCCAGCGCCTGGCAGATATCTTCAAAAAGACTAGCCACACTCTCCAATCCTACCGATAACCGGATCGTAGTTTCTTTCACATCCATTGACTCGCGTTGTACTGCGGTAAATGAACCGAAAATGGTACTGGCCGGATGGATGATCAGAGAACGGTTATCAAACAAATTGGTAGCACGACGTATCAGTTTAAGCCTATTCATAAACCGGTAACACTCTTCTCTCGATTCGAGATCGAAGGTAAGCATTGCACCGGGATAGTTTCCGAATTGTTTTTTACTTATCCCATAGAAAGGATTATCCCTTAAACCGGTATAATTGACAGTCTTTACTTGCGGTAATGCCTGCAACTTTCCGGCCAATTCCTTACACGCGGTAGCCTGTCTCTCAAAACGCAACTGCAATGTCTCAAGACCCAGTGACTGCTGATAAGCTACTTCGGGAGTCATATAAGCCCCCAGGTTCCTGTGCACCTCCTTACGTAACCTGGTGTGGAACGGTGATTGTGAGGTTCCCTTGAGAGCTTGTAACAATGGCGTACGATATTGATTGAACCGTCCGTAATCGATGATCAGCCCACCCAGGGTTGTCGCACCACCGGAGATGTATTTAGTACTTGCTACCACCTCTATATCTACCCCAAAATCAATGGCTCGAAAGATTGGGAAAGGAATAATCGTGGTATCTGCAATCAGTGGGACTCCTCTGTCATGAGCAATCTTACTCAATGCTGCCAAATCGGCCACCTCCATTTGCGGGTTGGTGATTATTTCCAGAAACAGGCCACAAGTTTGCTCATCCATTGCTTCCGCGACTTCTTTCGGATTGGTCAGGTCACAAAACCGTACCTTCATGCCCAATGCATTCAATGTATTTACGAAAAAGGAATAGGTATTGCCAAAGAGATGGCGCGAAGTGATAAGATTACAGCCGCTCCAAGCTAATGTAATCAGTGTATTACTGATTGCAGCCATACCTGAATTGAGTGCGGTGACACCATATGCGCCGGTCACATTCTTCACCCGCTCCTCGAGATGTTGTACTGTAGGATTGGTTATGCGGGAATAAGTATGCTCGTCTGTCCGTCCGCAAAAAGCAGCTTCCATCTCTTCTGCTGTCTCAAATTCATATGCAAGGGCATGGTAAACGGGCATCGATAATGCGCCATAAGGATCTTGTTTTGGGTAAGGCGTACTCAGTAGTTGAGCTTCATATTCTTTTTCGTTCATTTCTTTTCCAGAGTTTGGCAAAGTTCACACTTTGCTCATATTGCTTATCAAAATAGTTTATTAAAAATAGACTATCCCTTACCATGGCATAGTCTATGAAAACTTGACTCTGCTCATTTGGCTTAATGAAATAGTGCATCAAAATGTGCCCCCAAAGGTACAACAGAAGATTGGGAAAAGAGTCCGGATTGAATGTTAAAATGGAGTAGAAAGATTCCGGCAGAAGTTAGAAAATTAAAAATCCGGAAAACGGAACCTGTCGAAAGGGGATGTCAGCGTCTTTCTATATCTGTAGAGCTGATATGCCCAATAAAGGACAAAGCCGGTGATAATATTACATTTCAAAGACATAGCTAATTATCTTTTTAAAATCCAGGCATCATTATGCCCGGGAAATTTCTTATGGACTTCTTTTAAATAGACTTTTGCAGCAGATTCATCGGTAAATGATGCCGCATATACATCAATACGGTCGGGTCGCTCCAGCCACCCTGTCTGATGAAAACCCTCATCAAGCAACAATTCTGTGGTTTTTTGAGCCGACTCGACTCCTTTATATACCCCCATTACGATATAATACCTGGGTAAATCGTCCGTTACGTTCTGTTCAACAGCATCCATTGCAGCAGGTACATTCATTCCGTTTGGGGTAGTTGAATATTCTCCTGCTTTTTCCGTTTCATTTACTACCAATTCATCCGTCATAGCAATACGGTTTACCGGTTGTGATGCTTTGGACTGTAACCACCCGGTTTCAGAAAGCATCCGGGCAGATTGCCGGACAATAGTGTTATCACTTACCGGAAGGATAAACATCAACAGGGCCACGGCAGCCACGCTGACAGCAGTAATTGCAGCATTACGTCCCCATTTCTGCCTGTTTTCACTTTTCTGTACCGGTACAACCGGCTGCATTTGTATGAGTGGTTTCAATGTAGCCCTGGTCAATCCAAAAAGTGAAGGGCGGATAAATGCTCCGGGGGTATACACAAAACGCTTATCATCATGCATATTAAATGAACCTAACTTCCCCATGTCCACATGGCGCTGTTCACGCAATTGCCGTTTCAACACCTGCACATCATATTCCACTTTTTGCATGGCCGATTCGAACGTCATATTGCCATTCTTCATATAAGACTGGGCCAGCAACCCATCATTATGGGTGAGGTCGCGGTTAAACAGCAGTTCACAGACGGGCGCATCAAAAGCCGCTATCCCATCCCTCTGCGGGGGAATGGCATTTACCACAAAACCTCCGAAATCGGGAATAATCACACAATTGTGATCATGCAGTAAAAATTCAATATGGGATATTAGTTGATTCATAAGGCAAAGATAAAAAAAATTGTAATTAATTCCTCACAAAATGATTTTTTTCACTCAAGTCCGCCATTTTTCGCTTCACGTAATCCACTCCCGGTCGGCAAACACAAACAAGTTTATGTTTGTCCTCGCTTACCATAGATTTTACTTCACACAATCTGCTTCCACTCGACAAAGATAAACCCGTTTATCTTTGTTCTCGCTTACCCGCAGATTTCACCTTCTCCGGATTATGATTCGCATAATCTTTCCAGCTCTTGTATTTTTTCTCACTCATGGTAATATTCGATTGATAGAAGTGACACAACGCTGCAGCAAGGCCATCCGATGCATCCAGTTGCGGAAGCATATTCTCATCCGGAATATGGAGCAGTTTCTGTAGCATATAAGCCACCTGTTCTTTGGCAGCCCGACCATTCCCGGTAATAGCCATCTTTATCTTCAGGGGTGCATATTCAAAAATGGGAATATCCCTTGATATGGCAGCAGCCATAGCTACTCCCTGGGCACGTCCCAGTTTGAGCATACTCTGCACGTTCTTGCCAAAGAAAGGTGCTTCGATGGCCAGCTCATCCGGAAGATACTCCTCGATAAGGCCTATGACCCGTGCATAGATCTTTGCCAGCTTCAGGTAATGATCGTCGTATTTTCCCAACTGCATTACCCCCATCGCCTCCAGGTAAGGTTTATTGTCGAGCACCCGGAGGATACCATATCCCATCACCTGCGTACCGGGGTCAATCCCCATTATAATCCGCTCTTTCTGCATCATCAACTAATGGTTTGCATCACGGTGGAAAATCCAACCATCTTTTCTTTGAATTTCTCTAACAACGGAACGTAGACTACCCCACTCTCTTCTCTATTCCACCGCTCCAATGCAGCCAGATCGGTTACATGGAATTCCATCGCAAAAGAGTGACCTGCTTCCACCTCTCTACCAAACACACGCGATAAACGGGGCGATGTGAGCAAGCCGCTTTTTGTAGACATAGGAATAAAATGCTGCAACATATATTCTACAAATTCTTCATGGATCTCTTCCTCCACATGGAAAGTGGTATTAAAAACAATCATATATTGTGATCTTTTAATTTTCTGAATTATTTTACAAAAATACAAATTCTTTATTCGAAATTGAAGCTGTTTTACTACCCTCTATGCCGGATAAGCGAAAGTAGATACATTGATGAATAGGTAGATCAAATTTACAGCTATTTTGTAAGAAAAACAAATCATCCTAAAACAAAGAAATCACAAGATAGAATATATTATTTCAGAATAATTATTATCTTTGCACCGTCTAAAACGGTAGGCAGTTTTTATAATAAATAACGGGGGTTTAGCTCATCTGGCTAGAGCGCAACACTGGCAGTGTTGAGGTGACCGGTTCGAGTCCGGTAATCTCCACCTCTTGGGACAAGTTTACAAAAGATAGATTTGTCCCATTTTTTTTGTAATTTTGCTAATACACACCAAGGATTTTTATTGCATCACCACATTAAAAGGAAAGTTTTCCAGCAAAGTAAAAAACATTCTATACCTTTGTGTATGTATGCAATAGAATTTACCCGAAATGCTTTAAAGAGTCTACAAAAGATAGATCCGGTTTATCAAACATTTGATAATCGAGAAACTTGAGGCGTTACAACAAAACCCGTATGGGAGCAGTAATGTTAAGGCATTGAAGGGCATGAGCGGCTACTACCGGTTAAAAGTCGCGAACTATAGGGTGCTATATGAACTACAGGATGAAAAGCTTGTTATATTAGTAATTGATATTAATCACAGAAAGGACGTGTACAGATGAAAACAGCACAACTAAAAAAAGGCGTTATACAAGCCTTTGAAGCAATATTGAGCGAGTTATCTGCGAACGACATAGAAGATATGCAGGACAAGCTAACAGTACAACTACATAAGCTAACAGACGACGGTAAACGATACTCGTTAGATGAGGTAAAAAAAACAATTAACAGCGAACCGGTGATAAATCACCGGTTTTTTTGTGCCCTTTTTTATGTGAATCATACTTTTGTAATTTCCCCTGCTATGCATGTATTCATTCTGTGCCTGATCTCTTTTTCTGAAAGCCTATGGCCTAAAAGAAACATCAATTTCGTAACCGCACACTCAGGAGTACTGTCATATCCGCTAATCACGCCTATATCAAGCAGCTGTCTTCCTGTTTTGTAGCGCTGCATTTCTACCATACCGGAAGTACATTGTGTTATATTGACGATGATGATCCCTCTTTCGGTGGCATCTCTCAACTGATGGATAAACCATTCCTTTTGAGGAGCATTTCCCGCACCAAAGGTTTTCAATACAACGGCTTTAAGTTCAGGAACATGGAGTAATGAAGTGATAATGCTTTCCTGGATGCCGGGAAAAAGAGTCAACATAACAACATTGGGATCAAACAAATAATGGGGGAATAAAGGTCGAATTATGTCCGGATATTGAATAAGATTCTGGGCATATTTTATATGTATGCCCACACGGGCCAAAGCAGGATAGTTAAATGAACGGAAGGCATTGAAGTTTTCTACATTTATTTTCGTAGTTCGGTTACCCCGCATCAAGTGGTTCTCGAAGAAAATACAAACTTCGGGCACGATAGCAGTTCCATCCGGATTTTTAGCTGCCGCTATTTCAATGGCAGTAATCAAATTCTCTTTAGCATCAGTCCGAAGCATTCCGATTGGAAGTTGAGAGCCTGTAAGGATGACCGGTTTACTCAAATTCTCAAGCATAAAACTTAAGGCAGATGCCGTATAAGCCATAGTATCCGTACCGTGAAGAATTACAAATCCGTCATAATTGTCGTAATTGGTACTGATAATTTCTACCAGACGGGCCCAATGTACCGGCTCCATATCAGAAGAATCGATAGGAGGAGAAAATTGGTATGTAGAAATGTGATAATTGAATTTTTTCAGTTCCGGAATGTATTTCAACAGATAGTCAAAATTAAAACTTTCCAGGGTATTGGTTTCCTGGTTTTTTATCATTCCTATAGTTCCGCCTGTATATATTATTAAAACAGAGGTGGCTCCCGTCATCATATTGTCTTTTGTCATGTAAATCGGAAGTGTGGCCACCAATAGTCTTTACTTCTCAAAAAATACCATTGCTTTTGTCTACGACTACAATATTTGCGGTGGCTGAACGATTTTCTGCATACAAATATACATGATATAAATGGATTATTAAATATAGTTTTCTTCCTGATATTTATTCTCACCTCGGAAAATCTGTTTTCATAACAGAATCACTCTGTACCCAGACTCTCGTGCAATTCACAAACCCGCAGCCAGTCCACTGGCCCCCATACGTGAATTTGTATGACAAGGTGGATATTATTCCTTTTGATAAGCTGGAAACCGGAACGAGCATCACATTGAACAGCAATGTCACCTAACCAACCTACAAAATACGACCTACCGGTAGAAAGTAACCCAAAAATAGCGTCCGACCAAAAGCCAGCATTCGAGCAACAGACTCGTATGCCCGGCATAAAGACAACATCTGAAACATCGAATATTTATTTTACAATATCCGAAAACTATCGGAACTGTAATCTATAGGATTGCGATACCATTTTTCTCACACAACTCGAGGGCCATTTCCCTAAGGCGGAATTTCTGTATCTTGCCGCTACCGGTCATCGGGAACTCATCCACAAAAAAGACATAGCGGGGTATCTTGTATTTGGCAATATGCCCTTTACAAAAGTCGCGTACATCTTCACTTTCCAGTTGGCATGCCTCTTTCCGGATGATGAAGGCACCCACATCTTCGCCGTACCTCTCCGAAGCTACAGCCACCACCTGCACATCCTTCACCCCCGGCATCCTGTAAAGATAATCCTCTACTTCTTTGGGAGATATGTTCTCCCCTCCCCTGATGATCATATCTTTGATACGTCCGGTAATACGATAGTTTCCATTCCCGTCCTTTATCCCCAGATCGCCCGAATGCATGAACCCGCTCGCATCAATGACCTGAGCCGTTGCTTCCGGATTCTTGTAATAACCTTTCATCACATTATACCCGCGACAGCACATCTCACCCTGTACCCCGACGGGACACTCTTTCCCCGTTTCGGGATCGAGCACTTTCACTTCGGTAAACTCATAATCGCTACCCACAGTCGTACATCGTACATCAAAGGGGTCATCCACACGGCTCTGCGTCATTCCGGGTGAGGTTTCCGTCATTCCGTACACACTGGTAAGATCCATGAACATCTTCTCATTCACCTGCCTCATCAACTCCTCAGGGCAGAGAGAGCCGGCCATGATTCCCGTACGAAGGGAACTCACATCAAACAAATCGAACATAGGATGGTTGAGTTGTGCAATAAACATGGTAGGAACTCCGTGCAATACAGTACATCGTTCCTTGTGGATAGAAGCAAGCGTGACCAGCGGATCGAAACGCTCCACCATCACCTGCGTACTGCCGTGAGTCAGGCAGCACATAGTGGCAAGCACTACCCCGAAGCAGTGGAACAAAGGCACACAGACGCAGCACTTGTCGTCAGATGTGAATTTCATATGTACCCCCGTCAAATAACCGTTATTGGCAATATTATGGTGTGTAAGCATCACACCTTTGGGAAATCCTGTAGTTCCCGAAGTGTACTGCATATTCACCACATCGTGGCACCGGGAGAGCGAACGCAATCGTTTGAACTCCTGATCAGGAACATTTTTCCCAAGCAGCAGCAATTCAGCCGTATTATACATTCCCCGGTATTTCTCCTGTCCTATGTAAACAACGTTTCTTAATTCGGGAAAACGGTCGGATTTCAATTTACCGCGCTGGATGCTCTTCAGTTCCGGCACCAGTCCGTAAATAATATCGGTATAATTACTTCCCGGCACCCCATCGGTCATGCACAAAGTGTGCATGTCCGAATCTTTCATCAGATACGATACCTCTTCGGTACGATAGTTGGTGTTCACCGTCACCGCTACAGCGCCGATCTTCGCGGTCGCGTAAAGGAAAGTCAGCCAATCCGGTACGTTCTGCGCCCAGATACCCACGTTACTGCCCCGGGTCACTCCGATGGAAATAAGCCCTTTTGCCATATTATCCACCCTATTGTTGAAAGTATCCCAGGTAAAACGCAGATTACGGTCGGAGTAGACAATATATTCTTTATCCGGCGTCTCTTCTGCCCAGTATTCCAGCCAGTCTCCCAGCGTTCTGTCGGAGAGTTGAATATCTGGTTGATCGGTCATTGCTGATAACGGATTTTTCTGCATCACTGTGAAATTAGTTATGCAGGAGAGTACACAATACCCAGGATTTTTGCCGTAGAATTTCCTCCGGCCGTCACCAGATGATTCACAATAGAATCGTAGTAGATACTATCACCTTTCTGCAATTCATATCTCTCTTTTCCATAATGCACAACAATGGCTCCTTCCAGCACAAAAAGAAACTCCTCCCCTTCGTGTGATGAATAATTCTCGGTTTCTGTGACAGGTTTGATATCGATGAGAAACGGCTCCATGTTCCGTCCGGCCTTCCTTGCTGCCAGTGAAGAAAAATCCATGTGAGAGTTATTATCGGTCAAATGGCTGGTAAATGTAACGGTAGGAGACGAATCGGCGTGCCGGGTAACGACCGGCCCTATTTCTTCGCTGTCGTCAAGAAAAGTGCCCGGACGCACTCCCAATGCACGTGCTATTTTAATTAATGATGCAAGGGAAGGTATTCTTTCATCTTCAAGTATCCTATTCACCTGATCTACCCTTAACCCAGCTCCTGCAGCCAGATCTTCAACCGATATATTTTTACCGGCGCATAAAATTTTTATTTTTTCCGTAACAGCTACCATCTTTTTCCGATTGAAGCTGCAAAAATAAAATAATTTAAACAACAGAGCAAATATTATTCGAAAATGTTATTTTTCAGGTATGTTTTATATCAATTCTATTTTCTGAGGCCTGTTTTCATATCAATTTATCCCCGCATCCGGTATTATTCAATACGGTATTAAAATAAAGGGCAAACGGTCAGTATTTTATATTCTTGAACAATACCCTGTTTTCACGCGCCTCATTGAGGCGTGTAAGTATTTTTTCACGGTTATAATCAGAAAAATCGTTGTTTTCACTGCCGGTAATCAAATTGAGCAGATCCCTCAACTCCTGATCTGAGAATTGTTCCATGATCTCGTCGAACGGTTCTTTGGAGCCAATCTCGAAACGGATAAAAGCCAGCCTCGATTTTGCCGTCGGGAAATCGGGTGCAATCTCCAGTAACTCTTCCAGATAACCGGCAGCCTGCTCAAACTTTTCCTGTGCCACGCTGATATTCGCCAGCCTGTCGAGGACATCCTCATTACCTTCCGATGCAAGCGCTGCTTTCATATATGCTGTTTCGGCCCCGACAAAATCTCCGTCATGAAAAGCCAGTTCACCCTCCAGCATGAAATAGTCGAGTGTTTCCCTTTCAGCCTCCGGTATCTGAGTGAAGAGTTCCTTCGCCCGCTCATAGTCCTCTTTATTGATATAGACAAAAGCGCGTTTAGCCATAATACCTTCACTACCCAGTACGGCTTCCCTCTTATCGATAAGATCCATCATCTTATCGTATTGCTCCATTGCGCTATAGGCCTCCAATAAGGAATCATACACCGATTCATCATCGGACGATTTTTGCAGGCACTCCTCAAAAAGTGTAATTGCGGCTTCAAGATTATCATTCAGATAAAGTGAAAGGGCTTTCATCTTCCATACGTTGACATCGTCCTCATTGATGGTAAGCGCAAAATCAAATGCATCTACCGCCTTGTCATGTTGGTCGTTCATGGAATAGAGTTTACCTATATTTACCCAGCCGTCGTACGAATACGGATCGATATCGAGTAGCCGGTTATTGTACTCTATGGCTTTCTCCAGATTCCCCTTCATCTCGTAAGCGTATGCAAGATCGACAACAGCATCGCTGTTCGAGTCATTGATCTTCATGCTCTCTTCGAGAAACGAAATGGCACGGTCGAACATATCCACATCATTGAACATATATCCGAGTTCAGTAATGAAAAAATAGAGATCGTCTATGGGAAGTTCCTGCTTCAACTCATTATTGATAAGCTGGTCGGCTTTGGCATCCCTTCCGAGGTGTAATAACGACTCTATCTTGAGCAGTGCCAGATCGACCCCGCCATCGTCCGAGATCCACTCCATATAATCGAGCGCATCCTGGTACATCTCCGAATAGACAAGTACTTTCGCTTTCAACAACATTAGTTCGGGGCTACCGGGATGCATCTTCAACCCCTCATTGATGAGTTCTTCCGCTTCCTCGTTATCACCTTCGGCATTGTAGTATTCTGCAAGCATGGCGAATTCATCGGCATCGAAATAGATCTTCCTGCCGAGGGCACGCATATGCTCGTACTTCTCAATTAAAGAATTTATGTCCAGTTCGTTATCTTCCATTTACAGTCTCTCTTGGCTATTCTAATGTAGCCACCCAATAAAGAAAAGACAGGCCTCATTTTTTCCAGGAATCTTTCAGTGCTACTGTACGGTTAAACACTAAAGTATCTTCGGTGGAATCACGATCCACGTTGAAATAACCGATCCGTTGAAACTGGAAACTATCCAGCGGTTTGGCATCTTTCAGATATTCCTCCACCTTACATCCTTTTTTCACGATAAGCGAATCAGGATTCAACAGTTCCCTGAAATCTTTTTCCTTTTCACTAGCCGGATCTTCCACCATGAAAAGACGGTCATAAAGCCTCACTTCCGCGTCTAAGCTGTGAGATACGGATACCCAGTGGATAGTTCCTTTCACTTTGCGGTTCGAGTCGGGCATACCGCTTTTCGTCATCGGATCATATTCGGCATACACCTCTGTCACGTTCCCCTCTTCATCTTTCCTGCAACCGGTACATTTTACGATATATCCATTTTTCAGACGTACCTCGTTACCCGGTGTAAGACGAAAATATTTTTTAGGAGCTTCTTCCATGAAATCATCACGTTCAATCCACAGTTCACGGCTGAATTTCACTTTTCGGCCACCCATACTTTCATCTTCAGGATTATTGATAGCCTCCATCTCCTCTACCTGACCTTCCGGATAGTTGGTAAGGATCAACTTGATGGGATCAATTACACCCGATACACGTATTGCATGCGCGTTCAGGTCTTCACGTACTGCATGTTCCAACAGCGACACGTCGTTGATGGCTTCATATTTCGTATAACCTATCTTATCTATGAAATTACGAATAGCCTGCGCCGTATATCCTCTGCGGCGCATACCGGTCAGCGTCGGCATCCGTGGATCGTCCCATCCCGAAACCAGCTTTTCCTGTACCAATTGCAATAACTTACGCTTACTCATCACCGTATAAGTGAGGTTCAGACGGTTGAATTCGGTCTGACGCGGACGGTAATCACTATCGGCCAGTTGATCAAGGAACCAGTCGTACAGTGGACGGTGCACTTCGAACTCCAACGTACAAAGCGAATGGGTTACTCCCTCAAAATAATCAGACTGACCATGTGCGAAATCGTACATCGGATAAGCTTTCCATTGTGTGCCTGTACGATGGTGAGGAATATGGATTACCCGGTAGATAATGGGGTCGCGGAAATGCATATTCGATGAAGCCATATCTATCTTGGCACGCAATACCATCTTTCCTTCGGGGATCTCACCGCTATTCATCTTTTCGAACAATTCCAGTGATTCCTCACTGGGTCGGTCACGATACGGACTATGCGTTCCCGGTATAGTAGGCGTTCCCTTCTGTTTCGCGATCTCTTCTGCCGATTGCTCATCCACATAAGCTTTGCCTTCTTTGATAAGCTGTACGGCAAAGTCCCACAATTGTTTGAAATAGTCGGATGCGTAATAGACGTTTTCCCAATGAAACCCAAGCCATTTTATATCTTCCATGATGGAATCCACATACTCCATATCCTCTTTTACAGGATTGGTATCATCGAAACGGAGGTTACAAATACCGCCATATCTTTCCGCGATACCGAAATCAAGGCAAATGGCTTTAGCATGTCCGATATGCAGATAACCGTTCGGTTCAGGCGGGAAACGGGTCTGTATCCGACCTCCATTTTTTCCTTCTTTCAGATCATTCTCTACGATCTGTTCTATAAAATTAAGGTTTTTCCTGCTCTCCTCGACTACGGATTGTTCTTTTTCCATCATATGTATCGTTAATAATATTCTGTTTTCAACCTGCAAATTTAGCGAAAAAAATCATTACAACACCTGAAGTCCGACATTCCTAAAAATATTACGGGCGTTTTCGAGTCTTTCTTTCGATAGAGGTGATGTGTTTTCCAGTCGATATTCCATTCCCAACTGCTCATATTTACGGGCTCCCATATCATGATATGGCAGCAACTCCACTTTTTCGATACAGCGATAAGGAGCCAGGTAGTCGGCTGTTCTTTTCAGTAACAGGTCGTCATCTGTCCATCCCGGTACAATCACATGGCGAACCCAAGTGGGTTTGTTTTTTTCTTCAAGATAATTGAGGGATTGAAGCGTATTATCGATCCGTACTCCGGTCAGTTTTTTATGTTGGTCCGCATCGATCGATTTCACATCGAGCAATACCAGATCCACTATGTCAAAGACCTTCTGTCCTGCTTCTGTAAAGATGGCTCCGGAAGTATCGAGTGCGGTATGGATACCGCTTTCTTTACACAAGGAGAAAAATTCGAGCAGGAATTCCGGTTGCAAGAGCGGTTCTCCGCCGGTGACAGTCACGCCGCCTTTGGCTATGAAACTCTTATACCGTAAGACTTCCGTCAGCAGTTCTTCAGGAGAAAGGACGTATTTTCCGGTTTGTTTCGGATCCCATGTATCGGGGTTATGGCAATAAAGGCAACGCAAAGGGCAGCCTTGCAGGAAAACCACAAAGCGGATCCCCGGCCCATCGACCGTCCCGAAACTCTCCAATGAATGAATCCGTCCTAACATATAAAAGTATGCAACTAAGGCGTTCGTCTGACGATGTTTTGTGACCCGTTATAGCTCTCGTACGCTAAAAGAGTAGAACTCGCTTCGCTCAAACAGCTACTCTTTTTACGCTCACTGCGAGCTATGGGTACCCCACAAAACATCTAAAGGACTCCGCCTTAGTTACAATTATGGAAAATCTATAGTGAATGATTGATCGTCCTGGAGATCACATCCAACTGTTGCTCTTTGGTCAGCTTCACAAAATTAACCGCGTAACCCGAAACACGGATTGTCAGCTGCGGATAATTTTCGGGATGATTCATCGCATCCACCAGCAGATCCTTGTCGAACACATTCACGTTGAGATGCTGTCCGCCATCTGAAGTGAAATATCCGTCGAGCAGGCCGACCATATTGGTTATTTGTACGTTCCGCTCCTTTCCGAGCGTTCCCGGAGAAACGGCAAAGGTATAGGATATGCCGTCGTGCGCGTGCTGGAAGGGCAGTTTCGCCACCGAAGCCAATGCGGCCACCGCTCCTTTGGTATCGCGGCCGTTCATGGGGTTCGCACCCGGCGCAAAGGGTGTTCCGGCAGCGCGGCCGTCAGGTGTTGCTCCCGTCTTCTTTCCATATACCACGTTAGAGGTGATGGTAAGGATAGATTGTGTGGGAATGGCATTCCGGTATGTTTCGTGCTGACGGAGATATCCCATGAACTTACGGGTGATATCCACGGCGATCTGGTCTGTCCTGTCATCGTTATTTCCGAAAGGCACATAATCGCCTTGCCGTTCGAAATCCACGGCAATACCCCGTTCGTCGCGGATCACTTTCACCTTCGTATCACGGATCGCTGCGAGCGAGTCGGCCACAATAGAAAGACCCGCAATACCTGTCGCCCGGATACGTTGCACATCGCCGTCGTGAAGCGACATTTCAAATGCTTCATAAGCGTATTTATCGTGCATGTAGTGGATGATTTTCAACGCGTTGACGTATACTTTCGCCAGCCAGCGCATCATCTGCTCGAATTTCGCCATTACCTCATCATAATCGAGGTACTCGGAAGTGATACCCTCAAACTTAGGTGCCACCTGCACACCCGATTTCTCATCACGACCACCATTGATGGCGTACAACAGACACTTGGCCAGATTGGCGCGTGCACCGAACAACTGCATCTGTTTCCCTATCTTCATCGGCGATACGCAGCAGGCAATCCCGTAGTCATCACCATAATCGGGACGCATCAGGTCGTCATTCTCATATTGGATAGCAGAGGTATCTACCGACACTTTGGAACAGAATTGTTTCCAGTTCTCAGGAGAGTGCTGCGACCAGAGTACTGTCAGGTTCGGTTCCGGAGCCGGGCCCAGGTTGTAGAGCGTATGGAGGTAACGGAACGAAGTCCTTGTCACCAAAGTACGTCCGTCCACGGTCTGTCCACCCAATGATTCGGTAACCCATACCGGGTCGCCCGAAAACAGGTCGTTATAGTCCGGCGTACGAAGGAAACGCACGATCCGGAGTTTTATAATTAATTGGTCGATCAATTCCTGTGCTTCTTCTTCGGTCAATAATCCGGCTTTGATATCTTTTTCGATATAAATATCGAGGAAAGTCGAGGTACGCCCGATCGACATGGCCGCCCCATCCTGGTCTTTTACGGCCGCCAGATATGCAAAATAGAGGAATTGCACGGCTTCGCGGGCATTCTTTGCCGGTTCGGTCACATCAAATCCATAACCATTACACATTTTTTCGAAAGCTTTCAGCGCCTTGATCTGTTCCGAGATCTCTTCACGGCTCTGTATAACGCGTTCCGTAATTTCCTGAATATCGAGACGTTTAAGAAAATCTTTCTTCTCCCGGATCAGGACTGTTGTCCCGTAAAGCGGCACACGGCGGTAATCACCGATAATACGGCCTCGGCCGTAGGCATCGGGTAATCCGGTAATGATAGCCGACCGCCGGGCAGCGACCATCTCGTCGGTATAAGCCGAAAAAACACCTTCGTTGTGCGTCTTCCGATAGCGGGTATAAATCTCTTTGGTCATGGGATCGAGTTCGTACCCATATGCGTTCAGTGCGTTTTCTACCATGCGGATACCACCTTTGGGGAAGATCCCACGTTTGAGGGGTGCATCAGTCTGCAAACCGACGATCACTTCGTTATCCTTGTCGATATATCCCGGCCCGTAGGTGTCTATTTCCTGCGGATATTTGGTTTCGGCATCATACACGCCTTTGGCCTGCTCTTCCTTGAACATTTCCGTCAACTTGTCCCAGACTTTACGGGTACGTTCTGTGGAAGAAACCAGAAAACTATCATCACCCTCATACGGTGTATAGTTGTTCATAATGAAATCCCTTACATTGATTTCGTTTCTCCAGACTTCTCCTTTAAAGCCTTTCCAAGATTCATGCTGATTATTCATCGTTGATATATTTATTTTTGTAATGTTGATATATTGTATTTTTAATTATGCTTATCTGTTTTTTGCGGTTGACGAAGGAACAGGTACCAATAGACCGTTCCGACCAGTAACATGCCACCCACAATATTGCCAAGTGTCGCGGGAAACAGATTTTTCGAAAGAAAACCGGCCCAGGTGATATCGGCTCCACTATATATCGCCGCCGGAATGAAAAACATATTGGCGACAGAGTGTTCGTAGCCAAGCACAACAAAGATCATGATAGGAATCCAGATAGCTATGCTTTTCCCGGTGATGTCCTTCGCCGTGTATCCCATAAACATACCAAGGCATACCAGCCAGTTAGCTGCGATCCCCTTTATGAATACACGTACGAAATCCTGATTCACTTTTACTTCGGAATAATGATGCAGATAAGATTGCCAGGGTTCCTTATCGAATAAACCTACATTGGCAGATAATACGAAAGCAATGAATTGTGCTCCGACGAAATTAAACAGATAGGAAAGCAGAAGTATTTTTACCACTTTTACCACCGATACATCCCGCTTCAATAATGGGAAGGTCAGACCGGCACAATCGCTGGTGAACAGATCGGCTCCGGTGACTGAGACCATGATAAGTCCCACCGGGAAGAGTGCCCCTGCCACAAATTTCATCAGTCCCGGATTAGTACTACCGGTTTCCGGCATTCCTCCGGCGACCATTACAGTCAGCAACCCGCCGAGCGCAATAAACGCTCCACCAAGGATAGCTGCAATAGCAAAATGTAGAAACGGGAGCTTCGACTTATTAATTGCTGTGATCCTAAACGCTTCGGCAGCTTCTGCCGGAGTATAATAATTCATATTGCCTTCCTAAAACATAAACCAAGAGTAATAAAGGGAAATTCTTTATCGCAAGAAAAGTATTTTCCGTATAACCCTTAACAATCTTAATCAAATCGGATGCAAAGATACGATTTAACCTTTAATTACGGAAATATTTCCACAATTAATTTCCAAATTTTTTATTCATCTTCATTATCATATCGATACTCTGGCGTAAGGCACCACATCCGGCGCACAAAATTGGCTATCCAGGTATTTATAATATCCGGAAATGGCGACCATGGCGGCATTATCGGTAGTATAAGCAAATTTTGGAATATGTATCTTCCATTCATAACGGCGGCTATATTCTTCAAAAGCAGCCCGCAGACCGGAGTTGGCCGATACACCTCCGGCTACCGCCACCTCTTTTATTTGCAGGTCTTTGGCTGCATGGTAGAGTTTGTCCATCAGGATCTCGATAATAGTCTTTTGTAGCGATGCGCAAAGATTTTCCTTGTTCTTTTCAATAAAACCGTCATCTTTTTTCAACTCATCACGAAGAAAATAGAGGAATGATGTTTTCAATCCGCTAAAACTGTAATCGTAACCCGCGATATGCGGTTTACTGAATTTAAACCTGTCGGGGTTCCCCAATTTAGCCAGCCGGTCTACCACCGGGCCTCCCGGATAACCCAAACCCATCACCTTGGCGCACTTGTCGAACGCTTCTCCCGCGGCATCGTCGATGGTTTGCCCTACAATCTCCATATCGTCATAAGACTTCACCAATATGATCTGTGAATTACCGCCCGAAACCAGCAGGCAGAGAAAGGGAAATTCGGGTTGATTGGTATCATGCTCATCCTCTTTGATAAAATGTGCCAGCACATGCGCCTGAAGGTGGTTGATCTCAATCATTGGAATATTCAGTGCCGATGAGAATCCTTTTGCGAACGATGTGCCGACCAGCAAAGAACCCAACAAGCCCGGTCCGCGTGTAAAAGCCACAGCCGAGATATCCTCTTTTGTGATGCCGGCCTGCTTCAGTGCGTCATGTACTACGGGGATAATATTTTGCTGGTGCGCGCGTGATGCCAGTTCCGGCACTACACCACCATACCGTTCATGGACTGCCTGACCGGCAATCACGTTCGAGAGGATCACTCCGTCGCGGATAACGGCAGCGGAAGTATCATCACAGGAAGACTCTATGCCTAATATTGTAATCATCTGGTTCAATTGTTGTTCAAATTACTTTGCAAATTTAGATGTTTCCTACGCTCAACAGAGTCAAAACAAGTTTTACCTCTGTATTCACTTGTCGAAAACATTCAGTTGTTGTATGAAGCGATTCACGTGAACTCAACAGGTGAATAACACTTATATATTGTTTGCTGTTCTCCGGAATTTTATATTTGTAAGCACGATGGCAAAGAGGATAAGGAATACCCCTACCCATTGAAGCGCCTGCACATTCTCCTGAAGGATAAAACTGGAAGAGACCACTGCGACCGGCAACTCTGCTGCGCTAAGGATAGCGCCCAGCGAAACTCCGGTACGCGGCATGCCGAAAGAAAAAAACAGAGGAGGGATAACGGTTCCAAGCAATGCCAGCATCAATCCCCATTTATAAAGTCCGTCGAAAAACAGTCCATCAAACAAAAATAACGGTGGAAAAATCATCCAGGTGACAATACAGGAGCCGGTAATCATCAATGCCCCTTTTTTCAAAACCGGCAGATCATTCCCTACCCTGCCGCTTGCTATCAGGAACAGGGCATAACAAAATGCAGCCAACAAGCCAAATCCTATCCCTTTTATATTTAAAGTCACAGCCTCGTTAAATATACCTGCCGCGAACACCGTGCCGACAAGCACTATTGAAGCGGCAATCAGTTGCATTCTATGCGGTTTTTTTCTGAACAGGACCGCTTCAATCAAAATGCTGATCCACAGATATTGCATCAACAGGATAATGGCAATGGATGCGGGTAATAGTTTTACGCACTGATAGTAAAAAATACCAACCAATCCTGTGAAGATCCCGGCAAAAGCCACTTTCCACCAGGCGGTCCGGCCTGGAGAACTATTGTCACCAGCAAGCGACCGGAGGGGCTGTTCTCCGCTACGCACTATCCGGCCTGAGGAAGCGTTTCCAGCAGCTCCCAAAGGAGTGCGGTTCCCTGCCCCGAACAGAAACTTTTGCAAGGAATAGAGCGCCCACAACATCACCATTCCCAGGAAAGCCTGGCTTCCGGTTATTTGTCCGAGGGTGTAACCTTCCTCATACGCATTTTTTACAATCGTCGATAGAACTCCGAAGCTACATGCCCCAAGAAAAACAAAAATACCTCCAGTGAATTTATTCCGATTCATTTCTTTCTATTTCCAACTCACGAAAATCCTAAACACATTTCAAAAATAGTAGTAGCCTTTTTGATAAAACGGATGCAAAGATAATGGAAAAGAATTTAGTAATCGTTTTTTAGCTTTCCCGCTTACAAAGAGTTCAATCAAATAAATCTTGTAAATTTGAGAGTAAAGTCTTATTTTTGTAGGTGTTAAAAGCTATATAGCAATGATGACTACCGATGAATATTTGCAGAAACTGAAACAGTTTAAATTGCAATACGCCGAAGAGTACGGCATAGAGCGCATTGGAATTTTCGGTTCTGTGGCACGCGGCGAACAGACCGAAGACAGCGATATCGATATTTATTACGAAGGCAAGTCGTTGGGATTGAAATCGCTGGTAAGCTTTCCCGCCGAACTCGAAAAGTTTTTCGATATGCCTGTTGATGTTGTGCGCAAACACAAGAACCTGCGCCCTTCTTTCCTTAAACGCATTATGAGTGAGATTGTGTATGCATGATAAGTTTTTGATAATTGAGACATTAGGGCAAGTTGAAACGACGATTGAAAATTTGCTCAAAAGTACGGCTCACATTAAGGATATAGATGAATTGACAAAATCCGCAGATGGAATGTTGCGAACGATATACCTCCACTTTTAGCCGTAATAAAACAAATGAAAAAAGACATAAACGCTGTATCAGAATAACGTTACTTTTTTGTATTACGCGTCTCTCTTTTCTAACACCCACCTCAGGAAAGTGGTATATCTTAATTCTATTTTCGCAGGAAAAGTAAAGGGAGCCGGTATCTTAATGGCCTGCCCGTCGTGGTCCACGGGATAGACCTCCACTTCGTACCAGCCTCCCGAACGGGAAACATATAGTGTTTCGGGAACGTCTTAAAAGATGAAACGCACCCATCTGGACTTGCCAACTTATTTGAGACAAAAAGTTAAGCGACATTTTTAATTAATTGTTTTTTAATATTATACTGTTCCCAATATTCATCAATAGTCAAATTACCCAATGCTGAGAATCTTCTTTTATGATTATACCAGGATTCAATATATTCAAATATATCCAAGCGCGTTTGCTCTCTTGTCTTGAGCTTGGTTCCGTAAATCAACTCGGTTTTGAAAGATTTAAAGAAACTTTCAGCCACCGCGTTATCCCAGCAGTTGCCTTTCCCACTCATGCTTTGCTCTACCCTATAGTACTGCAACAAATTAACAGTTTGTTTGCAGGCATATTGAATGCCCCTGTCAGAGTGAAAGATCATCCCTTCTTTAAAGGTTCTTCCCGTTTTAATATGACTTAACAAAATAAATTTTACCTTTGTATCGTATGACAACAAGCGATATATTAGAAAGAATCTTACTGCCTATCAATGATTTATGGTGTGTAGACAATGTTCAAATAAATGAAGAAGAAAAATCTGTTTATGTTCACCTATCATATAAGTTTGATTTTGTAGAAATTGACGGAAGAGATTACCCCATTTACGATTATCGTCATGAGCGTAATTGGCGTCATTTGGATTTATGGCAATACAAGACCTATTTAACTGCACGTATTCCGCGCTATAAAATAGGCGGTGAAATCCGTTCCGTTGACGTTAGCTGGGCAGATACAGGTGAACGTCTGACGACTTTACTTGAAAAAAAACGATAGAAACTTTGTCTCTGACAAAAAGTCAAAGCCGCACAGCTAAACTTTTGTCATTGAGCCACTCACAAGTAAGCCGGATAATGCACCGCAGCGTATCTCGAGGGCTGGAACGTCGAGACAAAAGCGACATTTATCCACACCTGAGCATTGACGAGAAAGCAACCAAAAAAGGACATCACTATTTAAGCATCTTATCCGATGAGCGCGCCGGAGTAGTTATTGAGGTTGTATCGGGACGAACCAAAAAAAGCGTAGATGATTTATGCGTAAAACTTTCTCAAAAGCAGCGCAAATCCGTCAAGACCGTATGCACGGATATGTGGGATGCTTATATCTATGGCGCAAATAAGTATTTTAAGGAAGCTAAACTCTGTCATGACAACTTCCATTTGGTGGGCTATTTGAATAAAGCGGTAGATAAAGTTCGCAAGAGAGAAGTTAAAACAAACGATGCCTTAAAGAAGAGCAAGTATCTGTTTTTGAAGGATAAAATGAACTTTACCAATAAACAGTATATTGCTTTCGAGGCTATATCAAATGCCAATTATGAGGTTTCGAGAGCTTGGAGAGTAAAGGAAAATTTTAGAGACATCGCATTTCGCCAAAACCGGCTGGATGCCCTTGCCATATATTCCTTTTGGCGGCTGGATGCCCAAAGGGCGAATATTAAAGAAATGAATGAGGTAGTCGAGATGTTTGACAGACATCAAAACGGCATTGTAAACGCAATAGAAACAGGTGCCTCAAATGCAAGAGCAGAAAGGTTAAACAGTTCAATACAAGAGATAAAAACAATTGCCAGAGGATATAGAAATGATGATAATTTTAGAGTAGCAATTTTGTTTTTCCATGGAAATCTTGATATGTATCCATAAATGTTAAGTCATACTAAAACTTATAGAACCGAGAAAGATATTGGGAAACGATCCCTGTATACATATTCAAACCGTAAAAAATAGAGGATATCTGCTAATTATTGATCTGTGATTTTTTCAAAAAACATATTATACCTCATACAGTTTCACAATCCCTTTTGCCTCTGCCAGCAACTCACGCGCAACATGGGCTATATTGTAAATAAGCCTTACCCTATGATTTCCGGCATCATCCATCATTTTGTCGATCTGTTCGTCCCAACAGTTTGCTTTCCGGAAACTGTCCTCAATCTGCTTTTCATCGGCGTTGTTGGTTAACATCTCCGAAACCAGCCGGAGTACGTCGCTCACATCACGGCAGAGATCAAGTTCTTTCTCCGACAGGTCGCCGGCCGACTTATGGACACCGAAAGCGGAGATATAGGACAGCAGGGCATGGTTCAGGTTAGTGAGGTTAAAAGCCTTATCCTGGTACCTGCGCCTGTTCTTGGGTTCCAGCCGCATCCATTTCCAGGCGGAGGTCAGGGCGTTGTCGGCATTGTAAGCGGTACGCCGGTTGTGAAGATAATCCTCCTCGGAGACGGAACCGTCATAGATGCTCTCGAAATAACGCCTGTTTTTTGCCACCGCATTCAGCATCAGCCCCGGGAGCTGCTTATACTGCCAATCGGGCCAGATAAAGCGCACAGCCAGATAGGCAAGCGCGCCGCCCACCAACGTATCAATGATACGGGGCATCATTACGGCCACTCCCTGGTTGGAAAGCAAATTGAAAGCTGCCAGCACGAAGATAGTGATAAAGACGACAGCGATCGTATAGTTTTTCTTCAGCCAGTAAAAGAAGAAGTAGATGGAGGTGAGCAACAAGAGTATCTGTCCCGGAGTGGTGGGCAGCAGTTGTGCCAGGGCGACCCCTCCAACCACACCCATCAAGGTACCGAACACACGGTGAAAGAGGCGGATACGCGTAGCACTATAGGTTTGCTGGACGACAATCAGTGATGTCATCAGTATCCATGAACCCTTCCCGAAATTCAAATAAAGCATGATCCCATATCCCAGCATCCAACACAAGGTAAGCCTCACTGCAAAGCGAAAACGGGGATGAGTGGGATGTAACAGTGATTTCAAACCGGTTCTCTCCGGCTTCCGGGAATGAAAGACCGTCACATCTATCTGGTCGATGGTTTTTTCATTCTCCCGGAGATTTTCTTCCAACCCCGTCAGGTTTCTCAGCAGTAACGACAAAGTAAGATAATGGGGTTCGTCTTTCTCTGCATCGAGCATTGCCCATAGCGCCGTTATCGTCCATTTCAACGAGAATGGATGCTTGTAAGGCCGTTCGGTCAGCAGGGAGTCGGCATAGAGACGCACTGCCGTTGCAATTTCCCTCATCAGCTTCCCGAATCCTTCCAGCAAACCGCTGTTTTTCACCTGGCACGATAATAAATCGTACTGCTCATGGCTCGATATGGCCCTCTCCTGCATGGCCTGCAGCAAAAACCATTGCCGATAGTAATGATCCACCACCGGAAGCGCTTCAGGAGTGCATTCTTCCGAATAGCTGTAAAGATCGTTCTTGCATGCTTCGATCTGTTGCGCCAGATTTATATTTTTCTGTGCCAGTTGGGTCCTGATAACTTTTTGTACCTGGGGATCGCTGGGGAATAGATTTGCCTTCAGGTCGATATATTCTGCCAGGAAGTGAAAACCACGGGCAAGCTGTTGTTGCAATAGCCGATAAGGCCTGAAGTAAAGTAGCAGGATAGAGATCACGGCATAACAAAAGGCTCCAAGGGTGAAAAACAGGGGGAGATAATACCATTTTTCACTGTTTTCAGCCGCCAGCATGGAATAGACCAAAATAAGCATTGTCCCGAAAGTAACTCCCTGCATCCGTAAATCGATACCTCCAATCAAAAGGAGGGAAAAGGAGAGAACAAGCAACACAATAGCAAACCAGGCCGGCAGAGGTAGAAAGATAGCCACTAAACTACTGGTAATTACGTAAAGTATTAGCGCTATGGAGGAAGATTTGATCCTTCCTTTCGGATGCACATCGGTTTCTCCCAATGCCATCGCCACCACTCCCAGTGCCAGAGTCGTACCAAAAAAGGAGTTATGGAATATCAACTCGGTGGGGATCAGCAGGAAAGCAATGGATACGGTCACCTTCAATGCCCACAAATGATCGGGGCTTTTCCAGAACACATTGATCCAGATGTCGGCTATCCTATCTTTTATCGGTTCTACTCCATTACTCATCTCTTTATCTTTTGGCATATCTATGTAGGAAATTACCAATTGCCAATTGCGAATTACTAATTACCAATTACTAATGACTAATTAATTGGTACGCCAAACATCAACAAATCATCAAATCACCACATTAACAAATCATAACGTTACGTCTACCCTAAAAGCACCGAGAAGGGCATCGGGATGATCACGATAGGTAAAACGGTGGACATACTCCACACGCAAAAGCCCGAGAATATTGGTAATGCCTATAGATCCTTCCATATAGGGTACAGTACCGTATTGGCGTGATACGGACGGAAAACGGTATAACCCTTCCGGAGAGAGTGCCGGGTTGTTCTTATCACTCAGCCGCCCATGGGCGATCCTGAATGAGACCAGTTCCTTTAATTGCAACATGTCTGCGACCGGCATTTTTGCCAACAGCAGATCATCTCCCACAAAAGTCATCCGCAACGTATATTGCTCGTCGGCCACAAATTCCAATGGCCGGTTCAGGAAAAAAAAGTTATTCTCAATATGGTACCGGTACCGTTGATTAGGATACACCAGTAATGGGAAAGGCACTTTATCCCATACCTTCATCACCTCTCCTACCACATCCAAACGACCGGCATTCCCCAGTAAAAAACGCTTCTGGGCTGAAAATTCAGACCTGTGATAGGCTACTTCACCACCCATAAAACCATCAACACCCATCGTATGGGAAAGGAAAAAGACCGGAGAAGTTATTTCCAAAGGTATTCTCTTCCGTTTTTGCTGATGATAGGCCTCTCTCACCGAATAGCGCAGTCGTACACCTACATCGGTAGTATTTAATTCGCCCCTTGTAAGGACTTTGCCCTCTTCAAAATCCTGGTCGAATTGCAATTTTCCCTGGGGGACTAACCGTGACCGTCTCACCCGGAATGTGTGTGCCAATCCGTTTTTATACTCCCTCTCATAATTAAGCTCTGCAAAATTACGATAGGCCGCTTCATTCTTTGATCGCCTGTAAGTGATCAGTAGCAGGTCGTTCAGGGCATAAGAATGCATATCCCCGGGAGAATAGAGATCGTTTTCATACACCAATCTCAGGTTGTTTTTCGGGAACTCATCCTCATGATAGGCTTTTTTGTTGAATGAGTAGATGGCCTCACCACGGTATTTAAGCTGTTGGTCCCTGAAACCATATGCCAGGTATCCCTTCACGAAAAAGTGGGGACTCAACCTGGAATTGGAGGCAATACCTGCCCTGAGCCGGATTCCTTCAATAGGGTTATAAGTGGGAATAGTCTGTATCCTTCCAAAGTCGAACCGGTTAGTTTCCGGATCTCCGAGCGGAATCCAGTCGTTTGTCACGAACTTTACCGCTCTGGCAAGAAACGCACCGAAGGCTCCTGAATTCACGGCTATACTATCCTGTATCGCACGAACTCTATCCACATAGTCGTCCGGTTCCAGCGCCACGATCAGTCTCTCCGTTTCGTGCTCATCCAAAGAAAGGGACATCAGTTGGAATCCCTCCCTTGCGACCATCAGTCGCCTGTCGGTAATTGAATCGGGAACAGAAAGCGAAAATTCTCCTGTATTATCGGCTACGGTTCCAATAGAGGTTCCCTGGATAAAGAGCGCTGCATAAGGTACCGGAGTGTGATACTTTGCATCCGTCACCACCCCTTTGAGTAGCGTGTTTTGTCCAAATACCGAAACACCGGCACTTATCAAAAACAGGAAAAACAATAATATTGAAATTTTTTTCATCTTCTCCGGTTTTAAAACTAAGAACCAAGCATTCCAGAACGTTTTTACCGTTCAAAAAATACGTTGAAACCTTTGTTTCTTAAGAGAGCCAAGACTTTTTAAATGAAAAGTGAAAAATGAATTTTCAACTTCTTCACTACTTAACTAATCAGCACTACTTGTCCCGACTTGTCAGGATCACCAAATCAGCAAATCGTTAAATCATCACAGTTTCCTGTAACGCACCCTTTTCGGCTCTTCGTTCCCGAGTCGCATCTTCTTGTTTTCCTCATACTCGCTGTAGGAACCCTCGAAATAGAATACCTCAGAATTGCCTTCGAAAGCGAGGATATGGGTACAGATACGATCCAGGAACCAACGGTCGTGCGAGATCACTACGGCACATCCGGCAAAGTTGTCCAACCCTTCCTCCAATGCACGCAAAGTGTTCACATCGATATCGTTAGTCGGCTCGTCGAGCAACAGTACGTTAGCGCCTGCTTTAAGTGTCAGTGCCAGATGGAGGCGGTTCCGTTCACCACCCGACAGCACACCGCACAGTTTTTCCTGGTCGGCACCCGAGAAGTTAAATCGGGAAAGATAAGCGCGGGCATTGATCTCTTTTCCGCCTACGCGTACAAATTCCGAACCACCGGAGACGACCTGGTAAACTGTTTTCTCAGGGTCGATGGCTTCGTGTGCCTGATCCACATAAGCTGTTACCACCGTTTCGCCCACCTCAAATTTTCCCGCATCCGGGGTTTCCATCCCCTGAATCAACCTGAAGAGGGTGGTCTTTCCCGCACCATTGGGACCAATTACCCCCACAATACCGTTGGGCGGCAGCATAAAGTTCAGGTTATCGAACAATAGTTTGTCACCGAATGCTTTCTTTACATTGACCGCTTCAATCACCTTATTTCCCAGTCTCGGGCCGTTAGGGATAAAGATTTCCAGTTTCTCTTCCCGCTCTTTCTGATCCTCATTCAACAGCCTCTCATAAGAATTCAGACGCGCTTTTCCTTTTGCCTGGCGTGCCTTGGGCGCCAGATTGATCCATTCCAACTCCCGTTCCAGTGTCTTACGCCGCTTGCTGATCTGTTTTTCCTCCTGCTCCATCCGTTTAGTTTTTTGTTCGAGCCATGAGGTATAATTTCCTTTCCACGGGATTCCCTCTCCGCGATCCAATTCCAAAATCCAGCCGGCCACATGATCGAGGAAATAACGGTCGTGCGTGATACAGATCACCGTACCCTTGTACTGTTGGAGATGTTGTTCCAGCCAGTCGATCGACTCCGCGTCGAGGTGATTGGTCGGCTCGTCCAGCAGCAGCACGTCAGGTTCCTGTAACAACAACCGGCAAAGCGCCACTCGACGGCGCTCCCCACCCGATAGTTCACGTATAGGTTGATCTTCCGGGGGACAGCGCAAGGCATCCATCGCACGTTCCAGCCGGTTATCGATATTCCACGCATCAACAGCATCCAGTTTATCCTGCAATTCGGCCTGACGGGCAAAGAGGGAATTCATCTTCTCTTCGTCCTCATAATACTCAGGAAGTCCGAATTTCAGGTTGATCTCTTCATATTCGTTCAGCAGATCCATCACAGGCTGTACACCTTCACGGACAATTTCAATCACCGTTTTATCGGCATCCAGCGCAGGGTCCTGTTCCAGGTAACCGACCGAGAAGCTTTTATCGGATACTACTTCACCCTGATACTCTTTCTCAATTCCGGCAATGATCTTCAACAGCGTCGACTTTCCCGAGCCGTTCAGACCGATAATGCCGATTTTAGCACCATAAAAAAAGGAGAGGTAAATATCTTTCAATACCTGTTTGTGTGGCGGAAACGTTTTGCTCACGCCCACCATGGAAAAAATAATCTTTTTATCGTCGGACATATTATTTAATTACAAATTACAAATTACCAATTACAAATTATTAATTACTAACAACTTATAACTATTACTAATTGATTTGCTGATTTGATTTGTTTCGATTGATTCATAATCCTCATTCACGTGGCTTGTGGACCAAATAACCACTGGGCATAAATCTGAAACGGAGCACAAAGATAATGAACATTTTCGTTAAGTAATACGAACAGAAACAAACTTGTTGTATTATGCCGTTACGAGAATTGGAAATCTAGAAGCTAAAGCGACTCAAAATGACTAATGAAATTGAACTATTCTGTTATGTCAAACGGGGAGAGAGTAAGCTTGTAATGCTTTTTGAGTTGCTTTTGCTCCTTCCTCTACCAATTCAGTATATTTTTTAAAGTTGAAGATACTGTAATCACCCGCAGGAACCTCAATCATAAGATCAGGTTTAATCTCTATACAGCTCTTTCTGATATTGGTCTGAACAATCATGGCAGCCGAGTCCATCAAAAGAGAGAATTTATTGTATGTTTTCAGCACATTCTTTTTTGCACCTATAGACACTCCAATCAGAATATCATCAGTCGTACGAGAAACTTTGTCCAACGGCAATGGATTCAATAACCCACCATCGATTAAAGACATATTATTAAATTCATACGGTTTAAAGATAAAAGGTAGGGAAATGGATGCCCGTAAAGCATCAATAATTTTTCCTTGGTTGAAAATAACTTCTTGTTGATTCAATATATTTGTCGCAACTGCAGTAAACGGTATTTTCAGATCCTCAATCTTGGTATCGGAAAATATTTGCTCCATCTTTTTATACATTTTCCTTCCACCAATAATGCCTTTCCGACTTAAGCTGAAATCAACGAATTGGAAAATAGTCTTTCTGTTAATATTGCAAAGGACTTCTTTACATTCATTCCAATAACCCGAAGCAAAAGCGGCCCCCACAAAAGCTCCCATTGAACAACCCGCGACAGAAGAAATAGAATAATTTTGTCTGATTAACTCTTCTATAACACCAATATGAGCTAATCCTCTTGCACCACCTGTTGCCAAAACCAAAGCCACTTTTTTACCCTTCTGCATAATTATAAGAGATATTAATATCTAATTTTCATCTATTTTAATCCCCTGTATCTGGATCATCCGGTACTAAAGTACAAAAAATCCATATTGTGAAGTGAAAATTTATGCTTAATCACGGCTCAGGCAATATCCAAAGAATTTCTATAGGCCACCCTTTCGCTTTCATTGAAAGCTTTTCCCTGATCCGACAAAAGAGCTGATTCCTTTTGCTTAAAAACACAACCTTAGGTCATTTATCTATTTTATATGGCGTCAACAGAAGAAAGAACAAGTGATGGTAAGCTTCATCATTTATCATATACATCGCCCGTAAGTTCGGGCGATGGAAATACAAAATGGCGCTTTTTTAGATTATCTTATTGAAGTGTTCCTTATCATTATTCATCTTGATCTTTTAACGCGGACAATACCCGGATCCCAGGAAACCACTAAGGACTGTAACCGGTATTCGTTCATCTCTCATAATTATTTTTTCTCCTTTTGTAAGATGATTTTTTAATATACTTTTGTTTGACTTTTGCCAAAACAACGCAAATGTAATAAAATATCAAATGAAACAATATTGCATTTATAAAATATTATTCTACTTTTGTGCCGGGAATGTTATTTTGATTACATTAGCTTAACAAAAAAGTTCATGCATGAGAACAATTCTCATGCCCGTTTCAGAAATACTTCGTATAAAAATGAATAATAAAGCACTAACAACAAGCAATTTGATTTTTTCCTATAACAGGTCGATTACATTCGGTTTTCCCGATATCGACTGCGCGCCGGGGAATCACTGCATCATTATGGGGCCGTCGGGCTGCGGAAAAACAACCTTTCTGCATCTTATTGCCGGATTGTTAAAGCCTGATTCGGGAGAAGTGATCATCCAAGGTATCGATACCGTCCGGTTACATAGTGGTGAAGCCGATCGGTTCCGGGGAAAAAATATCGGGATCATCTACCAGAAACCGCACTTTATACAATGGCTGACGGCTTTTGAAAATTTACAGATCGCACGTTATCTCAATAATCTGGCAACGGAAAATGAAGATATAAACCACCTGCTTCGTTCTTTAAATCTGGAAGACAAAGCAAAGAGCAAGCCGTCACAAATGAGCCAGGGAGAATTACAACGCTTGTCGATTGCACGGGCAGTGATCAATAAGCCCGCCCTTATCCTGGCCGATGAACCGACATCGAGCCTCGACGACAAAAATTGCACGGAGGCATTGAATCTACTCAAACGCCAAGCAGAGGAACTGCAGGCAAGCCTTGTGATCGCCACCCACGATAAACGGTTGCTGGATCATTTTCCAAACAGGATTTTCTTATAAAACTCTTCAGGGACTACCCCTCCACGACAAAGAATTGTCTCATTTTAATTTATGCACATTACATCATGAATATATTTTCACTGAACAGGAAACAAATCAAGGCAAAGCCCTTGTCTTCGATATTGAATATCTTTTTATTTGCCACGGGTGTCGCTATTATCTCCTTCCTGTTTCTCACAACAGAGAAAATAGAAAACCAGTTGAATAACAACGTGGCCGGCATCGACCTTGTAGTGGGAGCGAAAGGGAGTCCTTTGCAACTTATTTTAGCAGGGATTTACCATATCGACCATCCCACCGGAAATATCCAATACAAAGAAGCCCTCGAACTCACCAAAAATCCCCTGATCAAACAGGCGGTTCCTTTGGCATTGGGTGATAGTTACCGTGGATTCCGTATAGTCGGTACCGACCAGACATTCCCGGAACTTTATCATGGGCAGTTGAAGGAAGGAATGTTGTGGAAAACCGATTTTGAAGCAAACATAGGATCAAAAGTCGCGGAAAAGACAGGATTAAAAATTGGAGACAGCTTTACGGGTGTGCACGGTTTTATAGAAGAAGCAGGACATGCACACGATGAGCACGAATATATTGTAACAGGTATCTTCGAAGAAACGGGGACGGTGCTGGATCAGTTGATCCTTACAAATATCGCGAGTGTGTGGAAAATCCATGAACACCATCATGAGCACCACGATGACGAACACATGGAGTCCGAAGGCGCACATGTTGCGGAAGCGGAAGGAGCTCACGATCATCATCATGATGACGAACACGTGGATGCACATGAACACGGGCATGATTACGCTCACCATAGTGACGATAACAAAGAGATCACCCTACTGCTGGTTAAATACACCAATCCGATGGGAGCGATCACCCTACCACGGTTGGTTAACTCTTCCACTAATATGCAGGCAGCATCGCCGGCACTGGAGATAAACCGGTTGTATTCGTTGATGGGAGTCGGAGTGCATACCATACGTCTTATTGCAGGCTTTATCATTATAATATCTGCTTTCAGCATTTTTATTTCACTGCTCAATTCATTAAAAGAGCGCAAGTATGAACTAGCCCTGATTCGTTCGATGGGAGGAAGCCGTAATAAACTGTTCTCTCTTGTTGTTATGGAAGGGATCATCATCGCATTCATAGGCTATCTACTGGGACTGGCACTGAGCCGGTTAGGCATGCTGTTGGTTTCATATTATACTGAAACCAACTATCATTATAGTTTACAGCAGTGGTTTAATATCAACGATTTTTATTTTTTATTTGTTTCACTGATAATCGGATTGCTATCGGCGCTGATTCCGGCCATTAAAGCGATGCGTACAGATATCTCCAAAACCCTTAGTGAATGAGACGAACAGACAAATGTTCCATACAACCTTAGTGTTAAAAAATATATGAAGACAAAAACTATTTTTCTATTTTTTCTCCTGTGTGCAATCTACTTCCCGGTAAATGCACAACAGCCGAAACCGCAGACCGTTTCCTGGGACATGCTGAAAGATGTAACATGGTCTCAAAAATACATAGCTTCCCTTTCGGGATATTACCAGATGCCTGAATTCGGAAGGCAGATAGAATTTCTCGATAACAGAACTGTTATCATACAGGGATTTTATGTGCCGGTAGACGTGGAAGGGACTATTTTCGCACTCTCCGAAACACCTTCCTACATGTGTTTTTTCTGTGGTGTGGGAGGAATTGAATCCGTGATGGAAATATCTGTAAAAGAGGGACACCACGATTTAAAACATGTCCGCACCGACCGGTATATACAAGTCAAAGGAATATTCAGTATCAACAGGGATGATCCGGAACACCTGATGTATCTGTTAAAAGATGCGGAACTGGTAAAGGTCGTAAGATAGTCCACTTCCGATTGAAACAACCAAGAACTGATTTTAAAATTGAAAAAATGATGGATAACATAGGGTTATATGCTTTATTAAGTACGCTCGTCGTGAATCTGCTTTCTTTTGTCGGGGCGTTCCTTTTTTTCCTTAAAACCAAAGTATTGAAACAGATATTACCGTTACTGATCTGCTTTTCCATAGGAGCTTTACTGGGAAATGCCTTTTTCCATCTTGTCCCTGAATCCTATTTTCACCTTCCGTCGGCTCATCTCACCTCGTGGCTCATTTTAGCGGGATTTTTGCTCTTTTTCATCATCGATCAGGTATTGCATATCCATACCGATACAGAGTCCCATGCGCACCCCGACAGCCATGCATCGGGAATAAAGCCCTATGGATATCTGAGCCTCTATGCCGATGGGATTCACAATTTCACTGATGGTATTCTGATCGGCGCGGCATGGATGGTGATGCCGGAATTGGGGCTGGCAACAACGTTAGCCATTATTATGCATGAGATCCCTCAGGAAGTGAGTGATATCGGAATTTTGCTCCGTGCAGGATTTTCTAAAAGAAAAGCATTATTGTTTAATTTTGGAATAGCCTGTGCAGCCATTCTGGGGACTGTTCTCACACTATGGCTGGGACATCGCATAGGACATTTATCCACTTACATATTACCGGTTGCAGCCGGAGGATTTATTTATCTTGCGGCTGGCAGTCTGTTACCTGAAATCCTGAAAGAAACCGCGAAACGGAATTTGTTGTTACATCTGGTTGTGATCCTGGCAGGCTTGGGTGTGATGTATTATCTCAGCCTGCACAGCGGGCATCATCATTGAATTCGCTAAAAATCTCCTATTCCCCATAAATCAACACCTCACCTTTCCTTATAAATAAATCCCCTTATTGGTAAATCAACACCAATAAGGGGCCTTCTTATACTTATAAATTTCTATATTTCCCAGAGCTTACTTCTTCACTTCTCACTCTTCACTCTTCATTCTTCACTTCCCTACCACTTTCAACTCATCAATCACATGGGATGCTCCCATCACCTTATCGATCATGTACAATACGTAGCGGATATCCACGCTGATCACACGTTGCATTTCCGGTTCAAAGAGGATGTCTCCACTGAGTGATTCCCAGTTTCCGTCGAATGCCAGTCCGATCAGTTCTGCGTTCCCATTCAGCACGGGACTGCCGGAATTTCCTCCGGTGATATCATTGTTCGACAACACATTAACCCTCATTAGTCCTTCCGGATCACCATAGCGATCGAAATCGCCGGAACGAATGGCATCCAGGATATATTCCTGCACATTGAATTCGGGATCGCCCGGCTTCTGTTTTTCCAATATCCCCTGCGAGGTAGTATAATAATCATACCAGACGGCATCGCGCGGTTGGTATCCCCCTACTGTCCCGTAACTCATACGCTGAGTGAAATTGGCATCGGGGTAGAAAGTCTTATCTGCATCCATTTCCATAAGGGCAGCCATAAATTCCCGTTCACCCCTGAGCATTTTCTCATAATAGGACATCATTTGTCCCGACAACTCATATCCCATATCAGCAGTCGACAACGCCAGTTCCATGGCCGGATCCTGGGTGAGCGACTGGGTATCTGCCGTCTTCAGCAGTTCCAGCAACTCCTCTAACGATGTGAAGCGGGAGTTGGCAAACAACCAGTCGGCATATTGTTCATAATCCCCACCGAACTCGTCCTTCACCTTTTGGTAGATATCAGGATGATACTGTTCGGGAACACGTTCGGCATAGAGTTTCATCAATGTGGGGAGTACCTTCTTATCCAGTGCCGGTTCATAATTTTTATACGACTCGATAAAGCGGTCGTTGATAAAATCCTGTTTGTCCTCTTCGGTACCGTCACTGTCGAATTGCAGGATGGTATTGGCAAAACGTATCAGTTCGATTCCGTTATTAAATACTTCCAGAAAATAGGTGGTATAAAGCGCCAGATCACCGGAATCGGTATAGGCACTCTCCAGTGTGGAAAGTGTACTGCCGTATCTGGCCTGGCGGACAGGACTGCCTTTGATCCACTCCTTCAATCTTGCTTCCAGCTTCTCCTTTTCGGGCAGCACTTCCAGATTGGTAAGCGCTTCGTTCATTCCCATGGAGTTCTTCCAGTAATTGGAGCTGCCGGCATATTTATTGGCATATTTAATACGGATGGTATCATTTTTGGTCATCGCATCCCACCAGATATCCTGTTTGGCTCCCCTCACTTCGATGCGGGGTTTGTTCTCCGACTCCATCCGCTGGCGGATTCCCCACGACGACATGTAACGCTGTGTACTGCCGGGGTAACCTATTGTCATTGCGTAATCTCCATCGGTCACGCCGTCGAGCGATACAGGGACTACATATTTAGGTTGATAAGGTACATTTTCGCTACTGTAGTTGGCCGGACGGTTATCCTTATCCGCATAGACACGGAATACCGAGAAATCACCGGTATGGCGCGGCCACATCCAGTTGTCGGTATCACCACCGAATTTCCCGACTGAAGAAGGAGGTGCCGTAACAAGGCGTACATCACGAAACTGATCATATAGCACAACGTAGTATTTGTTGCGTGAATAGAAAGGGACAATGCGGGCATGGGTAAATGGATCTGTTTCATATTCGTCTATCAGTGCAGTGGAAAGAGAGTCGATCGCCCGTTCGCGTTGTATCTCACTAAGAACAGAAGGTACATGGGCCATGATCCGGTCCGTCACATCCGTCATCGATTTCAGGAACGACACAGTCAAGCCATCGGCAGGCAGTTCTTCTGCCTGATTTTCCGCTACGAACCCGTCTTTCAGATAGTCATGCTCCACCGCGCTCAACTTCTGGATAGCCCCGTATCCGCAATGGTGATTGGTAAATATCAATCCCTGGTCGGAGACCGCCACGCCGGTACATCCTCCGCCAAAGATCACCACCGCATCTTTCAACGACGGATTATCTTCATCATATAATTGATCTACGGGAAAAGTAAATCCCAACTCTTTCATACGGGCAACACTCTCGCTGTTCAACTCCTTGAGCAACCACATACCCTCATCGGCTTTCACCGTCAACGTCGCCAAAAATATCGCGACCAACAAACCTACTTTCTTCATAAATTTATTTTCAATTTCAAAATTCCAGATTTCAGATTCCAGATTATTCTTAACTTCTAATTTCTAATTTCTGACCTCTGACTTCGTCACTTCTTAGCTCTTACTTCTTAATTCTTAATTCTTAATTTTTTCCCAATCACCGGCAATTCCCGTAAAGGCAGTTCCTTTTTAACAACCACAAAGATATATAGCATGATCAACACCGTATTGATCAGTAATCGCAGCCATAATTCAGGTATATTATTGTATGTCAGTGTAATCCCGGCGAAGAGAATCATCGATAGCAGGAAGAAAAATCCGGCCGACCTGAGGTTGTACGGGATAGGATAATTTTTTTGTCCCAGGAAATAAGAAACCAGCATCATGGCAAGGTTGGCGATAAATGAAGCCCACGCACAAGCCATATAGCCAAACCGGGGAATAAAAAGAATATTGATTACTATGGTGACGATGAATCCAAAGATTGACATATATGCTCCCCACCGGGTTTGGTCGGTGAGTTTATACCACAACGAGAGATTGAAATAGATACCAAAGAAGAGTTCACCCAGAAGGACAATAGGTACCACTTTTAGCCCTACATGATAACTTTCGGGGATCAGTTTCTTGATAATATCGATATAACCGGTCGTCATTAAAAAGATCAGCAATCCGAAAATGATAAAAAATTTAGTTGCATCGCTGAACGACCGGCGATCACCGGCAGCACCTTTATTCCTCGCAAAGATAAAGGGTTCGAAAGCATAGCGGAAAGCCTGGGTGAACATCACCATGATGACGGCGATCTTAAAGTTTTGTCCATAAATACCTAATTCAGTAAACGCTGCTGCCTCGTCGGGGTAGACCCAGGGAAAGATAATCTTATCCACTGTCTGGTTCAATATACCCGCTACGCCCAGGATAAGAATGGGAAATGAGTATCGCAGCATCTGGCGTAATAATACCCGGTCGAATGTAAACCTGATTTTCAGTTCGGGTGATACCATCAGGAATTGGATAACCGAAGCAGCAAGATTGGAGATCAACACGTAATCAACTCCCCGACTGATATCGAACCAGGAAAATGCATCAGGAAACAAGGTTTGTAGCCAAGGGCAACCAAGGAAAAAGAAAAGGTTGAAAAGGATGGTCAGTACCACATTGACAAGCTTGATCACTGCAAACCGGATAGGACGTTTTTTAAACCGAAGGTTGGCGAACGGGATGGCACCCAATACGTCGAAACAGAGAATGATCACCAGCATAAGCAGGTAATGCGGCTTCATCGCCGCACCTCCCAATGCGAAAGCCGCAGGTTCTAACAATAACAGTGCAGCCAGGAAAAAGAGCAATGTTGTGAAGGCAATACTGATAAAGGTGGTGGAGAAGACCCTCACAGGGTCATTCTCTTTATTGGCATAACGGAAAAATCCGGTTTCCATACCGTAAGTGAGGATTACCTGCAAAAGTGCCACCCAGGCATAAAAGTTGGTCAGCACCCCGATATCGGAGACCTCCGGCAGAGCGAATGCCCAGTATAGTGACAACAACCAGCTAAGGAGTTTAGGCAAGACACTTCCTATCCCATAGAAGAAAGTCTCCTTTGCCAACGATTTCATTCCTCCTGCCATATTTTCTCGATAATTTTTGAAGACTGGTTGTAAATTAATAGTGAAAAACGAATAGTGAATAGTGAAAAATGAATTCTTGACTTCCAATCTTCTTCACTTCTAATCCGGATCTTCACAACTGTAATCGAATATTACAATGGCAAAGGTAGTATTTTTCTGCGTAGTGTCTGCGCTGTAGCCCATCATTATTTATCTTTAAGAAGAATGATAGCTAAAATATGGAAAAAAAAAGCTTACTTTGCAGGTCGAAACAGCTAAGAAATAAACCAAGTAATATGTAAGGCAGGCAACGGTTGTCACTGTACAGGCCGAAAGCATGCAATCGAAATTTATGGCACAGGACGACGTTTTTAAGAAACTGGTATCGCACTGTAAAGAATACGGATTTGTATTCCAGTCGAGTGAGATTTACGACGGGTTAAGCGCCGTGTACGATTACGGACAGATGGGTGTGGAACTCAAGAACAATATCAAAAAGTACTGGTGGGACAGTATGGTACTGCTGCACGAAAATGTAGTAGGCATCGACTCCGCCATCTTTATGCACCCTACCATCTGGAAAGCATCAGGGCATGTGGATGCATTCAATGATCCGCTTATTGATAACAAAGACAGTAAAAAACGGTACCGGGCAGACGTACTGATTGAAGACCATCTCGCCAAATACGACGAAAAGATCGGGAAAGAGGTGCAGAAAGCGGCAAAACGGTTCGGCGACCAGTTCGACGAAGCGATGTTTCGTGAGACCAATCCCCGCGTGCAGGAAAACCTACAGAAAAGGGATGAAATCCACGCCCGTTTCGCCAAAGCGCTTAATGATAATAATCTGGAAGATCTTCGTCAGATCATTCTCGATTGTGAGATCGTCTGCCCCATAAGCGGCACGCGTAACTGGACGGAAGTGCGTCAGTTCAACCTGATGTTCTCTACAGAGATGGGATCGACAGCCGACGGAGCAATGAAGGTCTATCTTCGTCCCGAAACGGCGCAGGGTATCTTCGTGAACTTCCTGAACGTACAGAAAACAGGTCGCATGAAGATCCCGTTTGGTATCGCCCAGATAGGAAAAGCGTTCCGTAACGAGATCGTAGCCCGTCAGTTCATCTTCCGTATGCGGGAGTTCGAACAGATGGAAATGCAGTTCTTCGTCGCTCCCGGTGAAGAGTTGCAATGGTTTGAACATTGGAAGCAATTCCGGATGAAATGGCACCAGGCACTGGGCTTCGGCGCAGAAAAATACCGGTTCCACGACCACGACAAGTTGGCGCACTATGCCAATGCCGCTACCGATGTGGAATTTGAAATGCCATTTGGGTTCAAAGAAGTGGAAGGCATTCACTCCCGTACCGATTTCGACCTGAGCCAGCATGAAAAATATTCCGGTAAAAAGATACAGTATTTCGATCCGGAACAAGGAAAATCGTATGTGCCTTATGTAGTGGAAACCTCTATCGGGGTGGACAGGATGTTCCTTTCAATCCTCGCAGGTTCTTATCACGAGGAGATACTGGAACGCGGTGAGATCCGTGTACTGTTGAAGCTACCCCCTACCCTTGCGCCGGTCAAGTTGGCCATATTACCGCTGGTAAAAAAAGATGGTTTGGCTGAGAAAGCACGGGAGATCATGGATGATCTCAAATTCAGCTTCGCATGCCAATACGACGAGAAAGACAGCATCGGCAAGCGCTACCGCCGCCAGGATGCCATCGGCACCCCTTTCTGCGCCACCATCGACCATCAGACGCTGGAAGACAACACGGTAACCATCCGTTACCGCGACACGATGGAACAAGAAAGAGTTTCTATCGATTCACTACAACAAACCATCTCCGAAAAAACGGATATGAAGAATTTGTTGAAACAACTGGCTGTATAAAGTATAAAAAACCACAACAATGAAGAAACAACTATCACTGATTTTCAGCTTTTGCGCGATTATCCTCTTTGCCTCATGCGACAAGACGGAAACGTTCGACGATCAATGGAAAAACGCGAATGAAGCACAGTTTGCGAAAATTGCTGCTGATTCGAGATATACCCGGATCAATTCGGCATCAACCGCCGGCTATATTATGGTTAAGGAGATCGAGCCGGGAGACGGAGAAACACCCTATTTTACCGACAGGGTAAGAGTACTTTATACCGGATGGTTTAAAACCGATTGGTCGGAGGAGAGAGATACCTATACCGACGACCGGGGGGAAACCATTATCAATAAAATAATCTTCGATTCCACGGACAACAGGAATAATATTCCCAGTACATTTTATGTAGACCCGTCCAGATCAAATATTGTAACCGATGGACTTTCAACCGCATTACAACACATGCAGGTAGGAGATAAATGGGAAATATGGATCCCCTGGAATTTAGGTTTTGGATCATCGGGATATAGTGCTTATAGAATAGAATCTTACACCACACTGGTTTTTGAAATTGAATTGGTTAGTATTGTAAAAGAGTAAGATAATAAATCATCTATCGTTTGTGTATTATATACGGTATTTAGTGAAAGTCTGGTAACCCATAAAGAGAAATCAAAGCTTTTGAATTTGTTCTTGGCTCAGACCGGTTATTTCCAAAATAGTCTCTGCGTCAAATCCTTTATTTTTCATGTTTTTGGCAATTCGGAAAATTTCATTGGAAGCACTTTTTTTATGAAAAATCAGTTTGGAAAGTCTCCTAATATTCCGGATAAGCAGATCCCTTCCCTCTTTTTTGTTGAAATCGACACCACAGAAAGTAGACCTTTGTTTATGCAGGATCAAATAGTATATGCCTGCGATAAACAGTGCGGAAACTACCCGGATATCAATATCCGGGTCAACCGTTTTATAGAAATCATCAAAACTTTCCACTATCCCTGAGGTATTGGCCTCTCTTAATTTTGCAGACCTTGATGTGATTTTATTTTCCTCCGCAAGTTCCCATAAGAGTATCTGTTGCATGCTTTTATTTGTATACAAAGATTCCGTTAATGCCACGAGGATATTCTCAAAAGTAACCGGATGGTCTTTTATAGCTTCCGGTTGAATGTTGCCTGCTACATCCACCAGCCAATAGTCAAACTTCTTTATATATTCATCAAACAAATCATCCAATGATTTAAATCTGTTGTAGAAAACATTCGGAACAATTCCTGCTTTTTCCGTGATGGCTGCCAGAGTTGTTTTGGAAAAGCCATCCTCTTCAATAACCGCTTTTATGGCATTCATAAAATCTCTTTCAAGGGTCATTTTTGTACGCCTTGGATTTCTTTGTTTTTTATTCATTTTTTGACGATTGAAACGGAAAATTTTATCAAAGATACAAACTTATTGGCGAAAGTTCAATGCCCTGTCTATTTTTACGAGAGAATGAACCAAATTGTCCAAATCTCCGAATTCATGTGTAGCCAAAACACTCGCTCTTATTCGTGCATCTTTCCTGCTGACTGCCGGATAACATATGCCGACAGCATAAATCCCGGATCGCAGCAGCATTGCTGCAATCTTTTTTACTTTATAATTATCCCGTACCATTATGGGGAAAATTGGTGATACCGTGTTTTTAATGTCAAAACCGCTCTCAAGAAGGCATTTTTTCAAATATGCCACATTCTTCCAGAGTTTCTCCCTGTATGAGGGATCTGCTTTCATTATTCTCAACGCTTCCCTGGATGAAGCGGTGGCCTGTGGCGTAATGGCAGCAGAAAAAATACTGCTCTTTGCATACCATTTAATGTAGCGTATTATATTTTTTGAAGCTCCGACAAATCCTCCTACACTACCGAAAGACTTGCTTAATGTTCCGGTTACTATATCTACCTGACCCAATATTTCATAATGTTCAATCACACCCCGGCCGGTTTCTCCGAACACGCCAATTCCGTGGGCATCATCCACCATTAAAAAGGCGCCATACTTCCTGCACATCTGTAAAATCTCAGGTATCAAAGCGATATCTCCATCTTGCGAATAGGCTCCGTCGATAATGACCAGTTTAGTTATGTATTCGTCCTGTACTTTTTTTAATGTCATTTCCAGGTAATCCAAATCATTATGTCCAATGGTTTTGACATTTGTATTTGACAATCCTTCCGTTACACTCATATGTACAAACGTATCAGTCAGGGCTATGTCCTTTTTACCCAGAAGGCAGCCTAAGACTCCGGTGTTGGTTCCATACCCTGAGGAAAAGATCATGGCGTCTTCCTGGCCTATAAATTCGGCTATTTCTCTTTCTAACAACCTGTGTTCCTCCAAAAAGCCCCCTATGATCGGAGCGGCGCAAGCCCCCGTACCATATTTTTTTAGGGCTTCTATGCCTGCGGCAATTGTTTGCGGATGCTTCGACATCCCCAGGTAATCGTTGGCAACAAAACTAATTACTTTACGGGGTTCTCTTGTGTATATATCCCTAACAGTCATCGTTGACCCTATACCGGTGGTAGCTTCTGCTAAGTATGCACGGTGCTTGCTGTCATCCAACTGGTGAATGTAATCTTGAAAATAGTCAGCTCTATCTACAAAATTCATTTCAAGGTTAAACCCAAAATCTTTTAATGAGTATTTTTCTCTTTCCATATAGTGTTTTTTGCAAATATAAATATTTTACATAGAAAATCAATATTATTTATCCGGGTATTTTATATTAAACAGGCGTGTTATTGATATATCTCATAACACATTAATTATAAAACAAATGAATATATTTATCTTGGCATTAAGAAGTATCCCGATTACTTTATATAGTCATCCTAATTTATCATTCATTTTAGAAGCTGTTTTGAATTTATTCCCTAATTTTTCTAAGCATAATTTGACAAAAAGTTATTTGCAGCATAGCTTCCGCCGACTCTGTTCTGTACTCGTAATCTGTCGTCATCCTCCTGTAATTCTCGATCCAGGAGAATGTTCTCTCTACAATCCATCGCAGCGGAAGTACCTGAAATTTCTTTGATGATTCATCGGGCCGGAGTACCACAGAGAGTTCCCATCCAAGGTTTTTGACGAACCCCGCCAGTTTGCCCCTATATCCACCATCAGCTATGATCTTTTTGAGTCTTGGAAATAGAAACCGGAGTTGTTCGATTGGTTCCACAGCCCCCACGCTGTCATAGATATTGGCAGCATGTACTTTGACTGCCATGGGCAATCCAAGTGTGTCCACAATAACATGCTCCTTTCTCCCTTTGACTTTTTTGCCCCCGTCAATGCCATATTCACTGCTGTCTATATGATGGGAAGTCCTTACACTCCGGGAATCTATCAGGCCGACACTTGGGCTGGTTTGTTTGCCACAGGCCTTGCGGACTGTGTCTCGAAGATGGTGCATCATCTGCTCAAAGACACCCTCCAATTTCCATTTACGGAAATAGAAGTACACGCTTTGCCAAGGGCCGAATTCCTTGGGTAGCATCCGCCACTGGTAGCCTGTCTTGGTTATGTAAAGCATAGCGTTTATCATTTCCCGTAACCTAAGTTCAACTTAGAAGTGCAACACCCGGGTGTTGTTTTTTGAAATGATTTCTTCAAAACAATCATGAAAAACACCGCGGGGGTTTGCCTAACGGCCGGGGGCGCGAAGCCCCCGAGGAGAGTCAAGCGGCAACATAAAAGAAAAAGGAGACCGAAGTCTCCCTAAAATTAACTATTATGTTGCTTATGAGAAAAAAATACAAACAGTTAACTTCAGAACAAAGGTACGCATACTTTCAATTAATAAAAACAATCACATTTGTCCGGTTAAACTTCATTTTTCAGCAATTTGAAAAAATGGGGTTTTCAGAGCAGACTCATGCTTTGTAATATTACATTATTGCCGTCCTATTCGTAAAAGAGATAATTTCAGAAATATTCCTACGAGATTCACACTTTATATAAACCAAAAATAACATTAAAGATAATACATATTATTTATTCATAAATACACCGAATATATTAAAAAAATAACCATTAAATAATAAAATCATAATCATTTAATAATAAACATATTATCATATAATCAGCCGTTAAATTTTTATTTTAATTTTATTTCTATAATATATTTATATAATTTTGCGAATACATAAACATTCTAATTTATTTTTATTATGAACACATTAAAAAAAACTTATTGGTATTTATTAACTTTGGTATTTATTAACTTTATGGTTAGTTACCATTCTTGGTTCTTGTGACAAAAACACTTCAATAGAACCAATTGATCAAAGTGAAGAAGAAAATGTATCAGTTATGATCATCAATTCTGAAAAGACATTAAGATTTAAAGACAAAGAGACTTTTGAGAATTTTGTAAGAGAAATTAATAGAAAAGATGAAAAAGAGAAACTTTTGTTCTCCTTACAAAAAGGCATACAAAGTCCTTTGGCAATAATGATTGCAGCAGATGAGGAATTGGATGTGATTCTAAATACATCTGCAGATTTGGAAGATTTCAAAACCAAATATACATTATTCAAAGAAAAATATTCATCTGATTTCCTTTTTAAGGATGAAAGTGAGGAAGATTTTTCTCCTTATTCCAAGTATATTAACTCAGAACTTGAGTGCATAATAAATTTAAATGGGAACTATGTAATCGGAGATTCCTTGTGTAAAGCTCCATCATACAATAGTATAGATGAATTAATGAATGACATGATTTCATCTACAAAAGCAACGGTTTCAAATCAAATTAATTATGCTAAAGCACAAACAAGTAGTAGACGTGTCGAGATCTGGATGAGCAGAACAGGTGATGATATTTATGTACGCTTTCTTGGAAAGAAAAAACAATGGCTAGGTTGGTTTAAAAATGATATGCAATTTATGGGAGAATTTAATCTATCATGCTCGGCTAATAATCCTTTTGAATTTTATGAAACACCTTATTTTGGATATCCATATCAATCGTATAGAAATGAAGAAGGCAAAACATTCAGAATAATCACAAAAGTATACAAGGATATCACTGTTAATTTTGGCAGAGTAAATTATAGGTATTATCCAGAACTTGGCATATTAAGAGGAAGAATGGAAATTTGGTCATCGGAACTTAGCTATAATGATAGAGGTATAGGTAATGTGGAGTTAGCTCGGTATTATTATTAACGCAGTACTCTTTTACTAAATAGATAAAAATAAGACCCAAAACCGGCAAAAGTTATACTTTTGCCGGTTTTGGGTCTTTCGCTTTTATTTCAAACCAAAACGGTTTTTCTTCTTTGCCGCTACATACCACAAATAGACAGCCAAGAGGATAAAAGCACCCAGGAGGATGATCATTTCCGTTTTATGTTCCATGGGGGCAACCCATATTTCATTGAGAAAGTTTACCCTTCCCAATATTTCTACCGGCGTCCAGAACACAATAACCGTTGCAATGGAGAAACGGATATTCGCACCCCATGCACAGATTCTCAACTGTTTAATGAACATAAAAACCGATCCGATAAAACAGCCCAGGCCTACAAGGAACGTTACCGGATGATGGTCGCCAAGTAAATTGGGATCGTAGCAGAACATCAAGAGCAGGTAAGAAGTCCACAGGATCATGATCAGTTCCATAAAGGTGACGATGGAAACATGACGGGTCATGGGACGCGTCACGATGATATCTTTTTTATCCCTGAAGAGCCGTTTTTGCCACCAGTTGATGAAGTTGCATCCGGTACGCGCACTGAACAGGTAGAGCACCATGACCATCGTCCAGAGGCCGAAGGTGGCGGGAAGGATCAGGTATTCGGGTTTAGTGACCACTTCACCGTTCACAATTTCGGGTTGCACCCCGTAGCGATGCGCGTAATACATAAAGAGAAATTCCACCCATCCGGTCCAGAAAAGGAGCCCGCCGAAAAGCCCCCAGAGTGTTTGTCGTGTGTCCCCCTTGGCAAATACGCCGCGGATCACGATGAACAACCCCACGGCTCCCATGGCAAATGCCGCGTAGTGCATCGTCGTCCGATCCATCAGGTGTTCCATCGTGATCATCAGCGCGTGCCCTAACGGCATCATGAATAACACTAATAAAAAAGAAGCTACTGTTTTCCAAACATAAATCTTGTTTGTTTCCATAATTTGTTGTCGACATGTTAACTTATCACTACAAAATTAACTATTTTGACCCACTGTGCAATACCTAAAAATAAGGGTTTTTCGGGATATAAATACTAATAAATAGGGAGAAAAGCCAATTCATGCGGATATATGGTCACGACGATACAAATGGAAATACCAATAAATGGGGTGTAGAGGGATTGCGGGTTACATGCAATCTTCTCTATTTCTGCAACATGCGGTTGAAGCTGTATCTGAATGATACGATGAAGTAGCTTCCAATCTGTTGGGTACGGCGTTCATAGAAACCGTCGGCAGTGACATTGCGGTTATAGTCTTTCTTTTTACTGAGAATATCCGACCAGTAAGCGGATAATTCACCCTGTTTTTTTCTCATGAACTTCCACGTTACACCCATGTTCCAGATAAACTGGTCGTCTCCATTAGCAATATTGGTGCCGTTGCGGAACGAATAGGTGGCGTCGCTTCTTAGTTGGACGTCACCGGGCAGATTGGCAAAATTATTGAACGTGAGGGCATAGTTACGTGTGTAATTATCTGTTTGTCGCAACGAATTGTGGGAGTGTTGGAAACGCCAGTCGCCCGTCAGCTCGAAACTCCCCCATTGGGGCAGGTACGACACGCGCAAATTACTGGTCACCCCTGTGCTCCGGGTAATGCTGCGCTCGGGTTGTTCGCTCTGCCCCTCGTTGACCAGGTTTATGTTACGGTTGTACGAGCTGCCTGTGCGGGCAGCGATCCTGAAGCTGCGGATACGATTCTGGTATCGCAGCATGGCGTTGCCGCTCCAGTTTCCGTTGATGTTGACGGGATAGCTTTCACGCCCACCGGTTTGGAGGTTGTAAATCACGGTGCGGGTGAAGCTATTGATGGTGTTCTGCCAGTTGAGAGAAGCAAAAATATCACGACGGTTATCGTTCACATCCAGACGGACAGATTGATTGTAGGCAGGTTTCAATCCGGGGTTACCACGGGTGATGTTGAGCGGGTCGCTGTTATCGGTGAGCGAAAGTAAGTCGGTCAATGCAGGTTGCTGCGTATTGCCCTGGTAATTAAACCGGAACTGGAACTTTTCCTTCTTCCACGCTGCCATCATTGAGGGTTGAAAACCGATGATGCGGGTGGCGGTATCGGCTTGCAGCAATCCGGTCTTCTGGTCGATACTGCGCCGCTCGGGGCGGACGGAAAGTCCGGTATTAACGTCCCACATATCATTGGAATAGTGCATCCGCAAGGCCAGATCGTGTGCAAGCGTACGGCTGTCGCTGCGGTTGCTCAGGCTGTCGATATAACCGGCTTCGTAGCCTGCAGGCAAATGCCCGGGTTGTATATCATCCGTTTCGCCGTCGATAAAAGCGGAAAGGTCGTAGGTGTTGCGGTCGCTCTCCTGGGTATTGTGTGCCAGATTGTAAGAGAGTTGCAGGTTGAATTTCTCCGTGAAAGGATGTGTAAACATCAGGCCGAGACTTTGGTCGCGGCTGGCAGACGGGCTGAGGTGCGATTGCACGCGGTGAAGTATGGAGTCGTTCCCCGTGTCGTCCTGCAAACGGTAGTAGGTAGTAGACGAGTTCATAAAGCTGTCGTTGTCGCCCTTGTTATGGGAATGTTGCAAAACGAGGCTGACGCTGCTTCCTTTTTGGTTGATCTTACGCGTCAGGTTTGCGCTGACCGAATAGCTGTTCATCCGGTTGGACGAAAGTGACCGCATACGGATATCGTTTATTTTCATGTCTTCCTGAAGGTTATCGATATCTGCAAACGGATCTGACAAGTCGGCTCCCGGATCGGCATCGAACATCACCTGACGGTTGCTGTTCGCATTCTCTCCCTGCATAAGATTAAAATTTCCGAAGAGATTAAAGAAGGTCTTGTCATCTATCTCCCAGATCAAACCGGCATAGGAATTTATGGCGCGTTGTTTGTTGGTACTTTCGTCGCCGGATAGCTGATACCGGTTTCCCGAAGTGAGATATTGCTCGGTAAATCCGGTGGATTGGCTTCCGTCCCGATTGCCCATATAAGAGAGATTCCTGTTCACTGAAATTTTTTCAGCCGGCTTCACGGTGAAATTTGTCCCCACTATATTTTGGATGTTATCCTTATGGCGGGATGTCATCTGCCGGTTGCCCGAATTGGCGATAAGTGACAGGTTTTCCCCACTCTGCCTGAAATAGTTGCCCACCAGTTCAAGTTCCTTCTTACCGTTGTTCCCGCGCCCCGCTTTTGCCGATGCCATCAAAGCACCGCCGAGTTCGCCCTTGGTCTGTATGTCCAACACGAAATTTTCCCCTCCCGAGCGGACGCCGGTCACTTTTTCCAACTCACTTCGTTTGTCATATACCTTTATTTTACTGATGAGTTCCACGGGTAGATTTTCCAGTGCCATACGGTTGTTGCCGGAGAAGAATTCCTCACCGTTCACATTGATGGAGGAGATGGGTTTTCCATTATATCGCAGGGATTTGTTAGTAACATCGTATTCCAGTCCCGGGATACGCTTCACGAGTTCCTCCAGATAGGACCCTTCGGGGGTTTTATAGGCTTCCGCGTTGATTATAGTGGTATCGCCTACCTGCACGATCTCACTCATCGGTGCCGTAACGGTGAATTCGGCCAGTTCCACCCCTTCTTTCAACAGGATACGGCCCATATCGACGGTATCTGTCTGACTGTCTAATCTATGGAAAGCAGGTTCCATACCGGTGTAGGAGACTTTCAACAGATACCACTTGTCTTTTGCGGCAGTGAACCGGATATTGAACCGTCCGTCTGCACCGCTGACTCCGCCCTTTACCAGTGTGGAGTCTTTTGCATCGAGTACCGAGATATTGGCATCAGGCAGAATATGAGTGTCATCTTCGAATATGGCATACGTTTGTCCATAGGCTGTTTTAATCTGTTGGGCAGATAAAACGGCCGGCAGCAACATCATGCACAGGCATAATAACCGGATTTTGCACACCATCTTCTTTTATTCAGTATTCAGCTTTTGCAAGTTGTATAATTTAGTGGCATAAATTTCACTTAATGGACTTGCGAAAGTTCTGTCCGGTATTTTAATACTGCTGCAAAGGTAATGTCCTTATGCCTATCTTGCAATTCCAAAATTGCGTACACTCAGTGAAATAATTTTGGAACCCTTTCCGAACATTGGGATATAACTTATGAGGCGTACCGGAAAACTGTATTTGCGCATTCCATGCATGATATAGAAAACCTTATCCAGTTTCAAACCCGGATGCCACTTTTCAAAAATGTGGTTATCGTCAAAACCCCATGCAAAGACAGCTTTCGCATTCCGCAAAGTATCATGCTTATCGGAATGTCGGCTCAGTGTTTCGGAGAGCCCGTCAAAAATAATACGGGCGCCGGGAAAACTGTCAACAATGGAACATAAAAGCCGGCTGATTTCTTTTTCAGAAAAATACATGAATACACCCTCTGCTATAAAAATGAAATTACCGTCGGGATGTTTTTCACGTAATTTCTCCAGCCAACCGGGTTCAAACGCGGAACCGGAAATCAGGAACTGGTTCGGGTGTGTTGGCATGAGTTGTTTTCGTAATTGGATGCATTCGGGAATATCCAACTCATAGAAGATTGCTTTGGATGCATTTTTAACACGGCTATACCGGTCATCCAACCCGCATCCGATATTCACGACGATCGCCTTTTCACGCGTCGCAATGAAGTCCTCCAACCGTTCATCAATATATTTCAAACGGACGCAAGTCCCTAAGCGGCTCATCGTTTTGATGCCCGAATACTTCTCGAACGGATAACCTATCCTGTCCATCAATTCCTCACTTCTCCTGTCTCCCAGGACAGGATGTTTTTGCCGGGCATCCAAAGCACGCATATAAACCGTGATGAAAAGCGTATCGGCAATGTTGTCATTTATCGAAGGGATTACTTTCTCCATAATATGCTGATAAGTTTATAATATGCAAAAATAGGTATATCACAAAACAGTGTCAATACCTATATGTTATGATATTTAATCTGCTTCCCTACCATTTACGATAGGATAAGGAACGTTTCCGTTAAGCAAAAGGCCGGTTTACCCTCAAATCCGTCTAGGCGGCAGATGATTTAACCAATCTAAAAAACACACACAGTCTTATATAGAATATCAAATTGATTCTCAAACTATTCGAAGCACGATACATGACATTCTTTTACCCAAAAAATTGTTATTTTCAGGATGAGTTGTTATATTTGCAAATATAACCGACGTTATAATAACTGCCGTTATTTTTCTAAAGCGAAGAAGTTATGAAGTTTTATAATCGAGAAGCAGAAGTGGAAGCGTTGAGCAAGGCACGGGAGTTGTCGTTCAACCTACATTCCCAAATGACCGTACTTACCGGTTCCCAAACGGTGCGTTATGAGGTTGCTGATATGTTCCTCCGCTTTTGGTCCAGGTACTTCATCAAGTACAATCACCTGATTGAATCGCAGAATTTACCTGCTTTGGCAGACATTATAAAGAACGATTTCCCTGCTTATTCCGGCTTAACGCTCGAAATATACTTCCGTCAAAAGATGATGGAAAGCCTTGAGTTCCGTAATATTGGTTCTTGGTGGGAAGGCAAGAAAAGCACGGAGCAGAACGAAATAGATATTGTAGGCATCTATCTGGACGACAAAAGAGCTTTGGTTGCCGAAGTGAAACGGCAACGCAAGAACTTTAAGCCCGATTGGTTTGAAACGAAAGTAGAAGCGATCCGCAAAAAAATTCTGTTTCAGTATGAGATTGAAACAAAATGTTTCTCTATCGATGATATGTAAAAATAAGTTTATTTCCGCAGGGCTAAAAAGCCATTCATTTGTTTCTGTCTCCTTAAATTAAGACAAGCAAAAGCAAGGCCTACTCTCCAAAAGACACGAAAGTGTAGGGATACCCATCCGTGGTTATTACCGGTGTGGGGCTGGCTACGCCCGTAGTGGGGGCGTACGTATAGAATCCGTTGGCGGTTTTAGTCGACAGGGCGAGTACAAGTTATAACAAACGTTGCCCCGAAACCCACAAAAGAGGGGGCTCCTGATATTGTGACTATAGGACCCGTATTTTACAAATGAGGACTTTGGGAATATTTTTTATCGAGGTTTATGGTTTTCCCAATATTCTCTGGGTGTTACGATTTTTGTGCTTTTGTATTCAGACATTGTAAAATCGTTTGTGTTTCCTGTAATGATGAAATCGGCATTGCATTTTTCGGCAAGTTCCAAAATCATATTATCGTCCTTATCAGAAATGATGTTTAGTTTTGTATCCGGTTCGAATAACTCGGCCTTTAATCCGATTTCTGTCAGAATATTTTCGGCTTTACTTATGAAGTGTGGGAAACGAGCGAATTTGGGTCTTGACAGAACATCAAAATACTCCTGTATCAGTTCGGAGGAAACACAAAGCTGAATTTTGTCTTCAAAAAACAGTTCGTCAATAATCAGAAATGGATAGTTCTTTTGGATTAGAGCCGATACTATAACATTGGTGTCAATGACGATTCTTTGCATTTTGTCTTACGGCTTTAACTTCATCCGTTATTTCATCCATTGACATTTTTGAAAGATTGTACTTTTCGGCAAGTTCAACGGATTTCCGGAGGTTGCGTTTTTGTAACTCCTTGTTTACAATATCAAGCAATTCACTGAAACTTAATTTGTCATTCTTCAGCCCGAATTTATTGTATTCTATTTCGGATATGGATATATTGAGCGTTTTCATTTCTCTACTTTATTTATAATCGTATTCCAATATACAAATTCTCTTTCCTTATCAGCTTCTCTCCGGAATATTTAGTTACAGAACTTGTCCCAAGTATTTCTGACTAAGGATTGAAACAAAGATAATAAAAAGCATTTGGATAACACTGCGTTTCGACTTAAATTTTCACTGGTTTGATTTTTGTCGCCTGTTATGCCGGCATTACAAACGTTGCTTCCGAAACCAATCTGCCGGCAATATCTTTGAAATGGCCTGACAATGAATCTCCCCGCCGCAAGCGGTCAGGGTACCTTAGAGGTATGATCATAATTCCTACCTTACTACCCGAAAAAATCAGATACGGAATGACATTGCTCAAACAGTTGTTTGGGAGTTAATCCTGAAAACATCTTAAAATCACCGATGAAATGTGATTGATCGTAATATCCGCTATCGTATGCTAATTCTGTTAAGTTTTCCCGCACCTACCGCATAGGCCACGGAACGCATCGGACTTGTATTGTCGCCACAAGCAAAGACATTGGCTATACTTGTTTTCTGGAACATATCTGTTTTGATAAGCCCTTGTTCCGTTAGTTCGCAACCTAACATTTCGGGTATTTTGCAATGTTGTTCAAACGCAGGACGTGCGTAAAGGGCTTGGAGCGCAAAAGTTGAATGATCCTTAAAGACGATTTGCCTGATCTTTCCGTTTTCGTGATCGAAGGAAGCAATCTCTTTCTCAATCAACGGAATGTTATGTCTGGCAAATTTATCCGCTTGTTCCTGTGTAAAATCGGCCTTGCCGTTCGTGAAAACAGTCAGGTGCCGGGTAAGGTTCCGTACCAATTGCGCATAGTGCAAGGCAAAATACCCGTTGGCTAAAATACCTGTCCTTTCATTCTTTACTTCATAGCCATGGCAATAGGGGCAATGGATGACCGTAATTCCCCAACATGCTGAAAAACCCTCGATGTCTGTCATACGATTGAATTTTGTAAAACTGGCTCATCACATCAGGGATAAATAAAATCTTTGTCCAGGCACTGCGCCAACATCTTTTCCAATCCCCGTGAGGCAAGGTCTTTACCGATAAACACCAACCTGCTTTTGGGCATTTCCTCAGGGGGCCATCTCTCCCCCATTGTAATGGCCAGCATATTAGAGACCGACTGGACGATCACCTTTTGCGGCTCATCGTTTGCCCATATAAAACCTTTCACCCTGTATATATTTTTCGCCTGGATATTGAGGAACATCATCAGGCGATGGCCGAACCGGTCGAGGTTGAACGGCCTGTCGAACACAAAGCTGAGCGAACTGATGCTGTGATGGTGAAATTCCTCATGATTCGGATGTGTGTCAGGGTGTGAATGGTTCTCTACATCGGCATGTGGGGCCGGATGAAGAATGGGATGATCGTGCCCGTCCTTACCGGTTGCCCCGGATGGGAATATTTTGCCGTCGAAATCATCACGGTTGAATGCCATTATTTTTTCCAGAGGATAACCCGACTCTTTATCCCCCGATAGTATGACGGCAAACGGATTGATATTTCGAAGCAATTCCTCCAATCCGGAAAGATGTCCTTTACGCACCGTATCACATTTATTGATCAGGATGATGTCCGCAAAGGTAATTTGCTTGCGCGCCTCTTCGGTTTCTTCCAGTTGAAAATCGATCTGTTGGGCATCCACAATGCAGATGGTCCTTTCCAATTTGTAGCACTCCTCTATTTCCGGATAGACCAGGAACGGCTGTGCGATGGTCGCAGGGTCGGCTATGCCTGTGGTCTCGATGATCAGTTCGTCGAATTCATCGTTCCGTTTCCACAATGCATCCAACAGGTCGAACAGGTCTTCATTGAGGCTACAGCAAAGACAGCCGTTGTTCAACTCAAACACGTCCGTGCCGGGTGCGACGATCAGCCCGGCATCAATACCTTCCTCACCCAGTTCGTTTTCAATGATAAACGGGCGTATTCCTTTCCGGTAAGTAATGTATTCGTTCAGAAAGGTGGTCTTGCCGGCGCCAAGAAACCCGGAAATGATGGTTACGGGTTTTGCTGTTTCATATCGATTATTGTCCATGTTTACGTTTTTAGAGATTACAATATTTGCCTTGACGGATTCTATCAATATCTGTGTAATGGAAATACAAATATACAACTTTACCGCAAATGCAACACTGTTTCATTAAAAATAATAAGCCTCATACAAAACAGATTATCCTGTCTCCCCGCTATTAAACCTTTATAAAATCATCGTCCGGAAGTTGTTCTTGCAATATTCTGAAAAGAATATCCACTTTCGCTTTTCCTTCAGAGGGTTCTTCAACAAAATGAATATAGGTGAGTGTGGCTTTTCTCAATTCCGGGAAATTCAAATAACTTGGTGCATCAAAGACCAAAAGAGAGTGGTCAGGAAGCAAACCGCGAACCCCATGACCAAAGGTAGAAAAGTAGAAAACATCGTCCATTTCAAGCTCCTGGTCTCCTTATAAATCGTAAAAATAGTAGTGGAACAAGGATTGTGGAGTAAGCTGAACAGCATGAGATTTACAGCTGTCAGTGTTGTCCACCCCCCGGCATGTAAAATATCTCTCGTCTGGTTGATGGAAGCGGCATCGAACATCACTCCGGCACCATCTCCCACATCCGGCATCCCCGTCATCAGCACAGTGAGCATCAGTATTGTAGGAATCACGATTTCATTGGCCGGGATGGCAATGATATAAGCCAGTAAGATAACACCATTTAAACCGAAAACGAACGCCAATGGGTTTGACCAGTCGATAAAATATTCGGCCAGACTAATCCCGTCTATTTTAACATTGCCCACCAACCAGATGATAATCCCGGCGGGAATAGCAAAAATAATGGCTCGCCATAACACAAAAATGGTCCGGTCGATGAGCGAAGTATATAATGTTTGCCATATCCGTGGAGGACGATACGGGGGTAGTTCCAGGCTGAATGTGGAAGCTTCCCCTTTCAACACGGTTTTACTCAGTCCCCACGAAACGATAAGGCTCAGGAAGATTCCCAATAAGGCAACACCGACAACTGCCCCGGCGGAAACAATTCCGGCCATGCCTGCCGGTACAGCCGCCCCAATAAAGATGGTGGCAATCAGGATTTGGGTTGGCCACCGTCCGTTGCACAGCGAAAAATTATTGGTAATAATGGCGATGAGACGCTCCCTCGGACTGTCAATAACCCGTGCCGCCACAACCCCGGCAGCGTTACATCCGAACCCCATGCTCATGGTAAGCGCTTGTTTACCGTGCGCTCCCGCTTTGCGGAACAGATTATCCATGTTGAAAGCCACACGGGGAAGGTATCCGAAATCTTCCAGCAGCGTAAAAAGTGGGAAGAAGATAGCCATTGGCGGAAGCATGACGGATATCACCCATGCCATCGATAAATAGGCTCCGTCAATTAAAACGCCACTCAGCCACCATGGAAAATGAGCCGCCATGGTCAGTTCTTTCAACAAAGGATGCAATTTGTCAACCAACAGAGAAAACAACAAACCCGAAGGGTAATTAGCGCCCGAGACAGTTATCCAGAAAACACCTGCCAGCAGCAGAAACATGATAGGAAAGCCCAACCACCTACTCGTTACGATTTTATCGATCTTCAGATCGAGGCTGTAAGGTCTGCTCCCCGATATGGAAACTGTTTTCCGGGCAACCGCCGATGCTTCCGAGTAAATGGTTTCGATGACGGCATCGTGGAAGTTGAGTCCCAGATTCCAACGCTCCGTATTTGCCGCAGACAATATCTCTTCCCGCTCTTTTTCTGTCGGTAATTTCCTCTTTGAACTATCCGCATTTTCCGAAAGGGTAGAAGGTAAATCTTGCTTCAACAGGCCCAGATCACCCGACCGAATGGCGTCGATAATACTTTGGTCGCCTTCGAGTAGCCGCAAAGCGACCCAACTCACATTGGGAAGATCAGAGAAAACCTCGTTTATCTTTTCAGTAACAACCGATATTGCATGTTTTAAATTGGCCGGCTGGTTTTTTGTCCGGCGGGGCCGGCAAACATATTTCCCTGAAGCCACCTCTTCAATGGCAGCCAGCAACTCTTCCATTCCTTGTTTGCTCCGTGCCGACGCGGCAATGACCGGAATACCCAACTCGCGTGAAAGTGCACGTACATTTATTTCGATATGATTTCGCCGGGCCTCGTCCATCAAGTTAAGACAGAGTATGGCGCGATCAGTTATTTCAAGGATCTGGAGAGCCAAATTCAAATTTCGTTCCAGACGGGTTGCGTCAGCGACTATAACCGTAACATTCGGTCGGCCGAACAGTATGAAATCGCGGGCTACCTCTTCATCGACACTCGTAGAAAGTAATGAATAAGTTCCCGGCAAATCGACCACTTTATATCGTTTTCCACCGTAGGAATAAGCTCCTTCAGCACGGGTTACGGTTTTACCCGGCCAGTTGCCCGTATGCTGCCTCAATCCCGTGAGGTTATTGAAGACCGTGCTTTTCCCCGTATTGGGATTTCCTGCCAGCGTAATGACATAATCGGTATTTTCCAAGTCTACCCCCAAACGCATCAGGTTTTCCTTATGATATAGCGGGCAAGCTGCGCAACTATTCTGTATGTCCATAATACTCCTTTTCTTTGTTCCTGATGAAAATCTGATCGGACTGGTTTCTTCGAATCCCGATGGTAGTCCCCATAATGCGATAACCGACCGGGTCGCCTGACGCGCTTTGGATGATGGCGGAAATCCGCTGTCCGGGAACAATGCCCAAATCCATCAATCTGCGACGCTGTTGCCCTTGAAAATTGAGTGAAATCCCCACAACTTCCGCTTTTTCCCCAATCTTAAGCGACGAAAGCCGTTCTTGTTTGACACAAGCAACGTTTTCAGCCGCCACTATTTCTACGGTAACTTCCTTTGCGAATTGAGGGATCAGTGTCCGCTCTTCGCCATCGGCGGCGAATGTTATGCTATCTTTATCCGATTTCAATACATATATTTGCAATCCGGGGTACAGCCCTTCAATGGCAAGTTGCTGATAAATCTCCACCGGTTCATCCTCTATATGGATGATACGTGCCACATCACCCTCTTTTAACCCGCTCAACGGTTTCCCTTTATGTGTGGGGAGCTCCCCCGAGGCGGTAGGAATGGGATCACCGTGCGGATCAAAAGCCGGATTACCGATACGGGCAGCAAGCTTATCAATATCTTCGCCGGACATTGTGTGCTCCAGATAATCGGCCTGGGTATGCCATTTGGTATGGGCCAATCCGGTTTCATCGGCGAGGTAACGCTCCCAGAGGCGGTGCATCCGGATGACACGCAAAGCGTAAGAGCGTCCCGCTTCGGTCAGGATATATGTATCGTTTTTCGAGGAGACCAGCTCCAGCGATTGAAGGCGCTTTAAAAGACTGTTCAATTTTTCTTGTGATATGCCTAAATTGTTCAAAAGATTTTCCGATTTGCATACCGCGCCTTTGTATTCGCAATCGTATAAATATTTTAGAGCGTCTTCCAACAACACACGTTGCCTATAGGCTCCCAATTTTTTTAATTTTGCCAACAACCCTTTCTTGGGCCAAAACACCCAAAACAGGAAAAGTATAAGCAAAGCAAAAATCGATACCGAAACAATGGCATATAAATAATTCTCCATACGATGTTTGTTATGATTCGTTATTCAACCCAATCAATATTTAGACTCGACAAAGATATATATTTAGACTAATCTAACAAAAAAATAAAAGATTATCTTTATCTTTGTATGAAAAACAGGCTATGGCTTTTCAAACAAAAGAAGATTATCTAAAAAACATGTATATGATCGATGAAGAAATGGGAATCATTTCTTTGTCGGAACTTAGCCGACGCTTACGTGTAAGTATCCCTACAGTCAACAGCATGGTAAAAAAGCTTCACCATGGCGGGTGGGTTATTTACGAGAAATACCAGCCTGTAAGGTTGACCGACAAAGGAAAGAAAGAGGCTGCGCTTATCGTCCGGAAACACCGGATTGTTGAAATGTTCCTGGTGAAAAAAATGAATTTTGGTTGGGAAGAAGTCCACGATATTGCTGAACAAATAGAACATGTGAATTCGGAAATATTTTTTGAGCGAATGGATGAAATGCTCGGCAATCCCTCCTCAGACCCTCACGGTTCGCCTATTCCGAATCAAAACGGAATCATAACCTCTAAAAAATATATGCGATTGTCGGACGCAAAGAATGGATCTGTTGTAATTCTCAGGAGATTGCATAGCGACGATAGAGATTTATTAAACTATCTCAACGAAAAAAGAATATCTCTACACACAACCTTCATCATAGAGAACATTGAGCCTTTTGACAAAAGCATCAACATTCGATATAATGAAGGCGCTACGGCCACATTGAGCAAAGACGTTTGCGATATGCTTCTGGTAGAAGCAACATCACACAGAGATATCCCGTTCCCGGGGGACATCGGTTGACTGCATGCGAAGCATCCGGGCAAAAAGCCCATTTTGTTTTATAAGTGCTGACGGAGAACCGATTTCGGCTACACGTCCGTTTTCCAGTACGACGATTTTATCGGCATTGGCTACCGTGCGCATTCGGTGGGCGATGATCAGCACGGTACGGTTCTTGACGAGTTCCGAAATAGCGGCCTGTATTTTGGTTTCGTTCTCCGCATCCACAGAAGCAGTTGCCTCGTCCAGCAACACGATGGGCGCATCTTTCAATAACGCCCGGGCAATGGATATACGTTGACGCTCCCCGCCCGAAAGTGTACTGCCATTTTCACCGATAATCGTACGATATCCATCCGGGAGGTTGTGTACAAAGTCATCGCACTGAGCAGCATGCGCTGCACACAATACTTCTCCGTCGCTGGCATCTTTTTTACCGATGCGGATATTGTCCATCACCGATCCATTAAAGAGTACTACATCCTGAAAAACAATCGAATAATTTTTCAATAAGGCTTCAGGATCGATAGTAGTGATATCCGTACCACCGAGGGTGATGGTGCCGCTGTTTACATCCCAGAAGCGGGCAGCCAGTTTGGCCGCTGTACTTTTACCGCCGCCCGAAGGACCGATCAATGCTGTCACTTCTCCCTGACGGGCTTCAAACGAGACATCGTGCAACACTTTTTCCTCATCGTCTTTATAAGAAAAACCGACATGGTCGAAACGAATGGTATAATCGTCCACATAATAACCAGCGGTTCCGGTTTGTACAGGCAGATTCATAATTTCGTTCATCCGGTTGATACGAATATCGAGAAAGAACAGTACTGCTCCATGTTCCAATGCGTTGAGCAACGGATTAAAGATCACGGAAGAGAGGATCAGGAAGAACAGGTATGTCAGGAAATTTACCTTACCGGCAAGCAACAAGGTCGTCCCGACCAGTATCAGCGTGGGTATTCCCAACTTGATAAGGGCGTGCACGGTGTTAATGATCACCCCGATAAGTAACTCTCCTTTGATTTGCCCTTTCTCAAACCGCTCTTGCTCATTCGACAGCTCATGAAGATATATTTCTTCCTGTCCGTATGACTTGATCTCCTGGATTTGCTGAATCCCTTCCTGAATTTTCTCGGTAACCGCACGTTTTTGCAAATAACTTGTCTGATGCTCTCTCATCTGCATCTTCTTGGTGATCCAGAGAACGGTCAAGGCTACGGGAACGACCCAGAAGACGGCGAGTGCCAGTTGCCAATTCATAAAGCCGAGCCCGATCATCGCCAATATCAACGTGACAAATGAACCCACTAATTGCGGAACAGCATGTGAAAAGGTATGTTCCAGGTCGGTAGCATCCTGCATGACCGTTGAGGTAAGATCGGACAGGTTTTTCTCCCCGAAATAAGAAAGCGGCAGTTTACGTAGTTTTTCGGCAAGCGAGATACGGCGTACGGCGCTTTCGTTATACACATTCACATAGGTGTTTTCATATTGAAAACGGGTAATGACATAAATGATCCCGATAGCCATTATACTGAAGACAATATATTCCCATATAGAAGTCGTCACTACCTCCTTCCCATACAAATAGGGTGACAAGAAATGTTGCAGGAAAAGATATACCAAAATTACCGGCAGCATGAATGAAAAGTTCTGCAAAGTAGTCCATAATACTCCTTTGATAAAATCCCGGGCACCCTGTTCGCTCATGGCGAACCGTTTTTGTATATATTTAAGCATATTTTGTTGTCTTTCTAATGTCCCATTGGACTGATTGTTGATATTCGTTCCACATACGGCGGTAAAGTCCCTTCTTTTGAAACAATTGGGAATGTGTTCCCTTTTCGATAATGCGGCCTTGCTCCATCACCACGATGGTGTCGGCATCTGTCACCGAGGTGAGGCGATGAGCGATCATCACTACCGTCTTGCCGTGCATGAGACGACGTAACGCCTGCTGTATCTCCTGTTCGTTTTCGGGATCGGCAAAAGCGGTAGCTTCGTCGAGAAGCAGGATAGGAGCATCTTTCAGGAAGGCTCTTGCCAAAGCAATACGTTGCTGTTCACCACCTGAAAGATAAATACCTTCCGTCCCTATTTTTGTATCAAGACCAGCTGGCAGCTTGTCGATGATCTCGCGGCATTGCGCCAGTTCGATAGCCCTGTCGATATCGGCAGGTACTGCATCAGGATTGCCATAGAGAATATTATCCCGGATGGAGGTTTTAAAGAGTTCGGTGTTTTGAAAAACGAACGATATATGTTTCATTAGTTCTTCAGGATGGATCTGTTTTACATTGACGCCACCGATAGATATCACACCGCGGCCGGTATCCCAGAAACGGGCAATAAGGCGTGCCAGGGTCGTCTTCCCGCTTCCGGAAGCACCTACCAGCGCAACAGTCTTCCCCTGCGGAATAATCAGATCAATATGGGAGAGTGCATCTTTCGACGCCCCGTCGTAACGGAAAGAAACATCGGTAAAACGGATATCGTAAATGGCCGGCATGGGCGTCGACGGCCGCGGGGTCACAAGCTGCTGTTTTTCGTCCGTCATCGCTTCGATCCGCTTTACAGCTTCACCGGCCTGGCGATAACCATCGATAACGTACATCAACTTCATGATGCATTGCCCGAAAAAAGGTGTGATAAGCACGTAGAAAATCAGATTCAACGACACCTGTTGCCAGTTACCACCGATAAATATCAGAATAATTGCCAGGGGAACGAGCAGAAAAGCAAATCCGTTAATGGCTACGGTATAGACCGACATCGATTTCTTCATGGATGCGGAGTATTCCTTCACCCATTTGTTGTAATCCATGATACTATCATAAAACCGCTTAAACGAATAGACCGTTTGCTGGAACACTTTTACCACGGGAATTCCGCGTACATATTCCACTGCTTCGGCATTCATCGCTTCAAGCGAGGTCATATATTGCCGCATGGTGGCAGCATAGTTCTTCCCCATCATCAGATAAAACTGTGCGAAAGCAATCACCAGCGGGATCAGGCAGGCAAGCCCCAGACGCCAATCGAAGACGAACATCAATATGAGCGTGGTGACAAACACCGTTATGCCTCCGGCCAGGTCAGGCATCTGATGTGCAACAAATGTGTGAATAATGCCCGCATTATCATCAATCACTTTCCGCATCTTTCCGGTACTGTTCTTTGTGAAAAAGCCCAACGGCATGTGCACTGCTTTTTGCATAGCCGAATAACGCAGATTGCGCTCAAGGCGGAAAGCAGCCAGATGCGATAACATCAGCGAGGTAAAATAAAGCAGAATAAAGAGGATGGAAAAACCGAAGGCCCACCAGGCATAACGGACAATTTCATTACCCGAAGCGGAGGCTCCTTGCGTGAATAACAGGCGGATGATCAACCATACGCAAACGAACGGTATCATCCCTATCAGGTTTCCCAAGACCGAGAGCACGATGGAAAATGGCATCAGCCCACCTTTCTTTCCTATATGGCTTCTCAACAGGTTGAATGTGGATGTTTTTTGTCTCATAGGCAGCATTGTGTTTACATTTTTCACAAAATTACTGCCTCTGAACATTCATTTCAATCCCTCAAAATTGGGATTTTCTTAAAAAAATGCCATCATTTATAGGGAGTCTCATGGTAGGTAATTTGGTTTCAAATATTGTGATCTACGGATAATAAAAACTGCTCAATGGCTCCTCTGACCTGGGGGCGGGTGCCGTTGAATTTATTTACCATCACGGCAAATGCGTATTTCTTATTGCCATCGATCAGATAACCGGCAAAACATTGTACTCCGCCAATACTACCGCTTTTAGCAACAACTTTACCGGTTAGCTTCGTATTCCGGAGGAAACTCCGGAGCGTACCCTCCTGCCCTGCCTTTGGCAGCGAGTTGAAAAATACTGTGGAATGACTGCTTCTATTGTACATATATACCAACAGGTCGGTCAGAAATTGTGCACTTACTGCGTTTTGTGGAGCCAGCCCACAACCGTCAAACATCTGCAATGAGGAGGTTGAAATCCCTCTTTCTTTCCAAAACTCTTCTGTATATTCGATTCCGGCCTCTAACGGATCAGTATATATATCACCTTTGTTATAACGCCCCATGGTACGGATAAGGTGCTCCGCATAGTGGTTGTTACTCTCCACATTTATCTCCCGGATAATATCCTTCATGGGACGCGATACTTGTGTAAATATCACCTTTCCGACACGATAGGGAGTTGACTTCCGGTCTGTCGCACAAATTTCCGAAAGATAATCATTACGCGCCGTTTCCACATTTCCTATCTGGAAACCGACACGGGAAAGATAATCAGCCAACGTTTGTCCTAACAACAACCCCGGATCGGGGATATCTCCTTTAATACTGAATTCTGTCCTGCCTGCAGGAATATTCCCCCGCACCGCCCTATCGTACGAGAAAGGCTCACCATAGATATATCCGTTATCGCTCCCGGTACTATTCAAAGAAAGCGAATTCTGAAAGGTTAGTCCCTTAATTTCCGGCTCTGTACGCAGGATACGAGGACAACTATTTCTGTCAGTCGTATTAAAAAACAAGCGATAGCTATTGTCAAAAATACTGATACCATAAGCGCCTGCAGCATAATAATTTCCTATATCTATCCATGTCCATCCGGGCGCGACACCATCATAACCGAACAGATTATCCACGACATAAATGGTATACTCCTTGTCTTTAGGAAGTACTTTGGCGAGTGCTTCGGTACCATTGATAAAAAAGGCATTCCGATTTTCCCCGAAGGCTTCACTACCCAGTGTGGGATCGCCGGAGCCAAACACCAGGATACGTGACGGGTCATTGGCATCAAGCCCCGCTTCGGTCTTATAACGGTAATTATCTCCGAAAGTTTCCAACGCCGTAGCGGTGGTAAGCAGTTTTAGTGTCGATGCCGGTGTAAGTGATTTTTCCGCGTCGTGTGAAACAATATGTTGACCGCTCTTCAGTTCCACGACGGAGACCCCTACCGAAGCATGCTTCAGTGAGGGATGATTAATAAAACGCTGCAGCGCTGTCTGTGAATAGCCAAACCCGGTTCCCAAAAGGATAATTGTAGCAAGAAAATATCTTATCATGATTCAGTAGTATTATTGTCAGTACAACGTGAATATCGGGTGCAGGTAATTTATACACGTGAATTACAAATATAATGAATAATCCGGAAGAATATTGATCCCGGTCGGAAAATTAGAGAGAAATAAAAAAGGATGACCCTGGTAGAGAGTCATCCTAATTGATAATCTATTTATAATTATTTTTTGGGCTATGGTTAGAATTTATAACCCACAGAAAGGTAAGCGTTCTGGTTTTTGATATTTCCGTCGGAGACATTGGAGATATTCACTAATCCCATATCCCAGCCCAGATCTATCAGAATAGGACCAAATTCGGCACCCACACCGAGACCTAAACCGGCATCGAACGGTTTGAGTAATTTGTCGTCTCCGAACACATTTTCTCCGTCACGTTCAGCAGAACCATTTCCTGATGATACTTTAAACTTTGTTTTTCCTCCTACTCCATAAGCAGCATAGGGGCCTGCATGAAAAACAATGCGGGTTCCGGGGGAAACATCCAGTTTATACGCATAATGAACGGGCAGTTGCAGATACATCGGGTTAACTGAAATTTCTCCGGATACCGATCCGAGGGAGCCTTCATATTTCGCCCCTTTGGTTGTGAAGAACAATCCCGTTTGGATAGCACTGTTGTACATAAATTCATAATCAGCCGCCAAACCTATGTGGAATCCAACCTTTGCATTTCTGTCGTCCAATTCGTCACCATAGAAGTTCGACATGTTCACACCACCTTTTACTCCAAGGTTTACCTGGGCACTCGCTGCCGTTACCATGATAAGCATCGCCGCGATCAGCGAAAATTTCATTTTTCTCATAATTTCGTTCTTTTAGTTAAAAATTTAGTTTGTTTGAAGATTATGTCTTCATTTGCATTCAGACCACTTCTTACGGAAATAGTTTAAAGTTGTAGTTACAACACCCGGCAGCCTGATATTGTTTTACCTTTCATATTTATTCATTATTTTTGCTATGTAGACGAGCAAATATGATGGACTATATAGAGATTACCCCACAAAAAGAACTATCATCGTTTATAAAATGCTTTTGGGAATACAAAAGTAAGGGGAAGGACATTCACCATACTATTTTCCCGAATGGATGTTTTGAACTTATCATGGTATTTGAAAAGTGGGAATTAGCCTCTGAGTACATTTTTAATAGAGAAATCAGTTCTATTCTGGATTCTATTTTACTATTAAACCCCAACTTTTGGGGATTGAAGGAATTAGATTCTTTACCGTTCAGTGACAGAACAATAGAAATTGGCAAAAAATTATCCAGGATAATCCGGGAAAAAGAGATTGACCAAGAGAAGCAGCTATTACTAACTACAGTATATACCCCCGATTTGAATGTGGAAGAAGTGGCCAACATAACTCACTGGGATAGAAGAAGAATTAACCGCTATTTCAACAAACAATTCGGACTTTCGTCAAAAACCTTTCTAAATATAATCCGGTTGAGAAGCTCTTTTGAATCTATCAAAGAGAGCACTTTATATCCCGATTTAAATTATTACGATCAATCCCACTATATTAAGGAGACCAAAAAATATACGGGAGAGTCTCCTAAGAAACTGTTAAAAAACGAGGATGACCGTTTTTTACAATTCTCAGTGAACCGAAAACCTTAATTTTGCCATGAACTTAACAGATTAATAAAATGAGAAAATTGGAACATATCTCAAGGAAATGGTGGTTTTTTGTCGTCTTAGTGGCATCACAATCCTTATTGATGCCGTATGCAAGTAAGAATTTTCAACCGGGCGCCATTAGTAGTATTATTTACACTACACTTCAAAATTCACTTCAGATGGGATTCGGCAATTACAATATCTATTTCCAAGCTTTATCCCTTTTAACCTTAGTCCTGCTGGTTATACTGAAAAACAGGATGAAACTTATCTTCAATATATATGTTGCAGTCAGTTATATCCTTTTTGCTTTTATCCAAAATATAGCTGTGACAGAACGATATGGACTAAGCATAGTGACCGTGAATGTGATAATGTTTCTTTTCGTAGCCTACGTGTGGATATTGGAAACATTTCAATCGAAAAACGATTACTCATTTTCACACTTTAAATGGAAATATAGTTGGATGATACCCCTCGCGTTATTTGCATATTGGTGTCCTCTTTCACCCAATGGAATCAATTTGAATCCGTTGCATTTTTTCCATATAAATTCAGCAACCGCTTTCTGTTTGACGACACCATTATTTCTCACCATTATGACGCTGAATATCCCGAATATAAATGTTGTTACTTATCGCATCACAGCACTTATCGGGGTAATTATAGGTCTCTACAATATGGTTTCATTCCTCAATCCTTCTACTGTGTTCCTGGGAGTTTTACATATACCTCTACTTGCTATTTCTTTGTACTGCACCATATTGAGTTATAAGATTGGCAGAAACAAAAATAGTGCCGGCAGGACGCTTCCATCGGCAGATCACACATAACTCAACTGAAAAGGAGATGTTGAGAATATTTCGTTGGCTACTCTTTTGATTTCCTGTTGTGTGATCCCGTCGATCCGGGAATAGACCTCGTTCAACGGGGTGTAGCGGTTAAAATGCAGAAAAGCTTTTCCCATTCCCAACGTATTGTTTTCATGATTTTCCGCAGCAATACCCATCTGCCCCTTCCACTGCCGTTTGGTCCGCATTAATTGTGTAGGAGTTAATTCAGTCTGCATGATTTTCTCAATTTCTTTGTTGATAAGTCTCAGGCATCTTTCCCTGAATTTCGGATCGGAAGCAAAGTAGATGGTGAACAGGCCGGTATCGGAGTACAATGTCAGATTTGATTCCACATGATAGACCAATCCGTGTTTTTCCCTGAGTGAAACATTGAGCCGGCTGTTGAGGCTTCCTCCACCCAGTATATGATTGATCATATACAATACATATTTATCCGGATGATACATATTGAATGTACGCCATCCCATCACGACATGCGACTGGGATGTATCTTTTTGCATCTCCGTCTTTTCGGGAACCAGGATAGCCGGGGATATACGCTGCTTAAGGGGTAATGCTTCATTCGACGGATTTGATGCAGACGAAAAATACTTTTCGGCCATCCGGATAACTTTTGAAAAAGAGGTTTTTCCGAAAGAAAAAAAGACCATATTATCCGGACGATACTGTCTCTCAACGAAACGCTTCATGTTCCCGCTATTGAATGATTGCAGTGTTTCAGGATCGCCCAGTATGTAGTGCCCCAAATCGTGGCCGGCAAACACCAGATTCTCAAAATCATCATATATCAGTTCCGAAGGTGAGTCTTCATATGAAAGAATTTCATCGATGATCACTTCCCGTTCCCTTTCGATCTGCCGGTCGGAAAACCGGGAGTGAAAAACAATATCATTCAACAGTTCCATGGTACGGGGTAAATATTCTTCCGGAAATGCGGCGTACACAAACGTCTCTTCCTTGGAAGTGTAAGCATTAAGCTCTCCTCCTATATTCTCCATCCGGTCGACAACATGATGGGCCCTACGCTTCTCCGTACCTTTGAAGAGCATATGTTCCACAAAATGGGCCATACCCTGCTCAGCAGGAAATTCATCACGGGTTCCACTATTTACCGCAATCCCGCAATAGGATATGTCGGATGGAAAAGAACGGTGAATGATGCGTAAACCATTCGATAAAGTATGAGTATGTGTCATTATAAAAAAATCAATTCACCCGTGATACGGAATAGGTACCTTCATAAAATCCCACAATGTTCTGCGTCATCTCAATCGACATATTGATTCGATCCTCTATGGTTCTGGTTGCGGCGTGGGGAGCAAGCACCACATTATCGAGTTCCAGTAATTCCGGTAAAATATGTGGTTCATTCTCGAACACATCCAGTCCTGCAGCCCAGATTTTGCTTTCTTTCAACGCTTTTGCCAGTGCTTTCTCATCTACCATACTGCCACGGGCCGTATTGATAAATACTGCTGAAGGTTTCATCATATTTAATTGTTCCGCGGCAATCATGTGGTGCGTTTGAGGTGTATACGGCGCATTCAGCGAAATATAATCAGCCGTTCTCAATAGCTCCTCAAATGTCACATACCGGGCATTATATTGTTGTTCGATAGCTTTATCCAGCCTATTCCTGTTATGGTAAATAATCCCCATACCCGATGCCACGGCACGACGCGCCAACGATTGTCCGATACGTCCCATACCAATAATACCCAACGTTTTTCCATATACCGGCATGCCTCCCTCAGCATAAACGCCCCAGCTTACACCTTCAGGGGTGCGTAATTTACGATCGTAATAGCCAATACGGCGACCGGCAGCCAGCAAAAGTGCAAAAGCAAATTCAGCTGTAGGCTCACGCGTACTGTTAGGAATATTGGTGACCACAATTCCTTTTTTTGTAGCGTAATCCACATCGATATTGTTGAATCCCACTCCGAAATTAGAAATCAGTTCTAATTTTACGGCTCTGTCCATAATTTCCCTGTCAGTATAAAAACTAAAATTAGGGACAAGAACCTCGTAATCAGGGATCATTTCCAGCACCTCCTCTTTGGTGAAATATGATCTCTCGGTAGGAAGTGTAACATCATACTCTCCTTCCAAGGTTTTCAACCCTTCCGGCTTCAAACGATACGTAATCAATACTTTTTTCATAAGAATTACGGATTATGAGATACTAAATTACTAATTAATTGTCAATTAAATAAGTATAACAAAAAAAACGAGCCTTTCGACCCGTTTCTCCGCTCTTCCTCTTGGACTTGAACCAAGGACCCTCTGATTAACAGTCAGATGCTCTAACCAACTGAGCTAAGGAAGAATATTTACCTTTAAAACTTAACCTTTCTGCTCTTCCTCTTGGACTTGAACCAAGGACCCTCTGATTAACAGTCAGATGCTCTAACCAACTGAGCTAAGGAAGAATATTCTCTCTGCCGAAAAGCGATGCAAAAGTAGTATAATTTTCCGAATAAACCAATAACTCCCGGAAAAAAATTAAGTGCAGGCTTTTGTGACGAAAGAACCACTGATTGTCATCTTAATCTGTATGCAACACCAAATGTAATGTTGACTGATTGATAATCAGAAATACCCATATAATCAAGATTTGTCAGCAATGATATTTTATCGCTCGTATTAATTCTCAACCCCACGCTAAAATCGTAACCTAAATAAGTATCAGACGATTCAAATTCTGATCCATATGAGGCAGTGAGAACGCCAAAGCCCAACAAACCCTTCGCCTCGAAATTAACTTTCGGGCTAATTGGAGTAGAAGCCAACACCCCAAACATCAATCCTCCTATACCATAAGAAACATCATCCACGGTATGCCCACTGCCAAACCACTTTCCGGCAATACCTACATTGGGATGGAACAAGTATCCAAAATCGACCAACGACAAAGTGGCACCAACTCCTAAATCGCTCACGTCACCCACTGGGATAGCAGCTCCTAAGGACAATCCAATAAAACCTCTTCTGGAACCAGTGTCATTCAAACCCTCCACTCTTCTGTTTCGGGTTGAGACAGGCTCTCTGACAATTTTTTCTATTTCATCTGTTTGGTAGACGAAAACACTGCCATCAGAAGTTTGCAGTTTAATTTGCTCATTCGGGACTTGTTCAATGATGATGCCTCTTAAGATACTCCCGTTTTTGAGGTATACGACATCTATCAGATTGTTTTGCTGAGAAAAAGCAATTACCGAAACGAACAGTGTCAGAATTAACAAGTTTAATTTTCTCATAATTCGATCATTTTATTATTAAACAAATAGTGCGAATACTCTTTTCATTACATCCTGGTTCTCATCAGACAGGTTAATCCAAATCGTTTCTTTGTCCTTTTTAAACCAGGTGAGCTGCTTACGGGCATAGTTACGGGAATGTTGCTTTATTTTTTCTATCGCGAACCCAAGACTATATTTCCCGTCGAAATAGTCGAAAAGTTCTTTATACCCTACAGTATTGAGCGAGTTAAGATGCCGCTGTGGATAGAAGCTTCTTGCCTCCTCTATCAATCCCTCTTCGATCATCCGGTCCACCCGCCGGTTGATACGGTCATATAGTTCTTCACGATCACGTGTAAAACCGATTTTCACAATCCGGAACGGACGTTCTTTCTTTGGATTGGTACGCAGTGATGAGTATGGCCTTCCTGCCATCAGGCATACCTCTAAAGCATGGATCACTCGCTTGGGATTTTTCAAATCCACCTCATTGTAAAAAACAGGATCAAGTATTTTTAATTGCTGTCGTATTGGATCGAGACCATCCCTCCGATAAATTTCCTGTAATTCCTTACGGAGTGTTTCATCTATGGTGGGGATATCGTCAATACCTTTGCAGACCGCATCTATGTACATCATTGAACCACCTGTCATCACTACAACCGGATACTGTCCGTATAATTCCTGAAGCAGTGAAAGCGCATCCCGTTCATATTCACTGGCACTATAGTAATCTTCGGGAGAAAGTACACCCACAAAATAGTGTGTTACCCGACTTAATTGTGCTGAGGTCGGTGCGGCCGTACCAATGGTCATTCCCTTATATATCTGACGGGAATCAGCAGATAATATAGGAGATTCCAACTCTTCAGCAACTCTCAGGCTCCATTCTGTCTTTCCAACACCTGTAGGGCCAAGAAGCACGAGGAGCGTATTCATATCCGGTTGTTGTTCGATGGTTGTTCAGTTATTGTGCCGAAGAACGCGAAGCTGAATAACAATAATAGTGTTATCGACTGTATTAATATAAATCGTTAGTATCAGGTTCTGCCGGGGCATCATCTAATCCTTCAAATCCCTCTCTATCCAATTCGTCCAATTCAAAACTTTCGTCACCATAAAAAGTTTCCCCTATATCTAATGACACAGAGTCTGCTTTCATCACCTCGATATCTGCGATTTGCTTTGGAGCTTCACCCAATGAGAGTGTACAGACAGGGGATTTTAGATTTTTACCGGGAATGAGTTCCGACAGTTCAATAAACAATGCGCGCTCGTTAAAATAATCGAACACAAACATCAGCTTTTGTTTTTCATCTTCGAGATAATCACTCAAAATGCATTCTTCCATAATATAAGAGTCCTCATCGGAATAGGTATCCATCTCCACCAGAGTAATTTCCTGCTTCTTGCGCCATTTATTATCACAAAGGAAGAACGACGCCATCTCTTTATTACTGAATCCCGTACAATCTATAATTGCATTGTAAAAATCCAGGAACGTGGCATCCGCATCGATTTTAATTTCTCTTTTGAAGTTATCGACTTCATCAGACAGGATTAAAAATTTGAATATCATTGCGATTTCAGTTTTATGCATTGTTTACATTTCAAAGGTAATAAAAAGTTTTAATTTTTCACATTTAAGTAATTATTTTAATGTATCCAAATACACAACAACTGTATGGATGAACCGAATGGGGAAAGCAATTGTTTTATAGGTGTAACATAACTAAGGATATAGAATAAACAATAAAGCGAGCTATAAATCATTTTGAGGATATGAAACCGAAATATATGCCCGTCGATCCCGGCTATTTTGAACTTTTTGAGCAGGAGATGGAAAAAAATGATGCAAGAGTGATCCATTTTGCTTTTGCCAGTGAACCGGAACTGGAAGAGTCGCGCGGAAAGATCATCAAGATAGATGATAAGAGCCAGGAGGGTCATTTTCTTCTCTTTGAGAATGGCGATGAGGTACGCCTCGACAGGATTATCGTAATTAACGGAATACCGGGCCCCGCCTATGATGAATACGATTCATACGCCCTTGCCCCCCTCACTTGCCAGGCAGGTTATGACGATTGTTTTATGGAATAGAATTCATTATCTTTGCCTCCAACATTTAGACTATTTCAATTGCGTTTATGGCTCTGAAACAACAACAGGAACTAAAACAAACTCAACGTCTTTCGCCTCTGCAAATGCAGGTAATAAAACTGGTAGAACTCAATTCGGTAGAGGTGGAAGACCGCATCAAACAGGAGATAGAAGATAATCCCGCCCTGGAAGTCTCGGATTCCGGCCCTGCGGGCGAAGAAGAGGAGAACAACGATGTCCCGGAAGATATTCTCTCACAGGAAGAGATCATTCTTGGGGATTATGCTTCAGAAGATGATATACCGGACTATCGGCTGAATGGAAGCGACCGGAAGAATGAAACCAATATAGTCGAGATCAGTTATTACGACGACAAGTCATTGAGTGACTCATTGCAGGAACAGATCGGATTATTACAACTGGATGACCAAAGGCAATTGATCGCTGAGTATATTATTGGTAATCTCGATGAGAGCGGATATCTGCAACGCGACCTTCAATCGATCTCTGACGACCTGCTGTTTCAACAACAGATAGAGGTATCTCCCCTGCAAATGGAAGATGTCCTGTATGAAATTCAGGATCTGGAACCGGCCGGTGTGGGAGCCCGGAATCTCCGGGAATGTCTCCTGCTTCAATTAGGCCGGTATGCATCCACGCCGGCGGTGGAACATGCCAAAGTGATTCTTTCGGATTATTTCGATGAATTTTCAAGAAAACATTACGAAAAAATCATCCGCCAGATGAATATCACCCAGGATGAGCTACGCGATGCCATACATGAGATCGTCTCTTTGAATCCGAAACCGGGCAACGCGTTGGGCGGCACACTGCAGACCGCCATGAACAATATCACTCCCGATTTTATCGTAGACTCATACAATGGTGAGGTCTCCATCCAACTCAACAACAGTAATGTCCCCAGCCTACAGATAAACCGCTCTTTTTCGGAGATGCTCAAGGGATACAACGAAAACAAGGAGAGCATGTCGAACGACGATAAACAAGCGATTCTCTTTATGAAACAGAAGGTGGACTCTGCCAAATGGTTCATCGACGCAGTAAAACAACGCCAGAACACCCTGCAACGCACCATGGAGGCGATTGTGAACTTACAGTATGATTTTTTCCTGACAGAGGATGAGACCCAGCTCAAACCCATGATCCTGAAAGACGTGGCAGAAAGAACAGGATTCGATATCTCAACTGTTTCCAGGGTAAGTAATAGTAAGTATGTACAGACCAACACTGGTATTTACCCGCTCAAATTTTTCTTCTCGGAAGCTATGCAGACCAATACCGGAGAAGATATCTCTTCAAGGGAGGTCAAATTGATCCTCAAGGAAAGTATCGACAATGAAAATCCTGTCAAACCTCTTACTGACGACCAACTTACAAAGATTCTCAATGAAAAAGGATATGTGATTGCGCGCCGGACGGTGGCTAAATATCGCGAACAATTGAATATTCCTGTGGCTCGATTGAGAAAAAAAATATAACTTTGCGAATTCAAAACTGGTTATAGGATGAAGTCTATCGCACACCTAATCTCCACTATATTTCAACCCCTGCTGATGCCCATCTATGGAGTAATGCTCCTGTTTGTATACACCTACTTTGGAGTAACTTATCTTCAGCAGTTCTGGTTGATCATTACGCCGGTAATCCTATTTTCATTTGCGATTCCGGCTATTCTCATTTTCATGCTCTATAAGATAGGAGTTATTTCCGACTTGTCGCTGAAGGTACGTCGCGAACGTATCTACCCCTATATAATCACATTGCTTTCTTATTCTGTGATGATCTTTTTCTATTATAGAATGAACATGCCCCCATGGTTTTTGATGATCATGGTCTCCTCTGTCGCTATTATGCTTGTCGCTATCCTCATCACCCTGAAATGGAAAATCAGTGCACATATGTTCGGCATCGGCGGACTCATTGGGGGGGCTATGTCGGTAAGTTATTTCGTCGAACATTCCAACCCCTATTTTATGTTCATGGGATTGTTTATCATCGCAGGACTGGTTGGCACATCGAGGCTTATCCTCAAACGTCACACCCTTGCGCAGGTGATTGCTGGATTCTTATTGGGATTTTTGCTCTCCTTCATTTTTGTCTGGATAGGAGTACAACCATGAACAGAATCTTGTTTTTTGACATAAAAGAATTAAATAGTATATTTACCGCATAAATATTTTTTTAAATTATAATCATTATGAATTTTCCTGAAAATGTAAAGTACTCTTCCGATCATGAATGGGTAAGAGTGGAAGGCAACGAAGCATACGTTGGAATTACTGATTTTGCGCAAGGTGAATTGGGTGAAATTGTCTATGTCGATGTAACGACAGAAGGTGAAACCCTGGGTCAGGGCGAAGTTTTCGGAAGTATTGAAGCTGTGAAGACCGTATCCGACCTGATGATGCCTGTCGGAGGTGAAGTACTGGAAGTGAATACCAAACTGGAAGACGCTCCGGAGTTAGTGAACAGTGACCCGTTCGGTGAGGGATGGATCATCAGGATAGCAATCAATAGTGCCGGTGAACTGTCGGGTTTGATGTCAGCTGCCGAATACAAGGAATTTATCGGAAAGTAAAATTAATGTGATAATATACCAATATGCCAATGAGACTAATTGAAAGAAGAAGTCTGAAGTGAAGAAGTGGAGAAGTCAAAGACGCTAATTTTCAATTTTTAATTTTCAATTCTCAAATAGTCTTGATTCTTGGCTCTTGGTTCTTATAGTCAAAATAAAAATGAATCCATTAGTAAGTATTATTATGGGCAGTACTTCCGATCTGCCTATAATGGAAAAAGCAGCCCAATTTCTCAATGAAATGGAAATCCCGTTCGAAATGAATGCCCTTTCCGCCCACCGGACTCCCGAAGAAGTGGAAAAATTCGCAAAAGGTGCCAAAGACAAGGGGATCAAAGTGATTATTGCAGCGGCCGGTATGGCTGCACATCTTCCGGGAGTGATCGCCTCCATGACCACTCTTCCGGTAATTGGCGTACCCATCAATTCATCTCTGGACGGAATGGATGCATTGCTCGCCATCGTACAAATGCCCCCCGGCATCCCGGTAGCGACCGTAGGAATTAATGGTGCGTTGAATGCAGCTATCCTGGCTTTGCAGATGATTGCTACGGGCGATGAGTCGGTACAGAAGAAACTGGCAGACTATAAAGTAAGCCTGAAAAATAAGATCACCAAGGCAAACCAGGAATTGGCTTCCGTTTCTTACAAATTCAAAACCAACTGATTGATAATTGATAATTGACAGTTGATAATGGATAACAATTGGCATTTTGTAATTCATAATTCATAATTCATAATTCATAATTCATAATTCATAATTCATAATTCATAATTCATAATTCATAATTCATAATTCATAATTCATAATTAGTAATTCGTCTTGGTTCTTGACACTTGTATCTAATTTATAATCAATATGAAAAAAGTAATTCTTATGTTAACTGCCCTATCTCTGCTGGCAGCCTGTAACAACAGTAACCAGGCAGATAAGCAAGTACCGGTTGACGACGGTATCGACTACGCTACATTCGAATACAAGGTAGACCGGTTTGCAGATATCGAAATACTCCGCTATCCGGTCCCGGGCTTCAACAGCTTGTCGCTGCAACAAAAAGAGCTGATCTATTATTTATCGCAGGCCGCACTTGAAGGGCGTGATATCCTCTGGGATCAACACAACCGTTACAACCTGACTATCCGGCGGGTTTGCGAAGGAGTTTACGAGAACTATATGGGCGACAAATCGTCCGAAAACTGGAAACATTTCGAGACCTATTTGAAACGGATATGGATGGCTAACGGCATCCATCATCACTATTCCGAAGACAAGATCATACCGGAATTCCCGCAGGACTACTTCGTCTCTATCGTAAAAGGGGTGGATCCGGGACGCATGCCTTTCCGTGACGGGATGGCTGCCGATGAGACACTCAATGAAATCCTCCCGGTGATGTTCGATCCGAATGTCATGCCCAAACGGATGAACCAAACGCCGGGCGCCGATATCGTGGCGAACTCGGCAGTGAACTTCTACGAAGGGGTAACACAAAAAGAGGTAGAAGATTTTTACAATGCAATGAAGGATTCCAACGACAATACACCGGTGTCTTACGGTCTGAACAGTAAAGTAACAAAAGAAAATGGCGTTGTCACCGAACAGGTATGGAAACTGGGCGGCATGTACGATAAAGCCATTGAACGCATTATCGGATGGCTGGAAAAGGCGGCTGTTGTCGCCGAGAACGATCAGCAGAAAGAGGTGATCAACACGCTGGTCTCCTATTACCAAACGGGGGATCTGAAAACGTTCGACGACTATTCGGTGAAATGGGTGACCGACACCGCTTCCCGTGTAGATTTTATCAACGGTTTTATCGAGACCTACACTGATCCGCTCGGTATGAAAGCGACCTGGGAGTCTATGGTGAACTTCAAGAGCGAAGAAGCATCCGAGCGTACCCGGATCATCAGCGAAAACGCCCAGTGGTTCGAAGATAATTCTCCTGTCGACGACCGTTTCAAGAAAGAAGAAGTGAAAGGGGTATCGGCCAAGGTGATTACAGCCGCCATGCTTGGTGGCGACTGCTATCCGGCTACTCCAATCGGCATCAACCTGCCTAACTCCAACTGGATCCGACGCGACCATGGCTCCAAATCGGTGACTATTGATAATATCACCTTTGCCTATGACAAAGCGGCAGAAGGGAATGGCTTCAAAGAAGAGTTCATGTGGAGCGATACCGAACGGGAACGTGCCAAAAAATATGGCACCCTGACCGATAACCTGCATACCGACCTGCACGAATGCCTCGGACATGGATCGGGAAAATTACTTCCGGGTGTGGACGGTGACGCACTCAGAGCCTATGGTTCACCGCTGGAAGAAACAAGAGCCGACCTGTTTGCGCTTTATTATCTGGCTGATCCCAAATTAGTGGAACTGGGGCTTTTACCGGACAATGAGGCTTACAAAACAGAGTATTATGGCTACATCATGAATGGTGCCATGACTCAGCTCACCCGTATCCAACCGGGTAAAGATATTGAACAGGCACATATGCGCAACCGGGCATTGATCTCCAACTGGGTGATCGAAAACGGAAAAGCTGACAATGTAGTGGAATTACAGCAACGTGATGGCAAAACATACGTGGTGATCAACGATTACGACAAACTGCGCAGCCTCTTTGGAGAGTTACTGGCCGAAGTGCAGCGTATCAAGTCGGAAGGCGATTACGAAGCAGGCAAGAACTTAGTGGAAAAATATGGTGTGAAAGTAAATGCGAATCTGCACAAAGAGGTGCTGGCACGCTATGAAGCGCTGAATATCGCTCCATACAAGGGATTTGTGAATCCGGTTTATAAACTCGTAACCGATGACAAAGGTAAGGTAACGGATGTAACTGTTTCATATGATGAAAACTATGTGAACCAGCAGTTGCGTTATTCAAGACAATACTCAGTATTGCCGTTGAAGAATTAATCCTACAGGAAATATCAACAAAATGAGGGTGTATCACAATTTCGTGGTTTCACCCTCATTTCACTAATCACCTTCCCACTTTCCCGCCTTCTCACTTTTCCACATCCAACAATGACTTACGACGAAACAATTGATTATCTTTATCGCCAGATGCCCGAATATCAGCGGATCGGCGATAAGGCTTATAAACCCGGGCTTGACAACAGCCTTGCATTAGATGAGATATTCGATCATCCCCACCAACGTTATAAAACCATCCATGTGGGGGGTACCAACGGGAAAGGCTCCGTTTCACACCTGTTGGCTGCTATCTTACAGGAATCAGGATACAAAGTGGGATTATATACTTCTCCCCATCTGATCGATTTCCGCGAAAGAATCCGTGTCAATGGAGAGATGATCAGTCGTGAGTTCGTGATGGATTTTGTAGAGCATTACAGGGAACAGTTTGAACCGGTAATGCCCTCGTTCTTCGAGTTAACTATGGAGATGGCTTTCCTCTATTTTGCTCAACGGGAGGTGGATGTAGCTGTGATCGAGGTCGGTCTGGGCGGACGGCTCGATAGCACCAATATCATCTCTCCCGATCTTAGCATTATCACTAACATCGGATTCGATCATATGAAACAGTTAGGCAATACATTGCCGAAGATCGCTGCCGAAAAAGCAGGAATCATAAAAGCATATACACCTGTAGTGATTGGAGAAGCGGGCAATACGGAAGTAACACAGGTTTTTATCGATAAGGCACAGTCGGTGAACGCTCCTATTGTCTTCGCGGAACTCTATATGAACAATTTTAAAGCAGAGAAATGTGAATCAGGATGGTTGCTGTTTCATGCAGACGGGTACCCTGATGTAAAGAGCGAATTAAGGGGGTTAGCACAAGACAAAAATGCACGAACGGTATTGACGGCGGTGGAAGTTCTCCTTGAAACAGGTTATGTGATTCCGAAAGTAGCTGTGTATAAAGGGTTCGCCAATGTGACCTCCATTACCGGATTAATGGGGCGATGGCAACAGTTGCAAACTTCACCGAAGATCATCTGCGATATCGCGCATAACGCGCATGGGATACGATATGTGGCGGAACAGTTACAATCAGAAAACTTCAATCGTCTCCATATGGTGTTCGGAATGGCAAACGATAAAGATATTGATCCCGTCCTTTCTCTCTTACCACGGGATGCTGTTTATTATTTTACAAAAGCATCGGTAGAACGTGCGTTGGATGAAAAAACGCTGGCACAACAGGCCGAAACATACGGATTGAAAGGAAACAATTTCGGCACTGTGACAAAAGCAATAGAGGCCGCAAAAGAAAACGCCGATAAAAACGATCTCATTTTCATCGGCGGTAGTTCCTTTATCGTAGCAGACGCGTTGCCGCTGTTCATATAATTACCAAACTAACACGATTCGGAAGTTGTAATCTACCAGGTACCCATCGGCTCGCACAAGATCGGAGGCCTGAATAAAGAAAGCGACAGTACTATTTCCATTAGGCGCATACTGTACGTCGAAACTGATAGTCTCGGTATATGTGCCTATAATATTTCCGTTTTCATCCGTTTCTGCATAAGTAAACAAGAATGGAAGTAGTTTCTGTACTTCATCGACTCCCTGCTGGCCTATAAAAACATAACCTAAAACAGCTCCTTCTTCATAAATAAAATCCGTTAACTCTGGTAAATCATATATCGCCTGATAACGGCCAGCATCAGGATTCCACTCCCAATGTTCCTCTAAAACAGTATACGGAAGTATTTCCCACTTCGTAAATTTAGGTTCTAGTTCCTCATTATTCTGCCGCAACGCCTCTTCAATCATCCTACGGATCTGAGCCTCAGTCAGATAATCATCAGGATAATCATCAGAACAGGAATACCCTCCAAGCAAAACTGCCACAGAAAGCAATGATAAAGCAACTGTTTTAAATAAATTTTTTCCCATATAGATAGTTTTAATTGGTTTCCATTCGAGCGTAAAAATAATCATTTTTTATTAAAAAGCATTTGATCTCACCAGATCAATACAAGTCTGAATTGATAGTATACTTTCGCTGCCATATCCTGAATACCGTCAGACGGCTGAATATAGAATGTCACCCTGTTGGTCAAAGAACTATATTCATAGCCTACCGTTTCCGTAAATACACTGCCATCGTCCAAGAGAATACTTATTGTATAGGGAAGCTGAGTTTGTACCTCATCCTGGTTTTGTACGCCTAAAAAAACATAACCGATCACCGCTCCACTTTCGTAGATGAATTCATCTATGTATTTCATCTGTTTAACTACTTCCCACCTTCTCTTGGCAGGATTCCAACTCCATTCCGAAGCATTCACTTCATAATCCTGAATATCCCACGCGGTTTCAGTTATATCGTCATCACTACAGGATGAGGCAAAAAAGCCAATACCTACAAACAGAAGGCCAGCAAAAAAGTAGGGAAATAATTTTCTTTTCATAATTCGTTATGTTGAAGCCATACAGCTTATTTATAAGCTAAGACTTGAAAAAAATTCTTACGTTTAATTTAAAACAGTAAAAGAGGGAAAAAAGTTTAAACCATTCCCCTCTCCATATATTGATGCTTGTCCGAAGTTGTCCAATACAGGAGGATAAAAGTGTGATCTTATACCTCTTAAATACCGGTATTACAATCCTAACAATAAAATTACCTTCCTCCCAAAAATCCGCCTAGAATATCGTTCAGGGGATTACCGTCGCCATCCTTGTCGAGTGCACTACCCAACATATCCATGATGCCTCCACCGGATTTACCTTGCTGTGAATTACCCAGCAGGCCTCCCAGGAGATCGCCCAAACCACCGGCACCGGTATTGGCCTGACGCTTCTCTTTTCCAAGGTATGCCATTACAATAGGGGCTAACATCGCCAACAAAGGAGCTATCTTATTCATACTGACTCCGGTTTTCTGAGATATGCCCTGCTCTACAGCCGGAAGTTTATTCCCAAATATATGACCCAGAATTCCATTGCCATCCTGCTGCAATTCTTCTGTATGTCCCTGTAACATTCCGGAAAGGTTATTCAGAAGCGAACCATCATGTTTTGACTCCAGCGCTTTATTCAGGCTCTCCGCCCCATCGCGGGATTGTGCATTCCTGGTCATTCCGGCTAATATTGCCGGCACGGCCATATTGACTACGCCCGACGCCTCTCCTTCATTCATGCCGAGTTGACCGGCTACACTTTTCACAATTGATTGCCCCACCGGGCTGTTTAATAATTCTGATAGATCCATTTGCGTGAGTAATTATAAAATAATAAAGCCCAAATATATATTTATTAAACAATCTGTTCCTTTATTAAGTTCTTAGAATTGACGTAATGAGGAATAAAACCACACTATAGGATTACCGTAATTTACAATTACTTTTTCAACAATGGATTGCCAGCTGTGAAAAAAACATTATTTTTGTCTATCCACATTATTATGGATGATAATTTTTCAATATAAGGAGAACAACGGACAAAGTCGTATGAGAAGCGTAATCAAAATGTCTTACGTCTTGAATCTTGATTCTTTGCTCTTTATTCTTTACTCTAAAATATGAAACAATATCTTGATTTATTACAGCGGGTGCTCGACGAAGGGGTTAAAAAGGAAGACCGTACAGGAACCGGAACCATCAGTATCTTCGGACATCAGAGCAGGTACAGGATGAGTGACGGATTTCCGGTACTTACCACTAAAAAATTACATCTGAAATCGATCATCCACGAATTGCTTTGGTTCCTCAATGGGGATACCAATGTGAAATATCTGAACGATAATGGCGTGCGTATCTGGAATGAGTGGGCTGATGAAGATGGCGACCTGGGGCATATCTACGGGTATCAATGGCGTTCATGGCCCGATTATAACGGCGGACATATCGACCAGATATCAGAGGTAGTGAATACCATCAAAAATAATCCCGATTCCCGACGTATTATTGTCAGTTCATGGAATGTGGCTGATATTCCCAGTATGAACCTTCCTCCTTGCCACGCTTTTTTTCAATTTTATGTGGCTGACGGAAAACTGAGCCTTCAACTCTATCAACGTAGTGCGGACATTTTTCTGGGAGTGCCGTTCAATATCGCTTCCTATGCGTTACTGCTGAAAATGATGGCCCAAGTGACCGGGTTGGAGGAGGGTGATTTCATCCACACTTTCGGGGATGCCCATATCTACCTGAATCATCTTGAACAGGTGAATCTTCAACTGTCGCGTGAACCGCGGCCACTACCAAATATGAAGGTCAACCCTGATGTAAAGGATATATTCGGCTTCCGTTTCGAGGACTTCGAACTGGCAGACTACGATCCACACCCACACATTAAAGGTATTGTCAGTATATGATGAATCAGAAGAAACCACATATCGCCATTATTGTCGCACTCGATGAACAGAACGGTATCGGGCGAAGAGGCGAACTGCTTTGCCATCTTCCCGCCGACCTGAAGCATTTTAAGGAGCTCACCACAGGACACACCATCATTATGGGAAGAAAGACCTATCAATCGCTTCCTAAAGGTGCACTGCCCAACCGAACCAATATAGTAATTACTTCTGATAAGGAAGACAATTACCCTGGCTGCGTCGTGGTACGTTCTGTCGATGAAGCGCTGGCCCGTTGCAAAAATGAGGACACGGTTTTTATTATCGGTGGAGGGCAACTTTACCGTTCAACCCTCGACCTTGCGGAGATACTCTATCTCACCCGCATACATCACACTTTTGACGATGCCGATACTTTTTTTCCGGAAATAGATCTCAACAAATGGGAGTTGATTCAACAACAAACATACCAGACAGACGAAAAACATCAATATAATTATTCATTTCATACCTGTATAAAAAAATAAGTTGTAAAAATGGATGTGAATAGTTGGAAAGAGTTTCTGCAGGGCGACGAAAAAGCATTTTCGTCGCTATATCGTAGTTACTTCAATGAACTTTTTGCATACGGTCTGAAAATAGGTTTCGATGAGGAGGTATGCAAAGATGCCATACAGGATGTTTTTTACAAAATATACATCTCCCGAAACCAACTGACCCACATCAGAAATATTGAATCTTACTTGCTCCACTGCCTGAAGAACAGATTATTTGATATCCACAATCTGGAAACTAAAATTAACCATATAAATTACAATGATATCATTCTCGAAAGTGAAAACAGTGTCGTAGAAAAGATCATTGAGGAAGAGACAGAGTTGCAGTGGGAAAGTAAAATAAAACAATCACTGAAAACTCTGCCTCCAAAACAAAGAAAGATAATCTATTACCATTATCAGCTCAACCTTTCTTTCGATGAGATAGCTGCCTTACTGGATATGACACCCGAAGCAGTAAAAAAATCAACTTACAGGGCACTACAGAAAATGAGAGGAAGTCAGCAACTAAAGAATCCTTTTTTTACTTTCCTTTTCTTCGTTCTTTAACCATATTTTGTTAATCTTTATTAATATTGTCTCCCCTTTGTCTTTTTTGAAGTCTTTAATATATAACCGAATGATATTGTCTGTTATGGATCAAAAAGATTTTTTGTGTGACGACCTTTTCATATACTGGAGAATCCACCCGACGAAAGAACTGGATACTTTCTGGGTGAATTTTCTCAAAGAGAACGAAGATTATAGGGAATCCTTCAATAAAGCTATTGAAACATTTGAAATAATACGAAAAGGGAAAGAGATACTTGAAGTGGGAGAAACTTCAATACTACAGGAGCTAAAAGATAAAATCGAGAAAGAGAAATTAAAGAAAAGAAGGAAAATACGAAAGATACTAGCTTCATCTGCCGCTGCCATATTGCTTCTTTTATTGATTTCCTCGATCTTTATTCTGTATGAAAAGAAGGAAAATGTGGATTCCCTCACATCTTCCATAGGAGAGGTAGTGAATAATAACAATATACAACTTTTTACCGGCAGTAATGTATTAGAAATCGATAATAATTCAGTGCTGGATTTATCCGGGGAGAAATATGGCACCATAATCCAACAGTCACATTCGCAGAAAAAAATCGATCTGGGTAACAACCAGACAAACAAACTTATTGTACCTTATGGGAAAAGGTCGACATTGATTTTAGCTGACGGATCGAAAGTACATCTGAATTCCGGAACTAAAATGGAGTTTCCATCCATATTTTCCGGGGAGAAAAGGGAAATCAATCTAGAAGGAGAGATTTATATTGAAGTGGCAAAGCAAACCAATGCACCTTTCGTTATTCACACCCCTAATTCCCAAATTACTGTCTACGGAACTTCTTTCAATGTATCTTCCTATTCCGAAGACGCGAAAGAGTCTGTTGTTTTAGTAAATGGTGCAGTGGAAGTGAAAAGTGTAAACAGCACCATACAATTGGAGCCCAATGAAATGGCTGAGATTGAGAATGGACAAATATTACGGAAACAGGTGGATGTTTCAGATTATATTGGTTGGACAAGTGGTTATATGCAATTAAATAGGGCGCCATTGAACGAAGTATTGAAGAAAATAGGACGATACTATAATATAAAGTTCCAGTACGGATTAGATCTCGACCTGTATGACCAAACTTGTTCAGGTAAATTGTTCCTTTCGGATAATCTGGATGATGTACTCGAAGCTTTTTCAAAGATGACCTATCTGCAATATACTAAACAGAACGATGAAATAATATTCATCCGCCAACAACAAATAAATCAACATTATTAATTAAAAATTAACTATTTATGCCTATGGGAAAAGAACAATGAAAAAAAGTCGAGTAATGCGGCAACATTACCCGACCAAAATAAATTTCGCGGTTAAGCAAGAGCATTGGTCAAACAAGTTTGATTATGCCATTAGCAACAGCAAATTTACAAAGTGAATCTAATTTATTGGTAAAAATTAAAATTCAAAACAAAGATATGCAAGAAAAGTATACATGTAAAGCATTTACCACGAAAAAGAATGATAAGTTTTTAAAAATCATGAAAATCTATTTTTTAATCACTTTCCTCTGCATTTTTTCTGTTACGGCAGAGAATATTTATTCCCAGTCGAAAACGGTCAGTGTCGAACTAAAAAACATAACGCTAAAAGATGCTTTTCGTGAATTAGAAAAAAACAGTGACTACCTGTTTCTTTTTATGGATAACACCGAAAGAGGTTTATCAACGAATGTGAACGTATCCTTTAACAACAAATCTATAAACGAAATAATGGATTTGTTGTTGAAAAATACAGACCTGGTCTACTCTATCGTCAACAGGCAGATCACCATTTCAAGGAAACCGGGAACTATTGAAAATGGGAAAAAAGCTGACAATAAAGTCAGTACCAAAGAAGTGCAGCAAACCCGTAAAACCATTACCGGAACAGTAAGGGATGCTAACGGAGAATCCATTATAGGGGCTAATATTATTGAAGTAGGTACATCTAATGGAACCATTACCGATGTAAATGGAAACTTCACCTTGAATGTGGCAAACGATGCGGCTATCCAGATCACTTATATCGGATATCTGAGCCAAACAGTCAATACAACGGGAAACACAAACTTCAACATCACTCTCAGAGAAGATACGCAAGCGCTTGAAGAGGTGGTGGTCGTGGGGTACGGCATTCAACGCAAAGAAAATCTTACCGGTGCGGTTGCAACCGTGGATGTAGGTAAAGCATTGAGCGGACGTCCTATTACCGACGTTGGTCGCGGATTGCAAGGAACTACACCGGGGCTTTCGGTTGTTATACCAAGCGGAGAGATCGGTTCTGATCCAACGATCAAAGTTCGTGGACAGATCGGTTCTATTGAAGGCGGCTCGGCTCCACTTATTCTATTGGATAACGTTGAAATACCATCACTCTTAATGGTCAACCCCGATGATATCGAATCTATTTCCGTATTAAAAGATGCGGCTTCTGCTTCTATTTACGGAGCGAAAGCTGCTTTCGGGGTTATCCTTATCACTACCAAAAAAGGAGCTGCCCAGCAACGCGTGAATGTGAGTTATTCGGGAAATTTCACTTGGCAAAATATCTCCAAAAAGATGGAAATGGGCGGTATAGACGCTTTGCAGTATAGTGTGGATGCTTTTAAAAACGCAGGCGGAACAGTAGCCGGCGCTTTTGTGCAAATTACAGAGGAAGGACTGGAAAAAGCCAAAGCCTGGCATGAAAAATATTACGGGAAAATAGGCGTAGAAGATCCATACGTTTATGGACGTGACTGGTACGTAGACGCCAACAACCGCAAAATAGGTTTAAGGACATTCGACCCTTATGATTACATGATTAAAGAATGGACTCCTTCCATGAACCACAATGTTTCCGTCAGTGGAAAAACACTAAATACCACCTACAATGTCGGTGTGGGTTATATAAGTCAGGACGGTTTGATGAAACCGGCAAAACACGACGACTTTAAACGCTACAACGGATCATTGAGGTTAAGCACGGATATCAACAAATACCTGACAGCAAGGGCAGGTGCCATGTATTCTGCCAGAGAAAAGAGATATGGGTATGCAACCAGTTCCACTACCGCCGATCCATGGCTCTATCTTTACCGTTGGGGACCCACCATGCCCATGGGGTATGACGAGAACGGAAGCATAATCAGAAGCCCTTATTCCGAGCTTAAACAAGCCAATACAGCCTCAAGAAGTAATGACTATACCAGTGTGAATATTGGCGCTACGCTCAATATAACAAAAGACTGGAAGTTTGATGTTGACTTTAATCATTCCAAGAATGATTACATCACATTACAACCTGGGACACGTTATACGGCGGCAAATTCCTGGGTGGCTGCTGTGGTAAAGAATGATGAAAACGGAAACCGTATATATGTCAACGATGCCGGTGAAGTTGTTTCATCTACCACCGCGGGAGCAATGCCTGCCTTCATGTTGAACACACACGAATATACGGGAAGCGGTTCCAATCCTGACCATATATACCGCCGTTCGGAAAAATCGGTGCGCGACACCTGGAACATGACTACGACGTATGACCTGAATTTGAATGAAGATCATAATTTTAATTTTTTGTTGGGTGTAAACCGTGTTACGTATGAAACGGAGTGGAACTGGTCGCAGAAAACAAAATTATTGGACATCGCAAATCCTCAGTTTAACCTTGCCGTAGGTACTGAAACAGTTGGCGGGGATTTTGACTGGGATGCTCAACTGGGTTATTTCGGCCGTGTCAATTATACGTTTAAAGAGCGGTATTTGTTTGAAGCAAATCTGCGTTACGATGGTACGTCCAAGTTTCCTTCCAATTTGAGATGGAGATACTTCCCTTCATTTTCAGCAGGTTGGCGTCTAAGTGAAGAGCCGTTTATGCAGTTCATGCAACCCACGCTTTCATCGTTGAAATTAAGAGGGTCTTGGGGGAGCATCGGCGACCAGACAGTAGCAAACAGTTTGTACGTTCCCACTATCACAATCGGTACGATTTCTTATCTGGATGAAAATGGAAACAAATTATTTTATGCAGCCCCACCCGCGGCCGTCTCACCCAAAATCGGATGGCAGAATATCGAGACCCTGAATTTAGGAATAGATACCCGACTCTTCAAAAACTCATTTGGAATCACTTTCGATTGGTATCAGCGCGATACCAAGGATATGATTATTCCCGGTGCAAATGTCAGTCTTGCTTACGGTACAGGCGCACCCAAGCAAAATCTGGGAGAATTAAGAACCAAGGGTTGGGAGTTATTGGTCGACTATACGCATCGTTTTAACAACAAATTATCTGTCAATGCGATGGTGACCGTCTCCGATGCTGTCACTGAAATTACGAAATACAGCGACACTCAATTGGTCAGCGGTTGGTATGTAGGAAAAACGTACGGAGAAATATGGGGTTATGAAACCGATCGCTTATATCAAAAAGATGACTTTGTATGGAATGGAGATCAAATAGTAACCACGTATGCATTGTACGGGAAAGAAGTGGCAGCAGGTACTGCCGGAGCTAAAGTCGTAAACAAGCTTTCTGACCCGAATGGCGTATACCAGGATCGTTTTCAATCCGGTAATTACAGGATGGGGCCGGGCGACCCTAAATTTGTTGACCTTAACGGCGACGGGGACATCAGTCCGGGAAGCAGTACGGTCGATGACCCGGGCGACAGGAAAGTCATTGGTAATTCAACTCCGAGGTATGAATACGGATTCCGTTTGGGAGCCGAATATAAAGGATTCGACTTCTCCGTCTTTTTCCAAGGTGTGGGCAAACGTGAACTCTGGGGAAATGGATTTCTGGCGATCCCCGGATATAACTCATCGGACGGCGCCATGCCGCAGGCTATTGCCGGTAATTATTGGAGGGAAGACCACACGGATGCGTTCTATCCTCGCGCGTATAATCTTGGCAGTTCAAATAATACATTGGGCATTGTACCCCAAACTCGTTATTTATTGGATATGTCCTATTTAAGAATGAAGAACCTGACTTTCGGATATTCATTGCCTGCCAATTTGATTACGAAGATAGGGCTTCAAAAAACGCGTGTTTACATTGCTTTGGAAAACTTCCTGACGTTTGATAACCTGAATGATCTCCCGATTGACCCGGAAGAAGTGCAAGGTTATTCAATGTTCAATGACGAAAACTATAACTCCGGTCGTACGGGGGTAGGAGCTCCAACAATGAAATCGATGTCAGTTGGTTTTCAATTAAATTTTTAAATAAGATCATAAAATGAAGAAACATATATTTTATACGCTACTTATTGTCGTGCTCGTCTCAGTCGGTTGCGACGATATATTGGATCGCCCCCAGAAAACAAAAGCCAATGATGAAACGTACTGGAGGAGCGAATCCGATTTCCGTTTATATGCAAATGAATTTTATACGCAGTATTTTGTGGGGTACAGCGCGAGTTGGGGGGTGGATTATGCTCCTCTACGCGGCTATTATTTTTCTGACGATGTGGCTTATACCGGTACGCAAAGCAACCTGGAGAACGCCATTCCCTCAAGCCGCGGATCTACGTCATTGGCTTCTACCAGCGATCTCTGGCTCACCAAGTACGCCAGCGCCACTTGGAACTTTGGATGGGTACGCAAAGTAAACATCATGATAGAACGTCTTGAAAAAGTGGGGGTTAATTATTTATCGGAAGAGGCTTATAACCATTGGATGGGGGTAGCCCGTTTCTTTCGGGCCTTTGAATATCACCGTTTAGTCTGGTCGTTTGGCGATGTTCCCTATTATGGAACAACATTTTCAGAAGACAATTCAGACGAAATGTATAAAGACAGAACACCCAGAAAAGAAGTCATGGAGCATGTGTATGACGATTTACGCTTTGCTTTTGCCAATATCCGGACAAATGATGGCGCAATGTACCTGAATAAAGACATTGCTGCTGGATTTATCACGCGCATCATGCTCTACGAAGGAACCTGGCAAAAATACCATAACATCAGCCAGGAAAACGCGAAGAAGTATCTTGAATTTGCCCAGGAAGCCGGCGATTATGTGATTGGGACAGGAAAGTACGCGATTTCAGGCGACTTCAGGAGTTTATTTGGTTCGTTCGACTTAAAAGGTCATCCGGAAGTGTTAATGTACAGACATTATGACGCAGCCAATGCCACACACGCTGTGGCTTCCTATTCAAATGGAAGGGAATCTCAAAATCCATCCTCCAATTTGGCATTGGCAAAGGCCTTTATCTGCAATGACGGTAAACCGTACCAGACTTCAAGCGTTGCAAACGCCGACATTTTAGACATTACCAATATGATCAAAACGCGCGATCCCCGTTTCGAAGCTACTTTCTATAACTACCCTAAAATAGAGGCGTCCACGCTTTTGTATGCGTGCAAATTTATTTCGCGCGAAGGATCGTCTTGGGTTGGAACGCTACCTCCTCAATACGGGAGTATGACAAATACAAACGACTATCCCGTAATGCGTTATTCTGAAGTATTGCTGAACTGGATCGAAGCGAAAGCCGAACTGGAGACATTAGGTGGAACGGCAGTAACCCAGGCAGATATAAGCATATCTATCAATGCCATACGCAACAGGCCTTTGGATAATGAAGCCATTGCATTGGGCGTTCAACAAACAGCGGCAATGGATTTGGCTCTTATCAATGATTCTTTTGATCCTGCACGGGATAGCGATGTTCCGGCCCTTATTTGGGAAATTCGCCGCGAACGCCGAATGGAGTTCGTATATGAACACACCCGTTTAGCCGACATTCGACGTTGGAAAAAACTGGAATATATGGATAACAATAAATATCCGGATACGATGTTGGGGTTGTGGATTGATATAGCCAATGAACTACCCACTTATCTCGTTACGACCACCAGGGTAATGAAAGCTGATGGAACCATCGTGACATACAACGGCTCAAATGCAAGCGATATGGTGGGATTCTACATCCCAACAAACGCAAATGCAAGGGACTTATTCGGGGATTTTAATTACCTGGCGCCTGTAGGAAAAGCACAAATAGAGCAGTATGCCGATGCCGGCTATACTTTGACACAAACCGCCGGATGGTTTTAACCTATAAGACTTGATAAAGTAAAAGGAGAGGCGCTTGCCTCTCCTTTTCGGTGATCCGAGAATGATTAGCAAAATAGAAGAAATAATGAAAAAAGAATCTATACAATTTAATCTGTTCTTTGTATTGTTTTTATCCTTTTCAATCGGACTCCAGGGACAAAAGAAACATAAGGATATCGAAAAGGATTTTTTCCCTTTTTCCGTATGGTACAGCGGTGGCAAAGCCCGGGCTCCTATGCTGTCTGCAATTACGCCTCGTTCTACGGATGAATGGACAACCGATTTGAAACAGATAAAAGATCTTGGGTTTAATACCGTCCGTACTTGGGTTGAGTGGGCTGCTTGCGAACCGGAACCGGGAAGATATAATTTCGACAATTTACACCTTCTGATGCGGATGGCTAATGAAGTAGGACTAAAAGTATTTATACAGATCTATGTGGACTCAGCCCCGGACTGGGTTGCCCACAATCACCCACACGCACTGTTCGAGACACAGAGTGGACATAAAGTACATCCGCAATCAGCTCCCGGAGCCTGTATGGACAACAAAGCGGTAGAAGATGCCATACTCAACTTTTACTCGGAAACAGCCAAAGTAGCTAATTCGTATCCCAATTTATTCGGATGGGATTTGTGGAGTGAACCACATATCATCAACTGGGCGTCCCTCAATTATATTCCTAATGTCCAATTCTGTTTCTGCGAGGGGACACAGACAAAGTTTAGGAAATGGCTTGAGAAAAAATATCACACTCTCGAAAATTTAAATACGGCTTGGTACCGCAATTTCACTGACTGGACACAAGTAGAAGCTCCCAGATTCAGTACAATTTTAAGTTATACCGACTTTATTGACTGGAAAACTTTCATATACGAAAAACTGGTGGAAGACATGCAAGCCCGTTATAACGCAATAAGAAAAGTCGATACAACACACCTCATTACCGCCCATGCTGTCGGGGCATCTCTCTTTCAATCTCCTCACGTAGGAGCCGGTGCCACTGATGACTTTTTAATGGCCAGGCCATTGGATTACTATGGCGTTTCAATCTATCCAAAACACAATAACCCTCAATACGCCTGGTCGGTGACCACACTTCGTACCGTGATGGATTTTATTAGAAGTGCAAACCGGGAAAAAGGAGGATGGTATGTAGGGGAACTGCAGGCCGGATTGGGAACCGTAGCACTTCAGGTGAGCGATCCGGTCACTTCTGACGACCACCGCATATGGATATGGTCGGCTATTGCAAAAGGAGCCAAAGGAGTGAATATCTATGCTTATTACCCCATGTCATCCGGATATGAAGCGGGAGGATACGGCTTGATCAATCTGGATGGGACCATCACAGAGAGGGCTGTCAATGCGGGACAAATAGCTGATGTGGTAAACCGCAATCAACAGCTTTTCCTGAATGCCACCCCCGTCAAGGCTGAAGTAGGGATCGTCTACAATCCACTGACTCAAATGGTGGGAGGTATGCAGCGTCAGGATTTCCCCGGGGCTTTAAACCAGTCGCTGATCGGTTACTTCCAAACATTTGCCAATTACAATATACCTGTAGATTTTATACACAGAGAACATATTGAAAAACAAGATTTTTCACAATATAAACTGATCATTATCCCCTATCCGATCATGTTTACCAGGAAGGCTGCCGCAGGTTTACGAAACTTTGTAGAAAATGGAGGATATGTATTGGCTGAGGCGCGTATTGGATGGAATGACGATCGGGGTTATGCATCAGAAATTATCCCTGGCCTCGGAATGCATGACATATTCGGGGTAAGGGAAGATGAAATCAGAATGCGTGATGATATCAGGTTTACCATAACAAATGAAAATCATCCCGCTCTACAAGGTTTTGATGAAAATAGCAAACTTACAGGATCATTGTATGTACAGTCGTTAAAACTGCTTGACAACAGTGATGCAAAGATTTTAGCCAGCACCGGGCAAGGGCAACCCACCATTGTAAGCAACCGATACGGGAAAGGAGAATCTATGCTGGTAGGAACTTATATGGGAATGGCCAACTTCTCGAAAATCAATCCTGATAATGACAAATTCTTTGTCAACTTATTGAATTGGGCAAAGATCGAAAGGCCTTTCACTACAACCCTTGACGGACGGAGCTCAAATCAGGTGGAAGTCAGGCTTCAGGATAAAAAGGATGGTTATCTCCTTTTTATCATCAACCACAGCAGCGAAAGTGAAGAAATCGGTGTAGAGCTAAATATAGGCTCAAACGGTACATACACTGTGCGGGATATTATCAATGAAACGATAAAAAAGGCATACAGCATCGATAATAAATTGATTATCAATTCTCGTATCGACAGTAAAGGTATCCATATCATAGAATTAACCGCAGACAAGTAAATATCAAATAGAAGGGGTTAGTCCATGGCTGTAATAAGTATTGATTTAGGAGGCACTAAAATTACAGGCGCTCTTTTTGATGAAAATGGCGAAATATGCTGTAGGGTATCTCATCTTCTGGAAAAGAGGAAAGGAGACGAGGTTGGACTGCTGGTATTGAATGTAATCGACACGTTAATTGAGCAATCCGGGTGCCAGAGAGAGGTCATTGAAGCGTTGGGTATTTGTGTTCCGGGTATAGCGAACAGCAAAACGGAACTAATATGGGCACCCAACATCGATTGGGAAAATTATCCGCTCCGGAAGAAAATAGAAAATCATTTAAAAAATGACCCGATTGCAATTAAGATTGCCAGTGACAGAACATGTTATATTTTAGGGGAACATTGGAAAGGTACCGCAAAAAATACCACGAACGCAGTCTACCTTTCAATTGGTACAGGGATAGGTGTTGGACTCCTGATTGATGGGAAGATCATCCATGGACATGGAGATATAGCGGGAGCTGCAGGATGGTTTGCCATGGGAACCCCCTATTCAGAAGAATACAAAAAATATGGATGTTTTGAGAGTTACGCGTCAGGAGACGGTATTGCCCGTCAGGCAAAAAAGATTTTGAGAGAAGGGCATCTGTTTAAAGGAAGTTCATTATACAAAAAAAATATCGAAGAGGTTTCAAGTAAAGATATTTTTGAAGAATTTTATAAAGATGACCCGCTTGCTATATCTGTTATTGAAAAAGCGATTGATCTTTGGGCTATGGCTTCTGCCAATTTAGTCAGCCTGTTAAACCCTGAAATGATTATATGGGGCGGGGGCGTGTTCGGCCCGGCCACAGAATTAATAGGCCGTATTTATGAAAAAGCTTCCAGATGGGCACAGCCCATTGCGATAAAGCAGGTAAAATTCGAAAAGTCAATTTTACAGGGGAACGCCGGACTATACGGCGCCGGTTATCTGGCGCTTACATCAAGAACAAAATAACAGCAGGATTGCATGGGATACAATAAAACTTTGGTGTATATAGCAGCCTGTATAGGCATGGCTTTTTTCGGGGTTGCATTTATTGTCATGGGCGCTGTTTTGCCCTCTTTAACCGCAACATATTCTCTCGACGCAGTAGGTTCATCTTCTTTGGTATCTCTGCTGCCTGTAGGGGTATTGGCAGGTTCACTGCTGTTCGGGGTCATCGTCGACAGGTACGGATATAAATTGTTACTCGTAGTAAGCACGCTGTTTACTTTGTCGGGGATCGAAGGTTTGTCGTTTTTTGAGAACCTGAATATTTTACGTATCTGCATATTCCTTATCGGTCTGGGTGGAGGGATGCTGAACGGATCTACCAACGCACTTGCGTCTGATATTTCGAATGACAGGGAACGGGGCTCAAGACTGAGTATTCTTGGGGTCTGTTACGGTATAGGTGCATTGGGGGTACCTCTTTTATTGGGTATGCTATCCAAAACATACAATTATCAGTTCATATTGCAATGCACCGGATTGGTGATGCTTTTATCCGTTCTTTATTTTATTGCGATAAAATTTCCCGAACCGAAAATCAAACAGGGATTTCCTTTTAAACAGGCTATCCGGTTAATCAAAGAGCCCTTGCTCCTGATAATGGGCTTTTTCCTCTTTTTCCAAAGTGGCATAGAGGGTCTTACGAATAACTGGACTACCAGCTATCTCGACGGAAGAACAGCAATCGGTAGTGACGAGGCGGTGCTGTGCCTCACATTCTTTGTACTGGGAATGACTGTTTCCCGTTTAATATTGAGTTATTTATTACGTATTTTAAAACATGAATATATACTTTTGGGAGGAATTATGACAGCCATTATCGGGATAATTATTCTCGATTATGCCTATAATTTACAATTAGCGGCTATTAGTCTGTTTATTGCGGGATTTGGCCTTGCGGCAGGATTCCCGGTGATCATCAGCTATATAGGCACAGCATACAAAAATATAAGCGGGACAGCAATCGGTCTGGCAATGTTCATTGCATTGACTGGCAATACATTGCTGAATTTTACAATGGGATTTATTTCTGAAACATTTGGAATTTCATCCTTTCCGGTTTTTATTATTATTTTATTGTTGATACAGGGTATCATTCTCCTTACGAATTCAAAATCAATTAAAAATATCTATTAAATTTTACAATTATGTTATCACTTGAATGGTTGGCAAATGCAAGGGGCATTATGCAAAAAATCGAAGAAACTCAGCTGGAAAATATCAAAGAGGCTGCATCAATAATGGCTGATAGTATTGAGTCAAACAACTGGGTACATACATTTGGTTGTGGACATGCCACGATACCCGTGGAAGAAATGTATCCCCGTATTGGAGGTTTTGTCGGATTTCATCCTATGGTAGAATTGCCAATGACATTTTTCACCGGGATAACCGGACAAATGGGTATCCACCAGTTTTTATTCCTTGAACGTGCCGAAGGGTATGGTGATGCGATCATGAAAGCATACAATTTCAACGAGAAAGATTGTATCTGGATTTTTTCACACACAGGGATCAACAATGTGAACATTGACGTGGCTTTGAGGGCAAAGGAACTGGGAATGAAAGTGATTGTGTATGGATCCGCTGCCGAAGCCAAAGGTAAAGTAACCCGCCACCCAAGCGGGAAAACAATTTTCGAAATCGCTGATATTGTTGTAGACTCGTGTGTTCCCGTGGTAGATGCTTCCGTCAATCTGAAGAATCACCAGGACAAAATAGGCCCGGTATCTACGCTGGCATTTGTAACATTGGTCTGGATGACTGTCACTACTGTGGCTGAGATCCTGGCGGACAGGGGCGTTCAATTATTCATACATCCGTCACACAATGTTCCCGGTGATACCACTGCCCAGGAACGACTCGACGCTTGCCTTGCCGAATACAAGAAACGTGTTGCTTCGGTTTAAAAAAGTGCAGAATTTATGAACAGTAACAAATCCCGATTTGGTATGGTAAAACTAAACATAACGCTGTTATTTATTTTTGTTTTCTGTACAGGTCATGCCCAATCATCCTGGATACGTGTCAACCAGGTCGGCTATCTCGAAGACGATGTGAAAGTGGCCGTCTGGATCAGCAAGGAGAACAATGTTGTCCGCGAATTCCAGGTAATAGATCTGGCTACGAAAGAGACCGTATTTACAGGGTCCGATATCCGGAATACAGGGAAGCAGCCGGCATTCGAATCATCGGCAAGGCTTAATTTCACGGCACTCAAAAGGCCGGGTAGTTACATCGTGAAAGTGGGCGAAACAGAATCCGTCCCATTCTGTATTGGCAACGATGTGTATGCCGGGGCAGCGGATATCCCGTTAAAGTACATGCGCCAACAACGATGTGGTTACAACCCTTTCCTCAAAGACTCATGCCATGTGCACGATGCCATTTCCGTAGGTGATCCCGAAGGAAAGCGGGACGGACTCTATTTTAATACTGTCGGCGGATGGCACGATGCGTCGGATTACCTGCAATACGTGACTACGTCCGCCAATGCCGTCTATCAAATGCTCTTTGCATACAGCCAACATCCCGGATCATTTTCAGACAGGTATGATGCAAACGGACATGAAGGAGCAAACGGCATTCCCGATATCCTGGACGAAGCCAAATGGGGATTGGATTGGTTGGTGAAAATGAATCCCGACGCCGATACCTATTTCAACCAACTGGCTGACGACAGGGATCATGTGGGATTTACATTGCCCAACGAACAGAAGGTCGATTACGGCTGGGGGCCGGGAAAAGAACGCCCCGTCTATTTTGTCAGTCCCAAACCGCAGGGGTTGTTCAAGTATAAGAACAGGAGTACCGGAATGGCTTCCACCTTAGGAAAATATGCCTCTTCATTTTCTTTGGGCGCTAAACTCCTGGCCGACTATTACCCCGAATTTTCCGATTTGTTAGCGCAAAAAGCACAGGATGCCTATCACAAAGGCGCTGAAAACCCCGGGGTTTCACAAACAGCCCCCGGGGGAGCGCCCTATTTCTATGAAGAGGATAATTGGGCCGACGACATGCAGCTGGCAGCCATGGAAATGTACAATTCTACCGGACAAAAAGAGTATCTGACACAAGCAATCAATTATGGCAGGTTGGAGCCTGTAACCCCTTGGATGGGCGCCGATTCGGCTCGTCATTATCAATGGTACCCGTTCGTAAACCTTGGCAATTATCATTTAGCGGCACAGCATGGCAATCTACGCGCTCAAAAAGAGTTTATACGAAATATGAGGACAGGCTTGCAACGGGTAAAAGAACGGGCTGAAGGGGATGCTTTCCTGAACGGAATACCGTTTATCTGGTGCTCCAATAACCTGACGGTAGGTTTTATTACCCAGTGCAGATTATACCACGACATCACAGGCGATGATTCATTTCTTGAAATCGAAACCGCCATGCGCGACTGGCTGCTGGGATGTAATCCATGGGGTACCTCCATGATTGTGGGATATCCCGAACAGGGTGACACACCGACAGATCCGCATTCAGCGTTCACACACCTCCACCGGATACCGGTCACAGGAGGCATAGTAGACGGCCCCATTTATCACTCTATTTTCAGTAGTTTAATCGGTATCTATCTGACAAATGAAGATGAATACGCCGATTTTCAGTCGGACTATGTGGTATACCATGATGATTACGCCGATTATTCTACCAATGAACCGACTATGGATGGAACCGCCTCGCTTACTTATTATCTGGGTTATCTGAGTGCACAGGCAAAGCTAGCGAAAAAAGTAGCAGGAGGTATCGTACGCGGCGATACATCCAAAAAACAACTGTCGCTTGTTTTTACCGGCCACGAATATGCCGACGGAGCCAGGAAAATACAAGAAGTGCTGAAAAAAAATAATATAAAAGGCACATTCTTCCTCACCGGCGATTTCTACAGGAAATACCCCGCCATTGCAAGGGATCTCCAGAAGGACGGCCACTACCTTGGACCACACTCCGACAAACATCTTTTGTATGCAGACTGGAAGAACCGTGATTCGACCCTGATCTTACGGACTGATTTCGAAAAAGATCTGAATGATAATTATCAGGCGATGGAAGAAATCGGATTAAAAATTGAATCTCCACGATACTTTATGCCACCCTACGAATGGTATAATCAGGAAATAAGCAACTGGACCGAAGCGATGGGCGTACAAATAGTGAATTTCACCCCCGGTACAACTTCCAATGCCGATTATACAACGCCTGATATGAAGAATTATCTTTCGTCGGAAACAATTTACAACAACATCCTGGCGTATGAAGAAAAGAATGGATTGAATGGCTTTCTACTCCTGGTCCATATTGGCACCGATCCGAAACGGATTGACAAATTGTACGACCGGTTGGAAGATATGATAAAGGAACTGAAAAAAAGAGGTTATGAATTTAAGAGAGTAGATAAACTATTGAAAGATTGAAGTGATCCACCGATTTTTCTTATTTTTGTAAAAATTCAGAAAAGCATCTATTGATCGTCAGTCCTCCGTACTCAAACTTATCATTTCATTTTGATAAACAGTCCTATATCCATAAAGAGAAAGTAAAATAATCACATGAAAAGATCCGTTTTTATTCTATTCATCCTTGCTCTATCTTATTCTGTTTTTTCACAGAATCCTGCCGACGATTCATTGAAACTGAAATTGAACAGTTCTCTCACCAATATCTATAAAGAAGTCATACTGCGTCCCGGAAGGGTTACGGTAGACAGTATTGTACTGAATGAACGGAAAAAGAGTATAGAGTTGCACACCAACCTGTCGCTATCATACCTCCCCATGCGGGAAAATACCGTACTGCATATCTATGACAGCGTACGCTACCACCTGCCTCCGGCACAGAAAAAATATCACATAAGCGTTTTTTCCGACGGACAGGAGATCAGCCACCTGATCCCCAATTTCTTCCGGAGTAAGCAGAAAGACAAGAACCGGATGATCGCACACCGGGTAAAAAAACCGCTCGTCACCAATATCTCTTCTCCTATGGGAGATTTCGACAAAGGATTGCAAAACAACCATATTGCACTGTGGCAAAGCCATGGTTGGTATTACGAGCAGAAACTGGGACGGTGGGAATGGCAGCGGGCACGTATCTTCCAAACGGTAGAAGACCTTTACACACAGAGTTATGTCCTGCCGTTCCTGGTACCGATGCTTGAGAACGCGGGAGCGAACGTACTGATGCCACGCGAACGGGATTATAACAAAACAGAACTGATCATAGACAATGATAGTCCTGCAGAAGCGAACAACTCCGGCCAGCCTGCCAGATATGGCGATTCACACTATAAGGAAATCAATGGAAAAGAAAGATGGCAAAATACCGATTCCGCAGGTTTTGCCAATCCAAAAGAAATCTATCCGGATGGTGAAAATCCGTTCAGGATGGGAACAGCCAGACAAATCAAGACAATAACCCGCGGTGAAGAGAGCCTCGCCGAATGGTATCCCGATATTCCCGAAAAGGGAAAATATGGTGTCTATGTATCCTATCAAACAGTCAGGAACAGTACAGACGACGCGCTCTACAGCGTGTATCATGCCGGTGGAAGGACCGATTTCCGGGTCAACCAGCAAATGGGGGGCGGCACCTGGATATTTCTGGGATATTTTTATTTCGACGAAGGAAATAATCATAAAATAACACTCACCAACAGGAGCAGCCGTGCAGGGAGGATTGTCATTGCCGATGCAGTAAAAATAGGTGGGGGAATGGGAAATATCGCAAGAATGCCCCATCCCGACGGATTTGAAAAAGAAAATACAAAAAGTTCCGAAAAACAGGTTTCCAAGGAAACACTTATACCAAAGATCAACTATTCACCCGAGATAAGCGGCTACCCGCGTTATACCGAGGGAGCACGTTACTGGATGCAGTGGGCGGGCGTACCCGACAGCGTATACAACCGCACTGAAGGGAAGAATGATTATACCGACGACTATGCATCACGCGGTGCATGGGTGAACTGGCTGGCAGGTGGCTCGCCGGTACTGCCCAAAGAAGAGGGGCTCAATATCCCTGTGGACATGGCTTTTGCTTTCCATACCGATGCAGGGACTTTCTGGGGAGATACCATAGTAGGAACACTCGGTATTTATATGACGCATTTTAACGACAGGTTATTCGAAAACGGAAGATCGAGATGGGCCTCGCGCGATCTCTCCGAACTGGTGATGGAAGAGATCGTCAGCGATATACGACGCGAATTCGAACCGGAATGGACACGCCGCCATCTCTGGAACCGTTCTTATGCCGAAGCGCGTATGCCTGACGTACCGACCATGCTACTGGAATTGTTGTCCCATCAAAACTTCGCAGATATGCGCTACGGGTTGGATCCCTCTTTCCGCTTTACCGTGAGCCGCTCCATCTACAAAGGGATGCTCCGCTTCCTGGCGAACCAGTACAACCGTCCCTACGTAGTACAACCACTTCCTGTAAAAGAGTTCAGCACCCGCTTCTCCGGCGATACGGAAGTAGAATTGAAATGGCAGCCATCGCCCGATCCCGCGGAACCGTCAGCCACTCCCACCCGGTATATAGTCTATACCCGCCTCAACGGTGGAGGATTCGATAACGGTGTGATGGTGAACAATAACAGTTATGTGGCATCCATACAAAAAGACACTGTTTACAGTTTTAAGGTAGTGGCTGTGAATGACGGTGGTATCAGCTTTCCCTCGGAGATACTATCCGTATGCCGTAAAACGGGCCAGAGAGGGGAAGTCTTAATCGTAAACGGATTTACGAGGGTTTCCGCTCCGTTCAGTTTTACTACTTCCGAAGACAGCATCGCCGGTTTTGCAGGAAATGTGGACAATGGCGTACCCTATATTGCCGACCATCATTTTATAGGCCATATGCATGAATTCCGTCGCGTGATCCCATGGATGGACGACGACGCATCGGGTTTCGGTGACAGCGGTGCGAATTACGAAACTACCGCAATTGCAGGTAATACTTTCGATTATCCCTTTATTCACGGGCAGGCCTTTGCCAAAGCAGGCTATTCATTTGTATCCTCATCTGTCGCTGCTATTGAAAATAAAAGCCTATCTTTAAACTCCTATAGTATTGTGGACTGGATACTGGGTAAACAACGGGAATGGTCGGTAGCACGGGGAGCAAAACCACCACGGTTCAAAACATTCTCCAAATCCAACCAGGAAGCTATTGCCAATTATTGTAATAACGGCGGCAGCATCATCGTCAGCGGTGCTTTTGTGGGAACCGACCTGTGGGACAATCCGTATGCTTCAGCGGAAGACAGGGAGTGGGCACAAAACACCCTCAGATACAAATGGCGCAACAATTATGGAGCAGTAACCGGAAAGGTCAAAGCGGTGGCTTCGCCCTTCCCTTCCGTTCAGGGAAATTGGTCCTATTATAATACCCTGAACAGTGAAAGCTATGTGGTGGAATATCCCGATGCCATTGAACCGGCAGACGAGAATGCCTTTACCGTCTTTCGCTATTCAGAGAATAATCTAAGCGCCGGCGTCATATATAAAGGAGAACAATATGGTACTGCCATACTGGGATTTCCGATAGAAGCCATAAAAGGCACGGAGAACCGGAATAAATTGGTGAGAGGACTGCTTGAAGCTTTGATTGATTAGAAGTGTGAAGTAGTCAAATCTATAATTTAAGAACACCTAAATTAGAATAAGTCAATTAGTTAATTAGTAATTGGTAATTGGTAATTGGTAATTGGTAATTGGTAATTACTAATTGATAATTAAAAAATCGGATTTTATGCAAAAAATAAACGCCTTTATTCTTTTCACACAACCTGAACAGGCAAGAAAAACAGTAGAAGAACTTAAACAGTCGGAACTGATACAAAATATTTATCTGCTTACTCCGGATGAAACTGTCACAACTTTGGAAGGTTGTGAAAAGATTATCATCGATAGACTGCAAAGCACGGAAACGATCAGAAAAATCGCCGGTAAATCTACTACCGGTCACACACTTATCTATCAGAAACCGTCCGTCCTGAAACCGGGTTATTTTGCCCTTGAACGGATGACCCGCATTGCCGGAGATATGCAGGCGGGAATGGTATATGCCGACTATTACGCGGTTATCGACGGCGAAAAAAAGAATCACCCCGTAATAGATTACCAGGAAGGAAGCCTGCGCGATGATTTCAATTTCGGGTCGTTACTGCTCTATAATGCAGACGCATTCAAAGAGGCAGCAGCAAGGATGAATGAGGATTACCGGTTCGCCGGACTATATGACTTGCGGCTCAAAGTCTCACAACACCATCCGCTGATACATATCAATGAATACCTTTACACGGAGATAGAAGAGGACAAACGTGCATCGGGAGAAAAAATATTCGATTACGTGGATCCCAAAAACCGGCAGGTGCAGATCGAGATGGAACAGGCCTGCACTCAACACCTGAAAGAAGTGGGAGCCTACCTGGCACCACAATTCGAAGAAATCGAATTCAACAAAGATCATTTCGAATATGAAGCTTCTGTGATCATTCCGGTGCGTAACCGTGTAAAAACCATTAAAGATGCCATCGCATCCGTATTGAAACAGAAGACTGGTTTCCCATTCAATCTCATTGTGGTGGATAACTACTCTACGGACGGTACCACAGAGGCTGTCGACGAATTTAAAGATGATGAACGACTGATACATATTATCCCGGAGAGGGATGACCTGGGCATAGGTGGATGCTGGAATCTGGGAGTACACCACCCGAAGTGCGGCAAGTTTTCCGTACAGCTCGATAGCGACGATGTCTACAGCGGTGAAGATACACTGCAAAAAATTGTCGACGCCTTCTACGAACAGCAGTGCGCCATGGTGGTAGGCACCTACCGGATGACCAACTTCCATATGGAGGAGATTCCACCGGGCATTATCGACCATCGCGAATGGACACCTGATAATGGTCGGAATAACGCTCTGCGCATCAACGGGTTGGGAGCTCCTCGCGCATTCTATACGCCGGTACTGCGCGATATCAAAGTGCCCAACACCAGCTATGGTGAGGATTATGCCCTGGGATTGAATATCTCACGGCGCTACCAGATAGGCCGCATTTATGATGTGCTTTACCTCTGCCGCCGTTGGGAGGATAATAGTGATGCGTCGCTCGATATAGTGAAAATGAACGCACATAACCTCTATAAAGACAGGATCAGGACATGGGAATTACAGGCAAGGAAGAAGGTGACAATTGACAATGGACAATTGAAAATTGAAAATTGAAAATTGAAAGTTAAAAATGATATTCAACAACCCACAATCAACTATCAATTAGTAATTAAAATATGAACGCACCGCTGATTCATGTAGGCATATTATTGCAACAGCAAAAAATTGATTTTTCGCTGCCTGACGGTTATAAGTCGAACGGTCGGGAAATACAGCCGGGAGATTATTCGGTTGAAATCTCGGGGGAAAAGATCCTTTTCAAGGGGGAGATATCCGATGAACTCGTTTTCGAAGCCGATGATCTGCATCACAATGCTTTCGGATTGAAAAATGTGATCATCGGCGTGCAATTTCATTGGGAACGAAAGGAAGATCAATATTTTTTGGGTAGCCTGAAATTTATCGTGGAAAACGGCAGTCTCTCGGCGATCAATATCGTTTCATTAGAAGATTACCTCACCAGTGTGATCTCATCCGAAATGAGTGCTACAAGTTCCGAAGAGCTGCTGAAAGCACATGCTGTCATCTCACGAAGCTGGCTGCTGGCACAGATACAAAAGAGCCAATCTCTTGAAAATTCAGAAACCGGTTACCGGACTTCGTTTGAAACACCTACAGAAATAGTCCGTTGGTACGACCGGGAGAATCACAATCGGTTCGACGTCTGTGCCGACGACCACTGCCAGCGCTACCAGGGAATCACCCGTCAATCCACCGAATTGGTAAAAAAGGTGATTCAGGAAACATGGGGAGAAGTCCTTTTCTATGACGGTGCCATCTGCGACGCCCGCTTCTCAAAGTGTTGCGGCGGCGTGATGGAAACATTCGAGAACGTATGGGAACCCGTAATACATCCCTATCTGCAGGCAAAACCCGACTATACTGAAGGTTCCCCCCTACCCGACCTGACCATCGAAGACAATGCGGAGGAATGGATCCGCACTTCACCTCCCGCTTTTTGTAACACACAGGATGCAAATGTATTAAAACAAGTGCTGAACGATTATGACCGGGAAACAGCCGATTTTTATCGCTGGAAGACAATTTATTCACAGGAAGAACTGTCGGTTCTTATCAGAGAACGTTCCGGGATCGATTTCGGTGAGATCATCGCCCTGCAACCGCTCGAAAGAGGTGCTTCCGGCCGTATCATCCGTCTGAAGATCATCGGCACGGAACGGGTGATGACGATAGGGAAAGAATTGGAAATACGGCGTACTTTATCGAAGTCGCATCTTTATAGTTCCGCATTCGTAGTCGATACACAGGACGAAGACGAGAACGGAATCCCGCAGACATTCATACTCACCGGCGCCGGATGGGGCCATGGCGTAGGACTGTGCCAGATAGGCGCCGCCATCATGGCTGAGAAAGGATACGGCTATAATGAGATACTGGCGCATTATTTTCCTGCATCTGAAACAATTACTAATTACTAATTACCAATTACTAATGATTTGGAGTTACTAACTTTGCTGGGACAAAAAGTTAAGCATAAAAAACTTACATTTGTCAAAGTATGAGAAAACAAAGAACACATTATGACAAGGCATTTAAAGATAATGCCGTCAAATTAAGTTTCGAGCGGAAGAATGTTTCCGAACTCGCACACGAATTGGGCATATCACCTGCACTATTGTATCGCTGGTGCAAAGAGTACCGGGAACGTGGGGAAAGCAGTTTCCCGGGCAACGGAGTCCGTTCTCGTGAAAGAGAAGCCGGAAGGGTTGCAGAACTGGAAAAACGCCTTAAAGAGGCTGAAACAGAGCGTGACATATTAAAAAAAGCCTTAGGCATCATCTCCACGAGCGATCGTTGATTTATCAATTTATAAAGGATTACAACTCGAGGGAGTGGACGATTGGGATGATGTGCAGAGTATTGAGTGTATCTCGCAGCAGTTATTACCGTTGGATTAAGAACCCTATAAATAAACGAGAACAAAAGCATATGGAACTTAGCCGAGAGATTAAAGATGCATACTTCGATGCCAAGGGGCGCAACGGCAGTCCCAGGTTGGCTAAAGATTTGCAAGCATCCGGAGTCAATGTTTCCAGAACAACTGTTGCCCGTCATATGAGAAATATGGGATTGCGCAGCAAGCTTTCTAAGAAGTTTAGGGTAACCACTGATGCATCCCACAATTACAATGTAGCGCCTAATTTGCTTAACCGTGAGTTCAATCAAAAAGAACCAATGAGGGCTTGTGTGTCCGACATTACTTACATCTGCTGTAAGGATGGATTCCTTTACCTTACGTGCGTGATTGATCTTTTTGATCGAAAACTCATTGGGTGGTCTATCAGCGATAATTTGACTGCTTCCGGCACTGTCATACCGGCTATCAGGATGGCCAACCGAAACAGACCGTTTAAAGAAGGGATGATCTTTCACTCTGACAGGGGCATTCAATATGCCTGCAAACAGACCGTTAATTTGTTGCAGTACCATAGGGTAGAGCAAAGCATGAGCGGGAAAGGCAACTGTTGGGATAATGCGGTGGCTGAAAGTTTCTTTAAATCTTTCAAAACCGAGTTGATTTATGGTACCAAGCTTAAAACAAAAGAGCAGATGTGCTTGGATGTATTTGAATATATTGAATCCTGGTATAATCATAAAAGAAGATTCTCAGCATTGGGTAATTTGACTATTGATGAATTTTGGAAACAGTACAATATTAAAAAACAATTAATTAAAAATGTTGCTTAACTTATTGTCTCAAATAAGTTGGCAATTCCAATTGGTTGGTTTATATCAGGAAAGGGATATTAAACTTATGACTAATTACAATGGTTGATTATGGTTTATCCTGAGAAAGAGAATATTATATTAGATAAGACATATAACTATGCGATAAGAATTGTGAAGTTATATCAGTATTTGTAAAGAGAAAAAGGAATTTGAGTTATCCCGACAAATTCTACGAAGTGGGACATCTATCGGTGCAAATGTCGAAGAGTCTGTTGGAGGGCTTTCCCGAAAAGATTTTCTGGCCAAATTGGGTGTATCGTATCGGGAAGCCCGTGAAACCCGTTTTTGGTTAAGATTATTAAGAGATACAGATTATATATCTAAAGAACAAAGTGAAAGCATGTTAGAAGATCTGGAAGAAATTATCCGTATTATCACGGCAATTCAGAAAACAATAAAAAATAAAGATTAATTGGTAAGTACAAGATTGAAATTAGTTTATATTATTCATTTCACTTATCATAATTGATTCTCAATCTTTTGAGGTTTAAAATAATTAAAACTATTTAGTGTTCAGTACTTAATTGGTAATTAGTAATTTGTAATTGGTAATTAAAATGAAATCAACACGCAATCCCTGGGCATGGATCCCTACCTTGTATTTTGCCGAAGGTTTACCCTACGTAGCGGTAATGGTCGTTTCCGTAGTTATGTACAAACGCTTCGGATTATCCAATACCGAAATAGCCCTGTACACCAGTTGGCTCTACCTTCCATGGGTCATCAAACCCTTCTGGAGCCCGTTCGTGGATATCCTGAAAACCAAACGGTGGTGGATCGTATCCATGCAGTTGCTGATCGGCGCCGGATTCGCGGGTATTGCCTTTACCCTACCTACCCCATTCTACCTGCAGGCATCACTCGCATTCTTCTGGCTGATGGCCTTCAGTTCCGCTACACACGATATCGCTGCCGACGGCTTTTACATGCTGGCACTGGACGATTCACAGCAATCATTCTTTGTCGGCATACGTAGCACCTTCTATCGCCTCGCCTCCATTGCGGGGCAGGGACTACTTGTGATCCTGGCCGGATTCCTCGAGAAAAGTACCGGCAATATCCCATACGCCTGGAGTATTACCTTTTTCATTCTGGCAGGTTTATTTATCGCTTTCTTTGCCTGGCACCGCTTTATGCTGCCCTACCCTGCAAGCGATACGGGAAAAGTCGCACATACCCCGAAAGAGGTAATGACAGAGTTCGGGAACACATTCAAATCATTTTTCACGAAGAAAGGGATCGGTTTGGCCATCGCCTTTATGCTCTTATACCGGCTGGCTGAAGCCATGTTGGTGAAGCTGGCATCACCTTTCCTGCTTGATGCCCGGGCAGTGGGAGGCGTAGGATTAAGCACACAGGAAGTTGGTCTCGCCTATGGTACGGTCGGCGTGATATCCCTCACCTTTGGAGGTATCATTGGCGGTATCGTTGCATCGCGTAAAGGATTAAAATACTGGCTTTGGCCTATGGCACTGGCTATCACCCTACCCAATGCCGCCTATCTCTTACTGGCAATATACCAACCCGAAAGTTTTATTTGGGTAAATATAGCAGTGGCTATCGAACAACTTGGTTACGGATTTGGCTTTACCGCCTATATGCTCTACCTGATCTATTTCTCTCAGGGCGAACATAAGACTGCACACTACTCCATCTGTACGGGATTCATGGCACTGGGAATGATGCTCCCGGGTATGGCGGCCGGCTGGATTCAGGAGCAACTGGGATATGTGAATTTCTTTGTTTTTATTATGATCGCTACCATCCCTACCCTTCTGTTGATTCCATTTATGAAAATAGATAAGGATTTTGGGAAAGCAAAGAAAGAAACACCAGCAGAAGAATAAGCTGAGTAATCAGATAGTACGTTACGCGTGATAGTGCCTTCGGTGATATATACTGCGTATGATAATACCTGTGGCGATAATTGGTAATTAGTAATTAGTAATTGGTAATTGATAATTGATATTTAGTAATTGGTAATTTAAAAAAACATGAATAATTTGAGGTTAATAACAGCATTTATTATATGTGGTTTACTCATTTCCCTCTCCTCTTCCGCCCAGAAAATAAACGTGAAGACCGGTATCGAAGTGTTGAAAGAAGCCAACTTTAAAATATTACAAGGGAAACGCGTAGGACTGATCACTAATCCGACTGGAGTCGATAACAACCTGACATCGACCATCGATATCCTGTATGAAGCGCCCAATGTGCAACTGGTAGCACTCTATGGCCCGGAACATGGCGTACGCGGTGATGTGCATGCCGGCGATAAAATAGAATCATTCACTGATCCCAATACCGGAGTACCTGTCCATTCCCTCTACGGAGCTACCCGAAAACCCACCAAAGAGATGCTGGAAGGCGTGGATGTACTTGTGTATGATATCCAGGATATAGGATGCCGGTCTTATACCTATATATCTACCATGTATCTGGCTATGCAGGCCGCCGCAGAAAACAACATCGAATTTGTGGTACTCGACCGCCCAAACCCGTTAGGCGGCCTGAAAGTGGAAGGGAACCTGGTGGAAGAAGGTTTCTTCTCTTTTGTAAGCCAACTGCGGATCCCTTATGTCTACGGCCTTACCTGCGGAGAATTGGCAGAAATGATCATCGGAGAAAAGATGATTCCTCAACCTTGTAAACTGACGGTGGTAAAAATGAAAAAATGGCGTCGGAAAATGAATTTCGAAGACACAGGGTTACCCTGGATTCCCACCTCACCCCATATACCGTTCGCCCATTCAGCCTATTTTTATCCTGTTTCGGGGATCCTGGGTGAACTGGGGTATATGTCTATCGGCGTGGGTTATACGCTTCCCTTTGAGATGTTCGCAGCCGAATGGATCAATGCCGAAGAGTTTGCCGGGGCATTAAATGCCAAGCGACTGCCGGGAGTAACGTTCCGTCCTATCCACCTGAAACCCTATTATTCGGTTGGGCAAGGAAGCAACTTTCAGGGAGTACAGATATATCTGACTGATTTCCGGAAAGCACGCCTGTCGGATATCCAGTTCCATGTAATGGAGGTCGCCGCACAACTTTACCCTGACAAAAAGGTATTTGATCATGCTCCCGAAAACAGGTTCGACATGTTCGACAAAGTGAGCGGCAGTGATTTTATCCGACTGGAATTTTCCAAAAACCACCGTTTCGCAGATATTCAATCCTACTGGACAAAAGATGAAGAAGCATTCAGGAAATTGTCGAAGAAGTATTATCTTTACCGCTGATATAAAGTCAAATGGAAATCCTGTTTATGTAACGCTATCATAGCAAAAAATGAATACAATAACTACACCTCAGCAGAGCGGTCGGTTGCTTTCGCTCGATATTCTCCGGGGGATCACTATCGCCGGCATGATCATGGTTAACAATCCCGGTTCATGGAGATATGTCTATACACCCCTCGGCCATGCACATTGGCATGGGCTCACGCCCACCGACCTGGTATTCCCGTTCTTTATGTTTATCATGGGGGTATCCACCTTTATGTCGTTACGAAAATTCCACTTCGAACCGTCTAAAGGAGCTATCTGGAAAATTGTACGGCGCACCATCCTTATTTTCGTAATCGGGCTGGCACTGGGCTGGTTCGGACAACTGTGCAGGGGACTCGCCTCAGGAGAACCTTTCATGCAAGCCGCTACCCATTTCGATACTCTTCGTATATTGGGCGTACTGCAACGATTGGGGTTGGCTTACGGTTTCGCAGCACTTATCGCAGTATTTGTGAAAAGTAAGTATCTGCCCTGGTTGATTACCTTGCTTTTATTGGGATATTTCCTGATCCTACAATTCGGAAAAGGATTCGAGATGTCGGAGCAGAACATCATTGCCGTAGTCGACCGCGCGTTATGGGGTACTGATCATATGTACAAAGACACCGCACCGTCAGGAGAACGGATTGCATTCGACCCGGAAGGTTTGCTCAGCACACTTCCTTCCATTGCCCATGTACTGATCGGCTTCCTCTTCGGTAAGCTTATCGTTGATAACAAGGAGAATCATACCCGCGTAGAAAAACTGCTGATCTTGGGAACCGTACTTGCATTCGCCGGATTACTGCTACAATATGGCTGCCCTATCAACAAGAAAATATGGAGTCCTACTTTCGTCCTTGCTACTACAGGTTTTGCCGCCCAACTACTAGGGTTACTTATCTGGATCATCGATATCAATAAAAAAGAGCGATGGAGCCGGTTTTTCCATGCATTCGGTGTAAATCCGCTTATCGTGTATGTGTTTGCAGGAGTATTCGCTACCCTACTTTCCAACATCAGGTTTACAGTGCAGGGGGAAGCTATTTCCATCAAAACGTTTGTCTATGAAATGTTACTGCGTCCCTGGGCAGGTGATTATTTCGGATCGTTGCTTTACGCACTCCTGTTTGTCACTGCTTGTTGGCTGTTCGGATATATCCTCTACAAACGGAATATTTACATCAAATTATGATAGCCAATTTCGTTGCGATAATGCACTATGGGCGATAATTAAAAGGAATTTACAAATTATCCATGGATTTTGCCATATGCAAGAAATATTAATAGCCGATAGCGGCGCTACAAAATCAGACTGGTGTCTTACAAGAAACGGAGAGATAATACACCGTTTTTCCGGGAAAGGTATTAGTCCTGTATATCAGACACAAGAAGAGATCGCTGAAGAGATAAGGTTACATGTATATCCTCTCTTAAAAGAGGCCAATATAGAAGCGATTTATTTCTATGGAGCAGGGTGTATCCCTGAGAAAACGGGCCTGGTACGCGATGCCATTCGTCAATCATTTCCCGTTGAGACTGTTCAAGTCTACAGCGATCTGATAGCAGCGACTCACAGCCTTTGTGGACGCAAATCCGGAATTGCCTGTATCCTGGGAACCGGAAGTAATTCCTGTGAATGGGATGGTACAAGTATCGTGAACCAGATATCTCCGCTCGGTTTTATTTTGGGTGACGAAGGAAGTGGTGCTGTATTGGGAAAAAATCTGATAGGAGATGCTTTGAAAAATCAACTTACTGAGGGGCTGAAAGAAACATTACTCGACGAGTATGATCTTACACCTGCACTTGTTATTGACAAAGTATACCGTCAACCTTTCCCTAACCGTTTTCTGGCAAGCCTCTGCCCGTTTCTACTCAACCATATCGAAGACCCGACTATCCGGAGAATCATTACCCGCAGTTTTTCTGCTTTTTTTGAAAGGAATGTGATGCAGTACGATTATCAAAAAAATAAAGTTAATTTTGTGGGCTCTATCGCATGGTATTTTTCCGATCCGTTGAAGGAAGTCGCGGCAGAAAAAGGAATTGAGATCGGAACAATATCCCAATCACCTATGCCGGGACTGATTGAGTATCACAAACTGTAAATTACTAATTACAAATTACTAATTTAAGTATACCAATCAATTAGCCACATTAGCACTACCTGTCCCGACTCGTCGGGATAGTTGCTACTTGTCCCGATTCATCGGGATTGGCACATTTAACTACGCTTCGCTCCGTTGAACGTTGTTTGTCACATTAAATTAATCATCAAATTAGCAAATCATCAAATCAATAGTCATGTCTTTTACTAAAATAACAGAGCAATCATCGCTCTATGACAACTTAGAACAAAAATCCGTTCTCGAAATTCTTACAGAGATCAATCAAGAAGATCAGAAAGTGGCGCTTGCCGTACAGAAAACCATTCCCGAAATAGAGAAACTGGTGACCGGCATCGTGGCAAGAATGCAGCGAGGCGGGCGTCTTTTCTATATCGGTGCAGGTACAAGCGGCAGGCTTGGAGTGCTCGACGCCTCTGAGATTCCACCTACCTTCGGCATGCCTGACACTTATGTGATCGGGTTGATTGCCGGAGGAGACGTCGCGTTACGTAATCCGGTGGAAGCAGCCGAAGACAACCTTGAGAAATCGTGGGAAGAGCTTATAGCACATAAGATCGATCAAAACGATGTGTTGGTTGGTATTGCAGCTTCGGGCACCACTCCTTATGTGATAGGGGCGTTACGCCACGCACGTGAAAAGGGTATCCTTACGGCAGCCATCTGCTGTAATCCCGATTCTCCCGTAGCAGCTGAAGCGGAGATTAAGATAGAACCCATTGTCGGGCCGGAATATGTGACCGGCAGTACCCGTATGAAGGCGGGAACAGCCCAGAAGATGGTACTCAATATGATCACGACAAGCACCATGATCAAGCTTGGGAGGGTAAAAGGCAACCGTATGGTAAATATGCAACTCACTAACCAAAAGTTGGTGGACAGAGGCACACGTATGATCGTCGATGAACTGGGACTCCCATACGAACAGGCAAAAAACCTGTTACTGCTCCACGGATCAGTCAAGAATGCCGTCAATAGTTATCACTCTAAGAAGGAATAGAATTGTACAATATGGCAATCATCATTTACACCGATCATCCCGATCTTTTACTGGACAAGATCTATGAGGCAATAGAAAACAAAAAAGCGGATAAATGGGTAGCGACTGCAGACGGTTATCTTACCTACGGATCACTTCTATGGAAAAATGAAGCTTTTTTTAAGCCTGAGATCTGGGTAGATGACAAACAACTCCGTTTCGGATTGATAAAACGAAAGGACAGAAAACATATCTCGACAAAACTCTATACAGCTTTTCATACGAAACTGGTTGAGTTGCTGCTCTCCCGTTTCGACCGGAATTTCCGGAATGTAACGGCTACAGCCGCACGCACAGAACCCGACCGGTTCTGATTTTACACGATTCTCTTAAAAAAACACATTGGCTGTTTTTATTCTCTTAAGAAACAAAAGTTTCAACGCATTTTTTGAACGGAGAAAAACGTTCTGGAATGCTTTATTCCAAGTTCCTATTGCTAACTTCTTAGTTCTTAGTTTCAACTTCTAAACTTTCAGTTATGATCCGAATTCCAACTCTATTCCTGCTTATCGCTTTATTTTCCTCAGCGGTGGCACAAGACACACAATACAAAACTATTTCCGACATACCCTATTATGCGGAAGAAATGCGCCGGCAAGACAGCTATATTGGAGAGCGGTGCCTGCTCGATATTTACTATCCGGTAAATAAAAAAGATTTTACTACAGTCGTCTGGTTTCACGGTGGCGGCCTGACAGGAGGCAATAAAGAACTTCCCGAAGCACTAAAAAATAAAGATCTGTGCATTGTCGGCGTCAACTATAGGCTTGCTCCGGGGGTAAAAGCACCCGCTTATATTGAAGATGCGGCAGCAGCGGTGGCATGGGTCTTTAAAAATATCGGGAGATATGGAGGCGAGAGTTCGCGAATATTTGTATCGGGACATTCTGCCGGAGGATATCTGTCCATGATGATTGGATTGGATAAACAATATCTTGCAGTTCACGGTATCGATGCCGACAGTATTGCCGGCCTGATCCCTTTCAGCGGGCAGGCTATCACCCACTTTACTATACGAAAGGAGAACGATATCGATGACAAACAACCGGTTATAGATAAATATGCCCCGCTGTTTCATGTCCGCTCCGACGCCCCTCCTATGCTGCTTATCACGGGAGACCGCGAGCTGGAAATGCTGGGCCGCTATGAAGAGAACGCCTATCTCGCCCGCATGATGAAAGTAGCAGGACATCAGGATACCCGTTTACTCGAACTGCAAGGTTATGGGCATGACATGGCATATCCCGCATTTCCTTTGATGTTAAATGAGATAACACGCTTAAACAGAGAGAAAAAATAATATCCCTGTAGAAACAGATTTATTTTGCCTACCTTTGCAGGTTTAAAATAAAGAAGATATGCTAACGAACGTCTTCCTCAAGGAGACCGAAGAGTTGTATGCTACACCTATTTTACAGCAAACGGCCTTCTGGTCGGAGGTGAAAACATCCCTGGGAGCTAACACCCTTGCCGTCAATTTTACGTCACAAAGGCCCGATCTCTTTCCGAAATTAGGAGATCAGTCATACATTAAATCGGATCTGCTGGTTATTTTACAGCAGATCAATCGGAATCATTCTGTAGCTTATGTGCCTTACGGCCCGGAAATTGAACCGGCCGACGAATTCCAGGGTATGTTTTTAGAAGAACTCTCCGAGTCTCTCCGCTCAGTTCTGCCTTCCGATTGCATCCATATTCGTTATGACCTTTGCTGGGAATCATACTGGGCCAGGGAGAAAGATCATTTCGACGAGAACGGGATATGGAAAGGCGAACCGGAAAGTCTCTCACAGGAACTACGGTTCAATTTCAGTACGCATAACTGGAATTTCAAGAAAGCCCACTCCAATATTTTGCCGGCTAATACCATCTATCTCGATCTGACACAGGATAAAGAAACCCTTCTCCAAAGGATGAAACTGAAAACACGTTACAATATCAAATTAGCACAACGCAAAGGGGTGACGGTAAGATCGATGGGCATGGAAGGAATGGATATCTGGTATGAACTCTATAAAGAGACAGCGACCAGGAATCACCTTCTCCTGAACGATATCAAGTATTTTCGGGCAGTGCTTGACGCCCGTGCAGACAATACCAGTTCTCCGGCCGATGTAAGCCTTCTTATAGCGGAATACGACGAAAAACCGTTAGCGGCTATGTTCCTGGTCATTACAGGTAACAGAGGATCTTATCTTTACGGTGCATCCTCATCGTCACACCGTAACCTTATGGCAACCTACGCATTGCAATGGGAAGCGATCATGAGATCACAACAGGCGGGTTGCACCCAGTATGACATGTTCGGCATTTCCCCTTCACCCGATCCCGAACATCCGCTCTACGGCTTATACAAATTCAAATCGGGATTCGGAGGTGAAATATACCATAGTCTCGGCTGCTGGGATTATCCGTTAGATAAGGAGACCTATAACCTCTTCCGTGCATCAGAACTGCGTAGTCAGGGATATCATTTAAGTTAAAACTTTCTTAAAAATAACTTTTCTATCTAAAATTCATTTTGTATCTTTGAGCATTAATGGCCTAATGAAATTGAATATTATGGATATCCTGCAAAACGCCGAACCCCTGTTGCGAACCTTTTGGTATATCGCCGCCCCTGTTACCGTGATTTTTATTATCCAGACTATTCTGACATTTATAGGTGGAGATTCCATGGACGGAGTAGAAGCCGATTTCGAAGGCGACCTGAGTGACGGGGATGCCCCGTTTCAACTATTCTCTCTCCGGAATCTCATTAATTTTTTACTCGGCTTCGGATGGGCAGGGATCGCATTCTATAATCTTATCCCCAACAAAACCTTACTGATCCTGACAGCCGTAATCTCCGGAGTTTTGTTTGTAGCTATCTTCTTTATGATCGTAAGGGTTTTCCTGCGGTTGGCAGAAGATAATTCATTCAAGATGGAAAAGGCACTCCATAAAACAGCCGAAGTATATCTGACCATTCCGGCGAATCGCATGGGTAAAGGAAAAATACTTATCAGTGTGGGCGGCTCGCTACGCGAACTGGACGCCATGACCGATGAGAAAGAACCTATTCATTCGCAGTCGACCGTAAAAATCGTCAAAATAGAAAATAACAACATTCTAATAGTCGAAAAAATCTAAATATTTATGACACCCGAAATGCTTTCATCACCCATGTTTTTAATTATTGTCCTGGCAGTCGTCATCTTCGTCACCATCCTGGCATTGGCATCGCGCTTTAAGAGATGTCCCTCCGACAAGATACTGGTCGTCTACGGACGGACCGGCGGGTCATCGGCCCGATGTATCCATGGCGGTGGTGCTTTTATCTGGCCCGTCATTCAGGATTATGCGTTCCTTGACCTGAAACCGTTATCAATAGAGGCTAATCTCACCAATGCATTGAGCCGACAGAATATTCGTGTAGATGTTCCTTCCCGCTTTACCATTGCCATCTCATCGGAACCGGAATTAATGAATACCGCAGCTGAAAGGTTACTCGGCCTTACTCCCGATAAAATCAGGGAACTGGCATCCGATATTCTTTTCGGACAGTTACGTCTGGTGATCGCCACCATGTCGATCGAAGAGATCAACTCCGACCGTGATAAATTCCTCGAGGCCATCTCTAAGACCGTAGATTCAGAATTGAAGAAAGTGGGCCTGAAGCTTATCAATGTGAACGTAACCGACATCAGGGATGAATCGGGATATATTGAAGCGTTGGGTAAGGAAGCCGCAGCCAAAGCGATTAACGAAGCCAAAATAAGTGTGGCGGAACAGGAAAAGATTGGTGAAACCGGTAAGGCCGTGGCCGATAAAGACCGTGAGGTGAACATTGCCTCGGCCAGAAAAGACGAAGCGATCGGCAAAGCCGAAGCCGATAAACTGACTCGTATCAAAACATCGGAAGCCAATGCCACAGCGGTGGAAGGAGAAAATACGGCAAAAATCACCATCGCCCAATCCGATGCCGCACGCCGTGAAAAAGAAGCCGAGGCAGCACGTATTGCCGTAGCAGCAGAAAAGGTACAGCAGGCAAAAGCCCTGGAAGAAGCCTATTCTGCAGAGCAAAAAGCGGAGAATGCACGTGCTGAACGCGAACGTTCCACCGAAACAGCCAATATCGTGGTGCCGGCTGAAATTGCCAAACAGAAAGCGATCATCGACGCACAAGCCGAGGCCGAACGTATCCGCGTACAGGCAAAAGGGGAAGCCGACGCTATCTTTGCCAAGATGGATGCGGAAGCGCGTGGGCTATTCGAAATCCTCAGTAAGCAGGCACAAGGATACAGAGATGTGGTTTCCGCCGCAGGTGGAAATCCCGACAAAGCTTATCAATTGCTGATGATCGAGAAACTTCCTGAACTGATTAAAACGCAGGTCGAAGCAGTGAAGAATCTGAAGATAGATAAAGTGACCGTCTGGGACGCGGGCAATAACGAACAGGGCAAGGGATCTACTGCCAACTTCGTATCGGGACTGATGAAAACTATTCCACCCCTCGATGATCTGTTCAACATGGCGGGAATGAACCTTCCTAATTATTTGAAAGGGGAAGACCGCCCGGAAATAATCCCGGTGGAAGAAGAGACTGAAAAAGAGGAATAGAAGATCTAAAATCTCAAGTAGAAGTAGAGCAAAAGAGGGTGGAATCACATTACAGCAATTCCACCCTCAATTTTTAGGGGTAAAGTAAGAATAACCTTATGGAACCCGGTAAACAATACTGTTAATATTCATACCGGCACCTACCGAAGCCAATACAATATTGTCTCCGCTTCTGAGGGTATGCCCATCCATCTCACCACGTGTAATGATATCGAGCAACGTAGGGACGGTAGCCACCGATGAGTTACCCAACCATGAAATAGTCATCGGCATAATATGTTCAGGGACCTCCTTGAGGTTATACAATTTAAATAACCGCTTCAGGATAGCATCGTCCATCTTCCCGTTTGCCTGATGGATCAGTACCTTACCGATTTCATTGACATGCAATTTCAATTTATCAAGTCCGGCTTTAATGGCTTTCGGCACGTTCTCAAGGGCGTACTGATAAAGACGCCGGCCATTCATCTTCAGGTAATATTCTTTTTTCTCTGCCAATTCGGGTTTATAGGAATATCCAAGATAAAGCATATTGGCATATTCCAATGCATCGCTACGCGAATTATGACCGATAACACCTACAGGAGTATCGCTTTCTCTCGCCTCCATGACCGCTGCGCCTGCACCGTCGGCATAGATCATACTGTCACGGTCGTGCGGGTCGGATATACGTGACAGTACATCTGCCCCTACAACCAATATCTTCTTTGCATCACCGGAACGGATATAGTAGTCGGCCTGAATAACCGCCTGCACCCACCCCGGACAACCATACAAAATATCATATGCTACGGCAGAGGGATTGGCAATGCCCAGTTTCTGCTTCAAACGGGCAGCCATCGTAGGCAATACATCTATCCGCATATTATCCTTGGTTGTCTCACCGAAGTTATGGGCAAAAATAATATAATCGAGTTCCTCCTTATCCACTCCGGCCGCCTCTAAAGCTCTCTGGGATGCTACAAGAGCCAGATCGGAAGTCGACTCATCATCGCTGGCATAGCGCCGCTCGGCAATAGTGGTGATCTCTTCAAATTTCCGGGTGATCTCCTCGTTGGGCGTGAGCAATTTTTCTCCGGTAGAGTCATAAAACTCGTAATTGTGAAAAAACTCGTTCTTTATCTGTTTGGCAGGAACATAACTGCCTGTTCCGGTAAAAACACTATAAAGCTTACTCATTGTAAATCTTTCTTAATTGACTTGATAACCTTGTATCTCTTTTTTTACCTCTCTACTTCCTGTTAGGGAATACAAAAGTACATGATTTTTTCTAAATAAACCACAAACAGGTAAAAATAACCATTTTAATCAACGGAAAACTAATTGTATTAATGGGTTATCCCGGTTTCGGGTATTTTGGTGATGACCGGATTAGAGACATCCTCGTAAAGTTCCAGGTCGAAATATTTAGCTGCTGCTGTCACATGATCAAGCACGTCGGAACATATATCTTCATATTTAAGCCAATTGGTTGTAGCAGTAAAGAAATAGAGTTCCAGGGGAAGTCCCTTTGAAGTAGGTTGCAACTGGCGTACCAGTATCAGCAGCCCTTGATGCACATCAGGATGATTTTTCAGATAAGAGAGCAGGTAATGTCTGTAAAGGCCCATATTGGTCAGATTTCTTCCATTGATGGAAAGTGACTTGTCCACACCCCTCGCCTTGTTGTACTCATCGATCTCTGCACTCCTTGAACGGATATAATCCGAAATAAGTCCTATCCTTTCCAGTTCTTTCAACTCGTCATCCTTCATAAACCGGATGGTGGACTGTTTCACGAAAACGGAACGTTTTAATCTTCTCCCGCCGGTCTCTACCATACCGCGCCAGTTCTGGAACGACTCCGACACCAGTGAGTAAGGAGGGATAGTGGTAATGGTCTTATCGAAATTCCTTATTTTCACGGTAGTGAGTGAAATTTCGAACACATCCCCGTCTGCATCATACTTGGGCATGGTGATCCAGTCACCAATACGCACCATATCATTGGCCGACACCTGGATACTGGCCATAAATCCAAGGATAGGGTCTTTGAATACCAGCATCAATACGGCAGAAAGGGCTCCCAGGCCGGTCAGGATATGAGCAGGATTTTGTCCGGTAAGGATAGAGAAAAAGACGATAAAGCCGACACAATAGAGCACAATCTTCACCACCTGGGCATAACTTTCCAGCGGCTTATCCCTCATCCTTGGTTTCTTGGCAAGCGAGTCGAAGAATGCATTAAGAACAGACATCAGAAGCCATATCACATAGAATATCAGGAAAATATCGATTAATTTATTGATCAACACCATTGTTTTCGGGAATTGGTCAAAAATAATAGGGATGGAACCTTTTACCAGGCTATAGGGTATCACCATTGCCAGGTAATGAGGAAATCTTCTGTTAGAAAGATTTTTAGGGAATTCGGCGCGTGAAATCTTCCCAAAACGGTTGAGTATCTTCTTCAGGATAGTACGGGTAAGGTATTGCACTATAAATACCAATGCTGTTAATACTATCAACAGGATGACCAGGTTGATATACTTAGCCCAGGTATCCGTAATTCCGAGGCTTTGGAGTAATTGGAGGGACCAATCGCTGACAGCATTGGTCGAACGTGAAATTTGTTGGATGTTCTCTTCGTTCATAAAATTATTTGTCTTTTAAAGAAGCCTGACAGCACAAAGATTAAGCGCAAAGATTATCAGGGTCAGGAATCAAAACATGCGTTATTTGATTAACTAATTAATACATCATCAGATGAAGTGATGAGACAACAAAGGTACAATTTTTAGGTGAAACACGCCTCATTTCATGGATTCATTGTATATTTGTAGGATAGGATTTGTCAAGGCAGTCCTTACTCTGCTATGAAGAGATGAAGGAATTGCTCTTAATATTTATTATATCTAAACAACTTAACAAAAATATGGGAAAAGTACTGATCATTGGCGCCGGTGGTGTGGGAACAGTGGTAGCCAATAAAGTGGCACAAAACAGCGATATCTTCACCGATATTATGCTGGCAAGCCGTACCAAAAGTAAATGCGATGCCATTGCTGAAGATGTGAAACGCCGTACAGGTGTAACCATTCAGACGGCACAGGTGGATGCCGACAATGTACCGGAATTGGTAAAGCTGTTCAACGAGCAAAAACCGGAATTGGTGATTAATGTAGCGTTGCCCTATCAGGACCTGACCATCATGGATGCCTGCCTGGAATGTGGCGTACATTATCTGGATACGGCCAATTACGAGCCGAAAGATGAAGCCAAGTTCGAATACAAATGGCAGTGGGCCTATAAAGAAAAGTTCGAAAGAGCGGGACTGACAGCCATCCTCGGCTGCGGCTTCGATCCCGGAGTGACAAGTATCTTTACGGCATATGCCGCCAAACATCATTTCGATGAGATCCACTATCTCGATATTGTGGATTGCAACGCTGGCGATCATGGTAAAGCCTTTGCTACCAATTTCAATCCCGAGATCAATATCCGCGAAGTAACACAAAAAGGAAAATACTGGGAAAACGGGCAATGGGTTGAAACGGAGCCGCACGAAATCCACAAGCCGCTCACCTACCCCGAGATCGGCCCCAAAGAGTCCTACGTGATCTATCACGAGGAATTGGAATCGCTCGTGAAGAACTTCCCCACCCTCAAACGGGCACGCTTCTGGATGACTTTCGGACAGGAGTACCTCACCCACCTGCGTGTGATCCAGAACATCGGTATGGCCCGGATCGATGAAGTGGAATACAACGGACAAAAGATTGTACCTATCCAGTTTCTGAAAGCGGTACTTCCCGATCCCGGCGAACTGGGAGAGAATTACACGGGAGAGACATCCATTGGATGCCGTATACGGGGTATTAAAGACGGTAAAGAACGTACCTACTATATCTATAATAACTGTAGCCACGAAGAGGCTTACAAAGAGACCGGTGCCCAGGGTGTAAGCTATACTACCGGCGTACCGGCAACCATCGGGGCCATGATGTTTTTGCAGGGTATCTGGAAGAAACCGGGCGTATTCAACGTAGAAGAGTTCGATCCCGATCCCTTCATGGATCAACTCAATAAACAGGGATTGCCCTGGCACGAACAGTTCGACATAGATATGGAAGTATAAAAGAAATTATTTTTAAACCTTGCATTACCAATTGCAAGGTTTTTTTCTAATTTTGTCAATAATCTCAAAACAGAGACAAATGGGGATCAAAAGTTTAGTCAATATCGTCGATTACGACAGGGATGATATCTATCGTATCATCAAAAGTGCTTCCAGGTTCAAGCAGAATCCTGACCGTGATTTGTTGCAGGGAAAAGTGTGTGCCACGCTTTTCTTCGAGCCGTCTACCCGTACAAGGCTCAGTTTCGAGACGGCAGTTAACCGTCTGCGCGGACGTATCATCGGCTTCTCCGACTCGGCCACCAGCAGTTCCACTAAGGGGGAGTCGCTTAAAGACACCATCATGATGGTAAGCAACTATGCCGACCTCATCATTATGCGCCACCATCTGGAAGGATCGGCCCGCTACGCCTCGGAGATATCGCCCGTACCCGTAATCAATGCCGGGGATGGTTCAAACCAGCATCCCACGCAGACAATGCTCGACCTGTTCACCATCTACGAGACGCAGGGGACATTAGAAAACCTCACTGTCACCATCGTGGGCGACCTGAAATACGGGCGTGCGGTACACTCGCTTATCCAGGGACTCTCCCACTTCAATCCTACATTCAATTTCGTGGCGCCGGAAGAGTTACATATCCCCGACAAGTACAAAACGTTCTGCGACAACAAACAGATCCCTTACAGGGAATTTACGGAATTCTCCCCCGAAGCGATCAACAGCGCCGACATCCTTTATATGACCCGCGTGCAGAAAGAACGTTTTACCGACCTGATGGAATATGAAAAAGTAAAGAATGTATATATCCTGCATAACCGTATGCTGGATGAGTCTAAAGAGAATCTGAAGGTGCTGCACCCGCTTCCGCGCGTGAAAGAAATCGACCAGGACGTGGATGAGAGCCCGAAAGCTTACTATTTTGAACAGGCAAAGAACGGGATGTATACACGCCAGGCAATTATTTGTGATTTAATGGGAATCGTAGATAATTGAAAATTGAAAATTGAAAGTTGAAAATTAATAGTGAAATCTGTGAGTAAGTGAGAGTAAAACAAGTTTACTTGGGTTTGCCGGGCAGGAGCAGATTGCGCGAAACGAATGGTGAAAAATGGCAGGAAGGTCAGACTGGGAGATTGAGAAGACTGGGAGGCTGGGAGACCGGGAGACCAACGAACCGAAAAAGATCGCTAATTTGTAATTGGTAATTTGTAATTGATAATTAGTAATTGGTAATTAGTAATTAGTAATTTTTAAAAAAACTATGGGAAAAGAACTACAGGTTGCAGCGCTCGAGAATGGCACAGCCATCGATCATATACCCAGTGATGCCGTTTTCAAAGTGGTCTCACTGCTTCAACTGCAGAAACTGAACAACCGGATCACTATCGGCAATAATCTGAAGAGCAGCAAGATGGGATCCAAAGGGATCATCAAGGTATCGGATAAATTCTTCCGTGAAGATGAACTCAACCGTATTGCTTTGGTTGCGCCTAATGTAAATTTGAATATTATCCGTAATTTCGAGGTGGTAGAGAAAAAGAAGGTGGTACTTCCCGATGAGATTGTGGAGATCATGAAGTGCAACAATCCCAAATGTATCACCAACAATGAACCGATGAAAACCCGGTTCCATGTGACAGACAAAGAAAAAGTGGAACTTCAGTGCCACTACTGCGAAGTAAAAATAAAAAAAGAAGAAGTAGTCCTTCTATAATTGAAATTGAACTAATTATGCCCGTCAATATACCCGATAAATTACCCGCGATTGAGATATTAAAAAAGGAGCATATTTTTGTGATGGACGATTTGCGTGCATCCACACAGGATATACGTCCGCTGAGAATCCTGATTCTCAACCTGATGCCGGTCAAAGTCACGACCGAGACCGATCTTATACGCCTTCTGTCCAATTCTCCGCTTCAGGTTGAGATTGAATTTCTGGGACTCTCCACGCATACTCCCAAGAATACGCCTATCGAGCACCTCATGTCGTTTTACACCAATTTCTCCAAAATAAAAAATGCCTATTACGACGGGATGATTATCACCGGAGCACCGGTAGAAATGCTGCCTTTTGATGAGGTGAAGTATTGGAAAGAGTTCACCCAGATTTTAGATTGGGCACGTACGCATGTCACCTCCACTTTCTATATCTGCTGGGGGGCCCAGGCTGCATTGCATCATTTTTACGGTATCAATAAATATCCGTTGGAGAAAAAACTCTTCGGCGTTTTCAAGCATAGGATAAACGATCCTTCATTCCCCTTGTTCCGCGGCTTCGATGACGAATTCTATGCACCTCACAGCAGGCATACCACTATCCTGGCCGAAGAGATCAACCGGCATCCCGCTCTGACCATTCTCTCCGAATCGGATGAAGCCGGCGTATATATTGTCACTTCGCGTGGCGGAAGGGAGTTTTACGTAACCGGCCACTCCGAATACTCTCCTTCCACCCTGCATAAGGAATATATACGTGACAAGGAGAAAGGGATGGACTCTGTCGCACTGCCTGAAAACTATTACAGGAACAATGATCCTGAACAACCCCCGTTAGTGCAATGGAGATCTCACGCCAATCTGTTATACATAAACTGGTTGAATTACTTTGTATATCAGGCCACTCCATTCAACATCGAAGAGGTTGCACAGTTGGGAGAGTTGTAAAACATTAGTAGCCTGGAAACACCGGTAAGGGAAACGCTCATCTCAAGAGCATATTCCCTCATCCGATCTGTTTTTACTTTTACCCTGACCCGGTCATTCAACCGGTTTTACCACGGTGTACTCCTCTATTCCCCACATGTAGGCGGCGACAAGTTCACTGTTGTTGAACGCTGCCGCATTCATCTTATTGATTTCTCCGATCAACCCCTTTGCTTTCACCGGATCAACCTCCTGCACAATAATGGCAGAGTTGTAACCCGGCCATACGGCGGTATTTTGCCGGGGTTCTCCCCACCGGCTCATGGCTGTCACCTGCTCTATTACCTGATAATCGGCATACTCCATTTCATTGAGGAAAAGTGTCAGGGTTTCCAGCATACTTACGTTACATGTAATATAGATAAACTTCATTTTAAAACTATGATTAATGTTTATAGCGGGAGGCGCAATCTTTCATCGCCCTCCCACTACAAAAACAATGAGTGATTAATTTGTCCTATTCTCTTCTGTTTTATCTGTTCCCTTGCCCAATCGTACCGAGATACGATCCTTTACCAATGTACGGTGATAGAGCGCCGTATACATGGTGGGAACCAGTATCAGGGTGGTGAGCACCGACACGAACAGTCCGCCAATAATCGTGACACCCAGCGGGGCATACATCTCTTTTCCCATTCCTGTACTGAGCGCCATGGGCAACATACCGAGGATGGTGGTAAGCGAGGTCATCAGTACGGGGCGCAGACGCGAGCGCCCGGCCTCCATCACGGCATCACGAAGAGAATAGTTCCGTTTACGCAGCATATTGGTATAGTCGACCAGCACGATTCCGTTATTCACTACAATCCCTACAAGCATGATCAGTCCGATGAAGGTGACAACGCTTAACGTGATATTGGTGATAAAGAACGCCAGGATAACCCCCACAAGGGTAAAGGGAATGGCAAAAAGAATGATAAAGGGGTCTTTAAACGATTCAAATTGCGCCGCCATCACCATATACACCAGCGCTATACCCAAAAAGAAAATCAGATAGAGCGATTGAAATGATGAAGACTGGTCATCTACCTGTCCACCGATCTCAACGGTTATACCCTCCGGGACGGTGGTTTCATCGATCAACTGCTGGGCCAGCCGGGTAGCTTCACCCAGGGAGATATCATTTAAATTGGCGACAGTTTTCACATATCTCTGTTGTGACAGGCGCTGTATCTCAATCGGACCGCTCTCTTCCACAATATCGGCAACCGACGAGAGGGGTATCTGTTGCCCCAGCAGGTTGGTAATCTGCATTTCACGGAGTTTCGACACTTCATTGCGGTACTCCGGCGCATATTGTATCACCACACCGTAATCGCTTCCCTCTTCGGTAAACTCACCCGACTCGGTGCCGTACAGGTTCTGCCGTACCTGCATCCCCACCATGGCAACATTTAATGCCATCTGTGATGCTTTCTCCTTATCGACCCGCACCTGTACCTCTAACTTGCCGGGATCGACAGTGGTTGTGACATCGGTAAACGACTTCTCGGCTATCATTTTTTTCTCAAAATCAAGAGCCACAGCTTTGATTTTATCCAGATCATTTCCGGAAACAATAATTTCGATGGGTTTTTTATTTCCCGTTACGGCAGTAGCCAGCGCGCTCCCTCCCTGTATACTCACTTCCTCTATTTGCGGGATCGCTTCCACCCGCTGACGGATAGATTCGGCCACTTCGGCGGCAGAGCGACTCCGTTGCTCAACCGGCACAAGGTGACAAAGTACCGTCCCTACGTTTTTCCCCTCTTTGAAACCTACGGTTGTAAGCGCCCCGTCACGTGTCTGCCCCGAGATCGACGCGATGGCGCCGTCGGCTATTTCAGGTATTTCGTCGAGCATAATTTTTAATATCTGCTGCCCGACGCTGTCTGTTTGATTTGCCGCCGTTCCTACTTCGGTTTCGAACACTACGGATACCGTTCCCGCGTCAAAATCGGGAATATAGTCGGTACCTATTCGTTTGCCTAACCACATCGTTAACACAAAAACAAGCAGTGCCACGACCAACGTCACGCCTTTATGAAAAACCGCCCATCCCAGTACCCGTTTGTACCCGTCTTCGATCCGGTTGAATATCTTTTCACTGGCAGTATAGAGTTTAGAACGGCGCTGTTCTTCCTTATCGCGAGGAGTCCTCTTCAGCAGCTTCGACGAAAGCATAGGAGTGAGTGTAAGCGCCGCGAAGAGCGACATGGTCATGCAGACGACCGTAAGAATGGCAAGCTGTTTAAACATGATTCCTACAATCCCCCCCATAAAAAGGAGCGGGAGAAATACCACCAATGTTGTCGCCGTTGATGCAATAATAGCCATGCCCATCTCCGAAGTTCCAAAGATAGCCGCCTGTTTGGGATCGGCTCCCTTTTCGATATGCTGCGTGATATTTTCGAGCACCACGATCGCATTATCCACCACCATTCCTATGGCAATCACGAGCGACATCAACGAAAATATGTTGATGGTATAGTCCATGATATACATCGCTATGAATGCGGAAATAAGAGATACCGGCATGGTGATGAAGACAATGAAGCTCGATTTCCACTCACGCAGGAACATAAGGACAACCAACGTTACAAAGACAAGGGCGTACCATATAGAAGAGGTGAGGTTCCTGATGGAACCGGTAATGATCTCTTCCGAGCTGAGCACCTCGTTCACCCGGATATCTGCAGGTAGTTGTTGCTCAAGCTCTGCCATCTTCGCACGGACGGCATCCACCACCTCCACGGTATTGGCTCCCGACTGTTTCTGTACCATCAAAGCCACTCCTTCGCCGATGTGATTACGGGCAAACGATTCTTTTTCCTTGAACGTATCCTCGATGTCGGCCACATCTCTCAACCGTACAACCTGACCGTTGAACGCTTTCAACACCGTATTACCTATTTCATCCACCGATTCGAATTTCCCGGGCACACGCACAGAGAAATCGTACACACCCAGATTGATGTTTCCCGCGGGGATATTGATGTTATTGGCTTTAAGCATCGTGGATATCTGCGACGTTGACAGTCCGTATGCCTTCATCTGTTGCGGATTGATATTTACTTTTATCTCACGTTCGGGTTGTCCCAAATAGAGCACTGTCCCCACCCCTTCCACCTTGCGCAGGGCAGAGGCGATATCTTCCTCCACAATATGCTCGATACCGTTGTAATGGGCATCGGCATTGATGGCATACGCCAGAACCGGCATCATCGAGGAGTTGATCTTGTAGATAATGGGTTGTTGTGCTGCTGCCGGCAGTCGATTCTTTCCCAACTCGATCAGGTCGCGCGCATTGTTTGCCGCGGAGGTCACATCACCTCCCCATTCATAACTGAGTTGAATGAATGAGACGTTCTCTTTCGATGTCGATTTGATTTCCGTCAAACGCTCTGCGGCAGAGAGCACGGTTTCCAATGGCTTGGTGACCTGTTCTTCCACCTCGTTGGCCGAGGCTCCGGGATATACGGTGATCACCGTCACGGAAGGGAACTCCATTTCCGGCATCAGGTCAAGCGGCAACATCTTGAGCGATACGATTCCCAGCAGGATAATTGCTATGAACAGCATGGCGGTTGCCACAGGTCTTTTCACACCTATTTCGGGTAATTTCATTTGTATATTGTTTATAAGATGATCAAAAGCAGGATAAACTCCCTGTTATTTATTCACCATTTCAATAAGCGAACCGTCGTCCAATTTATTTTTCCCATCGACAACCACATACTCATCGGCACGGATTTCGGGGATCCGGACAAGGTTCCCTTTTGATTCGCCACGCGTGACTTTCCGACGGGTGACCCGGTTCTGGTCGACGACCATAAAGAGGTAGTCTTCGCCCGTTCCCTGTTGCCTGTACAGGGCATTTACGGGAACAAACACGCCGGTTGTCTGCGGCATCGAGATCGAAACCCTGCCGAACATACCCGGTTTCAATTTCATTTCCCTGTTGGGAATGGTAACCTCTACCGTGGCGGTACGGGTCACCGACGACAGGACAGGTGAAATATAGCTCACTTTCCCTGAAACGGGTTCATCCGGATAAGCATCAAACACCACATCCGCATGTTGTCCCCGGCTGATGGAGTTAATCTCTTTTTCGTTCACTTCTACAGTTATTTTCAGCGGATTGAGCTGGCGTATGGTAAGTATACCGCTCTGCATTTTCAGGTCGGAGCTTACCGAAGGGACAAACGTATAATTCTCTCCCTCCTGCACCGTTATATCGGTTAATACTCCCCCGAAAGGAGCGGTAATAGAGGTATTCTTCTTCAGCATATTTACTTTGGTTTGCGACGCGTCGAACTTGGCCTTCATATGGTCGTAGTCCATCACGCTCACGCTCTCTTTTTCTTTCAGGCGGCTTATCCGTTCAAAATCCTTGCGAATCGTTTCCAATTCAATTTGTGCCTGAATCAGCATTTCGTCCGACATCTCGGCTATCACGGCTCCTTCCGGGACATAACTGCCCTTGGAGAAGTGAATCTTCTCCACCCGTCCCGGGATAGAAGCTCCGAGAGCAGCTTCCCTGTTTGCTTCGGCCGTACCTGTAAAATTCAACACGGGAATATACGCCATCTCTTTCGCAACCTGCACAGTGACTTTTGTCGCAGTTGCCGGACTTGTTGCGGAATGACCGCTGTTCTCTGTCGTTTTTGTACTGCATCCGCCCGCAAAAATGGCGAGCAAACAGGTTGTGTAAGCTATTTTATTTGTCAGTTGCATCATTGTGTTGTAATGTATATTTTTTGTTTAAAATGTAAGTAAGCCTCAATAAAGGTGATTGTAAATCTCGCCTGTCGATTTATCCAGTTCCAGAAGTGTTGTCCTCATCTCCACCAGCGCGTCGATATGTTCCGAGGAGGCATTCTCCCATTGCAGTTGGGCTTCAAGCAATTCAGTCAGGCGGCTCCGGCCTTCCATCAGGTTCTCTTTTGCCATGCGCATATTTTCTTCAGCCTGCTTTCTGGAAAGCCCGGTCATCTCCGCTTTTTTCAATGCCTCACTGTATCGATAGCGATTCTGGCGAATTTGCAGGTCAATCATTTCGCGGGCTTCGTTGAGTTCAAGCTGTACATTCTTCGTCTTCAGCTTCGCGGCATGGAGATCATGTCGGCGTTCACCCCAAGTAAAAATAGGTATCGAGACCATTACTCCCACACTCCAATTTCCCCCGAACTCACTTCTCAATCCATTGTAGGGATTAGGATTCATCCATCCATACCCCCCGGTAAGCGCCACATCGGGCATAAATCTGGAACGTTCGATATTTCTTTTCGACTCCATGATGGCTGCCTTCTCCTTCAACATGGTTATCTCTGCCCGGTTATCGGGAGAGATTTCCTGGTAGAAAGAAGCCGGCATGGAAAGCGGAGGCTTTTCCATAGTATCCGTATCGACCTCTATCTCGCTCTCTTCCATCCCGATAATCTGTGCCAGCGCCATTTTTGAGAGCGCGCATCCGTTTTCGGCCTGCAATGTTTTCAGTTTTGCTTCGTTTTGTTTTACCTGGGCTTTCAACACATCATTCCGCGTAATGATACCCTCGGCATACATATTCTCGAGGTCGGTGACCAGCCTGTCGAGCAACGCTTCATAAGCATTTGCCAGCTTCAATTTTTCCTGTAGCGACACCACACGCCAAAAAGCTTCGTCGGTCTTGGCCACGACCTCCGCCCGGGTCAGCACCTCCTTCTCTTTGGCAATATTTTCAGCTCGCCTGGCAATGTGGTTGGCTTCCGTGATTTTAAAACCCGTAAAGATCGGTTGGGTAACGGTAAAACGGGCATAATAACTGTTCTTATGGTCAAAAACAAGTTTATCGGCCGGCAGCATCGCGTAGTTCTTAAAGATGGGATTCCCCGCCTGATCGACCATGGGCGCCCCTGTTTCAGGATTGAAGACAAGCGTGTTCACAGCCGTCTCGGGATCTTTCAACGCTTCCGGATTAAACCTCCCCGTTGCGGGATCAATGGTGTTGAACGGCACTACCGGAAGGAACAGGTCATTCTCCAGCGGTTGAATAGCCTTGCCTGTACGTAACCATGCCCCTCCGAAACTTACTTTGGGAAGATATTGTGTTTGCGCGGATTTTCTGGCATGGGTGGCTGCCTGCATCTCATTTTGCGCGATACGAATTTCCCTGTTCTGTTCAAGCGCCAACGTACGGCACACATCGAGCGTGAGTTTTTGCTGGGCAGAGAGAGGGAAAACAAAGAGTGTGATCAGTGTCAATAAACAGGTAAATTGCTGTTTGTCTGGATTCATAATTCTCATTTTCATCTGTTTTCATTCTACATTTACGGCTGCAAAATTATGAAACAACAGCTGACCCTGTTTTGAAAAAAATACCGAGTTGGAAAAATTGAATCTTTAAACGACGATAACGTACTTTAAAGCGATTACAGGGTAGCGTGACAGGGGGGGGAATAATCAACATTTCCGGTCGGGAATAACCAAAGGGAATAGCAAGCCCTTCCGGCAAGAGGAATCGAGCGGTATTTACAACAAGAAAGATAAGGAGGTGAGAGAAAGTCTATAGGATATTATCCATGTACCAGTTTTTAAAGTCACGATTGCGCGCCCGGCTTACAATGATTCGTTCGGGCGTTTCCATCGAAAGATTTACCGCCAGCTTACCTCCGAACCAAATTGACATATCCTCTATGGCGCGATGTGATACAATATATTGCCGGTTGGCACGAAAGAATTGGGCCGGATTCAACTGGCTCATTAACTCATCGAGGGAATTGTCCAGAGAGAATGTCTTTTGATTGAAACAGATAATTTTTGCTATTTTAAATTCGGTATAGATATAGGCAATTTCATCCACCGGCAGCGGGGTAAGCTTGTCTTTATTCGGAATGAGGAAATGCCTCTTATAGGGTATCTTCGATTCATGCATCGATTGCATGATTTGCGAGACAAGCTCTCTGTTATTTTGTTGGGAGGTTAATGAAGTGAGCTTGTTCATCGCCCTCTCAAGATCCTGCCTGATGATCGGTTTCAGCAGATAGTCGATGCTGTTTACCTCGAATGCTTTTAACGCATATTCATCGTAGGCGGTAGTAAAGATAATGGGACTAAGGATTTCAACTTCCTCGAAAACCGAGAAAACATCACCATCGGCCAAATGAATATCCATAAAAACCACATCGGGGGAAGCGTTTATCGAAAACCACTCTACAGACTCTTCCACACTTTGCAGCACGGCCAGAATTTCCGTACTTCCATCCACTTCTTGTATCATCCGCTCCAGGTTTTGTGCGGCAACAAATTCATCTTCTACAATTACTATTTTCATCTGTTTGTTTTTATTTCTTATTTTTTCACACTATCGCCAGATGGAACCATTGATGATTAAAATAATCATTCAATTACATTAGACTATTTATACGCTCAACATAGTCAAAACAAGTTTTGCCTCTGTATTCGCTTAACGAAATAGTTCCTTTGCATGTTCAACGATTATTTTAACCATGCCGGTTTCATCGAAGGTGCCTTTACTTACCCTTATAAATATCCATATCTTTTATGAGCGGGATCTCAACGGAAAATAGCCCGTGGGCAGAACAGACAATGATCTCTTTTCCGAACATCAATCTGTATTGTTCGTTCAGATTCGACAGCCCCAACCCGCTACTCTCCCTCTCCCCGGTTTTTATCTGCAGGTTATTCTCCACACGCACTTTGTCATCCGGCAGGGTTTCGATCACGATACGAAGAGGTTTTTTCCGACTGACGACATTATGCTTGATGGCGTTCTCAATGAGTATTTGCAGTCCTGACGGGATCATATAATATCCCTTTTTTTCATCGTCGATACGTATTTGCACATCCAACCCGTCGTTATACCGGATCTTCATCAGATAGATATATGACTCTGCGAACTCCAACTCATCAACCAATCTGGCCACCTCCCTACTCTGCATCGTATAACGGAACACATGGGAAAGTTGTTCCACATAATTTTTGGCACGTTGATCATCATATCCGATCAATCCGTTCAACGTATTCAGCGAATTGAACAGAAAATGCGGATCGGTCTGGTTCTTGAGTGCATTATACCGATTTTGCAGACTCTCGAAAACAAGGTGTTGGTTTTCGATCACCCTCTTTTGATTCTGATTGATAAAATAGATCAATATCGTAAAGAGAAAAGAGATAATAAAGATGATCAGGTCTTTCACATAGTGCAGTGTGGAATAGGCTCCGGGCGATACTTCATCACGAAACCACCACCACTGCATCTGTGAAAAAAGGGGGCTCAACAAGATGATCACCACGAACAACCCCAATAAGAACAGCCACATTTTATACGGCCGGTTCAGGAAGTGCGTTACCGCCCAAAATTGCAGCTGAAAAACAAAATAGAAAAACAACGTATTGGCTAACAGCGTCACAACAGACTCCGGAGTAATAATATCAACCAGCCGTACCCCGCTGTTTTTATCTAACGATATGGAGTAATACATCGACGACGAGAGCATGACAAACGCCAGGATAAAACTGATGATGACCGACGCGATAAGCGCCGTCTTTCTATTGTAACTGAGAATAAAAAATCGTTCTTTTCGTAATTTCATTTTTTCAATTGCCATTTCTATTATAACAGACTCACAAATGTACGGAAAACAAGAGAGAAAAGACCCGATAAACATCCGTTGTCAGGCAAATGTTCATCGGGATCAAAAAAAGTGTCTGTTCGAGGAGATTGTCTCAATTAGACACCCGTATCAAAACCCGGCCCATCTCCATGTCGTCACACACTTTTCTTCATGTTGGGCATCGAATGAGGTTCCATTTCCGGCCTCTATGGCCGGATCTTGAGACAATCTCTTTGGGTTCAGCGTTCTGCTTTTGTCAGAAACGATATCCTATGCCTACGTTCACAGTTTGTGTCCGCATTTTAGCATCATCAGAACCGCTGATCACATTTTTCAAAGCGGTCAACTCGTCCGCCTGATTAACCAGTCCGACCTGATACCCCGCGTTCACTTGCAACCCACTGTTGAACTCATATCCCAGCAAGAGCCCGAGACCAAAATCCCAACGGTTCATAGGCGTTTTCCCCGCTACTTCTTTATACAGGTCTATGTCAAGATCATCGAGGCTTGCATCAAAACCCAATCCTACGAACGGTCCAATACCTCCATAGAATAATCCATTATAGGTTCTGTATTGACCTAAAGCATATACCGGGAGCTGCATCCCCCACTGCTTGAATGTGTCATCTTCCGAGAGAGCTTCCATTTTAGCATTTCTATAGAAAAACGACAGTTCCGGTTGAAGTGCGAAATTCTCGTGCAATTCGACTCTCATGAACCCGCCTAAATTAGGGCCCGCCTTCATTTTACTCGAAAGCAGATCGAAGTCGCTTAGTAAAAAGTTCGACAGATTCATTTCACCTTTCACGCCCCAGTAGATGGGTGTTTGTGCATTTACACTTGTTATCCCTATGGTTATAAGGGCAACTAAACTTACTAAAATTGTTTTTTTCTTCATTGTTTCAATATTTAATTTTAGACAAATTTTGGCTGTTCATCTTTTTCAAGCCTGACGATACAAAAGTAGTACACGAGTATCATGCCAGATACAAAAAAAGTATCCAACCGAAAAATCAGAGGCTTGAAATGTGAAAAACCAATACTGAAACGATATTGAACCTCAATGTGAATTGAAAAAATTATGAAGGCGAAAAAGTCAGTCGTTCCGGGCTGTTCCTGCAAACTTCAGGCAGACCGGCTTACTGACGGGGATATCCTGATGGGTATTGGTCAGTAGTCCTGTCTCGGTATCGATGCGGAACACCTGTATCTTATTATCATCCCTGCCGGCTACCAGGAGGAACTTCCCATTAGGAGTGATCACAAAATTACGTGGATGCTTTGCTGTCAATTGATAACCCGTTTTAGTGAGTGTCCCCTCGTCCGGATCAATGGAAAAGATGGCGATCCCATCGGCCTGCAACCGGTTCGAGGCATATAGAAAACGCCCGTCGGGTGAGACATGGATATCGGCACTACCTCTGGCACCCGTCGAATCAGCTGCAATTATCTGTTTTTGGGTCAACTCACCGAAAGCATAATCAAAAACAATCACTTCTCCCGATAACTCACCTAACAGGTAAAAATATCTGCCTCCGTCGGGATGGAAATCGAAATGACGGGGTCCGGTACCTGCAGGTGTTACAAATTCTTTCAGGCTATTCTCCAATAAACCGGGTTGTCCTTCAAAGGGAGTATCGTTCACAGAGAGCCGGTAGAGTCTATCACTACCCAGATCGGCAGCAAACAAGTATTGCCCGTCGGGAGAATATCTTACACTGTGCAAATGAGGCCTCTCCTGTCGAATGGGATCAGGACCGGATCCTTTGAAAGCAATCATCGAGACGGCTGGAGTAAGTGTGCCATCCTCTTTTACCTGAAACGAAGTAATGGTTCCCCCTCCATAATTTGCGGTATGCACATTCCGCCCTTTACTGTCGATAGTGATATAACAGGGGCCGCTACTGTTCACAGGGTGGGAGTTCAGCAGTTCCATCTTCCCGCTCCGTTTATCGAGCGAAAAAGCGTGTACGGCACTACCTGACTCGTTATTTTCACTTACCGTGTAAATAAACCGCTCGTCCGGACTCAAGGTCAGGTATGATGGGTTATCGACTTCCACCATGCTGATCGAGTCGGAATTCCCGGTATCTATATTGAAACGGTATAAATATATCCCTTTGCTGCCCTCTTTGGAAGTGTAGGTTCCTGCCAATAAAAAGAGGTCTCCACCCATAGTCTCTATCGCCGGAAGCGTCTCCTCCGATGCATTCCTGTCGCCTGTTTTTCCGGAACGGTTTCCTGTGCATGAAACTAACAAAGCTGCTGTCATTACTGCCATTACTATTTTTTTAATCATCTTTCTTACATTTATCGGTCAAAAACATATATCATCGCACGAAGCACACTATTATTATTGAAGACGTTATCACAAGTAAAGCAAGTACTATCGCCTAAGGCACTATCGTGCAAAGCACACTACGCTCGAAGCGCATTTCACGAAAGTAACTTATTTTTCCGAAACAAATTCTCTTTTTGGGAAAAAGTTTGCGAATGTGGCGCGGACTCCGTATTTTTGCACCGTTAAAAATTAAACCCGGTTGCTAAACAGAAATTAATTATGTTGTCCGAAATATTATCCATCACCGGCCGTCCAGGCTTATATAAACTCATCTCCACCAATAAAAATATGAATATAGTTGAATCGCTTGCCGATGGAAAACGTGTTCCCATATACGCACAGGAAAAGGTGGTAGCCCTGAGTGACGTATCCATATATACCCAAAGTGGGGATACTCCGTTGCGGGAGGTATTTAAAAAAATAAAAGAAAAAGAGGGAGGCAAACAGGTATCCCTGGGATCCAAAGCGTCCGGCAAAGAATTATTTGCCTATCTGGCGGAGGTATTGCCCGATTACAGCCGGGACAGCGTCTATGCGGGTGATGTAAAAAAATTAATTTCCTGGTATAATATTTTGACAGAGCACAATATCGACCTGAAAGAAGCGGACAAAACAGGGGTAAATCCTTCTGACGAACCTGAAACCGGGGAAGGGAAAGAATAATTTTCCACTATTCCTTATCTTATAATGAACATAAAAGATATCATTACCCGTGCGGGAGCCGGCATCATTTACATCCTGGTCATCCTTTTAGGTCTGCTGGGAGGCCGGTTTTCATTCCTTGCAGTTTTTGGAGCCATATTGGGTTCCGGGCTGTTTGAATTTTACCGTATGGTTGAGAAAGACACCTCCCATGCCATCAGCAAGATATTCAATATCCTGATGGGAGTTATCATCTTTATATCGGTCTTTCTCTATCTGGAAGGTATCTATACCTATCTCCTACCTGTCTTTATACTCACTTATCTCTTAATACTGATTGCCTCAGCCATTTTCCTGCGCAGGCATGATATCCTTCATGGTATCATCTATTCGGTGTTCGGGCAGGTCTATATTACCATGCCGTTGAGCCTGCTCATGTTTATCTCCTATTCGCCCGATATGGCAGGCAGCGAATACAATTGGGTTCCGGTACTGGCACTCTTTGTGTTCCTTTGGGTGAATGATACGGCTGCCTATTTCATAGGATCTCTGATCGGCAGGCACAAGCTGATAGAGCATATCTCTCCCAAAAAATCAATAGAAGGCTTTATTGCCGGCATCCTGTTCACTGTGCTCGCCTCCCTGATCTTCAACCGGTTCCATCCCGATTTCTCTACCGCTTTCTGGATGGGATTGGCCGTGGTGGTCGCCCTGTTCGGTACACTAGGTGATTTGTTCGAATCACTTATCAAGCGGACATGCAACGTAAAAGATGCCGGAAACCTCATTCCCGGACACGGCGGAATACTCGACCGGATCGACAGTCTCCTGGTGACTGTCCCGGCCGTTTATCTCTACCTGATCCTGTTCCATTCTCTTTAAACTATTTCACTTCTTCGAATAAGAACAAAGGGATGATCCCAAACTATCACATCATCCCTTTTTCCCGGAGACGCATTTGCCATTTCCAGGCGGAAGCCATGGTATCTTCGATGGTTTCCACGGCTTTCCAACCCAGCACGTTATTGGCTTTATCGGGTTGTGCCCAGATCTGTTCAATATCACCTTCCCTCCGTCCTACAATCTTATAGTTCAAAGGCTTCCCGGATACTTTTTCGAACACCTTGATCAATTCCAGTACGGAAAGGCCGGTTCCGGTCCCCAGGTTAAATATCTCCACCTTCTCATCCGACTTGTCTTCGAGCATCCGTTCAATGGCAATCACATGCGCTTTAGCCAGGTCTACCACGTTGATAAAGTCACGGATGCAGGAACCGTCAGGTGTGTTGTAATCATCACCGAATACGCTTAGTTGCTGGCGTATGCCGATCCCTGTCTGCGTGATATAAGGCACTAAGTTCTGCGGTACGCCTAAAGGTAATTCCCCGATCTCGGCCGACGGGTGGGCGCCGATAGGATTAAAGTAACGAAGAATGATACTCTTGATGGGAGCGCCCGAATGTACAAAGTCGCGGATGATCTCTTCGTTGATCTGCTTGGTATTTCCGTAGGGTGATGTGGCCGGTTTGACAGGGGCATTCTCATCAATCGGATTCGTATCAGGCTCTCCGTAAACGGTGCATGAAGAAGAGAACACGATCCCTTTCACGTTATGCCGCGGCATCAGTTCCAGCAGGTTAACCAATGACACTAAATTATTGCGGTAGTACATCAACGGTTTTTCCACCGATTCTCCTACCGCCTTGCTGGCTGCAAAATGGATGATACCGTCGAAGGTATATTTCCGGAACAATGCCTTCATCGCCTCAAAGTCGGTACAATCGAGTTTATCGAAAACAGGGCGTTTCCCGGTAATGCGGGTGATACCTTCCAATACATCCGCATTGGAATTGGACAGATTATCTATAATCACCACTTCGTACCCGGCCTGTTGCAGTTCGACCACGGTATGAGAACCGATGTATCCGGTTCCTCCTGTTACAAGAATTTTTTTTGCCATAATATTTTATCAAATTACTAATTATCAATTACAAATTACCAATTACTAATTACTAATTATCGATCTTCCATACCTCCTCATTCTCCCAATCTCCTTATCTCCCAGTCTCCCAGTCTTCCGATCTCGACTCCCAGGCATTTTCATTTTTCACTTTTAACTATTAATTCTTCACTTTTCAATAGTTCCTCCACTGCCCGTTTCAGTTGCAGGTCATCGTCACTCAGCAGTGATTCCGGAGAATTATAGACCTTCACATCAGGTTCCAGTTGATTGTTTTCCATCACGGTGCCTTTCGTATCCACCACAGTTACCTGCGGAATACCGAATACCAGCGATGGATCGATCTGCGTCTCCCACCATACGGCGGTCATGGTTCCCGGCACGGGGGCACCCACCAGTTTTCCGATTCCCAATTCTTTATAGACCCAGGGGAATCCGTGTGCGTTAGAATAATTGCTCTCTCCCATCAGCACAATGGAAGGCTTGTTCCACTTGTTGAAAGGATCACTGCCGATATACTCTCCACGGGGTGTAAATCGTTGGTACTCCTTCCCGCTCAGGAGAGTCGCCAGATCGTCATGTAGCCACCCTCCTCCATTGAAGCGGGTATCTACCACTACAGCCTCCTTATTACGGTATTTTCCAAGCAGATTCTGATAAACATCCCTGAAACTGCTGCTGTTCATCCCGCGGATATGGATATAGCCAATGCGTCCACCGGAATATTTTTCAGTCAATTCTTCCCGTTGTTCCACCCAGCGGTTATACAATAATTCGTTCTCCTCTCCGTAAGTAATAGGTTTCACAATCTCTTCGAACCGATCTCCTTCGCCGGGTGTATAAGCGGTGATGATGACATGTTTACCTGCCTTTCCGTCAAGCAAATGCCACCAGGTCTTTCCCGCTTCCACCGGTTCCCCGTCGATCTTCTCTATGATCACACCTGTCTTCAATTTCGTATTTGCCTTGATGAGAGGGCTTCCTTTCATGATCTCTTTGATCTTCAAACCGTCTCCTTTATAGGTATCATCCCAGAATACACCCAGGGTAGCTGTCTGCCAGCTACTACGGGGAGGTGAATAACGTGCACCGGTATGCGATGCATTCAGTTCACCGAGCATCTCGGACAGCATTTCCGCAAAATCGAAATTATTATCGATATGGGGCAAAAATCTGCGGTATGTTTCTCCATACATCTTCCAATCCACACCGTGTAATTCCTTATCGTAGAATTTATCCTTTACCTGTTTCCACGCATGATCGAAAATGTAGGCTCTTTCCGCCGCACCGCGGTAGTTAAAGGGTGCGGAAAACGATACTTCGGTCACTTTCCCATTCTCTATCTTCTTTATCTTTCCCTGCGATACCAGGTACAGGTTCTTTTCCTCCTTGTCCGGAAGCAATAAACCATAGCCTACATCTTTGCTTAACAGCTTGGTCGTATTTTCAAGGAAATCCTGCTCCCACAGGTCGACTCCTTTCTCAAAACTGGCAAGATAGTAGAGTTTGGATCCATCCTTGTTCAGGTATGCATCGGACAAATTGGAAGAGTGGCGCGTCAGGCGTACCACCCTGTGACGACGGTTATCAAGATCGAAAACGAGCGGTTCCACAGTTTTGGTTGAATCCTTATCTGCATTCGATTCCTCTTTTGTATTCTTGTCTCCTTTTTTCTCCTTGCTTTCAGATTTCTTATCTTTATCCTTCGCCTCCTTCTCCATCTCTTTTTTCAGCGCCCGCTCCTCTTTGTCCATCCGGAAATCATCGTAAGCATCAGGAGTAAGGAACATCAGATAGGCATCGCGATGTGCTCCCCAACTGCCGTGGCTGCGATATCCGGCCCGGTCGGAGAAGAACAGAATTGCCTTACCTTCCAGCACCCATTTGGCTCGTACGTCGGTATAACCGCTGAGCGTGAGGTTGGTCGTCTCTCCGCTTCCATCAGCTTTTATCAATGCTACATCCTTGTTATTCCAACCACCAGTATCAATATAATCCGAGAGTATCCATTTACTGTCGGGCGACCATTGAAACCACTGGTCACCATCGCTGTAGGAGTAATTGTATTTGGCATCCATTACCTTTCGCGACTTCTTGCTTTCCAGATTGAGCACATAAATCGCGGAACGGTCTTCCAGATAAGCTATCTCTTTCCCGTCGGGAGAGAACAGCGGCTGGAACGAAGGAGCGTCGGTGTCGGTCAGCTTTGTCTCTTTCAGTTCGCGGGCATAACAGAAATATTTGTCTTCTTTCCGTACCAATTCGGTACGATAGATATTCCAGGTATTGCCACGTTCGGCTGAGTAAACGAGTGAACGTCCATCGGGACTAAAGTCCACATCACGCTCCTGTTCAGGGGTATCGGTAATACGTTTCGTGGTATTGAACTCGATGGAAGTGACAAACACATCACCCCGGGCAATAAAGGCGATCTCCTTTCCGTTGGGTGAGACGGCGATACTTCTTGCGCCGGTGGTAAGGGTCTGGGGAACCATGTCCCTTTCAAAATTGTCGGAAACGATACGGACATCTATTTTACGGGGTTTTTCACCCTTTTTCATATAGTACAACTCCCCGTTAAAAGAAAAGCAGAGATTGTCACTTTTATCGGCTGATAAAAAACGTACGGGATGATCCTTGAAGTGTGTCAACTGAACCGGTGCGCCTCCTTCAAGGCCGGCACGGTATACGTTGAACGTTCCTTCCTGCTCGCTCAGGTAATAGAAACTATTCCCGTCGGACGACCAGACACCATTGCGGTTTTCACCTTTAAAACCGGTCAGTTTCCGGTGCGTTTTCTTTTTGCTGTCATACAACCACACATCACGGGTGATGGACGAGGTATGGTGCTTCCTCCATGCATCTTCATAACCTTTCCTGTCAGTATAAAGCCATAAATCCCCGTGCCGGGCAATATCCTCCATATGAGTCGGAGAAATCATCTGTGGCCGATCCCCATTCAATGACACAGTATAAATCTGGTTGAACAATCCGATCGGGAATTGCTGGCTTTCCTGCGCCGGCTGGATAAAGGCGCTGAACAGTACGGTTGTGTCGTTTTGAAACCCTTCGGGATATTCGTTATTGGAATGGGAAGTGATGCGTTTGGTCTGTCCGGTTTGGAGTGTAACCACATATACATCGAAATTTCCTTCACGGTTGGACGCAAACGCCAGTTTATCACCCTTTGGCGACCAGACCGGGCGGGTATCGTAAGATGCATGTGAAGTCACTTGTGTCGCTTTTCCGCCGGAAACCGGCACGGTAAATATATCTCCTTTGTAGGTAAACGCCACGGTGGCACCGTCCGGAGAGATCACACTATTACGGAGCCAGAGAGGAACTTCCTGGGCATGTAGCCAAAAAGCAGCCAGTAAAAGCAAGGAAGAAAACAGGATTTTTCTCATTGAAATATTTATTAGATCATGGCGGTCAGACGGTATCATACCGTTTACGCACCGTTAATTTGCAAAATTACATAAAAATTATAAAATCTAAAACCATAATAGTGTCAAACAGGCTCTGATTATCGAAAAGAGACAATCACATTGTGATATTAGTTTTTTTTAGTATTTTTGTTTAATATTGATCCGTGTTGCACACTCAAACAGATATGGGATACAGTGTAAAAGCATATTATCGTAAAGAGGATCTTCCTCCGATGGAGGAAATCAATTTTTTTCACAGCCCTTCATCGTTCGATTGGTACGCCAACAGTCCCGCCTACACCCCTTTAATGCTTGTTGTTTTCGAGAATGAGGTGCCGGTAGCCGCCATGTTCGCTGTCATTGTGCGGATCAATCGTTTCCTGAGAGGTAAACTATTTAAAAGATGCTTTATCTCCCAACAACCGGCTTTCTTCAGAAAAAAACTACCCCAGATAGAGATATTCGATGCCCTTATTGCCCATCTGGTCAAAGAGGTACGTAACCGGGTTTTTCTCATCCGTTATGAAAACCTGGGCAATGCCATTTTTGGCTATAAGGGATTTCGCGAGAATGGATTCTATTCGGTAAAGTGGATCAATATCCGGAATTCGCTCCAGTGTAAAAGAAAAATATGGGATCAGCTCTCGAAAACGAGAAAGAATCAGGTTAACAAGGCGTTAAAAAAAGGGATCGTAATAGAAGAATTCACCTCTGAAGATAAGTTACCGGAAATATACAAGCTGATCCGTAATACAAACAACAAAAAGATATCACGCCGGTTCCCACCCTACCAATATTTCGAGAATTTCTTCTGTCACTATATAATAAGGCAAGACAAAGGAAAAATATTGCTTGCCCGCTATCAGGGTAAAATTATCGGGGGTGCCATTCTGGGATTCGAGAAAAAAGAGACGGTATATTGCCTCTATTATTGGGGCAAATCGAAACGATACAAATTACTCTACCCCACGATTTTCACTATTTACCAAGCGATGCAGATATCGGAAAACAAAGATTTTCATTATTTCGATTTTATGGATGTAAGTTTTCTGAATAAAAATGCCGGCCGCTCACGGTTCCTGCTTCAGTTTGGTGGTAAACAGCGGGCCACGAGACGCTGGTACCGGTTCAACTGGGGGTTACTCAACTTCTTTGCCAACCGGATCTACGATTGAAATATTATACAGAAGCCACTTTCCTGTTGAACATATTGAAAAGTGGCTTCAGTATTTCTATATTGCCTATCAACCAATCATTAAGGTCGCAGGCAAATATCTCATTATCAGCTGAATTTCAATGAACTGCTCTTATTTACTCTTTTGTTTACATCGCCCGGATTACCGAAACAGGTTACGTCGGCTGAACCTGACACAGTGATATCGAGGCGGCCTGTAACACGGATACTCCCGTCGGCAGCACCTGAAAAATCGGCATTACAATTACGTGCGTTGAGTTTAGAAGCAGAAACATCACATCCGCCGCTCGCGGTCAGGGTAAGCTCGTCGGTCTTCCCCGTCAGTTCAATGTCACAACCGCCGCTGGCGGAAATCCGGGTCGTTTGTGCGGATATATCATACAGTTCCACATCACTACCACCGCTCACATCGGCTCTTACGGCCTGTGCGGAAATAAACCTGATCTCCGCATCACATCCGCCCGAAAACTGTCCTTTAAATTGCCTACAGTCCAGCCTTAAATTTTCCAGATCGGTGCCACCACTCAGTGCAAGCTCGAAATCGCCGGCTTTTAGGGGTATTTCAAAACTGATATCCACACCACCCGATGCTTCTATCTTTCCTAAATCCGTAACAGTAACGTATGCCTTTTGGATTGTGTTTCGTGTGTTACCTAAGTCGCGAAGGGAGAATGTACGGTTGTTTCCCTTATTATAGATATGCAGCGTGCCGTTTTTGACTTCCACGACGGCCCTGTCCAATACCTCTTCGCTTACTTCTATAGAAACCGACTGGCGGTCGCCCTGGCGAACAATAACATCCCATCCTCCCGAAGCATTGATAGCGGAAAATGACGCTACCTGACGGTTCTGTTTTATGATTCTGTTTTGCGCCGGAGCGCTGACGAATGCCACAGTGGCAAGGATAATAGTGAATAATGTCTTCATTGTTAATAGTGTTTAGTATATATTTTTTTATAGACACAAAATTTCCTTTGCTTTCTTATTAGACGTAATTAACTCTTGTTTGGTTACATCTTTCTTTATCTTTTTCACTATTTTCTTTCTTTCATCCTAAAAGTAAAAGAATAACTTTCTTCATCTTGCAACCAGTGACAGGCTATTTCAATTTTTCTTATCACTGCTAATCCCGCTCATCGATCAAACCTTGACTTATCAATCTCTTTTCGTTCCTTTTTCGAATAGTTTCCGAAACGATAGGAGAATGTAACCCGGAAGAATGGCGTATCGGCATAATCATGTATCCTCAGATTCTGGTTTTGCCAATTCGTTTTCAAGGTCACGCTGCTAGTCTTGAAAATATCCTGTACTTGAACACCTGCCTCCATACGCCGGTCTCTCGATTGCTATTTGGCTCCTGCAGTCACATTGGAATAATGCTGAATGGTATAAATTCCGGGTAAAAGAAGAAAAAGGAGGGTTATTCTCAAAGAAGAAAATCGAATTAAAAGATAATGATATCAATCTCGATTTTAGCAATAATTATTCCCCATGGAATTCTTTTGGTGTAGGCAATGCACAATTTGGGATCTTACTAAGATTTAATTAGATACTCCAAATTTTCACTATGTCATCGTCGGTACCAAGTCCGTACCTTCTCCGGTGCAACACCATATCATCCTCATAAATTTATGAGAATGCACCTGAGTATTATAAGCTCAGATATTGAACTTTCTCCCGGAAATTTATTATCGCTGCAGCATTTATTATACAACCATAAAACGGATCATCATGGGGACAATAGATCTTTCAAAATCTCTAAAAACAACCGATGAAAAAATTTAAACAGTTTCTAAATTCTAATACGGAAAATAATAGGGTAAATAATTTGATTTAAAACGGGAGGAGAACCTGTTTTTCAAAACTCAGCAAAAGCTGGAAGACGTTTTACTTTGATAATCGCCATCGGTAATCGAAAATGAAGCCTGACCACCGACCGATAAATTATCAATCACAAAATACCCTTAATCCACCACTTCACTTTTTCTTCTTCTCTATTTGGATAACGCGTGGATGGATGGTGTCATTGGCTGTGGCATCAATTACGTAAAACAGCGGCTTTTCGGTAGTCTCATCCGTCATGGGTAAGATAGTGTACTCTTTCCCCTTTTCCGCCGTGAATACGAGTTTGTAATGCGTATGTGGATTATTCGATTCCGCAATGGATGCACCGATTAATCCGAACATTGCCCCCGACATGGCAGCTTTGTCTTTCCACTGCTGGAAGTGGCGTATCTCCACCGTTCGCTCACCCGGTAACACATCGGTATGTTTCGGAAAGCCTTTCATATAACTGCCTACCGAAACCGTATCCACTTTCACAAGAAGGGCCGACTCGGAAGTCTTCTTCCCCTTGATCCTCAATTTATGATCGCCCTGACGTATACGGGCAAGGTCTGTAGACTCCATTTTCGTTCCCTGATACCCTTTGGTACTACCACAACCCGGCAAAAGAATTATACCGGTAAGAAGAATTGCCAGAAAAATAAATTCATTTGTTTTCATAAAGTGATAAATTGTTTGTTATAAAGGTTTATTAATACAGATCCAAATCGACAAGTGTCATGCCAATAATTTAGACACTGCTTACCATGTCCTGAAACTCAGGAAAGCAGTAATCATTATGTTAGAAATACTTACCGGCTCATCATATTTTACGTTTTGTCCTGCTATATTGACCGAACTGATGTTTCCAAGAGTATAGGAAAGTTTCAACCCAAGCCCGGTTTTGGCATTCAACTTATACTCCCCGGCAACCCCGGCATTAATTCCGAAAGTGGTCTGACTGGCATTGATCTTTGTGCCGTCGAGATTCATCCTGTCCATATAGAACAAGGGGCCAAGGGCAATTGAAGATACCAGCAGGAACTTTGAAGACTCAATGCGACCTGCGAATGACGGACCTACAAATAATGCATTTTGAGACTCCTTGTAACGGTTAACATTTCCCACATCGGGAATAGTAACATTGTTCCCGGATGTGGGTGATGAACAATAATTCGCATTAAGTCCCAATCCCCAACCCTCCTTAAAAAAGTATTGCGCATCCGCATCAACAGTAAATCCGTGTTGCAACTGCTTGTTTAGGTCATCAAGCTTAGGGTCGCCCGTTTTCTCTACTTCTCCCAGACGAAAAGCGTAACCACCTCCAATCGAAAATCGGAAATCCTTGTAAATCTGCGGAGATACATATTCCACTTCATACGAAGTTTCCTGCTGGGCAATAGCAGGCAATACAGCCAGCATGCACATAACAGCGGCTGCAAATGCAATAAAATAGATTTGTTTCATAAAAATGATAATAATTAAAGTAAAGTGTGTATTTCTTTCGTTTTGCTAAAGTGTTACTATTTCGCATCCTCAAGGGAAAGTATCTTCGAAATAAGAATATTTCTCATGATGTCGGATCATATAAAAATAATTCATATGAAGCGCTGCAAATCTAAAATATTTTTTTCAATCTTAATTATATATCTCAGAAAAATAATAGAATTTAAAAAAATAATTTATCTGTCTGCTATAGAGTGTAAGTAAATCTTACTTTACAAAAATAATAACGAATAAATACAAACAGTTTATATTGTATTTACTTTCAATTTATTAAGATCAAATTCGTTTGCCGTGACACGGTATTGAAACGTGAGATTCAGAAAAGCACCATCTTTTAACTAACAACATTAGTTTTATAACGAAAATATTTAGTTAATTTGCCGGTATAAACTTCAAAACAGACCAAATTATGCGACACAAAACAGTAGTTACCGGATGTATAATATCTTTCTTTCTTTTGACAACCGGAAATCTTAACGCTATGCAACCGGCAAAAAATAATCATGTTGATCCTCCGCAGCAGGAAGAATTGGATAAGGCTTTTCTCCGTATTATTTATGTGTTCGATCAGCAGACAACAAAAGAGAAGGAAAAAATTTCAGTAACCGATACGATGGCATTGGATATTGCACAAAACTGGTCGGTGTACTATGATTGGAACAAAGAGCGGAGAGACTCTGTCGCTAAAGTAAAAGATCAGAAATTAATACAAACACTTAAATCGGTAAATGTATTGAAAGATCCCGATAATGAAATTTTTGAACGTTTTGAAGCCATGAACCGAAAACCCGAAATTATGAATGACCGGAAAGGTGAAGATGCACGGATATTTAAGAACCGATCTGACAACACAACTATTACCATAGACAAAGGTCCACTTACCGGAGCGGGTAAAGGTATATATCTCCGATTAAAAGAACCAATACCTCCAATGGATTGGCAAATATCGGAAGATACTATTTCCATAATGGGTTACCTTTGTTACAAAGCCACAGTCCCATTCCGGGGACGTGATTATACGGCATGGTTTTCACCGGAAATACCGGTCAACGAGGGGCCATGGAAGTTATACGGTCTGCCCGGAGCGATCCTGGATGCAAAAACGGAGGATGGATTATTTCGCTTTCAGGCGATTGGAATAGAGCAGATAAAAGACGTTCCTATCCGGTTTCCGTCCGACAGAGACTTTGAAGAAGCCAAAACCCTGAAACAGGTTAACGATTACAGAAGGTCGAAACTGAAAGACATATCGCTCAGTTATATGGATAATGGCACGATGACTATATTGCGGAAAAGAAACCCTGTGGAATATAATGATTTGGAATTGAGTGAATGATGGATGAGACCGACCGCAGTATCGGCGACGTGTTGGAAAAACTACCCGGTGTGCAGGTGCTCTCCTCGGGACAGATACTTTACCAGAACAAGGAGATCAGCAAATTCTATATCGAGGGACTCGACTTGCTTCAGGGCAAATACGGCCTGGCTACCCAAAACGTAGATGCGTCCAAAGTGGCTTCGGTGCAGATACTCGAGAACCACCAGCCCATCAAGGCGCTTAAGGGGATGGAAATTCCTGAAAATGCCGCCATCAATCTGAAACTGAAACAGTCGGCCATGGGTGCTTTCTTTGCCACGGCACAACTGGGAACAGGCCTCCCGCCCATCCTGCTCAGCAACGAAGCAGTAGGCATGCGCTTCACCCGCTCGCAACAGAATATGCTGGTATATAAGGGCGACAATACCGGAAGGGATATCAGCAAAGAGCTGACTTCCTATTACGACCATTTCGGAAGCAGACCCTCCAACCTCTTATCGGTAATTGCCCCTGCCCCGCCTTCCATCAGGGAACAGCACTATCTTTTCAACGATGCCCACCTGGTATCGCTGAACGATTTGAGAGGAATCAAGAAAGACCTTATACTCACCACCAACATAAACTTCCTGCACGACAAACAGAAAAGCAGCAGCTTCTCACGGCAGGATATCTACCTGACTCCTTCCGATACCCTACAGATAGCGGAGGATATGGATGCCCGCCTGTTGAAACGGGAACTGGAAGGTTCGGTCACCCTCGAAAGCAATACCGACAACTATTTCCTGAACAACAAACTCAATGTCCGCTCTTCATGGAATGCCCATACAGGCAATATTGCGGGTAGTGAACCGGTGGCACAGTTCCTGCAACTCCCCTCCTTCCATATTGAAAACGACTTCGACTACCTGCGGCGGAATGACTCCCGGCGAAACCGGATAAGGGCAAACGTAGCATATACCACCCGGCACCATTCGCTGGATGTTTCACCCGTATTGTTCGAAGAGTTGAAGAATCCCGACCCGCGTATCCGGCAGGATATTTCTTTCGACCGGTTCAATGCCTCGGCCAGCGTATCCGGACATAAGGACCTGCAACGGTTTAGCTTCGGGTACACTACCGGAGCCTCCTTCCTGCATTACAGGATGGAGTCGGGTTTGCTTTCGGGCACTACCCATACGCCGGTTGCTGCAGATACCTTGCAAAACAATACCAGCCGTACGGAAGCAAAACTCAATTTCTCTCCGTCGTTCGGGTACAGGCCTCCATCAGGTCTCCAATTGAACTTTTCCTTTCCTCTGGACTACCTGTTCCTAAACAGGGAAGACGTGATAAGACAGACAAGGCAAAAGAGAGGACATCTGCTCGTTTCACCCTACTTGTGGATCCAATATCCATTCAGTACCAGACTGGCTATCTTTTCCAATATTTCCTTTTCCAACCATATCGGTTCGGTGAATGAGGATTACAGGGGATACATACTGAATACCTACCGCAGTATGAACCGCAGCGACGGGCTGTTGTCGAAAAACAGCCGCACATCGGCAAACGTAAGCTTCAATTATAAGAACCCGTTCACCACCCTCTTTACATCACTGCGTTTGTTCTACAACAACACATGGCGTAATATGCTTTACGATGTTGGATACAACGGTATCCTGAGTAGCAGTGTAGGCGTTCTCCATCCCCACACCTCACATGATTGGGGTGCAGGTTACTCCATCGGTAAGAGCATCGATGCGATCAACTCCGAAGTGAGATTCAGTACCGGTTATGACCGCAATCAATCGGCAACCCTGCACCAGGGGATAGTCTCCGGTTACAGTTCAACCGGCTATTTCCTCTCACCGCGTATTACAACTGATATCGGGCGATGGATGATTATAAAATACGGTGCCTCCTACCGGCATAGCCGGACCAAAATCAGGGACAACGAAATGGCACCGGTAAATTATTTCACACAGGACATCGCCTTATCGTTGATCCCCGCAAAAGGGTTTACCCTGACCGTTTCAATCAACCATTACTATAATAACATGATTGAATCTTCGGACCGTTCATCTTGGTTCGGAAACCTGGGAGTACGGTACAGGATGAAGAACACGGACTGGATACTCGACTGGACAAATATTTTCAACACCCGGCAATTCGTGACCTATTCCTACAATGATATCAGCAGCTATTATTCGGTCTACGGCTTACGCCCGGCAGAAGTATTGTTAAGGGTAAGATTCAAGATACTATAAAGAATAGGCAGGGTTACAAATACGTACACATCATTACCTCTCGGTCTATGACTAAAATCCAAACTATTCCCGAAAATATGTAAACAAAAATCAATCAATATCCCTTTGTCTGGAAGAGGTGAGTTGAAAGTACTAAATAAAATTAAAAGACTAATTTTTTCTACTCTATTGTTTGGAAAAAAGAAAGGAGCGCCTTATTTTTGCAACGTGTTTTTCATGGTATTAGATTTAAGGTTAACAATGAAGATTGGTTGTCGTGAGACAACCATTTCTTTTTATATATAGTCCCAAACAATTCTGCCAGTTTTAAAGATCCGTTCCTTTTATTTGTATTGCTCCCATAATGCGGAATAGATGGTATCCCTCGTTTTATCGATCAATCCAGGTGTCTCTGCCTCGGTAAGTGATGCGGTGGGTATTGGGCTATGGATCACAAGTTCCATTTTTCCCGGCCTGAGACGAAAACCATCCCTCTTCAGAACATTATAAGCACCGTTTATAGTCAGAGGCACCACAGGCAGGTCCATATCGTGGGCCAGATAATAGGCACCCCGTTTAAAACGACCCATTTTTCCACTCCGAGTGCGTGCTCCCTCCGGAAATATCACCATAGAGACGCCATCCACTATCTGTTCTTTCGCCTTTTTAATAGAAGCTGCCCGTGCTTTAGGATTGGTGTTGTCCACAAACACATGGCCGGCCTTTTCTGAGGCAAATCCTACGAACGGGATCTTCCGTAAACTCTGTTTTTGCATCCATTTGATATTCTGATTCAGGAAACCGTACACCAGGAAAATATCAAATGCACTCTGGTGATTGGCAACAAACACATATGATTGTCCCCTATCCAGGTTTTCATGCCCTCTGGTCTTCACACGACAAAGAGCGAACCAACAGGTCAGCCTCGACCACCATTTGGGCGGATAATAACCCCAGAACTTACTTCCGAAGAGGGGAGCCATAACCATTACCGTCAATGCCGTAATAAGGGTAAGCACAATAAAGATCGGCACAAATATGAGCCATTGATACAAAAAAACAAGTATATTTTTCACCACCATTCAGTTTTAGTGTGATCACTCTTCTAAATCATTACCAACCTCCCTGTCTCTCGTCAACATCAACGGAAACTTTTTCACAAAAATATACAATTTGAGCATTGCAAAGCGATAAAAAGTCAATTTTTTATCTCCGAAGTTCATTTTTTCGCTGAATATAAAATTTTTATCTCAATTTATTTCCTTGTTTGTTGAATTTTGTGTTTATTTGCGTTACGAAATCAGAAACATAAATTATTATACACACATGAAAGAATTAGCGAGAAACATCGGGGTATGGGTAATGCTCATTGGCGTTGCTATTTTGGTGATTCCCTTTTTGACGGGTGCAACCAATAACACCAATTTAATCATCGGACTGATATTGGTAGTTGAAGGATTACTGGGACATATCTATGTAAATAACATGAAAAAAGGCAGTATGGTGAGTAATATTATCTGGGCAATTATATTGTTGATAGTCCCCTATGCCATCTTCTTCATTTCAAAGAGAATGGCTTATTCCGAAGAAGAAATAGCTGCTTATAACTGAAAAAAACATCTGTTTCACCACAGAATATAAAGGTTACGATAAAAAAATACACACCCCGGGGGAAGAACCTCGGGGTGTGTTGTTTAATGTGCATGCGTGTAAGCCTAAAGATATTCCGATGGACAGTACTCAGTTCTTATGAGTAACCAATGGCTGTTTTCAATCAACCAAATTTTACTCGTATAAGACTTAGGCAAGGGATATACGATATCAATATTTATTAAGTTTACACTTGTAATATATGTATCCTCATCATTTAGTCTATATGATGACTCAGGATGTAAACCTTTCAATTTAATATATCTATTTTGGTATGGATAAGCAGAACTTCCTTTTAATTCATTGCCTAACTGATAAAGGAAAACAACAGCCCGACCGGCATCATGATCTTTATCATTATATTGAATGATAACATGCGGAGTTCTGATTTAAAAGTTCATCAAAATCACATCGAGATTTCCGTGTAGCATGGATCTGCTTCCATAATTCTGCAATAATTTTTTCAAGCAATTTCAGAATAATCCCAACAATTGTCTATGTAAAGATAAATAGTGCATCTGCACGCTGGCTTACCCGTCAGGTTACTGATGTGCCAAATATTGAACCCATCGACAATTTTATCCATTATTTTCGTTTATCTTTCAAGAACCTGGAATGAATTATAAACTTCCGTATTCGTCCTAATTGTCTTAATCCGTTCAAATGAGACCTCTTCCGAAGGACTAAATTGGGACGATTCCATATATTTTATCAAGCTATAATACAATTGCCGCGCCACGGGACGGGAGTCCAGGTTATCCGCAAGGTCAGAACTGCAAAACAACAGCTTTCCGTTTTCCACCTTCGCTTCAAATACCAATCCGAGGTTTCTGTTTTTATAGAAATTATCAACCATTCTCACGATTGGTTGCAAATTGCCTTTTAAATTGTCCAGTTCGATCGTTTTGGCATTTTTACAGATATCCCACCATTGCCAATTACTATGCATCTCCGTCGGGAAATGGGCAAGCGCCGGATGTGCCGGGTCGCACAATATCCCCATGGTTCCCGGCTGATTTGGGAAATGGACCGGGCTCCAGAATACCTGGACAAATTTTCCTTCCAGTCCGTTGATTTCTTCTTTTGCCGGATTAAGCAATACTTTTTTCCCTTGCTCCAATGCTTTTTGGGCTTCAGTAAAGTTCCGGGTGTAGAAAATATCATTCTCTATTTCAGGGATCGCTTCCGGATATACCCATATATCCCATGAGTTCCGGTACTCCGTATCTTTAAACCGGATGGTTAACACTAACTTACCGGCTTCAGATACCGGAGTAAGCGGCACAGATATATTTCCCAGGACCAGCCCATTCCCCACAGATATATCCTGCCTGTTTAATTCGCCTTGGGCAACGATGGTTCCATCCGTCCGGCTTAATGACCACAGAGGTTGAATATCTTTCAGGATCCTATCGCTAAAATTGGCTGTTTCAAACTGTACATTGAGCGTTTCACTATTCAGATAGGTTGCTTTTTCAAACCGGGCCAACGGGACTACAGGCGAGCAAAACCTGCGAAATTCTTCCGGGGTAATCAATCCTTTACTCTCCCAGAAAGCATCGATGATCCCAACCAAGGCCGTACCCTGTCCGGGGAAGTCATGTAAGTCCAATAATTGAAAACCACTGAATCCAGGTGTTTTAAGTGCCCGCTCTATCTCTTCTTTATATAGAATAACGGCTAACTTTCCGCTTGCCATCAGGTAATCATCCGCCAGATGTAACCGTTCTTTCTTTTCAAGGTCTTCGGCTACCGCTTTGAAGTTTAACGGCATCAGATTACCGGTATATTTGTCCATCTCTTTCAGGTTCGGGAAAACACTGTATTGGCCTATTTCGTGGGTAATAAGCGGTACCGGAAGCCCTTCTACGGCAGAGGAATAATCATTATTAAAACTTACAGGCTGACTGTCAAATATACCCTGACCCCGTACCCAACCGTTTTTAGTCCATTGGGTAACCCAGAAATCATCATTCGGTTCCGGCCAGCTTCCGTGCCCTTGTTCAAAAGTAAACGATGTTGTCATATATAAATGACGATGATCACGTTCCTTTATACTGGTGAGGAGTTTATCCATCACCCCGAAATCACCCTGCAATTCATTCCCCAGACTCCAGAAACAGAATGAGGGGTGATTGCCGTATTCCTTCATAATCCGGTCCGCTTCATCATAGAGGAAGTCGACGGTGGCTTTGTCTTCACCCACATTCAGTACCCATAACGGCAATTCTACCTGTAAATAAAATCCCATTTCATCGGCTACTTCAAAGGCTGCTTTCGGTGGACACCATGAATGAAAACGGATATGATTCAAACCGTAATCACGTGCAGTGCTAAATACTTTCTTCCATCCGGCTTTGTCTGTAGGGGGATATCCTTTCAAAGGGAAAATAGCACATTCCAGTGTTCCGCGAAGGAATAGTCTCCTATCGTTTATCTGCAAGAGGGCATCTTTATTGGTTAACTTTCTCATACCGAAAATTTCATTTTTGGTATCGATAAATTCATCCGACTGTAAAGTCGCCGTTACGCTATAGATATTGGGATTAAATTCATCCCACAGTAACGGGTCATCCATCAAATAATCAAAAACCACTTCGCTACCTTCAATCGGCACCTCCATATCAGGTAACACCTTTCCCGCAGGGTCATTAACCGCCATCACGATTTTCCCGGATATCGGAGAAGAGGTCCTTACTGCCACGTTCACTTTCTTGTTATCCACATTCGGAGTTAAACGTAATTCTTCGATACTGATTTTGTCCTTTGCGGTTAATGACATACGGCCCAGGATACCGTTCCATATGGTTTGTGTGTCATTGGTATAAGCATGGGCAAGGTTTCTGACCGATATGTCATGTTGTTTCCTGTTATCTATGCGGATGGCAATACTGTTTTTCTGACCGGCTACCAGATAATTACCCAGTTCGAAATAATGCGGGGTACTCAGACTCTCATTATAGCCTTCCACCTTTTTACCGTTAATCCACACCTGCGAATTCCATATTACCCGTTCCAATGTAAGCAGGATATTTTTGTCTTCCCAATCCCGGGGAATAGTGACCTCTTTTCTATACCATGCCGGACCAATATATTCGTATTTAGCCTTCAGGTTAAGGAATATCTCTTTTTCCATAACAGGTTCCAATATACAAGGTGTACCGTAAGCTGCATCACACAATGTCCCCGGAAGGGTTATTTTATCAATAAACGTCCGGCTATACCATTCGCCGGCAATACCCTGGTCCAGGCTGTCAAGGATTACTTCCCATTCGCCGGCAAGGTTTATCTCCTTCACGGATTGCTTGCACGAGGTTGAAAACAGGGCAACCAGACCCAAAACGGTTAATAACTTACAGATTCTCATGATTAAAATTTCCATTCGGTTTCTACTTTCAATTCTTTATGTTGTAAACGGATAATGACCGGATAGCAAAGATGTGAGGGATATTTCTCATTTACCCTGTCATTGCCCGGCGGTATTCCCGGTGCTTCACCGGTGATTATTTCAAATTGCCCGGCATCCGGCAGGCTAATATTCAATGTAGCGTTACCCACTTTACATCTGACGGATGCCGACGCCCTTCTTTTTGTCGCATTTGTGATGTAACTATAAACCGGCGAATCATCCAATACAATGGCTTCTCCTTCTTCTGAAAAAACAGGTTTCTCTGTCAATATAAGCACATAGTCATACAAATGTTCTTCGGATGAGGTTGCCGTGAACTGATCTGTCAATTTATCCTTGTGCAGGGTAAGCTGCCTTTCCATTTCCACCCCCGGATATGCGTCAGCCACCCGGGCTTTTACCTGTCCACCGTGTTTGGTAGCTTCAAAAGAAACAAGTTCACCGGTAGTTGCGCGTTGGTCTTTACCATCGACGGTAAGGGTGCTATGCGATAAAGTCTTCCGGTACCATTGGGTAAATGCAGGTACCCCGTATGCCGACGTACCCATATCGGATACAAGCTCCTTATCTCCGTTGTGTATGGAGATGGATAACTTATCAGGATGCCCGTGTCCGCCACCGTGGGGACCATACTTCAACACTACGGTTTTATTGCCTGAACGCAATACTGCATACCCGGTATCCTCAAAATATACCGAAGGCCAGGAAGCCGGGGCTGTAGCGATTTTAACGTCAGTATTGTTCAGCAAGGCTTCCACTGAATTTCTTTCGGTATAACGGTAACACTGGCTCAATACATCCAGAAAGAAAGGATCTTTATACCGCTTATAGGCTATTTCATATAAATGCGCCTGTGCCACAAGGGATTCTCCATACCATCCATCGTTGTGCGAAGGAAAGAAAAGATCGGCATAAACAGCTGAGGCAGGAGCAGCAAGCATCTTATACAATTTTTCATCATACAGGTTAATATTGCGGCAACGTACAGCATCTGCCGACAACAGCATCGCATGCAACGGATAATAGTGATAAACAGGAGAACCTTCGCTCCACCAACCATCGTCGAGCACATGCCTGTCCATCTGTGCATAATATCCGCATTCAGGATCATGGACGGCTACATGGATGATACTGTCGTTCTGCAAGGCTACACCCAGCGCTATCAGGCCGCTGTTATGCCAAACCTGCCAGTTGGCGCTACCCCGTCTACCCAAAAGCAGGTCAGCACAAGGAGTAAGATATCCCTCTTCAATTTTTCTGATCTCTTCGGGTGTCATTATCGGCTTGGCAATTATGTAAGCCGGACAGGCATCGCTTGCCCATACTGCCTCATCGAGGCTTTGCCCGAACATCTTTCCGCCCCAGGGGCCTGTTTTCCTTGCGGTATCATGATGCAGGTATGTCAGGTATTTGGAGGCATAGTCCAGCATCATATCCCGAATGTATTCCGCGTACTGTTTCTCACCCGTAACAATATACAAATACATGCAGGCAGTGAGATATATCCGGTTTTGCAGGTGTACATGATTAATCCACGCCCAGTCGAATTTATTGTTATCTTCCCAATATTTATCACATAGGCTACAATAATGGGCGTGAGGCTTGTCCCAATCAAAACGAAACACTTGATTGTGGATAGGACAAAAATAGTCATGTCCATGCCCCCCCTCCAGAAGTGGAACGCGCAAAGAATGCTCCCTTCGGTCATCCACTGTTTTCTTCAGTTTTTCCATGATAGCCCCTCCCCATTCAGTTTGAGAGGAAGAACGGATACTCTCGATATCTTCCTTAGAGAAGAAGTAGTAGTTACTTTCCTGTGCCAGCACGACATAGGGAATAAATAATAAAAGAGCAACGAGTTTTTTTATCATTTTTATACGATTTGATTATTTTTTACGTTATGGTGTATGGAACTCGCTTTAATCATGTACTTGTGTGAGAATGATTCTCATGCTCGTTTCATTCTATTTCGATTACATACTTGTCGAGTATTCCTTCCATTTTTTTCACGATCCCCGGGCAGGCTGTTCTCATATCGTGTAGCTCTGAACGGTCGTGCTTGAGATTGTAAAGCTCATCTTGCTTGTTCTCGTGAGCTGGAATAAACTTCCAGTCTCCATACCGGATGGCAATCTCTCCATTATTGTTTTGAGTAAGGATATATTCTTTGTATGGCCCGGCGGTCTCATGGAAAAATAATTCCGATGCATCTCGACTATCCTTCCTGTTTTTAGAGGATAAATGAATTTCAAGCATCCGTGCGAATGTAGCAAGCATATCCAAATAAGTAAAGGGTTGCTCTTGCGTAAATCCTTTTTTCACACGAGCCGGCCAGGAGCAGATAAACGGGACTCTTGTTCCCCCTTCGTAGAGTGAGTATTTCGCACCCCTGAGTTGATTATACGGATCATGTCCGTTTAGATTTTCGAGGGCACCGTCGTCGTATCCCTCTTTCACCATCGGGCCGTTATCGCTGGTTATTATTAAAATTGTATTTTCGTATAATCCTTTATCTTTAAGCGCCTTCACCAGTTGATCGATGCAATCGTCGAACTCTTCAATTACATCACCATAAATGCCTGCTTCTGATTTCCCCCTGAACCGTTTGGAGGGTATCCGGGGTTCGTGGGCATTATGCGGCGCGTAGTATAAAAAGAAGGGGTTGTCTCTGTTTTTCTCTATAAAATCAATTGTTCTTGCAAGTAGATGCTCCGCCATCTTTTCATCATCCCATCGGGCATCCTCCCCACCACTCATGTATCCTATCCGGCTTACTCCATTTATAATAGTGCCATTATGGTATCCGGTCAGCTCATTCATTATCAATAATTCGGGATGCTCCTTTCCGGTAGGGTCCTCGCTGATATTCTGGCTGTAGGATATCCGGATAGGCTGATCTGCTCGCAGGTTCACGACCTGATTATTTTCGATATATATACAGGGTACGCGATCGTTGGTCGCGGGGAAGTAATAAGCATAATCGAAGCCGATGGATAATGGACCATGTTCAATGGGTGCATTAAAATCCACTTCATTGCCTTTACTACCCAGCCCCAAGTGCCATTTGCCCACTAATCCCGTTGTATACCCCGCGTCTTTAAACATCTTAGGCAATGTATACGCATTTTCATCGATAGAGAGGTGGGCGTTGGCGGGCAATATGCTAACCCCTTCGCGCCAAGCATACGTACCGGTTAGCAGCGCATAGCGCGACGGGCTGCTGGTAGCCGCGGGCGCATAGGCTTGATTAAAACGCACGCCCTGTTTGGCCACCTCATCGATTGCCGGTGTTTTAATCCGGGTGGCCCCGTAGCACCCTAAATCCCCGTAGCCAATATCATCGGCCATCACAAAAATAACGTTCGGCAACGGTTGCTTAAAATTATTCAGCGCCGATGCATCCCCCAAGCTTAACGACATACCCGGGATAAGGGACCATATCCATCTCGTCATAATTCACTATTTAAATAATGCATGTATTCCGTGGCAGCCAATAGAAAAGCCCCCGTGCCATACACCTCCGTATCATCAAACCCCACCTTCTTCGGGTCGGCGCCTATCGCCTGTACAAATCCTACCTTACCATCTTCATGTACGATGGACTGTAAAGCCTTCCATCCTTTTATCGCTATCGGCAAGTATTTCTCCTTATCCAGATATCCCCGGTTTATTCCCCAAAAAAGGCTATAGGTAAAGAATCCCGACGCACTTGATTCAGGCATGGGATAGGCAACAGTATCTAATAAAGAGGGATGCCAGAATCCTTGTTTGTCCTGTAACAGAGCAATCTTCTCCATCATCTCCCGGAATAAAGTTATATAGAAATCGCGGGAAGGATAATCTTCGGGAAGATGGTCAATAATAATAGCCAACCCTCCGGTCACCCACCCGTTTCCACGTCCCCAAAAGACTTTCTCCCCGTTCTCTTCACGCATGTTTATGTAGCGGGTATCCCGGAAGAAGAGCCTGTCGGACTTGGAATAAAGGCTGTCATAGGTAACCCGGAATTCTTTGTCCATAAAATCAAAATACTTGTTATCTCCGGTTATTTTCCCAACACGCGCGAAAGAGGTGGGTGCCATAAACAGCGCGTCACACCAACACCAGCGGGAATGGGAACCTTCGGCATAATAGTCAAGGCTCGCCGTCGAAGGATACTCGATGAGAGAGGCCAATACCCGAGTCGACTCGCTAATCATCCAGGGATCTTTGAACTTCTCGTACAACATGGTATAGGGTTGTATGATGCACAGGTCATCGGCGAAATAGGGACTAGGACCGACCTTCCAGCTATTTTTATTGGCTACGGTGTGCAAGAAATCCCAGTACTTTTGATCACCCGTTAGTTTGGCACACTCCGCTAGCCCCACGTACATGGTAGCGTTTGTCCAAGCCCAGTATGCATGGGAATTGGGCCATCGTGATCCCTTTTGTACCTGGCTCTCAAAATTTATTAACTGCCAGTCGGCTACTTTCCTGATTATTTTCAGGGTTGAAATGCTATTATATCCCTTCCATTGATGATTGTCAAAGAAATAATCAAGGATGAGTTCTTTCACCACAGCATGTCCCTTGGCATTCGGATGGTTGCTTTGGCTCATAAATGCATTCAACTCTTCACCATCCTTCTTCTTTTGTTTGAAGGCGGCATAACTATCTACCAATCCCGTCCCGTATTTTACCGAGAGATCACGAATCTGTTTACTGTATTGCTCCAACGGAGAATTGTCATCCAGCATATTTTCCGTTAAATCCGGAGTGGGAGTCATCAGGATTACTTTAATGCCTTGTCTTTGCGCCTCTTTTATCATTTCTTCCCAGGCCTGGCGGGATCTTTCCAGACCAATTCCTCTGTCATTCAATGCATAATCAATAAATAAGACATCAGGGTTATGGCAAAGTACATCCTGTTTGAACCGTTTTGCTCCCTGTTCAGCATTCTCTCCTCCAATAGCTGTGGTTATTGAATTGACCACCGCATAGGGATAGATCTCCTTTACCGCTTCCAGTACCTGTTGCGGATAGGCCTGCATTGTCCTTACATAGGGTGTATTGAAATAACCGGATGGAACGCTGTGTCCGTGAAATACCAGATTTATGGTTTTGTTGTGGGGCCATTTTTTTTGCATCTCCTGTCGAATATCTTCCAGATAATCCTGTGGCTGTGCCGTTTTCGCCGTTATACCCAAGGAAAACAAAACAGATATGAATAAAAGAATATGTTTCATTATTATATTTTATAGATCAATCGATGATACTTCCCCACCATGTAGCATTGGGTTCCCAATCCGGGGATAATTGTTTTTCCCGTATCTCACTCTGTCTCTTCAGGGTTTGCTCCTGTTGCTGTTTCCTGAATGCCGTTTCTTTACGGGGATCATAAAGAGGATCAACTACAGGCAGTTTGGCATCCACTTTTTTCATCCAGCGAAATAGATTCTTTTTCAATTCTTTCACCTTCTGCGGGTAATATGGGTTCAGGAACTCGTTTTCGCTTTCGTCCAGTTGCAGATTGTATAATTCACACCTTTCATCTTCATGATAGTAAATCAGTTTCCAATCTCCTTTTCTGATTACGGATGAAGGCTCGCCTCCCTGGTTTGCATAGTGGGGAAAATGCCAGTATAATTCCCTTTCGACCTTTTCCGGTCGATTGTTTTCAATAACCCGACGGATACTTATACCATCCATATGTTGTTTCGGAACGGATTTAATACCCGCATAATCGAGGATCGTAGGGTAAATATCCATTCCGATTACCGGTTTATCACAGGAAATACCGGCGGCTATCTCCGGTGAGTACCGGATGATAAAAGGTACCCGCAGGCCTCCTTCCCATTGTCTGCCCTTCCCTCCCCGCAGTGGCAGGTTGGAGGTAGAATAATTATCTCCCGAGGACACACCGCCATTGTCGCTGGTGAAAATGATGATCGTATTGTCGTCAATCCCTGAATCCTTGAGTTGCTGCAATACAACCCCCACTGCATCGTCCATCTGCCGGATAAGCCCTGCATAGACAGGATTATCCTGATGCTGCCTTACCGGAAGAGTCCGGTCAATGGCAAAACCCTCTGCCGATATACCATTTTTTTCAGCCTTGTCCCTGAAATAGCTCCATCGTTCTTTTGTTGTCTGTATGGGGCTATGCACGGCATAAAAAGACAGATAAGCGAAAAATGGTTTTTCCCTCTCTGTTTCCGTATGATTCTTGATGAAATCACTTGTTTCTTTTGCCAGCCGCATAGAGAGATTCTCCCCGGCTGGCCCATCGGTTAATTTAGGATTATCATATGGAGAAAAGTATCCGCCATGCGGACTGCCGGAATCCCATCCTCCAATATTGATATCAAATCCGTGTATCTCCGGCGTCGATTGTTCATCACCCAGATGCCATTTGCCCGCCATAAAAGTCGTGTAGTTTGCTTCTTTCAATTTCTCCGGTAAAGTCAGTTCATCCGCTGAAAGCCGCCAATTATAATCCGGCGGAAGCATTTTGGTATGCCTGTTCATTTTTCTCCATTCTTCGCCCGATGCTTCGCCTATCCATGTGGTGATCCCATGTCGTGCAGGAGTTTTACCAGTAAGGATACTGGCCCGTGAAGGGCTTGAAACCTGGCAAGCCGCGTAAGCATTAGTAAACACTGCTCCTTTTGCTGCAATACCATCTATGTTGGGAGTTTCGTAATAGTCGCTTCCCGTACAGTGCAAGTCTTTCCATCCCAGGTCATCGGCCAGAATGATTAACACATTTGGTTGTTTTTTCCCGGTTACGCCATATAATGAAAGCGGCAACAGGGCTGCTCCCGACAGTATTGAAAACACTGCTTTACTATTCATAACTACTCATCTAATCAAGTTAATATCAATTATCATAACGTCACGCCATGTTTACAAAACAGCAATTCCACCCACTCTATTCCTTCAAGTATTCCAATAAGCTATGAAATAATGCTTTCACCTCCGGTTCGTTACTGCAAGCGAATAAGTCGGATGAACAGACCAGTGCTTTGCTTCCGGGAAGTTGATAAATCAGTCCAAGTTTATGGTTACGGTCGAAATTATCAATTACCTGTACAATAGGGAAATAATCAGCCGGCATATCGTCAAGTATTATTGGCCGTGAATTTTTCACGATATGCCACCATTGCCAATTCGTATGCGAATCGGTAGGGAAAGAGTTGAATATCCTATGTCCGGGATTTTCAACCAATAATCCTAAAGTACCGGGCGAAGGTTCAATACCCAGACTTTCGGCTACGCCTTTAAATACTTTGAAATTCCAGAAATCGCTGATAAATAAACCGCCTACTGATCGCTCACGGATATCTTTTTCCATAGGGATATATAAAACCGGGCTATCCGCTTTATATAATTTTTCAAAAAGTTTTTTATCACGGGTAACAGTTACCCCATTAAAATTGGCTTCGGCTATTGTCGTTGCATTATAGTCTGGATATACCCAGATATCCCATAAGTTCTGATAATCCGTTTCTTTCAAAGCCACCTGAAGTTTCATTTTTCCCGGTTCCCGGATATTGTTTAACGGAATATCCAAAGTTACCAGAGAGTGTAACTGTCCCTGAGAAATAACCGGGCAGAAGATATCTTTACTGTAAACAGCTTCACCGGACTCGGTGGATAAGGTACAGGAAACTGTCTTACCCGTTATATCAGCCTGTCCGTAATGGGCGATCTGTATCTCTGCAGTAAATACTTCATCCCTGTTCCAGCAGTATTTCGGGAAGCGTGCCAACGGTACGACATCCGTACAGGACTCAGTCCATTTTTCCTGTGAAATAACACCTTTGGATTCCATGAAAGCATCAAGGATACCCACAAGGGCAGTTCCCTGACCGGGGTAATCCTGTAAATCGAGTAGCTGGAAACCACCAAAACAGGGTGTACGCAATGCCATTTCTATCTCTTCCTTGTAACACAAGGCGGCCAGTGCACCGGAAGCTTTTAAGAAAGCGCTTGCCTGTCCGCCCATTCCTGTCTGTTCCAACCGGTTTTTGAATACCATGAAATTCAAAGGGCGCAGGACGCCTGTATATTTACTGGTTTCCTCAAAATTGGGAAATATCTGGTATTGCCCTGTTTCATGCCCGATGGCAGGCTTACCCAACTTTTGATTGGCAGAGGAAAAATCACGCAATGCATTCGGGACAAGACAATTAATTATCCCGCCCTTGTCGGAATCGGCAAAGGAGAAAGAACCCCGCAAGTCAGTACTATTATCCGGAGCGGCTTTACCATGCCGCATGGCCACAAAGAAATCTTCCAATGGATGTGTTTGAGGATTCCAGTAATGATTGTTTGTTCCCAGCGCATAAAGACGGCGCTGATCCGCCTCTTTTAACTCTCTTATGACACTTGCCATTATCGCGGTATCTCCCTCCAGTTCATTTCCCAGACTAAACATAACGAAGGAAGGATGGTTACCATATTCCTCTATAATGCGGCGCCCTTCCTGCTTCATATAGGATATAAGGACGGTATCCGTCTCACGGTAAGTCCCCCATAAGGGTAACTCCGGTTGCAGGAACACACCTGCTTCATCGGCGGCGATAAAAGCGGCCTTAGGTGGCGTCCATGAATGATACCGCACATGATTAAGGCCATAAGAGCGAATGGTGGAAAAATATCTTCTCCAGTCATCTATCTCCATACTTGCATATCCGGTAAGCGGAAAAATCCCACATTCGTTTTTACCCCGCAGGAAAACTGTCCTGCCATTGTTCACGAATTGTGTTCCCCGCGTTGTAAAATTCCTGATCCCGCTACGAACGGTCTTTGAATCATTTCCCCGGATCTCTATCTGAAACGTATAGAGAGTGGGCGTATATTCATCCCACAAGGCAGGATCAGGAATGTTTATCTCCATTGGGTATTCCGAGTCACCCGGGATCACATTGAGTAACATTTCTTTTTGTGAAACGATTTTATCCTTCTCATCTTTAACTGTGATCCTGATTTCCTCGTTCTCCAAAGGAGTTTTGGTATGATTGACGAGGGAGATCCGAACCGTACTGTGTCCATCGACTGAAGTATCAATCCGTAGTTGCCGGATAGATATATCAGGCAATACTCTCAGATAGAAATCACCCAAGATACCGTTCCAATTGGTTTGCGTATGTGCTGAATAGGCATGTGAGCCCCCAAGCGGCAGCAGGCTTTTGGTATTATCTATCTTTATGGCAATTTGATTTTTACCCGCTCTGAATAATGAGTCGATCCTGTAAACATGGGGTGTGGAAACACTATTCTGACTACCCACCGGTTTCCCGTTAATGTACACCTCCGATACTTTCGTGCGTTCCATATACAGTTCTACCGGACGATTCTCCCATGATGAAGGTATCATCACTTCTTTTTCATACCAGGCAGCTCCCTGGTAACCATATGTTTCACTCAGCATATTGGTAGCAGAATCTGTTGGTTCATAACCTACGTTATTTTCAGCAAGAGAGCCCGGAAGAATGACTTTATAATGCACCGAGTCAATCCTTACAGTCCATTCGCCGGATAGGTCTATCCGGGTTTCCGGTTGTGAGCAGGAAACCATCCACCCTATAAAACCAATCGATAACAGAATATTCTTCATTTCAACATCTTTTTCCAGTTACCCGAATAATATGCTTTATCCAGTTGTATTTTCATCTCATTGTCTCCACGGAGTTGTGCAAGATGACTCAAATCCTTATAAATATAAAAATTGAGCCAGAATCCATAACTGTATCTTTCAAACTGAGTACGCGGTTGTTTCCAGAAGGCATACCATGAGGTATTAAGCCGGTATTTCCCCGCTACTTCTATTGCCTGTTGGGCACGTTGCCATATATCATCGGTACAGGTATCGAATAAGGCACGCATATCCTCGTATTTCATATTTGCAGTATCATAAATTACTCCCCTGTCATCAATACCCAGTTCAATGAGAGAGATGCATTCTTCGAACTTGCCGTCACCATCAAGGTCATATTCAACAAGATCAAAGAAACCGTTATCATCAGTATCTGAGTACCTGACTGTCGCCCATGATTCAGGGTCGGGATAGAGACGTTGCTCCACGTGACGTGAGTCGTATAACCCGCCGTATCCCTGAAAATAGGAAGCATTCTGGTCTATCCGCCATGCACCCCATTCGGCGCCATACAGGTGAATACGCCCATCTATAGGCGACAGGTATAATTTTCCTTTCCCGGAATTATCCTCATCAAATTCACCCCTGTCTCCAATGGCGTCCGACTGTTTATGGCTATCGAGTCCACCTTTGGCTGCACCCACCTTGAACAGGTCATAAGGATAATAGAGTTCCACCCGTTCCCAGCGGTTACAATCATCATCTTCATCAAAAACAAACCAACAGTAATCCCATTCACCCTCTTTAAAGGTCATATCATACGCCACCTTTTCATCCGGATAAATGAGTTCTTCCATTTGTCTCCAACGTGGGTCATACATATATTTATCGGCTTCGGGCAATCCTCTCAGATTTTTAAAAGCATGTACCTGGTCGGCATACTCAAAACCCTTTCCGGCAAAATGAATCGTCATATCGAGATCAAACTCGTTTCCTTGTCCATTGTCATTATCCATATCCCATGCAATGCTTGCCCATGTGATTCGTTGGCTGTACAGAATATCATGTGCCGGATCGATCTCTTCGAATTTTTTATCTTCCGGTTTGTCCGGTCGGGGTCTGACATAAGGAACATCCATCAACCGGAGAGCCATTTCAGTCAGATTATCTCCGTCATAATCATAAAAAATAAACGGATTTTCGCAATTGAAACGGGGGTCTGCCACTCTGAAACTGGAGTTATGTCCCTTTAGCAGCAAAGTATTTCCATGATAGTCCTGATAAAAGTTAGCATGCCCGTTCCGTTCCCAACAAAGGGGAAGAAGTTTGTTCCAATCAATAAAGGTCTTGATATCGTCTTTCTCTATATCTATTACGATAATAAAGTCGGATTTATAATCGGGACTGTAACGGATATCTTCTTTCCCGTTATAAATAACAATTTGCATATCGGCAATACCGTCATCGTCAGTATCCACCCAGTCAATGGACAAATCCTCCGGTCCACCAAAAATCCCGTCTCTATTCAAGTCTATCAGTAAACAATCATTATCCGTATCACCCTCCGTATCGCCATATCGCATGTCACCATCATCATCGATCCACATTACCGGAATACTATCCAATATAAATGTACGGATAATATCCGGCGTACCATCACCTGTGAGGTCTTCGTAGGTAATGGCTGCTTTATCCGTTACCAAAGGGAACCTCCATGGAGTTAACTTGGTATGCTCGTTCCAATATTTTTGCTGGGCATACAAGCCGTATGCCGATAAAACAGCGAAAAGCGATAATAATAACAATTTATTGAGATAATACTTCATGGCTGAATAAACAGTCTATCAATCATTTCAAATGTCAGCACCTCTTCAGGTGAGAATTCCCCGGAATTCATATAATGAACCATACTGTAATACATCTGGCGCGCAACCGGGCTTTTATCCATCATGTCGTTGAATGCAATGGTAGTTGCCAAAAGTTTCCCTTTTCCCACTTTTGCTTCAAATATAAGGCCTATTTTCCGGTTATTGTTCCAATCAGGAATAATTTGTACCAACGGTCTGAATGCATAAGGCGTATGATCCAGTACGACCGGCTTTGAATTCCTTACCAGATCGAACCATTGCCAGTTGGAATGGAATTCGGTAGGAAAGTGCCTGAATAAGGCATGCTGCGGATCACATAATATACCCAGCAGATTGGGCGGGGTACCCGACCAGACCGCATTCCACGATATGCCTGAGAAACCGGGCGACACGTTGGAATTTACTTTTGCCGTGTCGGCCAGCAACAATACATTGCCTCCTTTGTCAAGATGCGCTTTTGCTTTTTTATCCCATTGCCGGATCACCAATACATTTTTCGGGGTTACATCGGGAAGTGTCTGAGGATATACCCATATCTTCCATTTATTGGATATATCTGTACCATCGATTTTTATTATCACTATCAAATCAGTCGCTTCCCTGATATCTGCAAACGGGATGGATATCTCCCCTATATCGGTAACAGGGCCTATGGGTATGTGGATACCGGTGAAACTTCCCTGGTTATACATCCGTCCATCGGGGTACCGGAGCGTCCATGTGACTGTCGCATCTTTGAAGTCTTTTTTCAGGAAATTGGTTACCTGAGCTTTCGCCGTAAAAGTTTCCGCATTGGTCCATGTGAGCTTTTCAACACGAAGAAGGAGCAAACAAGGATTCTGGATATCGCTGAATTCCTTGGCAGTCACATATGGTTTAGGGTCATAGAAAACATCCACAACACCTACCGGTGAAGTGCCTTGTCCGGGAAAATCGTTCAACTGTAACAGGTGATAACCTCCAAAACCGGGTGTACGAAAATAAGATTCAAACTCCTCTTTTTTCTGTATTACCTGAAATTTACCGGAGGCGACATGGAAATCGTATGCCTGGTCGAGCATATTCTTATTCCTGAGGTCTTCACGGAAGAGTTCGTAATTGTACGGTTTTAATACCCCTACATATTTGCTAACCTGCTCAAAATCCGGATAAGCGCACCATTGCCCGATCTCATGGGTGATCATCGGGATAGTGAATTTGCTTACATAATCGGAATAATCATACAAAGTATTTAACGGTTGCGCGTTGAACCGGCCTTTCAACCCTTCCTGCCAGCGTTGGGGACGGGCCCCGTAGAATTCGTAAAAGTCACTTCCTTCCACAGTGGGATATCCCGACGCCGCCACATAAAGATGCCTCGGATCGGTTTTCCATTGTTTCAGCATCTCCTGAAGGAAAGGCACGCATCCTTTGCCTACAAGTTCATTTCCCTCACAGAAGAAAGCAAAGGAAGGATGATTCCCATACGCTTTAAATATCCTGCGAGCTTCGGCAAAATAAAACTGGTTAGTAGCTTCGTCCTCTCCTACGGTAAAGCGCCAGTCCGGATTTTCCACCTGCAGGTAGAGACCTAACTCGTCGGCCGCAATGAAAGCGGCTTCCGGAGGACACCATGAATGAAAACGTATGCAATTAAGTCCATACTCCTTATAAACAGTAAGCACTCGTTTCCATTCGGAATAATCCATAGGAGGATAACCGGTAAGGGGAAACTCGCAGGAATTCACCGCCCCACGCATAAAAGCGGGAATATCATTGACGATAAACTGGGTTCCCTGCGTAGCAAGATCGCGGACACCAAACCTTACTGTTTTCTCATCATAATAGCCTTTATCGGGTATTGTAACGGCATATTCCAGTTTATAAAGGTATGGATCGAACTCATCCCATGTGTACCATTGTACACCGGGATCATACCGGTGGGTAAGCGTGATCACCGAATCATTTCCTTCGAACGGAACAATAACCTCCGGAAACGATTGTTTGACGGGTGTATTGACGGAATGGCAGATGATGTGTACCTCCCCTTTCACCGGTTGGCCGGTACGGTTCGATATCCCGGCTGTAATATCCAGTTTATTGTCTTTGCGTTGCGGGTAAACCTGTAAGTCGGTAATATGCACTTTATCGAACGCCTGAATTTCCATACGTCCGATGATCCCGTTCCAGTTAGTCTGGGTTTCGGCGCTTATGGCATGGGTATAAGCTATATCATAAATCAGACTGTTGTCCACACGGATACGTACGCTGTTTTTTGCCCCGGCCTTTATATAAGGCGTAATATCGTATGTATGGGGAGCAGAGAGGCTTTCCTCCCGCCCTACCTTATGGCCGTTTATCCAGACCTGTGTTTCCCAATGAGCCCGTTCAAGAAAGAGAAACATTTGCTTGTCTTTCCATCCCTCGGGAATAAAGATATTGTCTTTTTCATACCATGCTGCCCCGCTATATTCAAAGAGACGGGTCAGCCGGATGGAAGTCATATCCTGTGTCTTGTAACCTTTGCCGGCCTGGTCTGTTGAACCGGGCAATACTATTGTTTCGGGGAACTTACTCACAAAATTACTGCCCTTGACAGGAATACTGACGTTCATCGGGTCGAGCTTGAAGTTCCATATACCTGCTACGGAAATAGGTGCTTCGGTTCGTTTTGCGTTTTGTACCGGCTGTGCTTTTATGAGACAGCTACCGGTTATAAACAGTATGAGTAAAAGATATCTGGACATTTCGGTTTGTATTTATGAATTATAAAATCTGTGGTAACTTACTGTATATCACCTATAAATGTGACCACTGTTTTTGGAGCAATGACAATTTCATCCGGAGTAACTTCCGCCCCTTTTTCAAGATTCGAGTTCTCCGAAGTAGTATATGGAATAAGTTTCCCGTTCTTTAATTTTCCATTCAACTCAAGTTTATATGTACGTTCCGTATTGCTTGTATTAATGGCAACAACAACCAGTTTCCTGGTATCGGTATCTTTATAGGCGCTTATCATCACATCGTTGGATGCCTGTACCGGATTTTGTCCATCAACATGGATCCTTTTCATGCCGGGACGAATAAAGAAAGAGTAATTTCCAAAAGCCCATAATAGTTTGGAATCGCGGACAAACCCATCCTGTTTACAATATTCCGGCGACATGCTTCCATTACTTGCCCCGTCGTCCAGATAAATAAGTCCATCCTTGTAATTGGCTCTGGTAAGGGCAGTCCACCATTGCCAGGACGATGCATTGGCCACCACCAGGTCATTATGAATAATACGCGCTACGAACAGGGCGGTTTTCATCCCCAGATCACGCTGATTACCCGTACCGCCCGGTATCTCACTCTCTCCGGGTTGTTCCAGGATACAATATTCTGTTTGCCAGTATTTCAGTCCCGGGTATTGCTTAATCCGGGCATCCAGCTTCTGACGATGTTCCACCTGGCTGGCAACCGGCCATACTGAGAAATAACTATGACCGGTTATCACTTTTTCAACATTGGGTAATGACGCAATACTCAGTGTAGAGGCAGGACTCCAGAATTCTTCAATCTGATTGTCGCGCATTTCATTATTTACCATTCCATACAGGTAATTAATCGCACCTGCTTCTCCCAATGCAATAGTAGTGGATAAACCACGTTCTTTTAACCTTTCGGATAAAAGGGAAGTGAGTTCAAATAATTCACGGTTAGTAGCAGGCGTCCCTTCCTGACTGGATTTGCCATTATTGCCCGCCATCCATTCCCATTGCGGTTCATTTACCGGACTCAGGTAATTAAACGTCACTCCTTCTTTCTCTTGCAGGTTTTCAATACAATCCACCAGAAATTCAGCATAATCCGGCATCATACCTTCTTTGATATTCATTTTCTGCTTTTGGGGTGAGAAAGCTTTACCGTTAATTGTCATGTGTACGGGCGGACTGATGGTAAAAGCCAGGTATTTTTCCACTCCCCGCTCACGGGCGGCCTGTAAGAACCAGCGCTGTCCTTCCTGTTTATTCCAATTGTAGGTCCCGTCCGGAGACTGGAAACATTCGCCCCTACGCCATTCATCAGATATATCGCTTTCGGAACCTTGTTCCATACTTCCGGCTCCAAGATAGAACCGCCAGATAGACAATCCGATCCCTTTTGGGTTTCCCTTCTCGTCGGTTTCCTTACTGAACAATAAATCTGCAATCCTGTTTTTCTTCTCCTCGGGCCAGTATTTGCCTACCATCTGGCAGCGCCATGCATCGGAAGCGCCAAAACCGTCGATAGTTTGTAACTCCTGCTCCGGATCAATTTTCATTATGCGCGTTTCGGAGGGAACAGAAGGGGAAGGGATATCCACCTTTGATCCACAAGCCAGAAAAGGAACGGCCAACCCTACCACAATATTACCTATACACCTCATTTTCATATGATTAAAAATTATTGATTTAAGTTTCGTAAGCCGTATGATTGCAATTAAAGCATTGAGTTGCTTACATTTCAAACTTACATGGGAAACTTAAGTTATTGATTTTTCTATTCTTACTACATTCTACCAAAAAAACTCCATTTTAAGTGGCTGATCAATAAGCCTGTATAATAATACTTCCAAACTATGCTTGGCCGATTCCATATTTCTGCTTTCTGTTCCCATCTTTTCTTCCAGTTGCACCAGTTGCTCAATAAAATCTCCTTTTCTCTGCATATAATGCAAATTATGTAGGACCATCAATACTAAATCAGGGTCGGAACCTGAAAGATATTTTTCCAATACCTCCCGGGCTTCCGGACTTTTATTCATATCATATAGTGTTGATGCCAGAAATATCTGCACCGGAGGGTAAGGATCAAACAGATGGTGTAAAATCTGTATTATTTCTATTTCATCAAAAGAGGGCTGGCTTTTTAAACCTATAGCTGCCCAAAGCCTCGCGACCTTATCAGGACTATTCAGAAGCCTAATCTGCTCATTTTTACTTTTTGCATCTCTGAACCCGGCATATTTAGCAGCTTCCCAGATACTATTAAAATCATAGTCATCAAGGAGTCGGTACTCATAAGGTGTAAAGTTGTCACCCAGTTTTTTAAGTTCATATTCCGTATTGAATAACACATCCTTACTATCAACAATGTTCTTTTCAAGGGCACGTCTCATTTGATCCAGTTCTTCTCTATAAGCCGGGTCATTGCTCAGATCATGCATTTCCCACGGGTCGGCTGATAAATCATAGAGGTACTCGGCCTTTCTTGGCTCCATTACGATGGCTTCTTTATCAGATAGTTTTCCTGAGTTATAATCATTTACAATAAGCTGGCTGATTGACCCATATATGAAATAATGGATCCATCTGAGCTGTGGTGAATACGGTGTAAAATGCCTGGTGTACAAAAGATTGTTTTTAATAACCGTACGATCCAGATTGAATGAATTCTCACATCCGTCATTAGAAATGAAAAGATATTCTTTGGCTTCTTCCCGTTGACTCCCCAAAAAGGCCCTGCCGTCGAAATATTCAGGAATATCAACGTCAGCCAGACTTAATATGGTAGGAGCCAGATCTGCAAAATCTATTTGTTCATCGGTAACAATTCCTTCTGTACCCCATGGCGACAAGTGTTTATAAGTTTCCGGAAACCAAACGACAAAAGGGACTTTGTATCCCTGCCCTATTCCATTTGATTTTCCCCGTGGCATTCCTTCGCCATGGTCGGCATAAAAGAAGATAATGGTGTTATCCATCAGCCCATCTTTCCGAATGCGGTCCAGTATTTGTCCGATTTTATAGTCAGCAAGAGAAACACCGTTATACACGCGTGCCAGTTGCTTTCGCATCTCCGGCGTATCCTTATAAAATGGAGGCATCTGAAAATCATTGTCATCCACTGCAAGCGAATCAGGTAGTAAATCCAATACCTGTTTTTCATACATATGATACGGATTGGTCATCGTTCTTGACTGATGAGAATCCGCAAAATTGAACACGGAAAAAAAGGGTTGACCCGGCTTTTTGTTCCACCATCCTGCGGTTGCTGAACTTTCATTCCATGAATCGGTTATAATCCTTTTTGCATCAGAAGTATTATAATCGGTTTTGGAATTATTGGAGGTATAATATCCTGCTTGTTTTAAATAATAAGGGAACCCTTTAATAAAATCGGGAATAGGAAAACTACTCCGATGATTCCCTGTTCCCATTTTATAAGCTTTGACTCCGGTAATAATAGTGCTACGGCTGGGCGAACTCACTGTACCGGTACTGTATGCATTGGAAAACCGTACTCCGCCGGAAGCCAATTGATCAATATTCGGTGTATTTACCGCTGAATTCCCATAACAACCAATATATTGAGGAGAAGTATCTTCGATCACAAGCCACAAAATATTGGGTTTGCTATCTTTTTGGGCATAAATAGCTGGATTTTTAAAGAAAAGTATTGATAAGAAAATCAAAAATCTGGAGAACATATTATAAAGTACTAACTACACCTATTCTACAAAAAATATTTGTTATTCAACTCTCGCATATTGTATGATTGACTTCACTGGGAGCGTATGGGAAAGGTCAGTCTGTTATTATTCTATACAACCTACCATAAATTTCTTACATCCTACAGCTTCGCTGTACATAAAAACAGGGAGCAAACGGTGGGAACCTTGCCCCCTGTTTTACAATTATTACCGGTATTACCGGCCTGACAGTATCATTCTACAATTCATTGCTTCTTTACAATCCTAAGCCTGTAGGTAATCAAATCGTAGGTAGCGTACCAGTCGGTATTACCGGTAAGCGTAATACCATAGTTAGCACCGTTATTGGATGCACCTACCGGTTTGATCATGGATACCAGATCGCCGTATGTATCTCTCATATTGGCACGCGCAGCCGGTAGCCGAAACCATCCCGTATTACCCACCAGCGAGGCTTTGGGCGCCTGGAAATTGATATTTACACCCCCTGCCGTACGAAAATGGCCGCTATAGATAAAATTATGATCGGCTTCTTTATATAAGCTGGTATTGTTCTCTATTTCAGCCCATCCGGAAGTCCCTACGACAGCGCCACCGGAGATAATAGCCAGATAGGGGTATGGATTGGATGCAGAGAAACCGGGGAACAGGGCAGGATTGGCAAAATCGGGATTCGTTGCGGCCAGAGGAGTTGCTTTAACCGTTTTGGCAGACATATCCACCGTAATCGTATAATAGCCTTTTTGCGAAACAGGCAGTTTGAACTCGGCAGCCTGAAGGTTGGCCGTCAGGTCTTCCTGTGATCCTGCGGCAAGAGCCACGACATTCGTACCGTCCAACGTATATTTGATACCCCTCGGAGATTGATTGAACGGTCTGTCGGCACCCATGAACGCAATGAAGCGAATGTTCTCATCGTTATCATTACGATAATAGTAATTCAACTGAAAGAGGTTATTTCCTATCTTCTGCATAGGCACAAGCGTACCTACACCCCATGCGTCAGCCGAAGCATAGGCGTCAAAACCCTGCCCGCTCACTTCACCGTCGTTTTTTGCATCCGAAAGATACAATCTATCCATCATGCCTACTGTCAGATTACCACCGGTAACCGCCTGGTTTCCGGCTTTATCGGTAGCGCGTATCATAAATTGGTATTCACCCACCGTGCCGCCCGGTATTTCGAGATCTTTAGCATAATTGTATGAAAATTTTTCCTCTTCAGTAGTGGGATTCCAGGTATCTTCCACTTCAAAATACTGGCCTTTGACGTTTTCACCCCATACCTTGAAGTATATATCCGCCATTTCCACATCTTCCGTTATCAATGCATCCACACTTAACGGTATGGGTACATCTGCAAGGCCGTAGAAGTGATTGACAGTCGGCGCCTGGACAGTGATAACAGGCGGCAGGAGATCCGGAGAATAACCTTCGATCTGATTCGTTGCCGACAGGTCGGTGACAGGAATTTTCACACGCAAGATACCTTTTGCCGCATTCCTGACTACTATCTCTACTTCATGTTTAGTCCGGTTTGCATCTTTGGTCACTAAAAACGTGTCCTGAAGGATAAATTCTTTTCCCGAAAGGTTTACCGATTTATCAATATTCCACTCGCTAACAGACATTTGCAGCGATTCCAATGCTTCTTTGTCTTTGATAACAGCATCAATTGCAAGTTTGTACTCCGGCCCTATCCACAGGTATTCAGCCGAATAGTTTTCAAGTACCGGGATATCCGGCGCTTCGTCAGCAACAAAAATAATCTTATCGGTGCAAGCGCCCCAACCAAGGACAAAAACAGTTATAAATATGAATAATATTCTTTGCATAACCATTACAGATTAATTTTTAACTAATTAATTAATAGACGTTCACCATCCCGGATTCTGTGTAATGGAACCTTTCAGGGTCTCGGCTTCGGGAATGGGATAGAGATACATATGTGCCTTAAAGATGCGGTCTTCTTTTTTTATAACGAGATAATCAAAAGTGTTATCTTGTCTTTTTGTTATCTGCATTGCCATCAGAGGGAGATTTTCGGTCTGTTCTGCTATCTTCCAACGGCGTACATCGAAGAAACGCCGTTCCTCGAAAGCGAGTTCTACACGCCGTTCGTTGCGGATACGCTCACGCATTTCGGCTTGTGTCAATCCGGGAGGCAATATTGGCATATTTACTCCGGCGCGCTGTCTGACCGCATCCACAGCCGACTTGGCATTCATTGACATACCGCGCTTCTCTTCCGGTCCGTAAGCTTCGTTCATCGCTTCAGCAAAGTTGAGCAACACTTCGGCATACCTGAAAATAATCCATGAGTGGACGCTTGCCTGATTTTGCGTCAGGTTCAGGTTTTCGTTGACATATTTCTTGAGGTAATAACCAGTGGTGGAAGCTTTCAATTTGTCTGTTCCATCGATACCCCCGATCCAGCATTCGACGTTGCGTCCTTTGAACGAGGAGTTATTGACTATTATCGACATGGTAAGTCTGGGATCCCTTCCCTCATAGGGTCTTTGAGGATCATAACCCGAACCGGGCTGTTCGATATACTTGCCTGTACTTCGCATCTCATAGGCATCGACGAGATTCTGTGAAGGCGATGTAGTAGCCTGCCCACCCTGGTCGTATCCTATGGGATAGTTATATTTCTCGAAAGTATTTTCGTTCCATCGTTGCACGGCAAACAACACTTCGGGATTACTATCCGAACCATTCCCGAGATTGAACAGACCGCGATAGTTATTATGCAGGGAGAACTTCCCCGATGCGATGATAGCATGCGCAGCTTCGGCGGCCCTACTCCATCGTTCCAGATCATTCGAAGGATTATGAAGAGGACTTGCCGCATACAGCAGCGCCTGGGCTTTAAGAGCCTGTGCTGCCGCTTTGGTAGCCCGTCCCCGCCATTTATTACCATCGAAATCTACCCATGTATCTCTCAGGAGAGGCATTATTTCGTCGCACTCCGTAACTATAAAATCGATACAATCATCAAAATCATCCCTTGTTATTTTGAGAAGCGTCGCTTCATCGTCGATCACCTGCTTCATGATAGGTATGTCCCCATAGCGTTTTGCCAATTCAAAATGATACAAAGCTCTCAAAAAGCGGGTTTCTGCTCTTAACCATTCTATATCCCTGACCTGGTATCTGTAATTTTCGGCATTGGCAGTGATAGTCGTGTCGCGGAAAAGAATCGTCTTATAGCCGGTCGATCCTTCAAGAAAAAGATTGGCGCGACGGATGGCCGTATAGAACGTACTCCAGCAATCATCAGGGTTCAAAGAGGAACTCCACGTTCCGGCGTTGAAATGCTGGACAGAGGAATTGACGTCGGCATGGTCGGCTTCATCGCATGCGGAGGCAAGCATGGCCGAACTGATCCTGTTGAAACCGAAATTGAACAAAGTAGCATACACGCCATAGCCTGCATTGCTCATCCGTGAATAATTGACAAAGACATCTTCTTCCTGGTATTTTGTCTCAATAGCAGTTTCCATAAAATCGCTGCATCCCGCCAGCAGACAAAGGGAAAACAGGAGTATTGAATATTGTAATATCTTCATAGAATAATAATTTTGATTGTTGCTTAAAAATCTAAAGTTACGCCAAGCGAAAAGGTCTTCAATGTAGGATATCCGACACTCAATGTTTCAGGATCCACGTCGGCGTCTAAATTATCCAATGTGAAGAGGTTCAGGGTGCTGAGATATACCCGGAATTTCTCTATCCTGGCCCTTTGCAAAGCTTTTCCTGCATAAGTCCATCCTATTTCAGCATTTCGTAGTCTCAACAGGGAAATATTACGCACCCAGAAATCGGACGAGCGATAATTGTTGGCATTGGCTTGTACACCAAGTCTCGGAGCAGCCGCACGGTCTGCCGTTTCGGGCGTCCATCGCCGCTCAGTTGTCCATTTAGATATATTATAATCATTGATAAAAGGCCAGAACATATAACCACTGAGATAGACACTGCGATTTGTATTACCATCGAACAGAAATTCCACATCAAAACCTTTCCAAGAAGCGCCAAGATTGGCGGAATAAGAGATCTCAGGCACGCTCGGATGGCCTATGGCCACTTCGTCGTTTATATCAATGATGCCGTCGTCATTCTGGTCTTTGTATTTGAGATCACCGGGGCGAACGTTGGAAAAAGTCTGTAGCGGACTGTTTTCAATATCCGTATTATCGCGGAAAAAGCCTATTGCCTCAAGGCCAAATCGCTGACCCAGGGGGCGTCCCTGCGTATATCTCGCCTGTTCCTTATGGGGCGTCTCATAACTTGCAATAATTTTAGTACGTGACATTGAACCACCCAAACCGGCAAAATAGCCTACTTCACCGATTTTGTCGGTATATCGTACAGATACTTCAACGCCTTGATTACGGGTCTTACCTTTGTTTTGCATAGTGGAAAAATTGACCCCCGAAAAACTTGGCATAGTGTTGGTAACATTCACGAGAATATCATACCTGTTTTCAAGATAGAAATCAGCTGCCAGCGAGAGACGGTTATTGAGAAAAACGGCGTCGATGCCTGCGTTATACACCATGGCTTTCTCCCATGTAAACCGCGGATCAGCAAGTGCCAATTGTACCAATGCGCCATAGTAAGTTACACCTGTACCGAAGTAATAACCCTGGCTTGAGGCTGTTCCCCAATACTGGTTATAGGCGAAGCGTTCTGCTCCTTTATCGTTACCAAGAAGCCCTGCCGATCCCCTTATTTTAAGGAAATTGATGTGGTCTGTTTCGGGCATAAAGTCTTCGTTCGATAAAACCCATCCAAGCGACAGAGCAGGAAAAAGTCCGAACCTATGGCCTTTCTTGTAGTTGTCCGTACCGCTGTAAGAGAATGATAACTCGGCAAGATACTTGCGGTCGAAGGCATAGCTAAACCGTCCCAGCAGGTTTTGCTTGGCATAGACAGATTGTTCGCCAAATGTCGAATAAGAATCCTGTTTATGCATCACCAACAGGTTAAGGTCATGACGATCAAAATTTTTCTCGTATTCAACACCGGCATGTATTCCCATCCTGTTTGTTTCCCCGTCGTTACCGGTGGACACCACCAAATCCGTATCCGTACCCCTCCTGACGTAATAGAGAGAGTCTTCTCCTGTTTGTGAAACTGTTCTTACCGGCTCATAATAAGCATAGCTCTTGGTCTTATTATAACCGCTTTGATAATTACTGCTCAATGCAATACCTCCAAAAACACCCAATCCATCGGTAAAAGGCAGTTTATATTTTGCCGTAACAATTCCTTGCACATTCCGCGAATGCCGAGAGCCATAACCCTCTTCGAGCAAACTACCTATAGGGTTATCGGGATAATTGGCGGTTCCGGTAATTTGTCCGCCGGGGGTACGTACAGGATAAAGATTAGGCGCATAAGTAGCCATATGTTGCCAGAAAGTAGCGGTTCCGGTGTTAGGAAACATACGGTCTTCGATGCGGCCACCGAGGTTAAGCGCAAAAGAGAGATTGGAAGATACATCTATATCTACGTTTGCACGGAAATTGATCCTCTGAAAGCTGATGTTGGAATTATTCTTTCCGTCGGTATGCGCATACAGGCCGTTGCTTCCCATATATCCCGCCATGACATAATAACGTGAAAAATTATTACCTCCTGAAAATGATAGCGTATAATCCTGCAAATCAGATGTTTTAGACAACACTTCATTATACCAGTTCACATCGGGGTAATAATACGGGTCGGCACCGCTCTGGTACCCCTCCAGGTCTTTCTCGGTATAAAGAGGCGACATGCCATCATTCTGCAATGCCTCATTATAAAGTCTTGCATAGTTGTAAGAGTTCTCGAATTGAGGCAGATATGTGGGTGTTTGCAGGCCATATCTTGCCTTAAAGGATATTTTCAATTTTCTGTCAGTCTTACTGCCTCTTTTGGTCGTAATGAGCAAAGCCCCGTTAGCGCCGCTGATACCATGTACCGCCAAAGCAGCAGCATCTTTGAGATATGTTACGGACTCTATTTCTTCAGCGGTAAGTTGATTAAAGCCGTCAGTCTCAAATCCATCGACAAGTATAATAAACGAATTACTGCGCATTGAATGGGGACCGCGCAGATAAAGCGTAGCCTCGTCATAACCCGGCTCGCCATCGGTCTGAATAGTTGTCATACCGCTGAATCGCCCGAAAAACGCATTACTCAAAGTCGCAACATGTGATTTGCGCAAATCTCCACCACTTACTTCCGATAATGACGAAGTAGCCCGTACCCTGTCCTGCTGTCCGAAACTAATGTTCAGCAATGTACTGTCGGGATGCTCGGCATACAGCCCTGTATTAATTATCAGAAAAATAATGAAAGCAGCCAGTCGGTTAATATTATTTTCTTTCATACGATTATTACTATATTATTAGTGGATTATTAAATCTTACCATCCGGGATTTTGTGTTATATATCCCAGATCGACTTCTTGCTGCCTGAACGGATAGAGATACATTTTATCATCCCAGACGCGGCTCGAGATCTGTTCCAACTTATAGGTCGGCTCCGGTTTGGTGTCATACAATTTGAGGGTATAAATCCTGCCTTTCATCACCCCCTCCTCGCTCGCCGTCTTCCAGCGGCGCAGGTCGAAATAGCGGTGCTGCTCAAATGCAAATTCAACGGCTCGTTCCCGACGGATGATTTTTCTCATATCCTCTTGATTTGTATATCTTACATCAGGCATATCCACCCTGCGCCGTACTTGGTTTACAGCCCATTCTATCTCGGTCGGACTACCGTTTATCTCATTGAGGGCCTCTGCGTAATTAAGATAAAACTCAGCCAACCGGAACGTTATCCACCGCGGAGCCGGGCTGTTCTGAGTTACTCCTTTTACGAACTTACGCATGAAACCCACTCCACGTATATCCTTTAATTGTAGCGTATTCGTTTCATAAAAGTGATATACCGTACCGGAACCTCTCGACCACTCGGTACCGGACTGGAAAACAGAAGCCTGAAAACGCGGCTCCAGTTCACCGAGTTTCTTTTGGTACTGTGAGTACGGGTATGCAACCCCCTCTACTTCATCCCATACCTGGTCCGTTCCGTCTTTTTTCTGATAAAATTTGGTGAAATTAAACGTTATGGCATGGTTTGACGGGTTGTTCTGACCCTGCGGGATTATCTGCCCCGGCAACATGAACAGACAAAAATAACCACCCGCATTCTGCATTAACCCGGCGCTCAATATCACTTCAGGACAAGTATGATTGATAAATATTTCTTCATATCGATCCACCGGATTGTCAAAACCGTCGTACAGCCGGCACCATCCACTCTCGCCGGAAGCCCAGTCAAGCACGGCTTTATTGGCTTGCACAGCCAGTTGCCATCTGTTCTGATCATACGACGGATAGCCTATCAATTCACGGAGAACAGGATCGCTTACAGGCACGTATGTTTTGCCTTCCGGATCGTTGAAGAGAGGGCTCGCTGCATATAGCAATACCCGGGCTTTCAAAGCCAGTGCGGCACCTTTGACAATACGTCCGAGATACTTTGTATCCTCATACACATTGGGCAGGAACTTGGCCGCTTCTTCACATTCGGAAACAATAAAATCTACGGTTTGGGCATATGTCGAACGAGGTATTTTTACGCCTTCCACATCATTGATAGAACTGACCGACAAAACGCGGTCTACTATTGATATACCGCCGAGACGCTGCATAAGGTCGAAGTGCATTAAAGCCCTGAGAAACCGCGCTTCCGCTTTCATACTGTTCTTTTCGCTTTCAGGAAAAGGCGATTTATCCACATTTTCAATAAAAATATTTGCATTCCGGATACCCTGGTAGGTTATATGCGACATAAATTCCAATCCCCAACTGCCGGGGTCGATCGTCGCCGCATTCCAGGTCCCCGTATGAAAATAGCGTGGTATGGCGGGATAAGTTCCCTCTACTTCAAGTTCGTCTGTTGCTACCGAAACAAGGGAACCGCTCGCCCCATAGTGATAAAAACGGGGATCGGTACTGCTCCAGAAATGATTGAATTCATAGATGGAAGCAGTACTATACACATTCCACAAAAATTGCTCTGTCCGTATGGTCGAATTGAAAACGCTATCTACAGTAATATCGCTACTGATAGGTTTTTCCAAAAAATCTTCGCAGGAAAAAAACACTGTCGAGAAGATCAAACAACTGATAAATATTATATATTTCTTCATAGTAATGTATATATTAAAACTGAATATTTACTCCGGCATTGAATACCCGCATCGGCGGCATTACACGTCCGTATGATTCTCTTGCATCCGGATCCATGGAATAACGGATTCCGGTCCACGTGATAAGGTTGTTGCCACTCAAATAAAAGCGCAGGGTTTGCAATTTGATCCTCTTCAGAAAAGAGGAGGGAAGCCGGTAACCTATCTCTACGTTCTTAAGCCTCACATATGATGCATCCTGTACCCAGAAACTGGACTTCTGATAGTTGTGCAACCCAAGCGTAGGCGAAAGCTCTACCCGGGGATAGGATATTTTTTCACCTCTTTCGTATCTTCCCTGCTCCCATCGTTCCAACTGCCATGTGTAGGCCGCCCCCCAATCGCTGTCGAAAGGATATGCTCCGGCATGTTTTGCAAAATAGACAGAGACATTTGCCGCACCTTGAACCAATGCAGTCAAGTCAAAACCCTTATACGAAAGGCCAAACGAACCACTGTAATTGATTTCCGGAAAATCATTGTATCCTATCGGGCGCATATCCTCTTCCGTAATACGCTTGTCACCGTTCAAGTCACGATATTTCATATCACCCGGCTTCAAACCGGCTCCTTCCCATTGCGAGATGGGACGTTCCGGGTCGTCTATTTCCTCTTGCGTATTGTAAAATCCGTCGAATACCAATCCAAAATGTTGTCCTACCGACTGCCCCGTCCGACGCATCCATTCGTATCTACGGTTTGGCTCGTCCTGGAAAACGATGGTATTGCGGGCAAATGAATAAAGACCCTTCACCCAATAATTGACAGCTTCAATTTTATCCCTGTATCCAACCTCCAGTTCATAACCATAATTGTCGACTTTACCTATATTTGCAGGGGAGAGTTGGATCGCTACCAATTCCGGGATAGTAGACAAATTCCATAAGATATTATCGCGTTTTTCCTCAAAGTAATCAACCGTGATACTCATTTTGTCGTTCAGCAATTTCATATCAAAACCTGCATTCCATTTTCTTGCACGCTCCCATGTGACGTTCGGATTGCCCGGAAGTCCCTCTTTGTATTGTGAATAGGTGGCCTGATTAACGCCCGGAATACCGAAGGTGGTACGCGCATTCCCGTCATTGGTCAATGTATAGGGCCCCTGAAGATAGAGATATCTGTTGCCACCTATCTTGTCATTCCCGACTTCTCCGTACGAGCCACGCAGCTTCAGGAAAGTAAGCACTTTGTTTTCAGGAACGAAAGATTCTTCGGTAACGATCCATCCAAGTGAAAATGCGGGGAAGAATCCAAACCGCTTCCCTTCGGGGAAATTTTCCGAACCATTATAACCCGCATTTATTTCTGCCAGGTATCTACTTTTGTAATCGTAGGTAACACGGCCTACTAAACCGAGATACGCAGTCGGTAGTTTGTATTGCATACTGGGATAATAGGCCTTTTGCATGGTACCCAGCAGAAGTCCGGCTACCTTGTGATCCTTCGCTATGGCAGCCTCATATTCAATAGCAGCTTCACCATACATTTTTCTCCATTTATTGGCATCGGAAATATTTTCGCTCAAACCATAATACGGACCGCTTTCGTCGTTCCTGAAAATAACAGGGCGTCCGGTCTCCGGGTCTTTCACAACAGTATATGTATCGAAATAACGCTGACGTCTGCTGTACTTGTTGTAATACGAGTCATATGCGCCCATAGCCCTGACTGACAAACCTTTTAAAAATTTATCAAGTTTGTATCGCAACGATATATTCGTATTGATCGTATTGGAGTAGTTCTTTTCCTGTAAACCGTAACTACCTCCACTGGTAGGACCTGTCTCGACCCATGGATTAAACTCCAATACTCCCTGTGGAAAACCGGATACTTCCGTAATAACCTTACCGTCTACAAAACCGGGACTCGACATAGGCGCCGTACTTGTCGCCTTGTCAAATGCCGCCCATGCACCGCCGGTAGGAAAAATGTTCTCGGTGACCTGATTCCCTAACTTTACGGACAACAACAGGTCTTTCGTAACGTCAAAATCAAAATTCATACGCAGATTATAACGGTCGTAGTTGTGTTCGGGCGAGAAACCGAAATCCTGTTCCGGTTTGTTGTATCCACCGAACTGATTGAAATAGCCCAAAGAGGCAAAATAGCGCATACTTTCGCTACCACCGCTTAAGTTCATATTGTATGACTGCTGAAACGACAAAGGTCTTATCAACTCTTTAATCCAGTTTTTATCAGGATGAAAGATCGGATCTTCCCCGCTTTGATAGATACGTAAGTCTTCCTCCGAAAAAGTAGGAGTACGACCCATATTGCGCTCTGCTTCGTTCCTTAATATGGCATAATCATACGAGCGAAGCATCTCCGGCAATATCGATGGTTGCAGTGCCGCTGCATTCATCGTGGCACTGACTTTCGGTTTACCTTCTTTCCCCGAACGGGTTGTTATCAAAATGACTCCGTTAGCGCCTCGGACTCCGAAAACAGCTGTTGCCGAAGCGTCCTTCAATACGTTCAGTGTCTCAATTTCATTAGGATCAATATCGTTATAGGTAGTCCTTTCCACACCATCAACCAATATCAACGGAGAAGCACCTCCGGTATACAAAGTACCGATACCTCGAATACGGATATTCGCTCTGTCATTACCAAACTCCCCCGATACCTGTACGGATTGCAAACCGGATGTGAGGCCTGTCAATGCATTACTTACCCCAGCTACCGGCGCTTTTATCAAGTCTTCGTTCGAGACAGATGTGATAGCGCCGGTAGTCGTTATCTTACGCTGTGTACCGTAACCTATCACTACAACCTCATCCAAAGCCTGCGTGTCTTCTTGTAGTGTGATGTCAAAAGTCGTCTTGTCTCCGGTATTAATGTCCTGTCCGAAATAGCCTATATAAGTTACCCGAATCTTTGCATCATTATTCACCCGAAGTGAAAAGTTCCCGTCGACATCGGTAACCGTACCATTTGTAGTTCCTATTTCAATTATATTTGCCCCTATGATAGGTATTCCTTTTTCGTCAACAACTGTGCCGGTTATCACTTTCCTTTGCTGCTGGCTGACGTGATCTTCATAACCTTTATCTGCCATTGAGTAAAAAACAATGGAAAATAATAAAAGGGAAGTTATTCTCACAGTCAATAAAAAATGTTTAATTGACTCCCTTTGTAGGTAATTATCTACCTGTTGAATCATTTTTTTCATACATATATAATTGTTTTTGTTAACAGTTTATCAGAATTTCACTTGTCCTATTCAAAATGAATGAAATCATATCTTTATACTGAATCTATTAATCAGCATGGTATAATTATATTATATAAATAAAGAAGTATTGGTATTGAAGTAAATCTTAGATAAGTTATATCCGTTATCGGTACTATTTGATTACTTTCACCAGATCGTCAGGGTTTATACCTACACCCGGCTCAAAAGCATCACTGTTCATATACTGAATTAAACTGGCTCTTAATTGACGCGCTTCAGGCCGTGATGCTAAATTATTGACAAGATCTGTCCCGCTTACCACTATTCTTCCTTTACCTATTTTTGCCTCAAATACTAAAGCCAGGCTTCTGTTGCTTACCCAGTCATCAATAATACGGACTATTGGCTTCAAATCCATAGCCAAAGAATCTAATATTATAGCATCTGCATGCCCCATCGCATCCCACCATTGCCAATTCGAATGGTATTCGGTAGGAAAATCTTTAAGAGCGGGATGTGAAGGATCACACAGAATTCCAAGAGTGTGAGGTTTCTGGTTTCCAGTCCAGGCCGTATTCCAGAATATACTCGAGAAACCTACCCCTACGTTTCCGCCTATTTCCGGAGACACCTTACCTTTACCCAGACTGAGCAATATCTTTCCGCCATTCTGTAAATATTCCAAAGTGGATCTATCAATATCCTCAACAACTTTAATATCCGCTGATTCAATATTTTGGTTTTCAGGATAAACCCAAATATCCCATGAGTTCTCAAACTTTTCTATATTTATTTTGAGACTCAATTTCCGGGATTCATTTTTATTCCGGAAGCTATAGACCACCTCTCCCAATTGAATGGCATTTCCTATAGGAATATCCTGCTGATCCAACATCCCTTCTGAAATAATTTCATCATCCTCTACAAGTTGCCATTTCGGGCTGATGGATTGTAAAGGTTTTTCTCCGAAGTGTGCCACCTCTATTTTTGCAGTCATTGTTTCACCTTCGGTAAAAATATGTTTTTCGAGTCGTGCCAATGGAACCGTAGTATTACAAAACCGGCTGTATTCTTCAGGGGAAATATAACCTTTCTCTTCCCAGAAAGGATCGAGAACACCCACCAACGCAGTGCCCTGGCCCGGAAAGTCATGCAGGTCAAGTAACTGAAAGCCGGCAAAACCAGGAGTACGAAGTGCAGCTTCAATATCAGCCTTGTAACATAATGATTGTAGTTTTCCGGAAGCCAGTAAAAAACTATCGGCCAAGTGCCCCATCTTATGTGCCCGCAAGCTTTCCTGGAAAATTTCAAAATTCTTGGGTTTCAATACCCCGGTGTATTTCTCCATTTCCTTAAAATTAGGATACACGCACCATTGGCCAATTTCATGGCTTACTACAGGAATTCCGTCTTTAGGCACTTTTTGTGACCAGTCGTAATCAGTGTGTGGAGGTTGTGAGTTAATGATACTGTTCAATCCCTCTCCCCACCTCTGTATACGCGGCTCAGGAATATTATGGTAATCATTTACCTTTAATACAGGCCAACCTGCGCCACTGGTATACACACGACGATCATCCTTTTCTTTCCAGTAACTTACAAACTCCGCAAGAAACTCGTTGGACTTCGGCCCCCCGGGTTCATTCCCGTAAGCCATCATCACAAAGGACGGATGGTTGCCATAGTTTTTGACGATTCGCTCGCTTTCATCCCAAATATACTGGTCTACAGGCAATCCGCTTCCCAATTGTGTACTTTGGTTGGCCCAGGAAGAACATTCAATCTGAAGGTAAACACCCATTTCGTCTGCTGCTTCAAAAGCAACTTCCGGCGGACACCATGAATGAAACCGAATGTGATTCAAACCATGGGCTTGTATAGCCGTGTATATTTTCTTCCAATATGCAATGTCGGTAGGCGGATAACCCGTTAGAGGGAAAATAGCACATTCCAGCGTTCCACGCAGGAAGACAGGCCGGCCGTTAATGGCAAAACGGGAACCCTCTGCCTTAAATTCACGTAACCCGAAATCAACTGAATATATATCCGTTTCATGACCCGAATTCATCGTAAGAAGGAGTTTGTACACATTCGGATTGAATTCATCCCATAGCAGGGCGTCTTCTCCCATGTTATACATCATCTCCACATCATTCTTACCGGGAGAGATCTCAAACTTCCACGATTGTCCCTTTACTTTTTTACCATTTTTCTTAAGACGGGCACTAACAGAAAACTTTACAGTGTGTGTTTCCGAAAGGGAATTATTCACTGTTGCCTTTACTTTCACAGTCTTATCCTCTACATCCGGGAAGACCTCTATATTATCAAATAATATCTTTCCTGCAGTTCCCAGTGATATTTCCCCTACAATACCATTCCAGTTCGATTGGGTATGATCGGATATACTATGCGAATTTTCCCCGACGTCAATATCTTTTGTCCGATTATCAACACGGATGGTGATGATGTTGCTACCTGTTTCCAAGAATGGAGAAATATCGAATATATGTGGTACCGCCAGACTGTTCTGCATACCGATTCGCATATCATTAACCCAAACGGTAGATTCCCAATGAGGGCGTTCCAAAGTCAACAAAACAGTTTTTTCCTCCCAATCAGCCGGTATGGATATCTCCTTCCGGTACCATGCGGCACCGGTATATTCTTTTTCCGGTTGAAGCCAGAATGGGAACCGGACATTCGCTGAATCAACATAAGGAGCATAATTCGGGTCTTTATACCACTCCGGATTCTTAATTCCTCCGGTCCATTTAGTTTGAAGCGTTATATCGTTTCCCTTGCCGTTCTCAACCATTGAACCAGGTAGAACTATCGTTTCAGGTAAATTCTTTTCGAACCATCTTTCATTTATTCCACGATCCTCCGGATCCATCTGAAACTGCCATTCACCTGATAGGTCAATTTTTTCAATCTTATGTTTTTGACAGGATAAAATCAAAAACGGAAGAGAGATCAATAATAAAATTCCTTTTTTCATCGTGAAATACAATTAATTTAATTGATTGATTGAAATAACACTCATTGTTCCCTGGTAATTCACATCCAATTCCAACACTTTTTCCATAGACAGACAGGCTTTTTCCTTTTCACCTAAGCCTAACCATCCCAATGCCATTACATTATAGCAATGTATGCGGTTACGTTTATTCAGATCTTCTTCCCAGATCGCCAGATCGGGAAGCGATACCGCAAAATATTCGATTTTGCAATTGTCATTCATGTGCTTTTCTCCATGTTCAATTAATTTTTTAAAACGTTCCTGTGCTTTTTCTTCATTACCCAGCGCTCGCCAGGCCAGTCCCTGAAAATAGATCTTATCGGGATTCTCATCATTGTAATAGAATGCCTGTTTAGGTTCATCGGGGCCTTTGGTTGCCTTTGTAAACCATTCAATTGCCTTTTTCTCATCTTTTAAGCCCCTATAACAAATACCCTTGTAATATTCCACATCGTTCTCATTCACCGTACTTAATTTCCCTTCTCCCAGATTATGCGGATAGACATCGGTTTCCTTCAATAAATCCAATGCCAGACTGTAGTTTTTTTCTTCGATGGCTTGTTTGGCCAACTGGATCCGGCAATAGGTATACTGGAAGGTGATTTTTCCTTCCCCTCCTTCCCACGGATGGAAATTCCGGGCAGCACACAATGTTTTAGCCGTTTCATATTCACCCAATTGATTGTATAATGCGATCCGTTCTATAAACAGGTCGTCACGTTGCTCCACCAGATCCATATGCTCTTCCAGTACTTTGAGGCGTTCTGCAGGGGCATAATTCAGTTTCTTATATAGCTGATCCAACTCCATCAGTATGCGGGGATCTTTATTATCCAGAAAGAATGCTTTTTCAAGTAATTGCAGGGCTTGTTCTTTCTTATCTGCTTTATTATAGTATGCCAGTGCCAGGTTTCGTAATACGGTAGGAAATTCGTCATTGATCCCGATTGCCTTTTCCCAACATTCGATCGCTTCCTTATATTGCCGCTTTGCATACCAGAAATTCCCCAAATAATACAATGCTTTGAAATCTTTCGGATTCACTGTAAGCACATGTTGAAGGATGACAACTTCTTCCAACCGGTTAGGAAAACATTTATCGGGCGATACCCCGAATGCCTTATTATAGGTATCCTTTACTTCATTTTCTTTGCCAGCGTGCGACAGGAAAAATCCCAATGCATACCGGATCATGGGATAGGAACCGGCATCTGTCCCTATAGCCCATTCCAACAATTCAATCGCTTCATCGTATAATCCGGCTGCTGCAAAGTCCAACGCATATTCGAGATAGCTGTGCGGATTACCCTGCAAAAGCTCCACAATTTTCCTTTTCAATTCCTCTTTTCCCGTAAAGAGATATTGCTCGAAAAGGCATCCCACATTAAACCGGTCGATCTCCAACGATGCCTCCGTCCATTGTAAGGCAGTATCCGATTTTCCCTTTTTACGCAGTATGGAAGCCTTCAACTGGCGTGCTTTGTGATTGTGCCAGTTGCAGAGCAGGCTCTGTTCAATATGTTCCAGCGCTACATCCCAATTTCTACGTGTACAATCTATCTGTGTAATTGAAAAATAAGCGGGATCTTTCCATGCCGCATTCCACGCCGATTTAAAAAAGGCGTTGTAAGCTTCATCCAATTTCGATTGTAATTTCAGGCAGCACCCTAAATTGTAATGAGGCTCGCCATCGTATGGATTAGGATTTCTTTTGGTAAGCGTCTCGATTGCTTTTTCGAAATAGGATTCGGCCTTTTTGAATTGTCCCCTTCTCATTAAAAGGAGTCCGAGAGCGTTGTTACAACGCACATCCCCCGGATCACGCGAAAGCGCCTCTTCATAATAATCAACGGGATTGAACGTGGCATGCCGGTATTGTTCCAGATGAAGACCGGTAAGATAAAGCTGCTCGATCAGAGGTATATCTTTCGGATCATCGGCCGCTTCGGCAGCCGGAGGCACTGAACTATCCGTTTCTTTTCCGGTAGTGTATTTCAATAGCTCACTTCCATTGTCCGTTGAAATTGTCAACACAATATTCTCCCTGTTTCCATTATTCAGTCCGACCGTTTTTTTAAAGGGTGTTTCAGGAGAGAGTTCTGTTTTTTCATTCAATAAGAGGCTGCCGGTTCCATTTTTCAATGAGATTGTCACTCCCTTCTTTGACGTGCCATATACAGTAACGGAAGCTGTTTTCCCATCCACTTCAAGACCGGCAATCACATCTTTCGTTGCATTTTTTACGCTGCCAACCTCCGCATAAGGCATAAAATACTGCGTCCAGGATTTCTCTTCATAAGGCTGCAACCAGCTGAAATCAGGTTGATTATCGGTGTACACACCCGTCATTAACTCGATATACGGCCCGTCTTCATCCGTCAGGTTACGTTCCCATGCCTTTCCGAAATCACCATTACCCCAGGTCCACTGTTTTTTCCCCGGGGAGATATGATGATTGGCGATATGCAGCAATCCCATATTCGATTCTTCATTATATCCGCCCACGAAATCGTAATTCGATTGTATCGCCATATAAGATGTCGGAACCGGAATATTGGCATATCTCGAAATATCAACACCCTCCGAATAGTCATGCTTATAATACATTCCGGTAGCTATAGGAAACGAGGATACATCCCTCTTCCCATGGTCAAAGACAGCATTTACATCGGGTGGAAAAACCGATTTGTAGGCATCATCGGCAGCCACTGCAGGGTTGGCCCACCAAAGAAAGGTCTGGGGAAACGGTGTTCTGTTGTACACCTTCGCTTTAATCTCGATATATGCCTTGTCGGGGTAGAGTGTAATGCCATGCATTCCTTTTAACCGGAACATACGTTCCACTTCATTGCACCATACCGTCTTACTTCCGTCGGGATATTCCTCTATCATAAATTCGGCAGGATAAAAGGTACTGGGACGATGATGCTGCGGCCAGTTAAATTCTATACCTCCGGATATCCACGGGCCGGTTAAGCCCACTAAGGCCGGTTTGATCACCTGGTTGTAATAGAAAATATGCGCATTCCTTATCTTGTCGTAAGCCATCTGGATACGCCCTCCCAACTCAGGCAGGATCATTACCTTAATATATATATTTTCAATAAAGAGCGCTTTATATACTTTATTCGTTTTTTTGTCCCTGATTTTTTCAATTACCGGATAGGGGTATACCACACCCGAACTTCCCTGGTAAACTCTTTTTTCTAAAAAAACCGGATTTCTTTCTTCTTCTCCCACTTCGTAAGTGGGAAGAGAGATATTTTCCATCCATGCTTTTACAACCTGAGGGTCGTCGACTGTCGATTGAATCAAATAATTCGTCACTTCTTCCATTTCAAAAAATTGCTACTGTTTTAAATACAAGGTTGAAACTCTCTTTAGTGTATATTATTCATCTTACTTATCGTAATTGATATTCAACCTATTGGCATTAAAAAATATTGATATTCAAACTAATTAAAACTATTTCATGTTTTGTATTTAATTCTGTTAGTTCATTTTCCTGTAATTATCTCCTCGATTTCTTCCAATGTTTTTCCTTTTGTTTCGGGAAGATTCACCTTGATGAATAAGAATCCCGCTACGCAAATCAATCCGTATAGCCAGAATGTCCCGGAGGCGCCCAATGAATTGTTCAACAGGGGAAAAGTATAGGTGAGGACAAAACTGGCGCTCCAAAGGGCAAAGGTTGAGACAGCCATCCCTTTGGCCCTTATCCGTGTGGGGAAAATCTCGGAAATGACAATCCATGTAACCGGGGCAAGTGTCATGGCATAACAGGCAATCCCCAAAACGACAAGTATCAACATCATTATCCCTTCAAGCCGGAAATAATAACCGGCTCCCAACACAATATAAATTGCCGACAACCCGACTGTCCCCACAAGCATCAGCGAACGCCTTCCCAATCGGTCGACGGTATACATCCCGACAAATGTGAAGATTACATTCACCACTCCTGTCACCACAATATTGAACAGCATGTCGGACACACCGTATCCCGCAGCCTCAAAAATTTCCTGTGCATAGTTGAATACCACATTGATACCGCACCATTGCTGCAAGATAGCTATCACAATGCCGATCATCGCGATCCGGAATGCTTTTCCCCTGAAAAGAGCTGATAACTTTACTTTTTCAGCGGTTTCCTGCGTTGTTCTTTGTACTTCTTCCACCAGTTGCACTGCATATTTCCTGTTGACTATTTTAGAGAAAATATCAGTAGCTTTGTCATATTTTGTTTTCGCGATCAGCCACCGGGGACTTTCAGGAACAATAAAGGTAAGGACGAGATATAAAATCGCCGGGAAAACGGGAGCCCAGAACATCCATCTCCAACCGACCTGCCCATTCCACGAATTAAGGATATCCTCACCGGGTATTACCGGTCTTGCGATCAGCCAATTTACAATTTGAGCGGATAATATTCCTAAGACAATGGCTAACTGATATATGGCCACAAACTTTCCTCTTACCGCGGGAGGTGATATTTCTGATAGGTACATCGGAGAAATATTCGACGCAATACCGATACCTACACCACTAATTATCCTGAACAGGATAAACTGGTCGATCGTTTGGGCAGCCCCCGTACCGAATGCCGACAAGGCAAAGATGACGGCGGCCAGAATCATCATGAACTTTCTGCCGTATTTGTCGGATAATCCGCCGGAGACAACCACCCCTATCAGGCATCCCAGAAGCGCACTGCTCATTACCCATCCCTGAAGCCACGGAATGTCCGCTATTGAAAAATAGACTTCGTAAAACGCTTTAGCGCCGCCTATCACTACCCAATCATAACCAAAGAGATATCCACCCATTCCGGCAATCAACGAAATAAGAATCAGGTATCGACTATTCACATTGTTTTTTTCACTGTACATGGCCTGTTTTTTATTTTTACAAAATTAATTGGATAAAAAATGATTAAAATGTATTATTTTTTGCATTAAATGTAAGAAATCACTATTTTTGATGATAATTTAACAACATATCAAGCAGATAGCATCAATCATGTAAAATATCAATATATAAATGTAAAATATCATGACAGAAAAAATAGCAGACGGATTCAAAAATGAGAAAGCGATCATACTTCCTTATAATGTCCGTGATTACCTGAAGATCAATCATGTCACCAGGCATTTGCACGTGACACATATCGGGTACTATCCTGAGGCAAAATACCATTTCAGGGAAAGAAAAAACGGTGCGGGCCAAAATATACTCATTTACTGTGAAAGCGGTAAAGGATGGATAATATATAAGGGCGAAAAAATATATTTAGACAGGAATCAGGTATTCATCTTACCCGAGAACGAAGCGCATGCATACGGAGCGGATGCACATGATCCATGGAGTATTTACTGGATTCATTTCAAAGGGGAAGATACGGACCGGTTTTCTTCACTTATCGGCAAAAAAACCGATACCGGCGAATCACATAGTGGCCGTATAGAAGACAGGCTTGCCCTTTTTGAGGAAATATATCAAAACCTGGAAATGGGATATAATCCGGAAAACCTGGAATATGCCAGTTATTGCCTCTCTTACTTCCTCGCATCCATTAAGTATTTGACACAATTCAGGGAAATCAAGAATGCAAAAGAGATGGATGTCATTCAAAAAAGTATCATTTTCATGAAAAACAACCTGGAACAAAACATCGATCTCGAAGATATTGCCCAACACATAGGTTATTCGCCTTCCCATTTCGGAAATTTATTCCAGAAGAAAACGTCCTATTCACCTATGGGATATTATAATCAACTGAAGATACAGCGTGCATGCTCTTACTTACAGTTTTCAGACTTAAAGATCAAAGAAATAGCTTTCCGGCTCGGGTACTATGATCCTTTCCATTTTTCCAAAGCATTCAAGAAAGAGACCCGTTTGACACCCAAAGAGTACAGGAGGAAATACAACCCGTAAAAATCAAAAAAATTAATTTATTTACTATTTTTCGTCAAAGGATAACCCAAACACTACCGGACTAATCGAAAAAAAACGATGCTATTATTCAAATTGATAATTTACCCCCTATTTCCCGACCACATACAACTGAAAATTCTCATACCGTTTCACCACCACTTCATCTCCTTTATCAATGAAACCTTTCAGTGAGATGGCATCATAAAAATCCCCATCCACATTCACCATGCCCGAAGGACGAAGATCGGTTGCCGCCACACCGGTTTTACCCACCAGGGATACCGGTTCCATAGAGACAGATATATATCCTTCCTGATCGGCATGGAGTGCCGCAAATTGCAGGAATCCGGGTTTACCGATCCGGCCGGAGAGGTAGATAATAAGCACAAGCCCCATACCGGTACCACCCAGGACAACCATCAGCGCCCTGAACATTTCCATGGCGGGTAATCCTTCAAAATTAAACCGTATATTGCCTATGAGTGCCAGCACCAATGCCGAAAAGACAAAGAGTATTCCAAGAATGCCCGTTATTCCAAAACCGGGAACAACAAATATTTCAAAGACAATAAAGATTAGCCCCAGGACAAACAGCAACACTTCCCAGTTCTGGGCATACCCCGTCAGATAAAGGGGCGTGAAATAGAGGATTGCGGCCGTAATGGCTGCAGCTGTGGGGAAGCCTACACCGGGCGACTGCAATTCAAAATAGATACCTCCTATAATAAACATGATGAGGAATGCCTGTACAATCCCGTTAGTAAGAAAACCTCTGACCTTATCATAAAAAGAGGGATTATAGGTCTCTAAAGTGTAGTCGCTGTACCCCAGATGGGTCACGATCACTTCATGCACACTTTCCGCAATACCGTCGCAATAGCCTAATTCCGTAGCCTGACTGGCTGTAAGGGTAAGTATCTGTGTAGAGTCGGCAAAACCGGGTATTACAACCCTTTCATCCACCATCGCTTCCGCAACTTTTGGATCGCGTCTCCATTTTGTGACGGTATCTCCCTCATGGACAGTCACTGTCTTGCCGTGACTCTCGGCCGTGGCACGCATGATTCCCCGCATATAGGACTGATGCTTATCGGATGCCCTTTCACCGCTCCCTCCTTCCACCACTGTTGCAGCGCCGATAGAGCCGCTGCTGCGCATGAAAATACTGTCACAGGCAATAGAGATAAGCGCACCGGCAGAAGCGGCGTTATTGTCAATAAAAACATATACAGGGAGGGGAGCATTGAGAATGGCCGTACGCATAGAATCGGCCTCCAGTACGCTCCCTCCATAAGTATTCATATGTAAAAGCACTGCGGCGGCATCTTTTCCGGTTGCCTCATGAAGTCCGTTTTGGAGATATATCCATGTATTACTGCCTATATTTTCCTTTATATTGATCCGGTATATCATGGGCTTGGCATCCTGAGCCGAAAGATCAAAAGAAAGGATCAGAAGAAGCAGGAACAATATGATTTGAAATTTTCTCATTTTTCACAAGGTTTAATACAACAAAGATAATAGATTTTGCGATTCACTATTCATTTTAATTTAAAATGTCTATATTTGTACTTCAATTTATCAGTATGAGCACAATTTTACTAAGCATAGGATCAAATACGTTCGCCAAAACCAATATCGACAAAGCTAAAAGGATGCTTGCATTTCTTTTTCCTGATATTGTTTTCAGTGAGCCCATCCTGACTGAACCGGAAGACGACAAGTATGCGTACCTTTTTCGGAATGTCCTTGCAAAAGCCGATACTGAGATGTCACCGGAAGAAGTTATTGACAAGATCAAACAAACGGAACGGGCTGTAGGACGAACTCCCAGAGATAAGTACTTAGGTAGAATGATCATTGATATTGATCTCATTCAATATGACGGCCGTATCCTTCGTCCACAGGACTATGAGCGGGATTACGTGCAACAGTTATTGCCTACCCTGCCGAATCTTGAGGCTACGAATCCAGGCACGGTCGAACCTGACACCATAATAAATCCTGAAATCACAGAAAAGGAAGAGGATTAAGCATATCCACAGGGGTAATCCCCGTCCCACAACGTAAAAGGGATATTTCTTTTATCTTTACGGGATATGTAGGTTCAATTCAATCTGGAAACGGATTTCACCCCTTTCACTGCCCTAAGTTTTTTAATTAATTGGTCGAGCATCGAAGTATCTCCCAGCATCACGGCGATATTTCCCTGAAAAAGGCCGTCGTTGGAATCAATGGTGATAGAACGCATCTGCACACCCTCCTCTTTCGAAATGATGGACATGAGGTTGGCCACTATATTAAGCTGGTCATTCCCTATCACCCTCAATACAATAGTATAGCTGGAAGAGCTAGTCTTACCCGACCAACGGGCTTTCAATATGCGGTAACCGAACCGGGAGAAGAGGTCGTGTGCATTCGGACAGTTTACACGATGGATCTTGATACCCTGCGAAGAGACAAACCCGAAGATATCATCTCCAAAAATAGGATTACAACATTTAGCCAATTTATAATCCACACCGGTCAGATTCTGGTCGATAATCAACTCATCGGAACCGCTTATTTCGGGCGAAGGAGTCTTTAGCGTGAACTCTCCGGCGCTCACCGTTGCATGACTTTCCCGGTTTTCAGATTCTTTATTTTCCAATTCCAAATAGCGGTCTATCACCCAGTTTACATCAATCTTCTCAGAAGCAATGTCCACATAAAACTCGGTAACGGTCTTGTACCTGAGTTTTTTTATCAATTGCATCAGTCGCGGTTCGTCCACCTCGATCTTCCGATTCCTCATCCGCCGGGAAAGTGTCTCCTTCGCGATATCCACCTGCTTGCCGGCCTCTTCCTTCAGTAACTGGCGTATTTTGGCCCGTGCTTTCGAAGTTACTGCAAAGCTTAGCCAGTCCTGCTTGGGTGTTTGGTGCGACGAAGTGTTAACGGCTACCTGGTCGCCACTTTTCAGGACATGCCTGATGGGTACGTTTTTCCCGTTCACCCTTCCCGATACGCAGGCAGCACCCAGGTTAGAATGGATGGCGAAAGCAAAATCGAGGACTGTCGCCCCTTTAGGGAGTTTAAACAGATCTCCCTTCGGAGTAAATACAAATATCTCCTCGTCATACAGATCCAGTTTGAAATCGGTCAGCTTCTGGCTCAGGTTGGCATCACTGTCTTCCAGCGACTCCCGCAGCGAACTCAACCAGTTATCGAGCGCCGTCTCACCCTTCACTCCTTTATATTTCCAATGGGCTGCCAATCCGCGTTCGGCGATTTCATCCATCCGTTTCGACCGGATCTGCACTTCTACCCACCTTCCGTCGGGTCCCATCACAGTAATATGAAGCGATTCGTACCCATTGCTCTTAGGGATGGAAAGCCAATCTTTCAACCGCTTGGGATTAGGCTGGTACATATCGGTAATGATAGAATATACCTGCCAGCACTGGGCTTTTTCCTGTTCGGGCGGAGCATCAAGGATAACGCGGATGGCGAACAGATCGTAAATATTTTCGAATTCGATCTTCTGTTTTTTGAGTTTGTTCTGTATGGAATGGATCGATTTGGTACGTCCTTTGATATCGTATTTCAATCCCGTCTTATCCAGGCGTTCCTTTACCGGCCCGATAAACTCGCTGATATACCGGTCACGCGAACGTTTCGTCTCATTCAGCTTACGCGCAATGAAGTCATATTGCTCCCGGTCGGTATATTTCAGGGAGAGGTCTTCGAGTTCCGACTTTATAGCATAGAGACCAAGCCGGTGAGCAAGGGGAGCATAAAGATAGGTAGACTCCACTGAAAGATCTAACCTATGTGAGGGTTCCCTCTCCTTTGCATCACGCATACGCTGCAGTTGTTGCGCTATCATAATAAATACCACCCGGATATCTTCGGCGATAGAAAGTAGCAATTTAATATAGTTTTCCGACTCTACGGCGCTCTTCTTATCACTGAATTGATTTACTTTCTTCAATCCCTTAAGAATACTATCAACCTCAATATCAATTAAATGATCAATATTATCCGGAGAATGTCCTCCCTCCACTACAGTATGAAAAAGTAAGACTGCACATACTGCCGGCTGCTTCAATCCTATCTCGTCAATAATAATGACAGCCGTACGCATAGCCAACACAAGGTGATATAACGCCTCGCTGTCGGGTTGCCCTTCTACCTTTTTGAAAGAGTGCAACAACAACTCTTTCAACCCGGACACTTTCCTGACATCCCATTCCTGTCTGAGAAAGGAATAGAGTCTGGCATAAAGCCGGAAGAATTCACTGCGGGTTATAAAGGTGTTCTCGCTCATCTTCTCTGTTTAGTCGCTTTTTCTCTTACAAATTTACAATTTTCTTCCAATATCATAGAAGTGTCTAATAAAAGTTCAGGAACAAATTGTTATATTTAGAGAATATAGGATGCGCCTCGGAAAAACTTAAGCGAGCTTGGTTTTTCTCTCGGCTTTCACTATATGTTTTCATATTGCTTTTTATTGGAGTTAATAAGCTACAAGATATGAAAAAAGGACTCGACTTTCTTTTTTGACGGTCAATAAGTAACGAATATACACCACCGCTCCATTTTTATGTATCTGTGTAATAATTCATTTTTATCATGTATATTTGCAGAATAATAAGATGCGCCTCGGATAAGCTTAAGCAAGCTTGGCTTACCCCGTGGCTTTCATTATATTTACAAAATATTTAACATAAAATTACCCCTGTTCTTATGCGTAAATTTATATCTCTTCTATTTCTTCTTGCCATGCCCTTTATTTTATCTGCACAACAAGTTGAGACACTCTCTTTGAATGATGGTTGGGAATTCTCACAAATGAATAAAAACCAATGGCATAGTGCAGAAATACCCGGATCGGTACAACGTGATCTGATCCGGCATAATGTCTTGCCCGATCCTTTTTATGGCACCAACGAAGAGAAGGTGCAGTGGGTAGAAGATGAAAACTGGGATTTCAGGAAAACTTTCACCGTAACAGCCAACCAGCTGAAATACGATGATGCACAGCTCTTTTTCGAGGGGTTGGACACCCATGCAGACGTATTCCTGAACGGCTCACGCATTCTACGTTCTGAAAATATGTTCATGGGTTACAAGGTACCTGTGAAGCAATTACTCAAAGAGGGGGAAAACCATCTTTATATCCGTTTTTACTCCCCGGTACAACTGATGATGCCGGCAAGGGAAACCTTCGGTTACGATTATCCGGCGGGAAACGACCACCGGAAAGAGAAACTGAGTATCTATAATCGTAAGGCACCCTACCATTTCGGATGGGACTGGGGTATAAGGATCGTACAGATGGGTATATGGAAACCTGTCACACTCAGTTTCTATAATAAGGCATATATCGACGATTTTTATGTAAAACAGACTTCTGTAACGGAGCAATCAGCCAAAATCGACAATCAGATAGAGATCTATTCCGTTGCCAATAAACCTATAGAAGCTGTCATCACCGTCGAATACGGTTTGCAGGGAAGTACAGGCAATCCGGTATCGAAAAATACCACTTTACATCCCGGCAAAAACAAGATATCCATACCTTTAGATATCAACCAACCTAAAAGATGGATGCCTGTGTATTGGGGAGAACAACATCTCTACGATTTTACGGTGAAAGTTGTATCTGACAACCGGGAAATTGCCGAAAAAACAGTCCGGACAGGTTTACGCTCGGTCCGCCTGGTACAGGAACCGGATGAGCATGGCAAGTCCTTCTATTTCGAAGTAAATGGTATCCCCATCTTTGCGAAGGGTTCCAACTATATTCCGGGTGAAATCTTCACTTCACAACAGGATACAGGTTTTTACGAAAGGCTGTTTGACAACATCACCGCAGCCAATATGAATTTTGTACGTGTATGGGGAGGCGGTATCTATGAAAACGAAGAGTTCTACCGTCAGGCCGACGAGAGAGGTATTTTAGTATGGCAGGACTTTATCTTCGGCTGTGTACCCTATCCTTCCGATGATATTTTCCTGGCGAACGTGCAGAAGGAAGTGATCTATAATATCAAACGCCTCCGTAACCACGCTTCGCTCGCCTTCTGGTGCGGTAACAATGAGATCGAAGAGGGTCTTAACCACTGGGGTTGGCAAAAAGAATATCCGGCCGAAGTGATGGATGCCTGGTTCAAAGGATACGACAAAACATTCCGTGAACTGATTCCCGGATTAGTAAATGAACTTGACGGTACACGCAGTTATATCCACGGATCACCTTATAACTCCAACTGGGGTAATCCCGAGAAATTCGCTGCCAGTGACGCACACGACTGGGGATTGTGGTACGGACACCTACCATTTGAAGGGATGGCAGACCGGTTGCCCCGTTTTGCCAGTGAATTCGGCTTTCAGTCGTTCCCCGAAATGAAAGTTATCCGTTCCTTTGCTCCCGAGGATCAATGGAGCCTAGAAAGTGAGGTGATGACGGTACATCAGAAAGCATCGACCGGCAACTCGCTTATCAAAAAATATATGGATATGTATTATCCTGAACCGGCCAACTTTGAAGATTTCGTCTATATCGGACTGGTGATGCAGGGGAACGGAATGGAAGAGTCGGTAGAAGCGATGCGTCGTGGAAGACCCTATTGTATGGGTGCACTTTACTGGCAAATCAACGACGACTGGCCTGTGGTTTCCTGGTCGAGTATCGACTACTACAACAACTGGAAGGCACAACACTACCGTATGCGGGATGTGTTGGCACCCCTTGCCCTGGGAGTTGAGTCTAAGGATGGTAAACTGAATTATTATACTATGTCCGATTATCTGCAGGATCACAACGACCTCAAACTGACCGTACAGGTCATCGATTTCTCAACCGGAAAACGGAAAGAATTTACTGAGCGTGTCAATGCCAAGGCCAACGACAGCCGGATCGTCAAAACATTCAATATCTCCGAACTGGCAAGTGAAGCAGAAAAGACACATACAATGATACATGCTTTCCTGAGCGACAGTAAAGGGAATGTGATCTCTTCCAAAGATCATTTCTTCTACTGGCCCAACAAACTGGAATTACCGGAAACAGAAGTGACAACCAATGTACAATATCGCGACGGAGAATACAGGGTGACTCTTTCAAGCAAAAAACTGGCGAAAGACGTCTTTGTGGAGATACCTATCCAGGGTGCCCGCTTCAGCGATAACTTCATCGACCTCTTGCCGGGAGAAAAGAGAACAATCACCATCACATCTCCTGAGCTAAAAGCTGCTAATAAAACACCTGTTACAGTAAAGCATATAAGGGAAACGTATTAATTGATGTGATAATTTAACGATTTTAAATCTTGAATACGAAAGCAAACGTAATGGGAAAAAGAGAAGATCTTTCAATATTATTGGTAGTGGCGGTAACCTCCTTTATGGGTACCTTTCTGGTGTCGGCAGTCAATATCGCGCTACCCACCATTGAAAAGGATCTGGCCCTCAATGCCATTGAGTTGAGTTGGATCATCACTGCTTTTATCCTGGCTATGGCTCTTTTCATGTTGCCGTCAGGGAGTTGGGGTGATCGGAGTGACAACCGCCGGTTGTTCAAACTGGGGTTGATACTGTTCACCATCTCTTCAGGTATCTGCTATGTGGCTCCCGACGGTCACTGGTTAGTTGCCGCCCGCTTTTTACAAGGTATAGGCGCTGCTTTTACCGGTACCACAGGACAAGCCATTCTGGTATCATCATTCCCTGCGGAACGACGGGGGCAGGTACTCGGTATCTCTGTCGCTTCGGTCTATGGCGGATTGGCTTTGGGTCCGCTGATCGGAGGATTCATCACTCTCCATATCGGCTGGCGCTCCCTCTTCCTGATCGCTGCCCTCTTCGGTCTGCTCACTATCCTTATCTCATATCTTTTCTTGAAGAGTGAAAAGCATAAATCTGTCCCGGCAAAAGGGAGAGACAAAATAGGAACCCTCCTTTTTATGACGGGACTTGCAGCATTGGTCTATGGCTCCTCGTTGATCCCCTCCGCTGTGGGCTGGGGCTTAATGAGCGGGGCAGTGATACTGCTCCTCCTCTTCTGGAGATATGAAAGCCGGATTACATCTCCGATGCTTGATACGAAACTCTTTTCCCATAATCGTCTCTTTACATATTCCAGCCTCTCGGCTCTCATCAATTATACCTCTACCTTTGCCATCGTCTTCTTTCTCAGCCTATACCTGCAAAAGGTACAGGGACTCTCGCCACGTGATGCGGGAGCGGTGATCGTAGCGCAACCGGCTATGATGGCCCTCTTCTCTCCTATCGTGGGGAGATTGTCCGATAAGATACAACCGCGCTACTTTGCTACTACAGGTATGGCCATGTGTACTACCGGATTAGGTATGCTGGCCTTCCTTGGCCCCGCAACAGCCATCTGGATCATCGTCACTATCCTGATATGGGTGGGGCTCGGCTTTGCCCTCTTCTCCTCTCCCAATATGAACACCATTATGAGTTCGGTAGAGAGACGGCAATACGGGCAAGCCTCCGGGCTCGCTTCCTCCATGCGGGTATTCGGACAAATCATCAGCATGAGTATTGTCACCCTGATCTTCTCCCTGCTCTTCGGCAGCCGTTCTATTGAGGAAGTACCCAATCCTGTTTTCCTGCAGGCCATGCGATGGGGATTTATTATTTTCACCCTGATTGGCTTACCGGGTATCTACTTCTCATTCAATCGGGGAAATTTGAAAAGAAAAGAATAAGAGGCCCAACTTTCACATATAAATTTGAAATGTATACACCTAAGGCGAAGGCCTATAGATATTTTGTAAGACCCCATTGAGGAACTTATTACAACTCTTCCGATAATATTTTTTGTAAAAGATAGGTAGCATTAAGGTTTCGGGAAACACCGCGTTGTATTTTATAGCTGTACTGTTCCTCTTCGGAAAGAGATATCTCGAAACAATAATTTTGAAATGAACCGGGCGACCCATCCTCCAGTTTCGCCAGTTCCAGATCGTGGGTAGCAATAATCCCCGTTACCGACAATTCCGCCATTTTTTTCAGAAACAATATTGAACCGTCGAGTTTATCTTTTGAGTTGGTTCCCTTTAACAACTCATCCAGTATGATCAATGTGTGCCGATGTGTCCGGCAATATCTGATCAACTCCCTCATCCTCTCCAGTTCAGCTTTGAAATAAGAGGTGCCCGATGAAAGGTCATCCGTATTGCGCATACTGCTGAACAGATGGAAAAGGGTAAAACTGAATTTCACAGCACACACATTCATGCCGTTGACCGCCAGGATATAATTGGCTCCCAGTGTACGCAGGAACGTACTTTTTCCAGCCATATTGGCACCGGTGATGATCAGAAACTGTTTTTTACTGATCAGGATATCATTGTCTACCCGTTTCTCTTTGGGTATGAACGGATGCCCCAATCCGGAAGCATCGACAAGCAAATCCACATCCTGCATGATTTCAGGTTGTACGAATTCTGGCAGATTGAACATATAAGTAGACTGTGACACCCTCGCCTCCATCTCAGACAAAGCACTGATCCATAATTGGATATGATCCAGATAATTATCTTTCCACCGATAGAACTGCCGCAACAAAAACAGATCACGCAGGAAAAAACCATTAAGCAACACAAGGATATAGGCATTATTACGCTGGTCAAATTTTTTCAGTAAGGAAGAAAGCTCTTTCAATGCTTCACGGGAGTTGTGGGTGCCGAACAGTTCCTCTTTTAAATCCCTGTTTTCTGCTGCATCGAAAGTTTCCTTATGCAAGATATCCAACAAGTCCGCATGGATCCTGGTATTTTTGTGCAGAAAGCCGATATCGGCACCCACTTTGTTCAGCGCCTTGTTAAAGGTCATCGGGACAAAAAGCTGTATCATAAACAAGGTGATAAATACCGACCAGGGCAGGACTCCCAACCAGGCCAACAGCATTGATCCCAACGTGATGGCTATAGAGACATAAATGAGTACCAATCCTGTTCTGGAAGTCAACCGTGCACTGTTACCCTTGTGTTCACTGATCAGTCTGTAGTTATTCTTCTCTTCGTCAAATCCTTTACAGACAGCCATAAACTGGTGTCTGAAATCAACTTTCCCCACCAGCTCCGAAAGCGATTGCTGCCTTGCTGTGATAACCTCTTCATTGTCCGGAATTGAGCTCAGTTTTTCAGCCAGAATAGAACCGGCCTCATGCGTCACCGTCCTGTTGATCATGTGGTAAATGGAGTTCTCGCCGAAAATATCCAAATCATAAGAATAGGGATGTTTTTTATTGATGAAGTGCTTCCCGTTATCGAAAGGAGTATAACTGCCCTCCAGAAAGCTGATCTCGTTGGCATAGACACTATGCAAGGCCATATAATAAGCCCTTCTCCGCAGATAATATTCATCCCACCTGTAAAGCAAAGAGAAAACTATCAGAGAGAAAGCTGCGGATGTAAAACAGAATGACCTGTCCCAACCCCATTGAAAGGCAGCGATCACAAGGAAAACAGCCGCAAGAAAAAACAAAAGTTTCAGGAAAGGAAATATCCTTAAACGCGATTTTACTTTACCCAGCTCTATAGCGTTCTCTTCTATTTTCTTTTTATAATAATCCTTTTTCATTTCTTCAGTAACAAATTCTTTTAATTTTTTATAAATGATGGATACAACAAAATTAAACTGTCGCCAAAGATACAATTTTTTCGAGTTTCCACTTTGCTGCTTTCTACCTTACTACATTATTATTATCTTTGCATCCGCAAACAAAATAATGGAACATTTTCGTTAAACAAGAGCAGAACAACTGACAACAAACCGAAACCAAAGAACAAACTTGTTTGGATTTTGGTGAGGTGCGAAGGAAGACGACAAAGGCAACTCAAAACGATTAACAAAATTGAATTGTAACAAGATGGCTAAAGAATTGAAGGAGCTTACGCCCCGCAGTAAAGATTACTCTCAGTGGTACCTCGATTTAGTGATCAAGGCTGAGCTGGCAGAGAACTCCGCCGTGCGCGGTTGCATGGTAATCAAACCCTATGGTTATGCGATATGGGAAAAGATGCAACGTCAACTGGACGATATGTTCAAGGAAACAGGACATGTGAATGCCTACTTCCCGCTGTTCATTCCCAAGTCATTTCTTAGCCGTGAAGCCGACCATGTGGAAGGATTTGCCAAGGAGTGCGCCGTAGTGACTCACTACCGCCTGAAAAATGCTCCCGACGGCAGCGGTGTGGTGGTCGATCCCGAGGCAAAGCTCGAAGAGGAACTGATAGTACGACCCACTTCTGAAACCATTATCTGGAGCACCTACAAGAACTGGATTCAGTCCTATCGCGACCTGCCTATCCTTATCAACCAGTGGGCCAATGTGGTGCGCTGGGAGATGCGTACGCGCCTCTTCCTCCGTACGGCCGAATTCCTCTGGCAGGAAGGTCACACCGCTCACGCCACTAAGCAGGAAGCAATAGAAGAGGCAAAGCAGATGATCAATGTCTATGCCGAGTTTGCAGAGAAATATATGGCCATGCCGGTAGTGAAAGGGTTGAAATCGGAGTCCGAACGGTTCGCCGGCGCCATCGACACCTACACCATCGAAGCATTAATGCAGGACGGGAAAGCGCTGCAGTCAGGGACTTCCCACTTCCTGGGACAGAATTTCGCCAAGGCGTTCGACGTACAATTCACCGACCAGAACGGAAAACGGGACTATGTATGGGCCACTTCATGGGGTGTTTCCACCCGTCTTATGGGTGCCCTGATCATGTCACACTCCGATGATAACGGATTGGTACTTCCTCCCAAGCTGGCACCTTATCAGGTGGTGATCGTCCCTATCTACAAGAACAGTGAGCAACTGCAACAGATCGATGAAAAGGTGGCAGGTATCGTACAACGATTGAAGGCTTTCGGTATCAGCGTGAAATATGATAATTCGGATAACAAGAAACCGGGATGGAAATTCTCGGAGTATGAACTAAAAGGGGTACCGGTGCGTCTTGCCATGGGTGGGCGTGACCTGGAGAACAACACCATCGAGGTAGCCCGCCGCGATACCCTCACCAAAGAGACGTTGTCGTGTGACAATATTGAAACCCACATCAAGTCTCTGCTGGATGAAATGCAGGAAAATATCTATAAGAAGGCAGCCGATTTCCGTGCTTCCCAAATCCGCAAAGTGAATTCATATGAAGAATTCAAAGTGGAGATCGAGAAAGGCGGATTCCTGCTCTGCCACTGGGATGGTACACCCGAAACGGAAGAACGCGTCAAAGAGGAGACCAAGGCTACTATCCGCTGTATCCCTCTCGATGGAGATAAGACACCCGGTAAGTGCATGGTGACCGGCAAGCCGTCGGCACAACGGGTACTCTTTGCACGGGCGTACTAAAATCTGAAACTATTTTACTCAATAAGAGAATATTAGCACCTTTTAGTCCTTAGTTTTTAACTATTAATTTTTCACTTCCTTTCTATGGCAACAGTAAAAGACTGGATCTCTGCCTTTCGTCTACGAACGCTTTTTCTGGCTGTGGCGACTGTTGTCTTGGGAAGTGGACTGGCCTTGCATGAGGGGAATTTCAGTATAATAATTTTTGTACTCACTCTCCTGTTGGCCGTCTCCATTCAGATATTGGCCAACCTGGCAAACGACCTGGGTGATTTCCAGAAAGGGACAGATACTACCGGTCGCAGGCAAGGGCCTGCACGTACCCTTCAGAGTGGCAAGATCTCTCCCCGGGCAATGAAAAGCGCTATCGTTGTCTTCTCCGCTATCTGTGTCATTACCGGTCTCTCTTTAATATTCAATATTATAGCATTTATCCCCCATGCTTCTGTTGCCATATTGATCGGCATCGGTGGTGCCAGCATCCTTGCAGCACTATTTTATACGTTGGGAAAGCATGCCTACGGCTATAAGGGTTGGGGCGACCTTTTGGCTTTTATATTCTTTGGCCCGGTACCGGTGATAGGTACCTACTTCCTTCATACGCACATACTCAGTTTTAAACCCGTCATGCCTGCCTTAGGGATTGGTTTGGTCAGCGCCATGATATTAAATATTAACAACATGAGGGATATAGAGAACGACAGGGCTTCGGGTAAGATCACCCTTGCCGTTAAACTCGGTATCCGCAGGGCAAAAATGTATCACGCCGGTTTGACCTTCGCCTCACTCCTTTGTTTTTTCGGGTATAACAGCATATATGAACCCTCTCCCTGGTTCCGGCACCTTTACCTGCTTGTTTTTCTTTTCCTGTTCAGGATACTGGACGACGTACGTCGGAAAGAAGGAGAGGCGTTAGATCCTTATCTGAAATTCACATCATTATCAGGATTTCTGCTTGCACTGTTGTTTACAGTATGTATCAATCTCTAATGCGGGGAATAGTATAATGCGAAAAGGCTTCCACAATTATTGCCCGCTTGTTTCCATGTAGTGGATGAGGCCGACAATCGATTCAATATCTTTAAAATCGACTTTATTCTCCTTGGTATATTTGTTATAAAGCGGCTTCTGTTTGTTGTAAATTTTTTTTAATTGCCCCATCGATGAAAAACTCTTCAATCCTTCTCCATTATCAAACCAATAAACCACAGAACTATTCACTTTGAAATCGTCGGGCAATTCCAATTGATAAATTTGACCATCCCCTATCCAACTCGAATAGGTTGTGGCGGATGATGTTTGCGAAGTCCCACCAAAAGGAGCCGGTTTACCCGGAGGAATTATCCGGCATTTATACTGGACAAGTAGTTTATATCCCTCTTGATTGATGACCTCTGCAAATTTTTTATTGTCAAGTAATACAAACTTTCGATCTTGTACAAAAACGGTATCCAGGTTATTCAATGTGATCTCCGCAAAAGCTAATTTCTGTCCGTTCTGATCAAAGATCATCTCTTCGGTAGCAGCGTTATAGTTGAGCAAAGCCGGATTTCTGGTACCATCTTTCATCAATACAGTCCCCTTTGTGAATTCAGGCAATATATAATGGTATATCTCTTTTATACGCATCTGTGCACTTGCCAAAAAACAGACCGATATTAGGGAAATAAGCAAGATAGATTTATAGTTCATACGCATAATACATTTAATGTGTTATTGATATCATAAAGGTATATGATATTTTTTGTATCACAAAAAATTTAACTCAATATCATAATTTCATTTTTCGTCTCAATTATTTCGTTAACTTTGCCTGAATTACAAATTTAATAATTGTTTAATATGTTCGATAACAGCAAACGCGCCTTTATAGCTATTAACGACAATGCGGAAGTATGTCTTGTCCCCAAGATGGCAAACCGTCACGGCCTTATCACCGGTGCAACCGGTACCGGAAAGACAGTTACCCTGCAAACATTGTCTGAGACCTTCAGTGAGATGGGAGTGCCCGTGTTTGCTGCAGATATGAAGGGAGACCTATCCGGTGTGGCAAAAACAGGAGGTAACAAGGAGAGCGTCGCAAAGCGCGTAGACCAATATAACCTGCCCGAAAAAGGATTCGAATACAAGCCGTTTCCGGTACGTTTTTGGGACGTATTCGGCGAACAGGGGCATCCGGTACGGACTACCGTTACCTCTATGGGACCGCTGCTGTTGGAGCGTTTGCTGGATCTGAACGAGATTCAGGGAGCTATCCTCACTATGGCTTTTCGTATCGCCGACGACAATGGCCTGCTGTTGATCGATCTCAAAGACTTGCAAAAGATATTGCAATATATCGGCGACAACCGGACACAGTTCACCACCAAGTATGGGAATATCTCTCCGGCAAGTATAGGTGCTATTCAACGGGGATTGATCCGGCTCGAGAACGAAGGAGCCGATAAGTTTTTTGGTGAACCCGACCTGGAGATCACCGATTTCATCCAGACAGAGCAGGGCAAAGGGGTAATCAATATCCTCGCTGCCGATAAGCTGATGCGGTCGCCACGGGTATATACCACTTTTCTGCTATGGTTACTCGACGACCTCTACGAAACACTTCCCGAGGTAGGTGACCTGGAAAAGCCCAAACTGGTCTTTTTCTTCGATGAAGCACACCTGCTATTCAATGATATGCCTGCATCACTACTCGAAAAAGTAGAGCAGATCGTCCGCCTGATCCGTTCCAAAGGCGTGGGTATTTATTTCTGTACCCAAAATCCGGCAGATATCCCCCAAACTATCCTTGGCCAGCTCGGAAACCGTGTACAGCATGCGTTACGGGCCTACACGCCGAATGACCAGAAAGCTGTACGGGTAGCAGCCAACACTTTCCGTGCCAACCCCGCATTCGATACCGGTGAAGCCATAACCCAACTCAATACCGGGGAGGCACTCGTCTCGTTCCTCGACGAAAAAGGGGCTCCGCAAATGGTAGAGCGTGCCAATATCCTCCCTCCACAGGGACAGATAGGGCCGATAACGGTTGGCGAACGGGATCAGATGATCCGTAGTTCGCTGATTTACGGCGTATACGAAAAACTGATCGACCGGGAGTCAGCTTTTGAAATATTGTCTAAAAAAGAGGAGTTGCTCGAAGAAGAACGTCGTCTCGCTGCTGAAGAGAAAGAGCGTATCCGCCAGCAGAAAGAAGCCCAGAAGGCAGCACTCGAAGCAGAGAGGGCGAAGCGAGCCGCAGCACGGCAACGGAAAGCCGACCAGGGTTTCCTGGGAGATATCCTCACCCAGGTAGGGAAAAGCACTCAGCGGCAAATCAGTAACGAATTGGGAAGAACTATCACCCGCAGTATTTTCGGAGCGCTTTTCGGAAAGAAATAAATTCCCTATCCCACATCTATGTATAAAATACTATTCAAACATTACCTGTTAAAGACATTTCGTTCACCCGGATATTACAAAAATCTGATAGTCAACATTTTTGTAGGGTTAACCGCGCTTTACTTTATAGTGATCCTGGTGATGATGGGCTTCATGCTTCCCAGGCTACTGGAAGAGATTGCTCCTCAGCAAGATGCTGCAGCAACATTCAACAGCATCATTATCTATGGTGTAATAGCCTTACTTATGATCCGTTATCTGATGCAACCGTTGAGCACGCTGAACATAGAGAATTACCAGGTATTGCCTATCAAAAGGGAAACACTGGTCAACTATCTCCTGCTGAAACCGCTATTCAACCCGCTGAATTATATAGTACTGTGTTTTGCTATCCCCTTCGCCATCACCGGAGTATATCCGGTTTACGAGGTAGCCGGAGCCTTCAGGTTTATCTTCGTCGTTATTTTCCTGATTTGGTTCGATACTTTACTCGCTCCTTTCCTGAAACGCAAATTCAGCAATATCTTGTCAGGTACAATCGTATTTTTGGCTATTGGTGGAGTACTGGCAGGACTGGAGTATTTCAACATTTTTTCCCTGTCCCAACTGTCTCAACAACTTTTCGATTTGGTGAGTAAAACCCCTCTTGTATGGATTTCTCTGCTTCTTCCCGTTCTATTGGCTTTTCTACTCAATAAACACTATTTTGCAAAAAATTATTATCCCGAGAATTTCGACAAAAAAGTAAAGAGGACAGAAAGCGATTCCGGAAAATTCACTTTCATGGAACGTTTCGGGAAGATAGGAGAAATCATCTCCCTGGAGATAAGATTGGTGCTCCGCCATAAGCGGACAAAGAGAACACTCTATACAGCACTCTTTTTCCTGCTGTACGGACTGCTGTTTTATCCCAATCCCATATATAGTAACAACCCCGGATGGTTACTTTTTGTGGCCATTTTTGTGACCGGAACAGGAATGCTGATATTTGGGCAGTGGATCATCAACTGGGATGGGGTCCATTTCGATTTTCTGATGACAAGGGATATAGACACTCAAACCTATATCAGGGCCAATTATTTCCTGATGCTCTCACTATGTATCGCTTCATTTATCGCAACTACACCCTACCTCTTCTTTGGCACCAAGATTATTATCTATCATTTGGTGGCACTGATCTATAATGTGGGCGTCAATATATATGTATATCTTTTTGGAGCCACCTTCAATACCAAACGATTGGAACTCTCCCGGGGTAATTCCATGAATATGCAGGGAGTTAGTTACAAAAATTTTCTGGTGATGATTCCACTACTCGTAATCCCTATCACACTGGTTATGCTGTTCGATCTCTTCTCGGCAGCACATATAGCATTGATCATTATCTCCCTGATGGGTTTGGCAGGCATCCTTTTCCGCGAACCACTCCTGAAGATTATAGAAAATCAATTCCTAAGAAGGAAGTATGCGCTTTGTGCAGGATTCAGGAAGAAGGAGTAAGCTGTTCCATTTTCTACCATTCCAAGGGATCAACAAATAATAAAAGAAAACGATAAGCAATAAAATATATGCAAGATCACGAAAACAGTTCAATGGAGCTCTCCGACACGCCTCCTCCCATACCGCAATCGGTAAATGAGACTAAAGAAATTATCACAGCCACAAACCTGAAGAAGATATACCAGGGCATTACGGTGTTGGACATCCCTTTTATCAGGATTGGTAACGGAGAAAGTTTCGGACTGGTGGGTAACAACGGTGCAGGAAAGACCACCTTTTTCCGGTTGATCCTCGACCTGATCGAGGCTTCCTCAGGTGAAGTGATAGTCGATGGTGAGAAAGTAGCCCGTCGCGACGAATGGAAATCCAAGGTGGGGTCTTTTCTCGACGAGAGTTTCCTCATAGATTTCCTTACCCCCGAAGAATATTTCACCTTCACAGCTAAAGTATATAACAAATCGGAAGGCGATATAACCCTGTTCCTGGATTCGATGAAAGAGTTCTTTAACGGAGAGATACTGGGTTCCGGAAAACTGATCAGGGATCTCTCAAAAGGCAATCAGAAGAAAACGGGTATTGCCGCAGCACTGATCAGCGATCCACAAGTCCTGATCCTCGATGAACCGTTTACAGCCCTCGACCCCACTTCCCAGATCCGGTTAAAACGGATGCTCAATGAGCTGAGAACCAATAGAAAAATGACAATGCTGATCTCAAGTCACGATCTCAATCATGTGACCGAGGTATGCGAACGTATTGTGGTACTTGAGAAAGGGAATGTGGTGAGAGATATCCCGACAAGTGAAAACACCTTGAAAGAACTGGAATCTTATTTTGCAGTATAAGCATACATCCAGCCTGTTACCATATTCCCCGATAGCGGATAAAACAGTGGTTTACGCTACTCAAAACGTATAAATATTATATCTTTGCAGCTGCAAAATAATGCAGGCATTGCAAGTAAAACAATAGTACAACAAGAAATGAAGGAACAAGAAAGAGGAACAGCAAAAGAGCAGAAACAAATCAACCCCGTCACAGACTGGATCATCCGCATTTTAAAAGGTGCCCTGGTCGGGATCGGATTTATTCTTCCGGGCTTATCGGGAGGAGTATTGGCTGTTATCTTCGGCATCTATGACCAGTTAATCCGTTTTCTTGCCAACATAAGGCGGAATTTCCTGAAAAATGCACTTTACTTCCTTCCTGTGGCGATCGGTGCCGCCATCGGCATTGTCCTCTTTGCTGTGGTAGTAGAAAAAGCATTTGGTAAATATGCTGCACTGTTTGTCTCTCTCTTTGTGGGATTTGTAGCCGGCACTTTTCCTTCTCTTTACAAAACAGCCGGGAAAGAAGGAAGAAAATCATCGGATATAGGCATTCTTATTGTTACCACCATCGCCATCTTCGCGCTGATGCTAGTCGGCGGGCAACAACTTACCGAAGTAACTCCCAACCTTATGGTATGGCTCGGATCAGGGCTGTTGATGGGATTGGGGCTGATCGTGCCGGGAATGAGCCCATCCAACTTCCTGATCTATTTCGGGCTTTACGACAAGATGGCTATTGGCATCAAGGATTTCGATTTCGGCGTCATTATTCCGCTGATCATCGGGTTTATTATCTGCGTGCTGCTTTTTGCCAAACTGGCTGCCTGGCTTTTCAAGAAATATTACTCCGGCATGTACCATTTCATTCTGGGAATGGTAGTCGGTTCTTCATTGGCTATTTTCCCTACCGTAGTCTTTCCCGCATTCTCTGCCGATCAACTTGCCACGGCCGGGTTAACTTTTTGGGGAGCGCTGCTTATGAGCTTGTTGCTTTTCATAGCAGGTACCATCGCCTCCTGGCTTTTCAGTAAAGTGGAAGAGAAATATCCGCGGGAAGAAATGTTTTAGACAAGTTTTACTCCTCCCCGGCGATCCTGATCCTTGGGTTCCGGTCTTTCAATTCTGCCATCAGGACATCTATATCCGCTTTATTTACCCTCAGCACTTCAAAACCTCGTACCTTATCAATACGAAGCTGGTTTTTCTTTATCTTTTGCAAACCAACGATATCACCTATAGCTATTCTTCTGTTCTTCGAGAACAATTTCAATCCAAAACGGATTTCCAGAAAATTCAAGTCAGTAACGACATACTCCTTTATGGTGGTCGACAGGATAAAAACAATGGCAAAAGTAAAGTAGATAGCATCCATCCAGATCCTCTCGCCATTCCTGAATCGGTAAACGACTACACCTAACAGGAAGAGCGAAACAATGCCCCAGAAAAAATTTCCCAGCCCGTTGTCTGCTTTATATTTTTTTTCCACAACCCTTGAGTTAAATTGATACTAATCCAAAATAGATTGGTTTGCTTCTGCGCCCAATACTTTACAAATATATTCTACAAAAATACACTTATTTCTGAAAAATGGGTTAATAAATGAAAAAAACAGGAGAATAGATTAATAAGACTTTTTTATCGACGAAATCGGTTTTTATAAGGACAAACTCCACAAGAACATCTATACGCCACTGAATATATGACATTTAAATAGAACAAAAAGATATTTTTCCTTTAAACTTTTGCTTACCTTCGGTGGTCATAAGTGCAGATCATGTTTTTATTCACTTTTTAAAATGTATGTATTATGAAGAAGATTGTATTCATGGCATTGCTTGCCATATTTACCTTGAGCTTTACCCTTGAAGCTCAAGATGACACAAGAGGTAGAAGGGATAACAGGCAGGATGTCCGCACCGGAATGCGATGGAGTGCAAAAGAACGTGCCGACAACATGGAAAAGCAATTGGGACTGACTGCTGACGAGAAAGCGAAAGTGCAGGCTTTATTTGAACAACAGGATGCCAAACGGGCTGAGCAGGTTGCCGAACAGAGGGCCAAGAGAGATGAGCAGATGCAGGATCGCGCCAAACGCCGCGAAGAGATGCAGGCATTACGTGAAAAAGAGGTGGCCGAAAACGATGCCGAACTGGAAGCAATTATCGGAAAAGAAAAAATGGAACAGTGGAAGCAATATCGGGCCGACCGCCAAAAAGAGATGCGTAGCTCAAATCGTGCCGGGAGGCGCAGTCCGCGTTGAATAAATAGTAATTCCAACTAAAGACGGGACTTTTAGAAATTTGAATTAATAAACTACGGGTAAAACTGACAAGCCGCCTCTCAAAACGGGGGCGGCTTTTCTATATCAGTAATATTTCCGGTAAATCCGCTTAAATGCCGATGTTGTCTTAAACCGGTCAAGCCAGCTATTCAGGCTGTCCAGCAGTACGGGAGAGTCTTTTCTTACTGACCACGATTCCAGTTGCGTAAAACTGATATCGGTCTCAATATCTATCTCCGGCAACACCTTTGCCAGTTGTATGGCCATTTTCTCATCGCACACCGTGAAGTCTATATCACCCGAAGCTACCATCATCACCAACTGCTCCGTTTCATAGGTGGGATCTTCTACAATAAAAATCGTATCCCCTATCTCATGGGAAAGATTGTTCAGGCGTAGGATCACAGGGGAATCATTTGCCACGCGAATGGTTTTTCCCGCCAGGTCGAGATGCTGCCGTATAGGCTCCACACTGTCGTTATATTCTTGCTTCCGTTGTACCAGCACCTGCTTGTTCAGCGTAATAGGATTGGTGAAGGCAAAAGTATCTTTCAATTGTATATTGACCGGGATATTACGGGCAACCAGATCATATCGTATCGTCAGCAAACCCTCCAGGTTTTCATCGAGGCTGTTCTCAAGAAAGAGATTCACCTTGATCCCCCACTCTTTCTCAAGCGCGAGGATCATCTCCCGTTGAAAACCCTGCAGCGAATCACCCGAAGCATAGAGGCCGATACTATTGTAATCGGTCACTACGTTCAATTCTCCCGAAGAGATTATCTCATTATAATCGCGCGGGGCCATAAAAGTGTTGCGGGAACCTTTCATACTGGTCCTGAGCAGTATCATTGCCACTATAGCGACTATCAGCAAAAGGAGATAGAGATATAAACGTTTTCTGTTCTGCAAGCTGGAAAGATTTAATTATGTAAATTCACTGAAACTCCAAGTCTGATGATAGCAGGATTGACCGGATAACCCGGCAATGAAAAATATTCTTTCGGGTTCATGAATTGTGAGGCCACATTATAGTACATCACGTAAAAACGGGTCTGCTTCAAATGCATATTGGCATAGACAGTAGCGATAGGATAATTTCCGATCTCTTTTTTACGCTGATTGTAAAACTGCAACAAAGCCGGCTCATAACCAGGGACATAATAGTTTGTATGATAGTGTGCATCCACTCCCAGTTGTAAGGTGAGTTCGTTCACAATCTTCGTTTTAAGATACATATTGGAGTAAACACTGAGCTTAGGTACAGGGATCACTTCCTGATTGCTCGAAGTCTGGTAGACCACCTGGTTATCCCAGTTAAATATGCCAAAGCGCAGGTTCTGGTCTACACGTACGGTCAATAATTGTATGTTGCCGCTCTCCTGGGCTATTTGTCTCTCACTGTTGTAATAAATGAAGTTCTGCAGGTTCTCCACTCCTGCGCTCACCGTAGTATTTGTAAACGGTATATGCAGTTTTCCTCCGGCATAGACCCTGCGGATATCACCAAAATCATGATCCCATCGGAAATATTTTGAGTAATAGTTTTCTTCCAGATATTTAGGCTTCAAATTTTTGATGTATGCATGCGCCGAAAGGGTTGTCCGCTTTCCGGCAATATCAAAACCTGTCTCCACATCACCGATTGCCCTGAATTCACCCAGATTTGCTCCAAATACTCCGAGATCGGCCCGGATATTAAACAAGAGATTATCTCCCTGCTGTTTATTCAATACACCTCCCAGGGTAACAGCACTTTCGCGGTGCTGCATCATGCCGGGACGCAGACTGTCCCTTAAGGAATAGTTGCGCAGCTCATGCTCCAAGAAGGCTGTCAGTCCAAACTTAACCCATTCTTTGAATCCTTCCCTCAAACTGAGTGACACACTGTTTTTTATTGATATGAACCGGATACTGTCATCCACTGCTCCTTCATAGAACCGGTTGGGGTAGAACTGGTCTATACGGTGCATGTCCACACCATCCACATTCACATAGGCGGTATCATATGAAAGGAAACGCCGGTGTTGCTGGGTATATTGCGATGCAAAACCTATGCTTGCCACAGGGACAAACTGTCCCTGTCCCTTGTGCAACGAATCGCCCGGTGCATCCATATAACCCAGGTTATACCTGCCCGATAAGAAAAAACGATTATTACGTAATGAATTCCAGGTGTTAGTAAATTTAACCGGAATATCCCTCGAGGTGAAACTCTGTTGGATAGAATCCGGATGGGTTATGAAACGCTCATCTGTTATTCCTCCGTTCTCTGCATTCTTCAGAGAACCAAGATTCATGAAAGCATGCGCTTCAATCCTGTCGGAAAGGTAATTTCCAAAGAGGGAAAAGTTATTATGTTTTACAGCTTGTGAGTTATAATAACCTCGTGTATTGATCAAATCGGCGTCCAGTCCCACATTCAGGCTTTTCCCGAAATTAGAGGTCAATCGTGCTTCAAACCGTTCTTCTCTGGTCTGTTTAGGAACGGCACGGTTATAACTTAACCTGGAATAAGGTACACGTGTATTGACGAACAATACCTCTTCCGGATCTTTCAGGTAGAGATAATAAGCATTGTTGAATACAAAGTGCTCGGTCTCCGGCCTGTCGACAAATATTTTAGAGAATGCCGGAGATCCCAGTGTTGCCAGAAATCCCATCGCGACCGATTGTCCGTCGGGAAGGATAGTCTGTTGATAATTGTGGAGTAATGTATCTGAAACGGCAGGCAAGCGGTTACCGGTACGTGCATCTAACTTCCAGATGGTCATTCGTGCCAGTCGGCGAAGTGAATCGGCTTCCGCACCATGGTCATTCAACAGGTGATCAATATGCGATCTACTCCCGGCTGATACAGAATCATTGTCGGGTTCAATATCCTGGGGTATCTGCCTGGGAAGTAAATCCAATGAATCGGGATTGGTGGTGATCTGCGATGAATCGGGCAGGATAATACGCGCCTGCGGATATGCAGTCCCCACACAAAGGACACATGCCAAAAGAGATATGAACAGCTTTTCTTTCATCGGATGCAAATCTACATAAAAATCGCCATACACAGATAACCAGCACGGCTTTTCTCTCATTTTTGAGAATTTTTAAAAGTGGAAAATTATTTCTACCTCTGAAAATATGAATACTGCTGGCTATTATTGTTACCTTGCATTCTCTGATAAGAGGCTGAAATCAATGGCGGGAATAGAATCCGAAAAAATATCTCTTTTATGAGTTGTTTTAAATAATTTCATTATCTTTGCGGCATCAAAATAACAAAAATGAAAGCAAACCTGTTCCACCATCATCATTTTCACACTTGCAATCAGGCGAGTTGAGGTTGGTATGTACGAACAGAAGAAAACATATATGCACAAACCCGTCTGAAGAAACTCAGGCGGGTTTTTTGTTTAATATCATCCCCGGAATATCCGGTACGATTGAATAAAGTGGATAAAAAATGGAAAAAATTAAAATCGCTATTCAAAAAAGCGGACGACTAAGCGAGAAATCCCTTGACCTGCTCACGGAATGCGGTATCAATGTCTCCAACGGCAACCGCAAACTGAAAACCGATGCACATAACTTTCCCATGGAGATACTCTTCCTGCGCGACGATGATATCCCGCAATATGTTGAACAGGGAGTGGCCGACATCGGTATCCTGGGGCAAAACGAGGTATGGGAAAAGGAAAAGGATGTAGTAGAGATAGAAAAACTGGGGTTTGGGAACTGCCGTCTTTCACTTGCGATTCCGAAAGATGAGATATACACGGGACTGGATTACTTTAACGGAAAACGCATAGCGACCAGCTATCCAAAAATCCTGAAAAAGTTTTTCAGGGAGAAAGGAAGGGACGTGAAGATAGAGGAATTGGGAGGAAGCGTGGAAATTGCGACGGGGATCGGTCTGGCTGATGCAATCTTCGATATAGTAAGTACCGGAAGTACTCTCATCATGAACGGATTGAAGGAAGCGGAAGCCATCATCAAAAGCCAGGCAGTGCTGATCGGCAACAAAAACCTATCGACAGCCAAAACCGAACTGCTGGAGCGATTGTTATTCCGTATAAAGGCTTATAAAAACGGACAGGGAAAAAAATATGTATTGCTCAACGCACCCAACGAGATTATCCCCGACATTGTGAGATTATTACCCGGTATGCGTTCCCCCAGTATCCTTCCGCTGGCCGACAAAGGATGGAGCAGTGTTCACTCAGTAATTCATGACGACGATTTCTGGGAAATCATCGACGAATTGAAACGCTTAGGCGCCGAAGGAATCCTCGTAGTCCCCATCGAGAAGATGATCCTGTAATAATTTCAGATTCAAGATTTCAGATTCAAGATTCAAGATTCAAGATTTCAGGAATCAGGACTTCTTCTCTTCCAAGTTCAATCGTTAAATCAACAAATCAGTTATATCAGTTATATGAAAACGATTTCAAACCCTTCGCAAAGCAAACAAAAAAAGCTGGCCGAACGCCCTATGATCAGGCAGCGGAAGCTGATGACCACGGTGGAAAGAATATTCTATAACATCCACCGTAAAGGCGATAAAGCGGTACTTACTTACAGCCGTCAGTTCGACTGGCCGGCACAGGAGAGGCTGGAAGTAGACCGTGAGACAATTGAAAAGGCAGCAGGATTGGTATCCGAAAGGTTAAAACAGGCCATTGAACTGGCACGAAAAAATATAGAATCCTTCCATCGTTCTCAACAGGAAGAGATACGTAAAGTGGAGACCGCTCCCGGTGTAGTCTGCTGGCGCGAGTCGCGCCCTATCACACGGATAGGTATCTACATACCCGGCGGTACCGCCCCACTCTTTTCCACGGTACTGATGCTCGCAGTACCTGCAAAAATTGCCGGATGTAGCGAGATTGTATTATGTACACCCCCCAACGAGGAAGGGAAAATCCACCCTGCCATCCTCTATGCCGCTGCACTGACAGGGGTGACGAAAATATTCGCTGTAGGAGGGATCCAGGCCATCGGGGCAATGGCTTTCGGTACGGAAAGTATTCCAAAGGTTGATAAAATATTCGGCCCGGGTAACCAGTATGTGATGGCCGCCAAACGCTCCGCGCAATATTACGGTACCGCTATCGACATGCCGGCAGGGCCAAGCGAGCTTCTGGTGATTGCTGATGACACTTCCAATCCGGTATTCGTAGCGGCTGACCTGTTGTCACAAGCCGAACATGGACCCGACAGCCAGGTAATTCTGCTTTCCGACAATAAAAAGGTGATCAAAGCGGTCAATAAAGAACTGGACCTCCAACTGGAAGGTCTACCCCGGAAAGAGATCGCGGCGCAGGCGCTCAAAAACAGCAAGGCGATTCTTTTCGATGATCTGGAGGAATGCGTCGATTTCAGCAATTTCTACGCTCCGGAACATCTTATCCTGGCTACCGAAAACCCGGTACTGTTGAGCCGGAGAGTCACTACTGCCGGTTCCATTTTCCTCGGACATTATAGTTGTGAAAGTGCGGGCGATTACGCCAGCGGCACCAACCATACCCTCCCTACAAGTGGACATGCTGCGGCCTATAGTGGTGTATCACTCGACAGTTTCGTCAAAAAGATCACCTTCCAACAACTTACCGAGGAGGGAGTGATCAGTATCGGTAATGCAGTGGAGATCATGGCCGAAGAGGAACAACTTATCGCACACAAGAATGCCATGACGCTCCGTCTGGGAGCGGTAAAGGCAAGGCAAATAGCGATGACAGGTTACACGCAGGAGCAGGTACAAAATCAGGAACAAGAACAACAAATACAACAAGGGGAATCTCAAGCATCATCACAAACAGAGCGGCACGATGCAGATGAGTTACCTCAAACAGAACAACAAGATGACGAAAATGGAGAATTTTGATCTGGAACCGCTGATACGCCCCAATATCCGGGCATTACACCCCTACTCCAGTGCACGAGATGAATTCACGGGTGATGAAGGTATCTTCCTCGATGCTAACGAAAATCCATTCGGACAAAAGAATCGTTATCCTGATCCTCATCAGCGCCTGCTAAAAAAAGCCCTCTCTGTAAGAAAACATATCCCAGTGGAGAACATCTTTATCGGAAACGGAAGCGATGAGGCTATCGACCTGATCTACCGCATCTTCTGCGAACCGCAACAGGATCGGGTAATCATCTGTCCCCCTACTTACGGTATGTATGAGGTATCGGCCAATATCAACAACGTGGAGGTGCTCCGGGTGCCGCTGACCGATCAATTCGAATTGGACATCGATAAAATACTATCCCTTCAGGCACAATGTATCTTCGTCTGCTCTCCAAATAATCCAACAGGGAACAGTCTTCAAAATGTAGAACGATTGCTTCAGAAGTTCCGCGGGATCGTAGTAGTCGATGAGGCCTATATCGACTTCAGTGCCGACAACAGCTTTCTCGAAAAATTACCCGATTATCCCAATCTGATTGTGATGCAGACTTTCAGTAAAGCATGGGGATTGGCTGGCGCACGTGTAGGCGTAGCCTATGCAAGCGCTGACATCATCACATTGATGGACAAAACAAAACCTCCCTATAATGTGAGTGCGCTGAATCAGGAAGAAGCGTTAAAAGCGCTCTCAAACCCTCTCGAGTTTGAACGGCAGCTCTCCATCATATTAGAACAACGTACTCTGTTGGAAAAAGAGTTGAAAGAATTGTCACTGGTACATCATGTCTATCCGTCAGATGCAAATTTTCTGCTGGTGGAAGTAACAGATGCCAATAAGATATACCAACATCTGGTCAATAAAAAGGTGATTATCAGGAACCGTAACAGCGTTGTCCGGAATTGCCTCCGTATCACAGTCGGCACACCGGAAGAAAACCGGATGCTGATAAACGAATTGAAAAATTATAATGGAGAATGGAGAATTATCAATTACTAATTACTAATTGTTGTTTTCGTTACTGTGGACTTCTAAATTTCTCCACTTCTTGGACTTCTCCTCTTCTTAAACTTGTGATTTCTAACTTCTAAACTTCTTAGTGCAAAAAAATATGAAAAAAGTATTATTTATCGACCGTGACGGGACGTTGATTATAGAACCTGAGGATGAACAGATCGACAGCCTGGAAAAACTGGAATTTTACCCGAAGGTATTCCGGAACCTCTCCCGTATCGCCGGTGAATTGGAATACGAATTGGTGATGGTTACCAACCAGGACGGGCTGGGTACTTCCTCATTTCCCGAAGAGACTTTCTGGCCGGTACAGAACAAAGTCATCAAGGCTTTTGAAAATGAGGGAGTACATTTCAGTGAAGTACTGATCGACCGATCTTTTCCCCACGAAAACCTACCTACCCGAAAGCCCGGTACCGGTATGCTCACCCATTATATGAGAGGAGGATACGATCTGGAGCATTCTTTTGTAATAGGAGACCGCATAACAGATGTACAACTTGCTGAAAATATGAATTGTAAATCTATTTTACTGAATAATAATTCATATCCGGGAGTCACATTATGTACTACAGATTGGGGAGAGATCTACCAGTTTCTGAAAGAGGAGCCACGCCGGGGGAAAGTACACAGAAAGACTTCCGAGACCGATATCTTCGTCGAAGTGAACCTTGACGGTAAAGGGAAAAGCGATATCTCTACCGGGCTGGGATTTTTCGACCATATGCTTCATCAGATCTCCCGACATGGCAATATCGACCTTACCATCCGTGTGGAAGGTGACCTGCAGGTGGATGAACATCATACTGTAGAGGATACTGGTATTGCTCTGGGAGAGGCCTTTATACAGGCGCTGGGTAAGAAAAAAGGTGTAGAACGGTATGGCTTCCTGCTTCCAATGGATGATTGTCTGGCACAAGTGGCCATCGACTTCGGCGGACGTCCGTGGTTGGTATGGGAAGCAGAATTCAATCGTGAATTTGTGGGCGATCTTCCCACGGAAATGTTCATGCACTTCTTCAAATCGTTCAGTGACAACGCCCGCTGCAATCTCAATATTAAAGCGGAAGGCGACAATGAGCATCACAAGATCGAATCTATCTTTAAAGCCTTTGCCCGGGCAATAAAGATGGCAGTAAAGCGAGATGGAACAGAAGGTATACCCAGTACGAAAGGAACGCTGTAATTGATGTGGTAATTTGTTGATGTAATGATGAAGATGATAGCAATTATTAAATACAACGCTGGCAATATCACATCGGTCAAAAATGCGGTCGAACGGCTGGGTTATGAGTGTAAGGTGACCGATGATATTGATGAAATTCTATCTGCTGAAAAGGTGATTTTTCCCGGTGTAGGAGAAGCAGGCTCAGCAATGATCTATTTAAAGAATAAAGGGTTGGATAAAGTCATTCAATCTTTGACCCAACCGACCTTGGGTATCTGCCTCGGCTTACAACTTATGTGTCGATACTCGGAAGAAGGCGATACAGAATGTTTGGGTATCTTTGATGCTGCTGTGAAAAAATTCCCGGTAACAGATATTGTCCCTCATATGGGATGGAACAATCTGGATATACAGGAAACCCCTCTTTTCAGCGGTTTCGGAAAGGATGATACCGTTTATTTCGTGCACAGCTATTATGCCGAAATATGTTCCGATACAATTGCCCGCTGCAATTATATTCTGCCATTCAGTGCTGCTATACAGAAAAATAATTTTTATGCCACACAATTTCATCCTGAGAAATCAGGAGATGTGGGTGAAAACATATTGAAGAACTTTTTGGAACTGTAGTTCAGGAAAAGCGGGAAAATGGGAAGGTGTGATGATTTATTGATTTAATAATTAAGAAGAATGAGAATTATTCCGGCAATAGATATAATAGAGGGGAAATGCGTGCGCCTGGCCAAAGGCGATTATAATACACAGAAAATATATAACGATAATCCGCTCGAAGTAGCTAAGGAATTTGAAGCCAATGGCATACAACACCTTCACGTGGTGGATCTCGACGGCGCCCGTTCAAAGCATATTGTCAATCATAAGATTTTATACAATATTACCACTAAAACCTCACTGAAAGTAGATTTTGGTGGCGGTATCAAATCGGACGAAGATATTCGTATTGCCTTCGAGAATGGTGCAGTACAAATAACCGGCGGGAGTATAGCTGTGCAAGAACCTGTTACTTTTCAGCAATGGCTCGACAATTATGGCACAGAAAAAATAATTCTCGGTGCAGACAGTAACAATCGGAAAATTGCCACTCACGGTTGGATACAACAATCAGAACTGGATGTAGTAGATTTTATTGCAGATTATGCAAAAAAAGGTATTATATATGTTATCTGTACCGATATCCAGAAAGACGGCATGCTGCAGGGCACATCCAACGAATTATACCGGGAGATCATCGAAAAAACCGGAGTAAAACTGATCGCCAGTGGAGGGGTCTCATCCATCGATGATCTATTCGCCTTAAAAGAACTCGGTTGCGACGGGGCCATCATCGGGAAAGCGTTCTACGAAGGAAAGATTACTCTTCGTGAATTGCGGGAGTTCGTCGAAGAATTATAAGTTATGAGTTATGAGTTATGAGTTATGAGTTATGAGTTAGAAATAAGAAATTAATATTTGGATGTGGAGAATTTAATGAATCGATGATTTGACTACGTCGATTTGCAATTCATTATTTTGAATCTGAATTGCAAATCAGCATAGCTAAATCTAAAATTTTAAATAAAAAAATGCTGAAAAAAAGAATTATCCCCTGCCTTGATATCAGGGACGGGAGAACCGTAAAAGGGATCAACTTCGTAGATATCCGCGACGCAGGCGATGCCGTGGAACTTGCTAAACGATATGTACAGGAAGGGGCCGATGAATTGGTGTTTCTGGATATCACCGCCACCATCGAAAGGCGTAAGACGCTTACAGAACTCGTCACACGTGTGGCGCAGGAAATCAATATCCCATTTACCGTGGGAGGAGGTATCCACTCGTTAGATGATGCGCGTGCGATCATACAGGCAGGAGCCGATAAAGTCAGCCTGAACTCTGCAGCGGTCAAGCGGCCGGAACTGATCACCGAAATAGCCGGACAATTCGGTAGTCAATGTGTGGTACTGGCCATCGACACTAATTTCGAAAACAGTGAATGGATCGTCTATACCCATGGGGGGAAAACCCCAACCAACCTCCGTACTGTAGATTGGGCAAAAGAGGGCGAACAACGAGGTGCAGGAGAAATACTACTTACTTCTATGAATAATGACGGCACGAAGGATGGTTTTGCTATTGGTATTACAGCGGCCGTCAGCGAAGCTGTATCTATTCCGGTGATTGCTTCGGGAGGAGCAGGAACGGTAGAGCATTTCGCTGAAGTATTCAGGCAAACAAAAGCGAGTGCGGCACTGGCTGCCAGCATTTTTCATTTCGGGGAAATTCCTATCCCTGCACTAAAAGATTATTTAAAAACTCAAAACATACCCATACGATGAATATCGATTTTTCAAAGTCGGGAGGATTAGTACCTGCCGTTATCCAGGATACACTCAGCTTACAGATATTAATGGTAGGCTATATGAACGAAGAAGCATTAGAAAAAACACGGAAAGAAGGAAAAGTGACTTTTTTCAGCAGAAGCAAGAACCGCCTTTGGACAAAAGGGGAAACTTCTGGCAATTGGTTGGTCGTGGACGAGATCCTGACGGATTGCGACAATGATACCATCTTGATCAAAGCCTATCCACAGGGGCCGGCCTGCCATACCGGCTCGGTTTCCTGTTTCGGGGACAAACAATCAAAAGGATTCCTGTACGAACTGGAGAATGTGATCGAGAAACGGATCACTGAAAATCCCGAAGGTTCATACACCAGTAAGCTGTTCAGCCGCGGGGTAAATAAAGTGGCGCAGAAAGTGGGAGAAGAAGCCGTGGAACTGGTGATCGAAGCGAAAGACGACAATATCGACCTGTTCAAAAACGAAGCGGCCGACCTGCTCTACCACTTCCTGATCCTGTTAAAGACTAAAAAACTGAAACTGGAAGATATTGAAGCTATATTGGTTGAGAGGCACAATTGAACGTTTTCGTTAAGCTAAATGAGCAGAGTCAAGCAAGCTTGAACTCTGCCACAGCGAAAAAACGACTAATGTAATTGAACGTTTTCAAAAACAAACTGTTGGTCAGGCTCAGTCTTGTACTCGTTTATATACGGAGAGTAGGTTTTTACGGATATTGTTTTATTTTCAGGATCAATGGTAACGATCCGGAGAAACCCGTTTCCACCATTTTCAGAACCTTCTACTCCCGACTGGTAATTGGCCAGCATCTGGTACACATCATTGCCGTGTATTCCGGTGCTCACCAACTGCCCCGTACCACTATGGAGCACATGCCCGCTGAATACCAATAATACATTGGGATACCGGCTCACCAGCTTCTCCCACATCATTTCGCCGTCATTGACGGACTCGTCGCCTGTGTCTTCGCCCACGCCGTATCGTTGTGGTATCCAGGAATGATCGCGATCGATACTCATGCGGGTATCATCCGAATACATATAGTCGTGGGTGTTAATGATAACCTTATGTTTGGGATGTGCCTCAATCACTTCACCCGCCCAACGCAATATTTTATCGCGTGTGCCAAATTCGAGCGAAAGGATCAACCAATCCAATCCGCCGGCACGAAAAGTATGATAGGTATTTTCCATCTTTCCCGGTTCAAAGGCCCCGCCGAAATGTGCCATTTTACTATACCGGTCGTAGGGTAAGTATTTATTGAAAAGTTCCGCGTCCCGGTTACTGGCACTGCCTCCCGGTCCCAGATCATGGTTACCCGGCACAAACGTATATGGTACTTTACCGTCCATTACAGAGAAAGCTGCGACAGCGTTCTGCCATTCCTCCTCGGAGTTGCGATCGGTAATATCCCCCTGTTGAAGGACAAAAGCGATGCTATCAGCATTTTGAACAATCCATTCGGTTTGCGAACGGAATATTTCAGGATATAAACGGGAATACACTTGCGTATCCGGTAACAGGACAAGATTAAAAGGTTTTGCCCGATCAGCACAAGACGACAAAACGAGTAATGCCAGAATGATAAATATTGCCGATATTACCCATTTCTTTAGTTCGTTGAAAAATGATTGTTGCTTTATATTTCTTTTCATATGATTAAAACTATTTATTTTCAAACAAAGGGCATACACATTGATTAAAACACTCTATATTAACATATTACCTGATAGCCAACAATTAACATTCACGAATATATACAGGACAAAAATACAAAAAGATCCCGGAGACAGGTAATCCATTTTAAAAAAATTGTTTGTTTTGCCATTTTTCCGGACATTTTGCGTCTAATATTAAATAGAGAGTCCGGTTTTATCAGACCAAACAAGATAACGTTCGTGTCAATCAATAAAAATATTATATTATTTTACATATTGGATTCTATATATACTTTATTTTCACTACTTTTGGGATTAAATATGTAAGCTACCCGTTTAGAATTCCTAAAAAAGGAACAAGTCGATTTTGAGAAAGGATTGATGCTAAATATGGGACAATGGTTAAGTATTCCTTTTATTTTGGTAGGCGTTTATCTGGTGTTTTTCCACAAAGAACCCGGTAATAAAAAAAGAAAACATGTCTGATTCCTTTCCACCGTCATAACCTGAAAACTGTTCATAAAAATTAGACTATCTTTGAAGCACATTGAATGGGTACAATTCGATCAAAACAACGAAATAAAATCAGCAGCATTAAGGATTGAAATACCTCTAAAAGGGTGTAGAGTCAACAAGTCAGCATCACGAGTAACAATGCAGGCAGCAGTTGCTGCTACTGCCAAATCCAAGAACATATCGTCTTTCGGGTCACGGCAAACGGTGAAGCGTTCAGTAAGCTTTACAGGCAATGCCTGTTGAATAATCTGCTTCATAATAGACAGACGAATTTCCAAAGGAAGAAAACGATCAATTTTCGGACGGGAAATTACTTCTAGATATTCTGCTGCAACAGCCTCACTTATCACTATAGTTCCTTCTCTTAAGGCTTTCTCTAAAACACGGGTTCCCATACTTTTGTTCCAGATCACGGCGCTCACCACCAGATTGGTATCTAAAACAAAAAAATTAGTCATTATCTTCTGCCAGAAGTTGTTCCAGTATATCTTCGGTTAATCCGTTAGCTTCAGCTATGGCTGATGCTTTTTTCATCATTTCGAACAATTCACGATTATCCTTTTCTGTATCCAGCGTATGGGACACAAGTTCATTTTTCCATTGCTCAAAAAATTGGCGATTTTGTTGCAGACGTTCTTCAGAGGCATTCCGGTCACGCAGGTTCTGCTCTGAAATACGGAGTATGTCGTTGATAAAATCCGGTGTAATAGAGTTTTTATATCGTCGTTTCCGGTAGGTTTGCTCATGAATTGGTATGTGATAAGGAACAGCGGGTTCGTCTGCCACTTGCACAACGTCTCCGGAACTATGCCGGTTTTCCAAAAGCCGGTACCTTAACAACAGTTCTATTTCACGGGTAATACTTTCCCGCTCTTCAGTAGATAAATTCTCCCATTTTTGGGCAAGTTCCTTGTTCATATCCAATATAATCCCGCTCATACACATTCATTATTAAAGGATTATACTTTAAATAGCAATAACAAAGATAATGAAAAAAATTGCGAAATATGAAGTATTTGAATAAAATACTTCGCCCCACAGATTCTTATGCATCACCTCAAACTATTCCTTTCCGGCAAATGATCCACACCTTTTGCCCGTCAGCCAGCGTGGTGGCGAACAGATAGACATTACCACCGTCTGCTAACCCGATCTTCCGGCGGATTTCGGCAACCGTCATCGGAAAATTACGAACAGCGATATTCGCTTTTATCGTATCCTGTAAAAAGGTTTTTATGTTTTTCTTATTTGGTGCAAAAGAGGTCTCTACTTCAAAGACACGGCCGGGAAAATCCGCGACAAGTTCGTCAGATGTATATAAATGGCTGTTGATATGCAATTTTTGAAGAGAATATGCCTCTGCAACAGATTTAAAAGCACCTGCTTTTAGGATCGACGTGTTGGGTTCGTATAAATAACGACCCGGATCACTTGCAAACCCGACCACCGTTTCCTGTTCCTGTGTAATGGTAAATAAAAAGCGCTCTTCCCTACCCGATTGTTTGAGATTTACGGCAACAAACAGCGGTTCAGTCACTGCCGTCTTCGATAACAGGAAAAGCAACTCCTTACACTCGTTATCTACCGAAACGATATGTACCGCACTTACACAACGGAGGGTTTTTACCGCTAAGGAAATATCCAGCATCGGTGAATATTTTACCATAACCCTATCCGATTTTTCGAGCAACAATGATTTTATTTCCGACAGATCTGGACTACAATCCTCAATACGGAACAGTTTCCGTCCGGAATTATCCCGCCGGGAAGGATCGAGATAGATAAAATCGAGAGGTGTTGTCTCTTTCAGGAAATGCTCCGCTCCGGCACAATAAATCGTCGTATTTCCCAGTCCCAACACTTGGAAATTGTGCTCCGCTATCCGACATAATTCCTTATTCTGTTCTACATAGAACGCTTTCCGGAAATATGGAGACAGGAACGAGAAATCGACTCCCATTCCTCCGGTCAAATCAGCGAAAGTTTTGTTTTTCCATTCAACCGAACCGGGGTTTGTTGTCTCAACAGAAGAAGTCAAATCGGCAAACGTGTCATTTCGCCCTTCAACGGATTGCTGATTTGTCACCACAACTGTAAAAGATCTCCCATTCTCCTCCGAAACCAGTGAAGCCTTGTAGCGGGCGGTCAACTCCGACGAAGATTGTTCCAGTGAAAGATGTGGCGGATAAAAAACACCTGTCTCCGCATACCACGAAGGAATCTTCTTTTCCGCCATTTGCCGCCCTGCAATCTGCGTCAACAACAAAGGCATATCATCGCGCACAAAACGCAATGCCGTTTCACGTATATCTTCGCGTTCATGCGCCAGAATAAACTGCTTTTGTTCGGGGGTCAGTTGCATAGGCATATACTAAAAAATAAAAACAACCTTACTTTGGAAAGCAGGCTGTTTTTATCAACTAAAAAATTATATTTTATGGTTCAAACTCCCGCTTACCGGGATACCAAAGGCAATTGCTGTTAGGCTTCTGCCTGTACTTGCGGTTGCACCGATACGAATGAGCGGTTGTCTCTCCTTTTACGGAAAACCACTACGCCGTCTACCAGTGCAAACAAGGTATGATCTTTACCCATACCCACATTCTCTCCGGGATGGTGAGCAGTCCCGCGCTGGCGCACGAGGATATTACCGGCTTTTGCCGTTTCACCACCGAATATTTTTACGCCCAATCGTTTACTTTCCGATTCGCGGCCGTTCTTGGAACTACCTACACCTTTTTTATGTGCCATTTCCTTCTGATTTTAACTGATTAAGCAATAATCTCTTTTACTCTCACTTCGGAGAACTGTTGACGGTGACCGTTCAGTTTCCTGTATCCTTTTCTTCTTTTCTTTTTGAAAACAAGAACTTTGTCGCCTTTCACATGGGAAAGGACTTCTACTACCACTTTCGCTCCATCGATGACCGGCGCACCTACTGTTACGGCGCCATCCTTATCTACGAGCATTACTTTCTCAAATTCCACCTCAGCACCTTGATCGGCGTTGATCCTGTGGACAAATAATTTTTGGTCTTGTTCAACTTTAAACTGTTGACCCTGAATGTCTACAATGACGTACATATTAAAATAACCTGAAGTTACGTGCCTGAGGCGGGCCACTCTCCGCAGCCTCTTTTCGGGCCTATTGGCAAATTGAGGTGCAAAATTACACAATTAAATCGTAAAACCCAAACGGATCAGTTCTTTTTTTCCAAACTCCGGTATGCATTTCCTATATTTTCAATGATATCCGAAGCGACGAAACTGCGGGGGTGAATGCACTCACCAGCGATGTCGGCGGTCATTCCATGCAGGAAAACCCCTATTCTGGCTGCCTCTGACGGTTTGTACCCCTGAGCTAACAAACCGGTAATCATGCCTGTCAGCACATCCCCGCTTCCGGCTGTAGCCAATGCCGGCGTACCACTGCTGTTCACATATATTTTTTCACCATCGATAATCATTGAATAAGCACCCTTTACCACTAAGATCACTCCGTATCTATTTGCTAACGCCTTTGTTTTCTCGATTTTTTCATAATCGTCGCACCACTCACCTATCATCCTTTGCAGCTCTTTGGGATGGGGAGTCAATATGGTTCCTGCCGGCAGGAGTCCAAGCCAGTCCGGGTGCCGGGAGAGAATGTTCAGTCCGTCGGCATCCACCGCCAATGGGGTTCTTTTCTGCTGGAGGAACTGGCACATCGCCTGTGCCGTCTCCTCATGCAATCCCATCCCCATGCCAATACCAATCGCATCGGGTTTCAGATCGTAGTCAATTGAACGGATATGCTCCTCACCCTCATCCTCAAGAGCCATCGCTTCGGGAAAACCAGATTGTATAGCAGGTACCCCGCACTTGGGCAGATAGGCCGTAACCAGCCCACAACCTGTTTTAAGTGCCGCTTTCGATGCCAGGGAAACGGACCCGCATTTGCCGAGGCTTCCACCGATGATAAGCGCATGCCCTTGTGTCCCTTTATGCGCAAATTTGGATAGAGGTTTCAGTAGATTGCATATCTCCCTCTTTTCCGTCAGGTAAATATCGGTCTCCGCTTCAGCGATAGCTTCCTGGTTTAAGCCTATATTTACAATACGGACATTTCCGGTAAATCCGGCATTTTCGGGAAGATACAACGCCAGTTTAGGTATCTGGAACGTCACCGTTTCTGTCGCTTTCACCGCGAACTCCGTCTTCCGGTCCGGAAACAGGCCACTCGGCACATCAATACTGACCACCTCTTTTCCACTCTCATTGATCCGGGTAATCACATCAGCAGCAATCCCGCTCACCTCCCGCGACAATCCCGTACCGAATATTCCATCGATCACCACATCAAATGGCGATAGATCTGGAATATCCTCTTTGTTAAGAATCTTTTTATAGGGGATATTTTCAGCTTTCACGCGGCGGATATTGTGGGCACAGTCTTCGGTATATCTATTGCTGAACTCCACCATATATGCTTTCACCGAATAACCCGCCTTATACAAAAGACGAGCCACTACCAACGCATCTCCACCGTTATTTCCCACACCGGCAAAGATGATTACGGATGTATTTCTGTCCGTGTATTTCTCCGTAAAAAATCGATAAAAAGCAGTCGCAGCACGTTTCATTAGTTCAAGAGAGGAAATTCCCTCCCGCGTAATCGTTTCGGCATCTACCTTGCGGATCTGTTCCGATGTGAGGATTTTCATTATTATTTATTTTCTAAAGATCAATCTGACGGAAGTTCAATTTTCTTATATCTCTTGTAGACAGCCACCATCAGCGTGCCAAACAATACCGCCATCACGATCATGATATGGCTGGCCAACCCCTCTACCGAAAAAGAGAGCCTGATCAGGGTCGTGGAGACAACAAATCCTGAGTTTCGCATCACCTTGGGGAAATCATCAGTAACCGCAAATGAAAAAAGCAGTATAATCACATCGCTAAGGATCAGTATCAAAAAGAAAGAGGAGAATAGATCCCTGGACGATAAGCCGGTATTTTGCAACCATTCGATAAGTGAATGGTGACTGAACCAGTCCACCAGGTTAACCACAACCATCATCACGAATATAACACCAATTACCAATGCCAGAAACTTCTTGGCCAGGATATACTTTTTCTTCTTTTTCGGGATTCCGTCAGGTATTCCCTTGGTACTATTATTACTCCGGATGCTCTTTTGATTCTGCGCATAATAGAGGTAAATCAGGAAAAACAACACAAGAATAGTAATCAAGGTATAGATAAACTGTGGATTGCTGTACATCTGATCCAAATCGGACGAAATTTTCAGTTTGGGGATCTCTTTAAATATTTCCCGGATAGTGATAAGAGCAATCACTTCAAACTGCTTTCCAATATAGACAGTCATCGATTTGGGCAGATAATAAATCAGACAATACACTTCATAATAAAGGATAATGGAAAAAGGAGTATAAATGGCATTTACCGGATTACTGAATCCACTGGCATACTCTCCTGCATCGATCACCCCCAAATGCACCAGCCATATTACGCCTAAATGGAGGAAGAAACCGATCATCGCAGCCACAAAGATGAATTTCTCCAGCCTCAATTTAGTCTTTGCCGAAAGTATTTTATTATAGATAACTGTTAAGATTGCCTTTAACCTCATTATTCATACGATTAGGATACAAAAATAACAAATAGGGGGAAAAATAGTTGCTTTCCCGAAAAGATCGAATAAGTTCAGTATCGTTTTTTTATACTTCAGCAACCAAAATGGCTCTTTAGGTATGGCACCTTTACAGATTCACTCCGTTATAATGTTACTTTACATACGCATTATAATCTATATTCGCCGGAATTTCAAACAGCAATTAGTCCCGGATTTATGACAGAAAATTAAAAGTCATGTTTTTTTATTCGGATATAACACCTCTTTATTTTGTCTTACCGGCGATCGGCTTCATAGTCGGTTTGTTTGGAACGATGCTGGGCGGAGGAGGCGGTTTTATTTTCCTGCCGGTACTCACGCTCCTGCTGCATGTTCCTGCTTCTGTTGCCGTGTCGACCTCTTTGGTGGCCACTTTACCTATATGTGCATTGGGTACACTGGGACATGTTAAGCAAAGGAACATCGCTTATACCATTGCACCGGTTTTTTTACTTGCAGGTGTAGCGGGCACTTTTGCCGGCGCTGCGATTGCCGGCCGGATCAGTAGTGAAGAACTAAAAACCGCTTTCGGTATCTATGCTGTCCTCATCTCGGGTAATATTTTTTACGACACCTGGAAAAGGAAGAAAAAAGATCATACAGCGCAACAACGGCGGGGATGGACAAAAACGACGAAAGGCTGGTTTTTCGGGCTGATGGCCGGATTGGTTACCGGCGTCTTTGGTGCCAGCGGAACCGCCCCTGTGCTGGCCGGCCTGCTCTCCTTGGACATCCCGTTGAAGAGGGTGGTCGGTACATCCCTTCTGGTTATTTTAGTCAATACCGTGTTTGCGGTAGGCGCCCACGTGCTGGTCGGACAAACCGACCTGACACTGGTATACTTTCTTACCGCCGGATCGGCACTGGGTGCAATTGCCGGTCCGCGGCTACTGTCGAAATCCAATGTGGGCAGTTCGGAGAGTAAAGTAAGATATGGCTATGCCGCCGTAATGATTTTCATAGGTATTTTAATGATCATCAAATAGATAAAACATGATTTGGAATATTTACCTGATTATCCTGTTTTATTTTCTACTGGGAGGAATCGGTTTTTATCTTATCAACCGTAAAAAAGATCCGCTGGTCGCCCGGAAAAGCTATACCAAGTTCATTGTTTACTTTTTCATTGTGAACGGATTGTTTTTCAGCATCACGATAGAGCCTGTCGCTTTCCGGTATCTGGCCGTGGTGATCACTATCGTGGGCATGGTAGAACTGGTCCGTTTGTTCCGGCTATCCGGGTATACCCGAAAGAGGTTCTTTGCTGCCTCGGCAGCAATTTTTTCACTCTTGGCCATGAGTTTCTGCTTTTTTGCCACACTCAACGAAAATTTAATATTATTTACGTTCCTCGTCCTTTCCATCTTTGACGCCTTCAGCCAGATAACCGGCCAGTTATGGGGCAAAAAGAAAATTTTGCCGGAGATTAGTCCGAATAAAACCCTGGGCGGACTGGTAGGCGGCGCATGTGTCGCATTGGCCAGCGCGTTCCTGTTGCGTAAACTGCCTGGCGGCTCTCCCGGGAGTTTATTATTCCTCGCCGCAGGGATAATTCTTTTTGCTTTCCTGGGAGATGTGGCTGCCTCTTATTATAAAAGGAAGTATGGAGTGAAGAATTTCAATAACCTGATACCGGGTCACGGCGGCTTTCTCGACCGTTTCGACAGCCTGATCGCCGGTGGCGCATGGGTTGCCTGGTACAGCCTATTGACAGATATTTAAAGGAAAAAATATGGTAAATATAATCGCAATAGCATTTTTTTATTTGGCAGGCATTTCCATTTTTCTTATTATTAACGAGCTAATATATCGACGGTTGGATCTGGAAGGTGAGCTCACCCGGAAGTTTGCACATCTCGCCGCAACATTGGCAACCCTGCCTTTTCCTTATATTTTTCCTTCCCACTGGTATGTGCTCGTACTGGCACTTATTTTCGGGTTATTTTTATTTGTCACCTGGCGCAGCAGGCGATTAGGCTCCATCCACTCAATTAAGCGGAAGTCGTGGGGCAGCTACCTGTTACCCCTTTCCATCTATCTCACCTTCCTGATATCGGATCTGACAAGCAACAAATTCATCTATATACTGCCCATATTGATCCTGGCGGTGTGTGATCCGCTGGCGGCCATCTTCGGCATAAATATAAAAAAAATGAACGGGCAGATAAAAATCTTCGGAAAGCCTATCCAGAAAACATGGGTAGGATCGGGTACGTTTTTCGTTTTAAGTTTCATGATCAGTCTTATTGCCCTGTATCTTCATCTGGAGTTACTGAACCTGAAAACTTTTTGGCTTGCCATGACAGTGGCAACAGCCGGTACATTTGCCGAACTTGTCTCATGGCGGGGAGCCGATAACCTTACTGTCCCTTTAAGTGTGGTATTGGTATTGCTCCTTTTTCTATAAATATATATGCAAAATGAAGAGAATAGTTATAAATGGGCCGAACGGTTATGTCGCATCCCATTTCATACTGGAGTTATTAGAGAGGAATTACGAAGTAATTGCCCTGATCAGGAGGAATGGCGAATGTACGCCTGAAGAGCGGATGAACACAGTGTTGACAGAAATATCCGGTGGGCGCTACCGTCCGTCGGAAAAGCTGAGAATATATGCCTATTCGTTGGTAGAGGAAAATTTTTCTATCCCGCCGAAGCAGTTGAAAGAGATTTTCAGTGTGGAGACAGATTATTTTCACTTTGCTGCCAGCCTGAAATACGACGCTAAATCAAAAGAGGAGATATTCGTAACCAATATTTCAGGAGTGGAAAACTCCATCCGGGTGTTCAGTCGCCATGCAGTCCCCGGCTCCCGTTTTTTCATGGTCAGCACCGCCTATTCCTGCGGGAGAAGCAACGAACTCTTCAAGGAAGTGTTTTATGAGAATAATGAGGATATAGCAGCATTCAGGAATTACTACGAACAGTCGAAAAGATTTGCGGAGAATATAATCGCAAAACATATCAGCAAGGATCATTTACCGGGACATGTGATCCGATTGTCGCAGGTAGTGGGGGACAGCCGCACGGGGGTGACCAAAACCTGTTACGGTATATTCGATTTTGCCCGTCGGGTTTATAACCTCTCACACCGGTATCCCGACCGGACCATACGTGTCAGGATTGATCCGGACGCCACCCAAAACCTGATCGCGATCAATACCGTTGTAGATTATCTCATGTGTATGACCGAAACCGCCGGGTTACCAACAATCGTGAATATGGTCTCCAAAAAAACTGTGCAGAACGGTCATATCATTGAAAGCCTGAACAGGCTGTTGCCCATCCGGCTTGTCCCCGACAATACATTGGAGCCGGCCGCCATGAATGTATATGAGCGGATCATGTCTATCGGGATGTCGTTTACCGGTGCCTATTCCCAGACCAATATCCTGTTCGACACAACGAATCTCGATGCCCTGTTTACAGTCTCATTGCCGGATAACGGTCCGGACGAAACTGCCGTGTTCCGGATGCTGCAATACTTTATAGAAAGTTTATCGAAGAACTATACTCCCGTAAGATAATATTAATTTAATTCAGAATAGTATGAAAAAGTTATTGTGGAAAGGGGAAAATATACTGAATATCCCGAATGTAATCAGCCTGTACCGCCTACTGGCATTTCCGCTCATCCTCTATTTCGCGTTGACCGGACAGGAGAAATGGTATACCATTTTCCTATGTATCAGCCTTGTAAGCGATATACTGGATGGTAATATCGCCCGTATCTTTAAGTTACAAACCAAATTCGGGGCAGCACTCGATAACCTGGCGGATGTCTGCACCTATTCCATGGCGATACTGGGGCTTTTCCTGTTCAAATGGACAGATATAGCACCCCATGCCTGGATACTATACCTGTTTCTCGCCATTTTTCTCGCCAGTTACCTGGTCTCGTTTATCCGTTTCGGGAAAATTCCCGGTCTCCATCTTTATTCAGCGGTTTCGGCAGGATATATCCATGGGATTTTCTTTTTTGTGTTGTTCGTTTTCGAATTTTATACCTGGTTTTATTATCTGGCACTTATATGGGGCATTGTTGCCTATACCGAAAAGATACTCGTGCTCTTGCGGCTCGATGATATCCGGAGCGGAGTAAAAGGGCTTTACTGGCTGATAAAGAGTGAAAAGTAACAGGATTGGAAAAATCCATTGGATTCGGAATATACCCGAAGGAAAATATTATCTAAAAATTGTATATGGGAAAGATTGATTTTCATACTTCATGCGCTTTTGTTCACCTTTTTGTTCACTTTTAAGCTACATGAACTTGGATGTCGCTGAAAATCAACAATATAAAAAGTAGTTGTGCGCAGGATGAGACTCGAACTCACACGCCGTAACCGGCACTACCCCCTCAAAGTAGCGTGTATACCAATTTCACCACCTGCGCATTTGCAGTGCCCAGAACAGGACTCGAACCTGCACGTCGTTACCAACACTAGTCCCTGAAACTAGCGCGTCTACCAATTTCGCCATCTGGGCATTATCATTAATTTAAATAGAAAAACAGGCCTCTGCCTGTCGCTATCCGAAAGCTCATGTTTCCAGCTACATGAACCGTCTGTTTCCGAATTGCGGATGCAAAGATAATAGTTTTTTTATACCTGAACGAATATTTTAAAAATTTATTTGATTCATTGTGATACCGTTTATATGTCGTTATCAAAATCGAGTAGGAGGAAAATAAAGTAGTTTCCTCCTACTTTATTTTCCGGCCTCTCACACCACCAGCCCATACGGTTCCGTAGGCGGCGGTTCCTTACTTACGATACGACTTTGCGGTAACAGTCCATTAATAAAGGATAATTTGCCTTCCTCAGGTTATCATTACTCAACGCCCTCGAGAGTATCCAGCTTTTGGATATGTGCCAGTATCCTTTGCGGGTATTTGCCCATTCCCATGCTTTCGACTTCTCTATTCCACATTTAACAAGATTCCTGAGTCCGGGTTACCGTCTTCTTCCAGTTCTTCCAGATACACATCCGCAACCGCCGGCGGAACCACCTGTCCATTTCGTGGAGTTTGCTTTTCATGTCAGCCAACTTGAAGTATTCAAGCCAACCCATGATATAATGGCGCAGCGATTCCTTGCGCCGCGCGTACCCCATGCCATTGCTCCGTCCCGTCAGCTCTTTCAGTTTAGCCTTAAACTTGTCGAGACTTTTGGGGTGGACTGACAGACGGTATTCGCCACTGTGGATATAGAAACTATATCCGAGGAACTTCATTCCCCTTATATGGCCGGCTTTCGTCTTCTCACGGTTGACCCGCAAGTAAAGCTCTTCTTCTATGAAACGGATGATGCTGTCCCGTGTCCTTTCAGCCGCCCGTCTACTCCTGCAGAAAATCATGCAATCATCCGCATAGCGTACGAACGGGTGTCCGCGCCTTTCCAGCTCCCTGTCCAGACCGTCGAGCATAATGTTGCCCAACAGCGGACTTAACGGACCACCCTGCGGTACGCCGGCATGGCTCTCCTCGAAGCGCTCTCCTATACGTACGCCTGCAACAAGATACTTGTGGATAAGGGAAATGACCCTGCCATCACGTATCTTGTGCGACAGTACCTCTATCAGACGGCTGTGGTTGACCGTGTCGAAGAATTTCTCAAGGTCAAGGTCAACGGCATACTTGTAGCCCGAGTTGATGTGGAATTGCGCTTTCCGCAGGGCATCATGGCAACCGCGTCCGGGGCGGAAGCCGTAACTGGTTTCGCTGAACTCTGCCTCGTAAAGCGGTGAAAGGATTTGAGGTATAGCCTGTTGAACCAGACGGTCGACAACCGTCGGGATACCCAGAGGACGGGTTTGTCCATTCCCTTTCGGTATTTCAACACGGCGAACCGGGCAGGGACGGTATGTCCCCTCCAATAAACTGTTCAACAGGGACTCCTTGTGGCGGTGCAGCCAAGGGAGAAGTTCCCCCGTCTGCATCCTGTCGATTCCTCCACTCCCCCTGTTAGACATTACCTGTTTATAGGCTCTGTCAAGGTTCGGGGGGGAAACGATCCGTTCCATAAGGTCATCCCCGCCAAAGCGTACTTCAATGAGGTTGTTTTCGGTTATCCCCATGAAAGTCTGCACTCCCGCATAGCTTTCGGATGCCGTCCTATCCTTCAGCGGGCAGTTATCACTCTGCGTTGATGTTTTCTGCATTCTTCCCTTCATCGGGTAACGTTCATTTACTGCTCATTTACATAAGGTTCAGCCCTTCATACTTCGTAAGACTTCCCGCTGTACCATCTTCAATCCGGGGCGGGCTTGTATCCGTACTACTATGGCTTCGGCTGACTTCTCACGGCAAGCTTTACTCCGTGCTTCCGAAAAAACATCCACACGTCCGTGAGACCTCCCGTGGTAAGACTATCAAACTTTCATCCCGTGTATCCGCACCATTTACTCTGCCACATCCGGGTAGCTTTTGGATTTCGTTTTGCTTTGCAAACTCGTCCTGTGGCTTGAGCCTTGTATGATGTTCGTGTTCCTCGGATCGGGACTTTGCCGCCGGCTTCCTTCAGATTCCACCTCGCAGTGGACACCCTTGCCTTGAGCTAACGGTTGGTCGCTACCTACCCCCGTAGTGGACTTGCACCACCAAGTTTGTAATCATGCACGGCACACAAAGGAAAACCGCTCCACGGGGGAACGGCTTTCGATTCACAATGAAAAGTCAAGTATGATAAAAAAAGAAATTTATATTGAATCTGTAGTAAGTGTCATGTAAACACCACCCTCTTCCGACACATCTACCGGTACATAATTGGTATTACGCGAATAATTCCGGATTCTCTTGCGTACGACTGCCGGCGGCCTGTTATCTTTGTAATCCCGCAATGCTTCGCTCATCTCCACTGTTTTCCCTACGGGTACGGATATCTCTACGGTAATACTCTGGTTCCTGAAGCCCTGCTCCACCGGCACTGAAAAAAATTCCGGAAGCAACAACAGGGAGTCTTTCTGCTCAATTTCATACGAGAACTGTGCTATATCCGCCTTGGCTGAACGAAGATCTCTACCATATATAGCTGATATGACCCGTACATGAAACAGCGAATCATTACTTTTGCCTATCTGCAGGTTGATATTATCGAAAAGGAGCGAATCCTCGTTGATCGTGGTATAGGGCAGCTCGTCGAATTCGTGATTGATTCCGAAATCAACCCCATACAACGTCCTGAACGTCCTGAGTTCAGCATAATCTTCGGGATAGGGCTGCATCTCCACATACATCTTACCAGAGGTGACCGGTGCAATGGAAACGGTCCTTTCACTGGAACTTTCCACGCTGAACTTGTCGGCTATCCGTGCACTCAGTATACCGGTCAATGCAAGACCGGTAATCCAAAGCAGAGAGGCGACAATACCGATAGCCGGTCGCGATTTGGCCTTCATAGCACGGCGTATGATCCATACAACAACCGCCGTGACGGGAACAAGGAAGATCAGACCCAGCGAAGTAAAGAGCAGATTGGTCTCATAACCGGGGTCGATAAACAATGATTTCAACGGCAACAGATGCGTGCCGGTCACCAACAATCCGATAAAAATACCGACCAATATCAATAAAAAGATACCGACAAAAGAGAAAAAGATGATCTTCAACAAAACGACCAACGCATTCAGGCACCCAGACCGCCGGGGCTGGGATGGCATTTCCGTACGACGCTCCGTAACAGGTGGTACAGGAGGCATCTCCTCCACACCGGTTATCCCATTCTCTTCCGTTTTAACAGCCGAGTCGGCAGCATAGTAAGCCTCTTTTCTTTCTCCTGCAGGATGGAAATTTCCTTCACCGGAGGTGCGGCTTCTTGAACTCGCTACATTGTCACTCACCTTTTCGCGGATAGAACGGATATAGTCTTCTTCACCCATCATTTCCAACTTCTGCTTTACGGTCTTTGCCACCGGAATGATCGCCCAAAGGACAACATAAATGACTATCATGCTCGAGTTGATATTCCAGTTAAACCCCACGTGATCGAAAATCTTGTTCAACGGGAAAACGGAGATCATCCCGATCATATTCAGCATGAGCGGTAACAGGAACAAGACACGGGGTATCCAGGAGTCAATCCGGAAATAGGCTGCGATACCGCCACATACCCCACCGATAAAACGGTCATTGGGATTGCGGTAAAGGCGCTTGGAAACATTCGACTCCAGCATTTTCGGCTTCAACACGATCCATAATACAATATATACCCAAAAAAGAAACCCGAAGAACAGCACAAAGAGAAGCCTTATCCACACGGGGTCGGTTTTAAGATAATGTGCCAATCCGCTACAAACACCACCTATAATCTGGTCACCGGAATTCCTGTGCAGACTCTGGCGTTCACTATCCGAAGGCCATGGCTCACTTTTGGACGCACCCGAAGCTCCCGTTTCCGATTGAGATGATTGAGATTCCTGTCCGGCACCTGCTGTCTCTTCGTAATCGGAATCAAAATCCTGCGGCCTGCCAATGCTGTCAATAACCGCTTTCACATCTTCATCGGTAATACAATTGATGCCATGCTTCAACCGATTGCCAAACAGTTCAGCGATACGACATTCAATATCGTTCACAATCTCGTCGCCACCCTCTTCCCGCGAAAAATAGGTTTTGAGACTGCCGATATACTGCTTCAACAATTCATAAGCAGTTTCCTCTATGGCAATCACCTGACCCTGAAAATTAATGTTGATTACTTTCTTCATATGGATTCTATTCTGATTGATTTTTATCTGACCTGTCCTCCTTTTGCGTGAGGGTATCAACTCCTGTCGCCAACTCATTCCATGTAGCCTGCAAGAGAACATAAAATTCGTCTCCTTTTTCCGTCAGACGGAAATATTTTCGTGGAGGCCCCGAAGTACTTTCTACCCACTGGTAAGTGAGTATGCCCGCATTTTTCAAGCGATTAAGCAGAGGGTAAAGGGTTCCCTCCAAAAGTTGCAACCCGGCATTCTTCATCTCGTCGATAATATCGCCGGGATAGGCCTCGCTCCTTCTGATGATGGAAAGAATACAATATTCCAGTACTCCTTTTCGCATCTGGCTTTGCGTATTTTCAATATTCATCTCTGTATCATTTTGTATTGCAAAGATACCCAAAGCAAGGTATTATGCAATACAAAGTACCAAATATTTGCTCATAATTAAATTTATTTAACAATAAAGAAGGTAAATGTCATGCAAATGAGGCTATTTCAAGTTCGATTCTTGTTACTTTTGCACTGTTTTCATCAAGCCAACCAGGCAATAAAACTGAAAACAACTGAATATGGATAATTGATTGAATTCAATTAATTTTCAATTATCACTACTTCCCGATGAATCGGGACAAGTAGTCCCGACTTGTCGGGATCAGTAGATCAACAAATCATCAGATTCGAATAAATTATGTCACTTCAGGGAAAACATATTGTATTAGGTATTACAGGCAGCATCGCAGCCTATAAATCGGCTATTCTCACCCGGCTGTTGATAAAAAAGGGAGCGGAAGTACAGGTTGTGATCACTCCGGCCGGCAAGGAATTTATTACGCCGGTGACGCTCTCCGCACTTTCGGGACGGCCGGTAATTAGTGAATTTTTCGCTTCCGGTGACGGTACATGGCACAGCCATGTGGATCTGGGATTGTGGGCAGACGTGATGATTGTGGCACCGGCGACGGCTGCCACCATCGGTAAGATGGCCAACGGGGTCGCGGACAATATGCTGATCACCACCTATCTTTCCATGAAAGCGCCTGTCTTTGTGGCGCCGGCAATGGATCTTGACATGTACAGGCATATTTCCACCCGACGCAATATCGAAAAACTGAGAAGCGACGGAGTGCAGATCATCGAAGCAACCGAAGGGGAACTGGCCAGCCACCTTGAAGGGAAAGGAAGGATGGAAGAGCCGGAAAATATTGTGTCTGTTCTGGAACAGTTCTTCGCTGCCGGAAACAATCTTGACAAGAAGAAAATCATGGTCACTGCAGGGCCGACCTATGAACGGATCGATCCGGTACGTTTCATCGGTAATTTCTCTTCCGGGAAGATGGGATTCGCCCTGGCGGAAGAATGTGCTTCACGGGGTGCTGAGGTGATCCTGATCACAGGCCCCACCGCATTATCAGCTTCACATCCCAATATACTAAGGGTGAACGTGGAGTCGGCCGTCGAGATGTATGATGCCGCGCTAAAGATTTTCCCGCAAATGGATGCAGCCATCCTCTCGGCCGCAGTAGCCGATTACCGCCCGGAGCAGATGAGTGAGGAGAAAATAAAACGGTCAGGAAATGAGCACTTGTCACTCTCTCTTGTCCCCAATCCCGATATCGCGGCTTCGCTCGGAAAGATAAAAAAACCGGGGCAACTGACCGTCGGTTTTGCTCTGGAGACCAACAACGAAGAGTCGAATGCGATAAAAAAGATAAAAGAAAAAAACTTCGACTACATTGTACTCAATTCACTGAATGACCAGGGAGCAGGCTTCGGACACGATACGAACCAAGTGACGATCCTTTCCCGCAACGATGAAAAACGGTCGTTCGCGCTAAAATCAAAAAGTGACGTGGCAAAAGATATTATTGATACAGCTTTAAGACAGTTGACAGTTGACAGTTGACAGTTGATAATTGATAATTGATAATTGACAGTTGACAATTAATAGTTTCCAAATCCAACATCCGACATCCCAAATCTAAAGTCTTGGTTCTGTCATCATTCTTAATTTTTTAATTCCTCATTTAATTCTTGGCTCTGATCTTCACTTTTAATTTTTCATTTTTAGTTCTTAATTTTTCACTCTTAACTATATAATGCGACTATTCAAATTACAGCTGATACTCTTCCTGTTTTTTACAAGTATATCCCTATCCTATTCACAGCAGTACAGAAATCCCGTCACCATCCCTCCCGCACTTAGCGGCAACTTCGGCGAATTAAGAAATAATCATTTCCATTCCGGTATCGATTTCAAGACACAACAGGTGGTCGACAAACCCATCATCGCCATCGAGGACGGATACGTCTCCCGCATCAGTGTCTCTCCCGGGGGCTATGGGTTGGCACTCTATGTAGACCATCCCTCTACCGGCCATACCAGTGTATATGCGCATCTCAACAGCTTCTCCAGAGAGATCGCGGAATGGGTAAAGGAACAACAATACCGACAGGAGCGATTCAGTGTCATCCTCTATCCGGAGCCGGGCATGTTGCCGGTAAAGAAAGGGGAACAAATTGCTTTGAGCGGCAACACCGGCAGTTCCGGCGGGCCTCACCTCCATTTTGAGATACGCGATACCCACACGGAAGAGCCGTTGGACGCATTGGAATTTCTGGCTAAGATACCCGATACACGAAAACCGAACCTTCAGGGGATCACCTTTTATCCCATACTTGAAAAAGGGGTAGTCAACGGTAGCGGCAATCCTGTCAGACTTAATATCAGCAAAGATAAAGCGGGAAATCCGTCACCACTGGGAAGAAACATTGAGGCCTGGGGACGTATCGGTGTGGGTGTAAAGGCATACGACCGGATGGACGGCCAAAACAATATCTACGGCGTAAAGCATATCCGTCTTTTCGTGGATGACCGCCAAATATTCAACAGTACCATAAGCCGGTTCTCATTCGCGGATACACGTATGCTGAACACTTTCATCGACTTTGAAGATTGGAGAAAGCGACGGTCGTTCTTTATGAAATCATTTATTGAGCCGGGCAACACCCTTCCATTCTATGAAGCCGAAAATAACGGATATATCGATATTGACGAAGAGAGGCCATACCGATTCCGGTATGAACTGGAAGATCATTACGGAAACAGGCTGACCTACAATTTCACCGTCGACGGAAAATCACAGTCTATCCCCCAAAGACCGGATTGTAATAACTGGATGGCCTGGAACCTCTATAACTCTTATATGGAGATGGGGTTTCAATTGCAAATTCCAAAAGGAAACCTGTACAACGATTTTTGCTTTTCCCATTCCACAACCAGAAGTAGGAATCATTATTCCGATCTGCACCAAGTGAACAATAGCCCTGTTCCACTACATGACCGTGCAGATATGTGGATCGGCATGCACACCGACACGTTACAAAACAAAAAAAATTACGGTATCGTAAGGATCAGCGACAACGGATCGGAGAGTTGGGTCGGGGGAGAGTATGTCCGTGGGGGTATTAAAATCAGCATTCGCGAGTTGGGTGATCGGTACGCCATATCGGCCGATACTATCGCTCCCGTCATAACACCTATAGAACCAGCTATCTGGGTAAATCAAAAACGCATCCGCATCCGGCTCAGGGATGACAAGAGCGGTATCGCATCATTCAGGGGAGAGATCAACGGCGAGTATGTATTGTTCACACACGACAGCAAATCATCGATCTATACTTACCGGTTTGATGACAGCCGGCTGACAAAAGGTCAACAGCAGGTATTGGTTTTTACTGTTGTTGACGGGGCAGGCAACCGAAGCGAGTATACCTACAACTTTTTTTATTAATTACAACCCCAGTACCGCCTGGGCAATCGCTATCTCCTGCTCGCTGCCGGTATGCTTACCTTCTACATCCGATAGTTTGATGCACTCCTGCCACTCTTCACGGGGAGTCATCTTGCAGCGGAAAAGCTTCATCACGATATTCATTCCTTTGATATCGTTCCCTACATCGGCTGTCAGATTTGTACCAATCCCAAAAGTGGCACCGATACGGTCGCCGCAATATTCTTTGATTTGAATAGCCTTGTCCACATTCAGGCTGTCGGAAAAAACCAGGTATTTAAGTTTAGGATTTACACGTAACTCCTCATACCTCCGGATCACCTTGTCGGTAAACAAGAACGGATCCCCGCTATCGTGACGCAGGCTGGTAAAGAGCGACGCATGTTTTTTACTGAAGTTACGCAGAAAAACATCGGTGGTATAAGTATCGGTCAGCACAGTACCCAGATCGCCGTCGTAAACATTGATCCAATTCTCCATCGACATATAATTGGCCATCTTGTAACCGTAGATCGACCCGTGGAACTGCACCCATTCGTGTGGATGTGTCCCTGACACGTTCAGGTTATGTTTAAATGCCATATAGACATTGCTCGTCCCATAGAGGCCGGTACCGGCATGTTGCTTCAACAGTCCGGTCACCCGGTCTTCCACATCGGCGCTGAACCGCCGCCGCATTCCGAAAAGGGAGACGGAAAGATTATGCTCCTGCATCTTCTTCGCTTTCTCCACAGTCACCTCTTCCATATATTTCAGGTCTGGATAACGGCCGGTCTCACGGAAGTAGAGCTCGGAGACGGTCGCCAGGATAGGAGTTTCCCAAAGGGTGACGCGATAGAGAAGCCCAAGCGCTTTTATATGCAACTTGCTTCCCTCCATGTCGATCTCCACCTCCGAGGGATCAAACCGGAATCCTTTCAGAAAATCAATATAGATTGGCGGCAGATAAGGCATTTGCTTCCTTACAAACGCCTCCTCCTCTTTGGTGAGTGCAAGGTTCGACATCTCCTCCAGTTCTTTTCTCAGGAGCCGGTCAAATCCTTCCGGATAGTCACCGTTACTCCGGTCTATAAATTCAAACTCGCCGTAAGCTCTTGGAAAGAGCTTCGAATAGGCATAACCGGTAGTAAACTTATAAAGGTCGGTATCGAGGATACTTTTGATAACAGCCATATCTTTTACTTATTTATTTTATTGAACGTTTTTGTTAAGCCAAATGTACAGAGATCAAACTTGTTTGGGCTATGTCATGGCGAGAAAACGACTAATGTAATTGAACAATACAACATCTCAAACCGAAATCCGGTTCACCGGAGCCGTACTATGGAGGTTATCCCAACAGGGCGAGCACTTGTATCAATACGATCAATAATATCATGGCTACGGGATATACGGTGGCGTAAGCCACGCTGGGAGCAGTGCTGTCGGTCATTGAATCGACAGTGGCCAGCCCGGGGGTACTGGTCATACCTCCGACAATGGTACCCATTAAATCCAGAATAGGGATTTTGAACACGTAAAATCCAAGCAATCCGGCGATAATCATGGGTACTATCGTGATAACTGCTCCAGTAAGGAAATATGGTAAGCCATAGGTCTGGAAGGTCGCAAAGAGATTAGCGCCTGCCGACGTTCCCACTTCAGCGAGGAAAAGCAATAGCCCGAGTTGCCGCAGTAGCTGGTTCGACATCCCCGACATCGACCAGAGGATTGGCCCTGTTTTTCCCAGTTTACTCAGCACAAGCGCTGTCATCAGTACTCCACCCGTCAGTCCCAAGGAAAAGGAGAACGAATCGGAAAAAGAGATCTGTAACTGCCCGACTAATATACCCAGTACAATACCCATGGCTATCGGGAAAAAGTCGGTATCCGATAATTTTTTCTCGTTGTTGCCCAGCAGTAATCCCACTTCCTGCACACTCTTTCGCTCGCCTACTACCACTACCTTATCACCGAATTTCAGTTTCAGGTCGGGTGTAGGAGAAAGCACTATTCCACTCCGTCGGATACGCGTGATATTACAATGATATGCCCGGGAAAGGTCTAATGACCCCAATATCTTGTCTACCATCCTCTTATTGGTAACCAGGAGCGATTCCACCACCTGGTCCTGATCTACCGGCAATTCTATCTCGGTACGTTCACCAATAAACAGAGCAAGTTGGTTCAGTGAGTTATCCGTTCCTACAGCTTTGACCAGATCCCCTTCCCTGAGGATGGTCTTTGCCCGGGGAATCACCATTGTGCCCTCATGGATCAGGCGGGAGATAACAGCTCCTGTCATGGAACGTATCTGCAATTCGGCCAATGATTTATCGAATACGGTCGGATTTTTGACCCGGAAGACTGCGAAGTTCACTTCAGGATAGGCCGCCTTTTCCTGCCGGTCGAGCCGGAGCGCTTCCTGTTGCAGGTCAACACCAATCATTTTCGGGAAGAATTTCACAAACAGAATCACCCCTATCACTCCAAACGGGTAAGCAATACCGTACGCAATGGAAGCAAGCGGGGAATTGGTACTGTCGATGGCTACCGCCAGCCCCGGTGTACTGGTCAATGCGCCGGCAATCAACCCCGTCACTCCCGGCACATCTATACCGAAGAGATAGGCCAATCCTATACCAACAGCACCGGCACTAACCACAATAATCAATGCCATCATTAATAGATTTTTTCCATTCTTTTTAAACGAATCGAAAAAACCGGGCCCCGATTGTAAACCGATAGTAAAAATAAACAACACCAACCCGAAATATCCCAATGAGCTGGGAATAGTCACCCCAAAATGGCCGAACAGCAAAGCTATAAAGATCACTGCCGACACATCGAGTGAGAGACCTTTAATTTTGATGCGTCCAAGCATATAGCCAAGCGCTATAATAAGAAAAACGGAAAAATAAGAATTCTGAAGTAACGAATACAACATAACAATGTCCGGATTAATAAATTATCAATGACAGCCTAAAGAGGCTGCAAAGGTAATATTTATCCTTCGGTTAGGAAAGTGGTTACACCACAAAGTGATCCATCATAATTGTGACCTAAACCTGATTAATCCCTATTAGGCGGGATAATCCTGCGAGTGAAGAAAAGGACTATATTGTACGACAACCCACTCAGAAAAGCCGGACATATCCATGCCCGGCTTCCGACTTAAATGTACGTTTATTACAGAATAGTGTACACTTCTAAAAAAATCACACCATATCTTCCACGTTCAAAACAAAAGCTCGAAGCCCTAAATTGTTATACTCATTATCAAGCTCTTTTAGGTATTTAAGTAAGAACGCGACTCTGTCATTTTCGACTATTGTAATGATAGCATTATTTACCGACGGCCATGCATGGCTGCCATAATGAGGCTCTCCGGTGTTGCTGCCTCTGCCGTAAACTTCTTTCCAGGACGAAAATCCACGAATATTCAGTTTGGACAGGTCTCTCTCGATCTGGCTGTAATGTGCCTGATCAAATATAATCAAAACTGCTTTCATTTGAATTTAGAATTTTAAAATTATGAGTCTGCTCTGAAAACCCCATTTTTTCAAATTGCTGAAAAATGAAGTTTAACCGGACAAATGTGATTGTTTTTATTAATTGAAAGTATGTTTACAATAATATACATATTGAAACATAAATTAATTATATATTGTGGCAGTTTTTGCCAAAAAAGCGCTCTTTGACTTATTCGCGTCATATAATTCACTATCCTGACGAAGTTTATCCACAACGAGCGGGAGTATGCCCATAGTTTGTGCTTGGCAAGTGACCTGTAACGGCTCTTGTCATTCGGGTAATGGTATCCTAACTGGAAAATGCTTGCTTCGACATTGTTCCTGATATTTTTTTCATCTATCGGGATATCGTCCAATTTCTTCCTCAGAGCGGCAGCCCTGAGGTTATCCTCATCGAAGTAGCGGTATTTTCCTTCTTCAGTCTTGATCCTCCATTTCCTCTGTGTTTTGTCTTTGCGGAGTTTTACCCGTTGTGCCTGTATTGTTGTTCCTGTTTTGTTGTCGGTTACTATTAAATTGATTTCATTCTGTTCGTCCAAACGGATGTCATATCTCGGTGCGGGGCCTTGCATGCCTGTGAGTATCAGCTCGATGCCATTTTTATCGCTTTGGCAATACTCCTGATTATCAGCACTGTGGTAAGCCCCGTCGGCATATACTTTCTCTATTTTGTCGGATATTATTTCCTGTGTCCGATCCAGGGCTTGTTCAAGGAAGCCGTTGTCCGGAGCCGATGCCACCGTTACCTCGGTATCGGTTATCAGGTTCAATGCCGTATCTTTGTCATCTCCCGGTTGGTCGCATGTCTCGGTGACGTTCACCGAATACCCTTTGACCTTGTTGCCGTCTTTGTCACGGTAATGGCAGTCGGTGTCATGGGGTGACTGTATGGATTTGGCGCTGACTTTCTCCTTTTCCAGAGGAACGACAGTTTTGTCCCTGCCAACCGAGTATTGTTGTTCGAAAACCGCTTTAAGGGTCTGGTAATGACCATAGTCATGCTTCTTGAAGAGCCCTATAAAACGGTACATCAGTTTGCCCAGTTCAACGAACCTGGCATCAACCTCGGCCTTTGTACTGCGGTACACCACCTTGTTGCCCGTTTCACCCTGTATGCTTTCGATAAGGGAAAACATCTCTTTGGACAGGCTCTTATTGAAGATATGTTCCTCCCTTTCATTGATAAACAGACGCAGGGTTTCATGAATCAACTCGTAACGGGAGTACCAGGCGATATTGCTGCCGACCAGTTTACTGTCCATGCGCACCTGCTTGCCGCTCACCTCAAACTCCAATAGCTGGTCACGGGTGATTTGCCCCTGGCACTTTTTGAACAGGTCTTCGCCGTGTTCCCTTGCATAGTCAACCAGATGGCGACGGAAAAGGTAGTAAGTGGATGAAACAGGCTCAGCGTCCTCTAACGACATCAGACCCAGAGCACTGCGAACAAGTAAATTGTATGCGCAGTTCTCAAACAATTGTGCGTCGCTCCATCCCTGGCCTTCCTTGAGGATCATCATACCGACCAAAATACGGATAGAGGCATTAGGAGCCCCCGTTCCATTAGAATAAAGTGGTCTGAAAATAGACTCATCCACACGCATTACAACATGGTTTCGGAACCGGTTATGCCAGGAGTCATTTTTTAGGTATTCTTTCTTCTTAGAGTCTCTGAAGTACTCCGTCGGTGATGAAAAAATGCCCAATTGAGGGTTTTCGTCCGATTTTTTGAACATATTATACAGTTTTAAGCCCTACTAAGGTAGTGAATAATAGCTATATACACAAATATTTCAAAGAACTTTTCAGGTGAAATTTACCTGATTTATAAAATTTATTGTACAAAAAATTTTAAACTAAATTATCACTCCGACTTTTCGGAGCGGACTCAATCTTAAATCTGAAATTTTTAATCAATAACTTCCACTTCGGCGCCTTCAATCAATCCGGAATTTCCCTGAACGATCACACGGTCACCGACATGTAACCCCGATACTATCTCATATTTATCGCCAATCCGGGTTCCCAGCTCTACTTTCGTATAGACGGCCTTTCCATCTTTTTCCAAAAAAACATACCGGTCGTTGGACCCGCTTTGTTTCAAGACAGCCAAATCAGTGACGAGCGGACGTTCATTGGTTCCGAAATTAAGTGTCACGCGTGAAAACATTCCCGGACGAAGACGCTGGTCGGTGTTGTTCACTTCAATCTCCACGGGAAAAGTACGTGAAGTCGGGTTAATCGTCGGATGGATCAAAGATATTTTTCCTTCGAAAGTTTCACCCTCCAACGCATCCACGACTATTGTAGCGGGCATCCCCGGAGATACTTTACTATAATATGATTCCGATACATTGATGACTATCTTGACCGGATTGATATTTTCAATCGTCAGGATCGGCATTCCGGCAACCACATCACCCGGATCATAATTACGGGCGGTCACAATTCCACTTATGGGACTTATCAACCCGGTATTTTCTCCGGTAGTATTCAGCGCTGTCTGAGCAACATCAAGCTGTGTTTTCATTTGATCCAGTTGTTGTTTGGAAACACCTCCCACTTTGTACAATTCACTATATCTCTCATAATCGCGCCGTAGAGTAGCCAATTGTGTCTCTTGCTGTGAGTAATTGGCTGCATCCATTGTGACCACAGTTTGTCCTTTGGAAACCCTACTGCCAACATCCACATGAATAACCCTGATACGACCACCCATCGCAGGAGTGATATGATTGACAGCTTTTGCTTCAACTGTGGCTGTAAAAGATGAGAGTTGGTCTACAGGCACCAACCTGACCTCTTCCACTATGACGTTTCTTTTAGTGTTCTCTGTTTGTTGTTCACTCTTACCGGATCCTCCGCACGAAGAGAGCATCAGAAGAGCAGCCAACGAGATAAATTTTAGAAAGACTTTTCGTTTCATTTGATTTATATTTAGTTTCAATTTCTTTGATTTTATATTTCGATATTCAAATCCCAATCAATTCATTTATTATCAATACTTTTACCGATTTATCGATATCATCACATCAATAGATTATCAAATCATCACATCAACTTAGATATCATAACCGAGTGTTTTTTCCAAATCAGCTTTGGATGCCAAGTAGTCATAGATAGCATTACGGTATTGCAATTCGGCATTGGTTACCGCAAGGGCAGCCGCATTCAGATCCACGATAGTTCCCGCTCCTGTCTCATACCTTTTCTGTGTGATTTCGTACCCTTTCTTTGCTTGTTGTACAGACGACTCGGCAGCAACAACCTGTTCAATACTTTTATTGATAAGCTCCACACTGTTCTTCACGGATAGTTGCAGGCCCCGTTTCAGGTTATGGCGTTGTTCCTGTAATTGGTACAATTGAATTTCGGACTGTTTGATATTATGATACCGTTGCCCCCCGCTAAAGAGCGGAATGGCAAGCGTCACACCTACCACTGAATAAGGATCCCAACGATATGTGTTGAATTTGAAATCGTTGTTCTGGCTTATATAGGAATAGTTGAAAGAAGAGGTGAGGGTGGGCAGACGCTGCAGTTTTTGCATCTCATACGCGTTTTCCGCCTGCATAGCTTGCAGGTCGAATTGTTTCAGGTCACTATTGCCAATCAGATTGTCATCAGAGGGAACAATGGCTTCAAACATCCATTTTTCATAATCAGAAAGCGATCCCACGATCTCCACCGGCAGCTCAGAGTCAATACCCATCAGCATTTTCAATTGAAGTTCCGCGATTTTCAACATGCTTTCCGACTGCAGGATATTGGGAATAATGCTTTTGAGGCGGACATCGGCGGTAATGACATCGTATTCGGAGACGACACCCTGCTCAAACTTATTTTTGATATTTACTAGGTTCAAAGAGTCGGTCGCATAGGTTTCCCTGAACAAATCGTAGCTGTCTTTTGCCAATAATATACTGTAAAAAGCCTTTTTTACCTGGTGTGTCAGATCGATCTTCGATGATCGCGACTGCTCCACGGCAATTTCCAAATCAACCTTGCTCATCTGGATATTTTTCCATAATGACGGTACAACGAGTGGCAGACTCACATTGACCCCTCCCGTCCACATATTTTTCCGGCCTACCTGGATACCATCGTCAGCGCTATCAGGATCGGGCGCCATTAACTTTCCCAGCACTGCAATATTCCGGGATCCGTTTCTTGCGCGTTCGCAACCGGTAACCTAAACAATCCACAAATCGTCATTACGACGATACCAATTTTTGTAGCTCTCATAAAATATTATTAATTATTTGAATGGGGTAAGTCGGCAATATATTTATCTACGATTTCAATACCTTTATCGGTAGAAATTCCGCGGAGCATATTAACCATTATATTGAAAATCATATCTGTTCGGGATAAAGAAACTCTTACTGAATAAATACCGTAGATTACTATGCAAGTACTTATATCCAACATAAAGACAGTTTCATCAAAATGTAGATTTTTACGGAAATAATTGTCTTCTATTCCTTCTTTCAGTAATCGTTTCAAATAGATATTACTTTTCTCTGCATCCTCTAAAATGTATTGATAAGTTTCCGGATAATATTTGTAGATATCCTCCCAGAATATAGCAACCGGTAACCGGGCGTATTTATAATGATTGATTATTTGTAAACATCCATCAATAATATTCTCCGATTGACTCATGATTTCAATAACTCTATGGTTTCTATCTTCTTGAGAAACAAGGATGCAATTCTTCAAAATGTCTTCTTTATTCTTAAAATTCTTGTAAATAGTCCGTTTAGAGATCCCTAAAGAAGATGCCAAATCGTCCATGGAAATATTTTTAATACCATGAAGGCCAAAAAGGGTTGTCGCTTGTTGAATTATTCTTTCTCTTAACATTGTTTTCTTTATGATTTTGACAATGCAAAGTAATACTACAACTGTGCAGATTGTAGAGAGTGCAATTCCTAAACGGCTATTTTAAGTACTGAAGTACAAAAAAACGATGCCCAACTATACATCCACTTCACTAAAAAAGAGTGGACAGTCCACTCTTTCTTACTATTGCTTTCCTGATAAGGAAAACAAAATACAATATCTGATCCGGTTACAATGAATTTTCCATCAACGAAAAAACGCAATAAGAACCTGGCAAACACCAAGCCCAATCACAATAAAGCTCATATTGGTTTTAAACAGGATAAAATCAACATTTCTTTTATACAATCCGTCAACTGTTTTTTTGTTATTCCATTTCAGGATCTGTTTCTCCATTAATTTGTATCCCAATATTATTCCCATATTTATTTTGGCTATTGAAAAAAGTAGCCCGACAATACCGATAAAAAGATTGTTATCCGTGAATATGTTTTGAATGTAAATAATCAGTTCCCACACTCCAAATATAAGGCAAATGATACTGAAACAGGCTCTGTAACGCAAAATCAAGTCAATCCATTTTGCAGGTAAAACACGGGGAGGGACAGCGAGTATTCCCGATACGATAAGCACAATTCCACTTATTAACATGATGTTTTATTTTTTATTAGAGTTTATATCGAATAAGATTTTAGATGTTTGGTTGTCAATAGCCTTATTCCTTAACCAATATAATGTCTATTCTGTAAAAAATATCAATTAGAAGTACCGCTTAATTATATTTCTAAGTTTACATAGGGTCTGCTGAATAATCGATATTTATGCTGAAAATCAGCAGATTAACCGTCATAATATTTGCATAGCTGCAAGAAATTGAGTATTTTTACTTCATAAACCTTGCATTTTATGATACGATACAAGAGCTCCAGACAGCTTTCAATTTCCGAGTTCAAGATGCCCTTCGAGGCAAAACTGGATGAGAATAACCGGTGGGTTTTTCTTTCAAAAATAGTTCCCTGGGAAGAGTTCGCCCGGCTTTATTACAAGAACTTCAAGAGCAACCGGGGTGCACCCACCAAGGATGCCAGGCTTGTGCTGAGAGTGGTCATCATAAAGCACATCATGAAGACGGATGACCGCGGCGTGATAGAGATGATCCAGGAAAATCCCTACATGCAGTATTTTCTTGGGCTTGAGGCTTTCACTTATGAACAGGTGATGACACCCTCACTGCCGGTATCCATCAGAAAGCGAATCGACCTGGATGTCTTTGAATCATTGACAGATGATTTGATAAGAAAAGGATTAAAGCTGAAAGCCGGGGCAAAACAAGAAGAGGTTGACACGGTTGCGAAGGATGATGGGGTTAATAATGATGACGATCCCGATCCGCATCCCGGGAACAAGGGGAAACTTCAAATGGATGCTACAGTCTGTGATGCGGATATCAAATACCCCACCGACCTGGACCTGTTAAACGAGAGCCGTCAAAAGGCGGAAGAACTGATTGATGAACTGTGTTTGAAGCTGGGAGTCCGGGATAAACCCCGCACCTACAGGAGGGTTGCCCGCAAGGATTTCCTGAATGTGTCGAAAATGAAGAGAAAACCAGCCAACGTGTTAAGAAAAGCGATACGAAAGCAGATCAACTACCTGAAACGGGATGTACGGATTATTAACAATATGTTGGACACCATAAAGGATCAACCGATTCCTTTCGACCGGCGGCAACTGAAATATTTTTTTGTCATCCAGCATCTGCTGGAACAGCAGGAGACAATGTACAAGAAGAAGAGCCATCAAGTAGAAGATCGCATCGTGAACATTCATCAACCGCATGTACGCCCCATCGTCCGCGGCAAAGCCAAGGCAAAGACGGAGTTTGGGGCGAAAATAAATATCAGCCTGTTGGATGGCTATGCCAGGGTGGATCATTTTGACTGGGATGCCTTCAACGAGGGACAGGATCTTCAGGCACAGGTTGAACGCTTTAGGAAGCTGACCGGGAAGTATCCGGAGCTGGTCCAGGTGGACAAGATATATCTCACCCGGGAGAACAGGCGGTTTTTGAAAGAAAAAAGGATCCGCTACACCGGGGAGCCACTGGGACGAAAACCGGTAAAAGAGATCAAGAGCAGACACCAAAAACGTAAAGAGCGACGAGAGGCGGGGGAACGCAACCAGGTTGAAGGGAAGTTTGGTCAGGGCAAGCGTGGATATGGTTTAAATGATATCCGGGCCAGACTGTCCTCGACGTCAAACAGTTGGATAGGGGCTATCATTTTTGTGATGAACCTGATCCGGCACATGAGGGATATTCCCCTGTCTTATTTTGTCTCGTTACTATTGAAGCTGATGAAAGTGAGAAATATAAACATTTATCCACTCGGGCCACAAATGAAATTGTGTGCCTGATTGGGATTTAATAAGCAGACCCTACATAATCTCAATAGCAGGATGATAATGCCAGGGAACAATGAAATGAGGCAGGTCTTCTATATAATAATGTATATGACTATCTACGGGAAATGGCAACTCCTGGAACATCGGTTTCATAACTTCTCCTTTCTTTATTATGCTATTTCAACGAAACATACACTTTATTAGCGACCGTAATGATACAAAAATAAAACTTCAAGACAAAACCTGGATGACTTTTAACATTATCATCCATACATTTTAACAGGGATAAATATCCATTTCTGTTAAAAGATATTCTTACAAAAACATTCTATCTTTGTACTTTGTTTATCTCATTCGGGATATTTACCCATTGCAGGTTATCGCAGGGAAACAACGGATAAAGAGATTGATCATTTGGATATGCACGCAAAAAAGATTAATATTGCCATCGACGGTTTTTCCTCGTGCGGCAAAAGTACAATGGCTAAAGACCTGGCCAGAAAATTGGGTTATACCTATATCGACAGTGGAGCCATGTATCGCGCTGTTGCCCTGTACGCTATCAGGAAAGGGTGGATCACGGAAACAACGATGGACGAAGAAGCCCTTCGCGAACATGTTTCAGAGATAAAGATAACATTTGCTCCTAATGCACAGGGCAGCCAGGATACTTACCTGAACGGAGAAAATGTGGAGGATGATATCCGTACTTTAGAAGTGGCTAACGGTGCCAGCCGGGTAAGCACGCTCGGGTTTGTACGGAAAGAACTGGTTCGCCAGCAGCAGGAGATGGGGAAAGAGAAGGGGGTGGTGATGGATGGCCGCGATATAGGTACGGTTGTTCTTCCGGATGCCGAATTAAAACTCTTCGTCACTGCCCCACCAGAAATACGGGCACAACGCCGTTTTGATGAGATGAAAGCCAAAGGGATCAACCCACCGGCTTATGAAGATATATTGGCGAATGTAAAGGAACGCGACTTGCGTGACACTACGCGGGCCGAGAGTCCGCTACGTAAGGCCGATGATGCAATTGAACTCGACAATACGCACGTAGATATCGAGGGACAACTGCAATGGGCATTGGATATGTTTAACAGAATCACAGTAAAAAATGAACAAAATTGAAATAGACAGGCAGTCCGGTTGCTGTTTCGGGGTGGAGAAAGCTATTATCAGAGCGGAAGAGGAGCTGAAAAAAGGAGGCACCCTCTATTGCCTGGGTGACATCGTACACAACAACATAGAAGTAGAACGTCTGGAAAAGATGGGGTTAATCACCATCAATCATGAGCAGTTCAGGGAATTAAAGAACGTGCGGGTACTGCTTCGCGCACACGGCGAACCGCCCAGCACTTATGAAATAGCCAAACAAAACAATATTGAGTTGATTGATGCTTCTTGTCCCGTAGTACTGGGATTGCAGAAACGGATCAAGAAAAAATACACACATGCGGAAAGCGACGATGCCCAGGTTGTTATTTTCGGTAAAAAGGGACATGCGGAGGTGAACGGACTGCTCGGGCAGACTGATGAATCGGCCATTGTAATCGAGAGCAAAGAGGAGATAGACAAACTGGACTTCACAAAAGACATCAGCCTCTTTTCTCAAACGACCAAATCGCTTGAAGGTTTTCGTGAAGTAGGAGAACTGATCAAATCCCGTATGCAGGGCGACGCTAAATTTGAATTCTACGACACCATCTGCCGTCAGGTATCGAACCGGGTTCCCAATATACAGGAGTTTGCGGAAAATCATGACCTCATCTTCTTTATTGCCGGGGAGAAGAGTTCCAACGGTAAAGTCCTGTTTGCAGAATGTAAGAAAAAGAATCCCAACTCATACCTGATCCATCATCCGGATGAGATAGATCCATCCCTTATAAAAGAGGATATCAGTATAGGTATTTGTGGGGCAACTTCCACGCCTATGTGGCAAATGGAGGCTGTAGCCCAAAACATCGCAAAACTACAACCCCAGATGCAAGTCGAAAAAGCTGCTTTTTAAGCAGCTTTTTTTTGTATGCATCATTAAAAAAATCTATCTTTGCGCTTCGTTATTTAAAAGGATTATTCAAAAAGATCAGGTAAATAACACCCAAATCTTCAAAGATTAACATTTCAATTATGGACTCTAATATAAAAAGTGTAGGTGTCCTCACTTCCGGAGGAGACGCACCCGGCATGAATGCCGCCATTCGTGCGGTAACACGTGCCGGGATCTTCAATAACATGAAAGTGTACGGGATTTACAGGGGATACAGGGGATTGATTTCTGACGAGATTATGGAATTCAAGACCAACAGTGTAAGCAACATCATCCAACAGGGAGGAACCATGCTGAAAACAGCCCGTTCGGCAGATTTTATGACTGAGGAAGGGAGAAGGATCGCATACGAGAACATGCAGAAACACGGCATCGAAGCGTTAGTAGTGATTGGTGGCGACGGTTCTCTGACGGGTGCTGCTATTTTTGCCAATGAGTACAACATACCTGTGGTAGGTCTCCCCGGCACTATTGATAATGACCTGAACGGTACCGACACAACTATCGGATACGACACAGCACTGAACACCATCATGCAGTCGATGGATAAAATACGGGATACAGCCACTTCACATGAGCGTTTGTTCTTCATAGAGGTAATGGGCCGTAACTGTGGCTACCTGGCGCTCAACAGTGCCATTGCTTCAGGAGCCGAAGCAGCTATTATTCCGGAAATAAGTATCGAAAAAGACCAGTTGGCAGAACTCATTGAGCAGGGATTCCGCAAATCAAAAAACAGTAGCATGGTACTTGTCACTGAAAGCGAAGTGACCGGTGGCGCCATGAAGTTGGCAGAAAGGGTAAAAAAGGAATATCCGCAATACGACGTACGTGTGTCCATACTTGGGCACCTGCAGCGTGGCGGCTCACCTACTGCACAGGACCGTATCCTTGCAAGCCGTATGGGGGTTGCAGCCATACAGGCATTAATGGAATATCAGCGTAACGTGATGATTGGCATCCGGGAAAACGAGATCGTATATGTTCCATTCAAAAGAGCAATCAAGAAAGACAGGGAGATTAGCCGGGAAATGTTGGAGGTATTACGTATCTCCTCTATCTGATAATTACTATTTTCTTTCTGTCCTACAAAAATAAATATGCGTTTTTTATTCTTTTTTATGATTGAAAGACGTACATTTGCAGTCAAACTCTGAAATATCATAAGATTATAATAATATGAAGATTACACACATCGAGCACATTGGGATAGCCGTAAAAAGTATTGAAGAGCAACTCCCTTATTATGAAGGGATTTTAGGACTAAAATGCTATAACATTGAGACAGTAGAAGATCAAAAAGTTAAAACTGCATTTTTCATGGTGGGACAAACCAAAATCGAATTGCTGGAACCAACCGATGAGGAAAGCACTATTGCCAAATTTATTGAAAAGAGGGGTGAAGGAATACATCATATAGCCTATGCCACTGAAAATGTAAATGAAGCTTTAAAAGAGATGGAAGATAAAGGAGTACGGTTGATAGACAAGGAAGCACGTGGAGGTGCTGAAGGGTTGCGTATCGCTTTCTTACATCCCAAATCTACCGGTGGCGTCCTCACCGAACTATGCGAACATCCCGAATAATCCGGAGAAACTTCTTTTCCAACACTATCATCTAGAAAAATTCTTACACCAAACAATATAGTAAAGCAACAGGTCTCAAAAGATATTAGTCATTTGTTCTCAACAACAAAGAGCTGTTGACTATGAACTGAAACAAAAAACAAACTTGTTTGAATTTTAGTGAAGCAAAAGCCGTTGCAAAAACCTATTTCGTTTTAAATAAACATTTTTATATGAGCAACCAACTCGAAAAAGTCAAAGAGCTTATCCAACTACGTGAAAAAGCTCGTTTAGGGGGTGGCGAAAAAAGAATCGAAGCGCAACACCTCAAAGGAAAGTACACCGCGCGTGAAAGACTCGACATGCTTCTGGATGAAGGAAGTTTTGAGGAATTCGACATGTTTGTGGAACATCGTTGCCACAACTTCGGAATGGAAAAAACTAAATTCCTGGGAGACGGGGTGGTAACAGGTTATGGAACCATTTACGGACGTCTGGTGTATGTTTTCGCACAGGATTTCACCGTATCCGGAGGATCCCTGTCAGAGATGCATGCACAAAAGATTTGTAAAGTAATGGACCAGGCACTGAAAATGGGCGCTCCTCTTATCGGTATTAACGACTCAGGAGGTGCCCGCATCCAGGAAGGTATCAATGCGTTGGGAGGTTATGCCGAGATATTCCAACGTAACATCCTCGCCTCGGGTGTGATCCCCCAGATTTCAGGGATCTTCGGGCCTTGTGCCGGAGGTGCAGTTTACTCCCCTGCCCTTACCGACTTTATCATCATGACCCAGGGAACTTCTTATATGTTCCTCACCGGGCCGAAAGTAGTAAAAACCGTAACGGGTGAAGATGTGACTCAAGAACAACTGGGAGGTGCTTCAGTTCATTCTTCCAAATCAGGAGTTTCCCAATTCCAGGTACAAACCGAAGAGGACGGGTTGAAACTGATCCGTCAACTGCTCAGCTTTATTCCGCAGAACAATCTGGAAGAAGCACCTTTGCAGCCTAATGATGATCCAATCGACAGGCTGGATGACGCACTCAACGATATTATCCCCGACAGTCCCAACAAACCATATGATATGTATGAGGTGATTGGTGCTATCATTGATAAGGGAGAATTCCTGGAAGTACATGCCGATTATGCAAAAAATATCATTGTAGGTTTTGCCCGTTTCAACGGTCAATCGGTCGGGATTGTAGCCAACCAGCCTAAATTCCTTGCCGGTGTGCTCGATATCAATGCTTCGCGTAAAGCAGCCCGTTTTGTCCGCTTCTGCGATGCTTTCAATATACCTATCGTCTCATTGGTAGATGTACCCGGTTTCCTTCCCGGAACAGGACAGGAATATGGTGGAGTAATCACCCACGGCGCTAAATTGCTCTACGCTTATGGCGAAGCGACTGTGCCGAAAGTAACCGTTACGTTACGCAAATCTTACGGTGGAGCGCATATCGTGATGAGTTGTAAACAACTCCGGGGCGATATCAACTACGCATGGCCTACAGCTGAAATTGCTGTTATGGGAGCGGATGGAGCTGTGGAAGTACTTTACAGCAAAGAGATAGCAGCAGAAAAAGATCCGGAAAAAATGACTGCAGTGAAGGAAGAAAAGAAGAATGAGTACAACGACCTCTTCACAAACCCGTATGTAGCTGCACGTTATGGATATATCGACGATGTAATTGAGCCGCGGAACACCCGTTTCCGTGTCATTCGTGCATTGCAGCAACTGCAAACCAAAAAATTGCAGAATCCGCCCAAGAAGCACGACAACCTACCTCTTTAAAAGCAGTTGAATATGAGAAATTATACAATAACATTATTTCTTTTCACCGCAGTACTGTTGTTCTCCGGATGTAGTTCCAAACTGAAAAATCCGGCCTGGATCATCAACGAGGTCATGGTTCTCAACGAGAGCAGCTATATGGATGATTATGGACAACGGAACGGATGGATTGAAATATACAACAATACGGCAAGAACGCAGGACTTGGGAGGTCGATACCTGACCAATGACCCCAATAATCCGAAAAAGTATCCGATTCCGCGCGGAGACGTCCTCACCAGGATACCCCCTCACCAGCATGCTCTTTTCTGGGCGGACAACGAACCTTTTAACGGAACGTTCCACGTGAGTTTCAAACTCGACCCCACAAAAGAGAACTATATCGCACTCTATGATAACGACGGGAAGACATTGCTGGACGAAATTGTGATCCCGGCCGGGATACTGGCCGATCAGACCTATGGCTACATTCAGGATGGTATAAAATACGACGCGGAAGGTAACATTCTTGCTACCCGTCTTGAAAGGGTAACTCCCAGCAGCAATAATGCCATTCTGGAAGAAAACCCCAAAGTGGTAAATCTTCAGGAAACCGATGCATGGGGTGGCATGCTTACCATCACCTCCATGTTAGTGGTATTTTTCGCTCTGATTGCTTTGTATCTCTTCTTCAAATTATCGGGGAATATAGCCAAGAGAATGTCGGAAAAGAAAGTGGCCCAAAGTGGCACACTCTCTGCTGTGAGAAGCCATACTCATCTGTCGGGTGAGGTATTGGCCGCTATCTCTGCCGCCATCCACGAGATGAGAGAAGATGAGCATGATCTGGAATCCACAATCCTCACCATTCAACATGTGAAGAGGAATTATTCACCATGGAGCTCCAAACTTCAGTCATTAAGGCAGTTACCGAAATAGTAATTACTAATTACCAATTACCAATTACCAATTACTAATTACTAATTACCACGTTAATATTTAGATATTGCTGCATAATACAGATATCTTATACAACGAAATAAAAAAGATAAAATAATAATATGAAAGAGTTCAATTATAAAATCAACGGTGCCCCCTACAGGGTAGTGGTTAACAAATCAGACACAGATTTAGTGGAACTTGAAGTGAACGGTACACCCTACACGGTTGAAATAACACCAAAAGTAAAAAAACCAAAAGCTGTCGTACAGCGCCATAGTACACCCGCAACACCAGTACAGAGTTCAACTAGTCATCTTGTAACAAAGCCAGCCGGTCCTGCCGGTAAGAATACCATTCAATCCCCACTTCCCGGTGTCATACTGGATATACGTTGCAAGGTGGGTGATACGGTAAAAAAAGGACAAACCCTGATGATCCTTGAGGCAATGAAAATGGAAAACAATATCCTTGCCAACGGAAATGGAAAAGTAACGGAAATTCTTATCCAGAAAGGAGATTCAGTTCTCGAAGGAGCTGATCTCGTAGTCATTGAATAAAATCAAGGATTGATTATGAACACATTATTATCATTAACAGACAATCTACGAACGTTCTGGGGCTACACCGGATTTGCGAATGCCGAAACGGGCCATATTGTAATGATCCTCGTGGGGTTGTTCTTTATCTACCTTGCCGTAAAGAAAGAATACGAACCCCTGCTACTGATCCCTATCGGATTTGGTATCCTTATCGGAAATATTCCTTTCAATGAAGCTGCCAACCTGCAGGTGGGAATTTATGAAGAAGGTTCCGTATTCAACATACTATACCAGGGAGTAGTGCAAGGATGGTACCCACCATTGATCTTCCTCGGTATCGGGGCCATGACGGACTTCTCTTCTTTGATAGCCAACCCTAAGTTGATCCTCATTGGAGCTGCCGCTCAATTCGGGATTTTTGGAGCTTATATAATCGCTTTGCAACTGGGGTTTGCTCCCAACGAAGCAGGGGCGATCGGTATCATTGGTGGTGCAGACGGCCCTACAGCTATCTTTACCACATCCAAGCTGGCCCCACACCTGCTGGGGGCGGTAGCCATCTCGGCTTACTCCTATATGGCGCTGGTTCCTGTGATACAGCCTCCTTTTATGCGGATGCTGACAACAAAAAAAGAACGGGTCATCAAGATGAAAACACCTCGGGTGGTTTCACAAACGGAAAAAGTGCTGTTTCCCATTATGGGGCTATTGCTGACTGCGTTTCTGGTACCCTCCGGACTTCCCTTGCTGGGGATGCTATTCTTCGGTAACCTGTTGAAGGAATCGGGGGTAACCCGCCGTCTTGCCGAAACGGCACGCGGGCCGCTGATCGATACCATCACTATCCTCTTGGGACTCACCGTGGGTGCTTCCACGCAGGCCACCACTTTCCTACGGATAGAATCGCTAAAAGTATTCGCTATCGGGGCCCTTTCATTTATTATTGCCACTTGTACAGGAATTCTTTTTGTGAAGATATTCAATCTGATATTACCGAAAGAGAAGAAAATCAATCCGTTGATCGGAAATGCAGGTGTTTCCGCCGTGCCCGATTCAGCCCGGATTTCTCAGGTTCTTGGTCTCGAATATGAACCCAGCAACTACCTGTTGATGCATGCTATGGGTCCCAATGTAGCCGGTGTGATCGGTTCGGCTGTAGCTGCCGGTATCCTGTTGGGATTCCTCTATTAAGAAAAGATTATACGTTATTTCAAGAGGTGGGGCAGTAGCCTCGCCTCTTTACATAACACGAAGTAGCGCATACAAAACTGAATTTAAAAGATTACTATCTTATGGGCTTAGAAGAATTGTTACCGGCGATAGCCGGCATGACCTGGCAGCATTTGGTGATGATTGGCGTAGGACTCATCCTGATTTATCTTGCCATTGCCAAGAATTACGAACCCACGCTATTATTACCAATGGGATTTGGCGCTATCTTAGTAAATATACCACTCTCTTCGGCACTCACCCAAATTGATCCGGCTACAGGGCAAGCTGTAGAAGGCGTACTCAACGTCTTCTTCGAAGCTGGTATTGCCACCGAAATCTTCCCGTTATTGATATTTATCGCCATCGGGGCTATGATTGATTTCTCACCACTGTTCCGGAACCCATCACTATTATTGTTCGGTGCTGCTGCACAGTTCGGTATTTTCCTCACGATGATGTTTGCCACTTTACTCGGATATGATATCCGCGAGGCAGCTTCTATCGGTATTATCGGTGCGGCAGATGGACCGACCTCTATTGTGGTGGCTTCCCGTTTCGCCCCCAATTTGCTGGGGCCTATCTCTGTGGCAGCCTACTCCTATATGGCGCTCGTACCCATTATACAGCCGCCCGTCATCCGGCTGCTGACTTCCCGTAAGGAACGCCTCATCAGGATGTCATCAGCCACCCACAACAACAAGAAGATATCGAAGAAAGCCCTTATCGCCTTCCCCATTGTAATTACCATTGCAGCAGGTATTATCGCACCCTCTTCCCTATCGTTAATCGGCTTCCTGATGTTTGGTAACCTGATCCGTGAATGTGGCGTGTTAAACAAGTTATCGCAGTCAGCACAGAATGAATTGTCTAGCCTGGTCACCATATTACTGGGTATAACCATTGCCAGTACAATGACGGCCGACCGGTTTATCCGCACGGATACACTGATTATTATTGCGTTAGGGCTTTTCGCCTTTATCTTCGATACTTTTGGCGGTGTGATCTTCGCAAAATTCCTGAACCTGTTCCGCAAGGAAGATAACAAGATCAACCCAATGATAGGTGCCTGCGGTATTTCGGCATTCCCGATGTCAGCACGTGTAATCCACCAGATGGGACAGAAAGAAGATCCCTATAATTATCTGCTTATGCCGGCCATCAGTGCCAACGTTGGAGGCCAGATAGGTTCGGTAGTAGCAGGAGGTATTATATTGACGTTAGTTCCTTTACTCGCTTAAAAACAGAAACTATGACACCGACAATACAAACAGCATTGTTCATCGCCATCGTAGGGATAGCAGGGATTTTTATTTTTATGTCCTTCTTCTATATGATTATCCTTGCGCTCGACAAATACCTTCCCTATCAGGAAGAAAAACCTGTGGAAGAGTTTATTGAGGAGACATTTGAAGACGAAGAGGAATAGTCTTTCAGCGCAAAAGATATTTCCCGGTATAATAAAGAAAGAAGCGGAATCTTAAAGGGTTTCGCTTCTTTCTTTATTAATTGGGCTACAACGCAAATATCTGCTATTTCTGTTGTTTTCTGACGTCCGCACCCCACATCAGTTTATCTCGCAATGTTTCGTAAAAGGTATGCCCAACCCGCTTCACTACGCGGAGTGTATAATCGTCCTTTCTGACTTGAATACTGACTGATTCATCCAGGACACGCGATTCGCCATCCACTGAGACAAGGAACATATGGCTGCGGCTCTCCACTTTCAACGAGATGATGCTGCTATCGTCTACGACTAACGATCTAGAAGTCAGGTTATGAGGAGCAATTGCTGAAAGGATAATACTGGGAGTGGTGGGTGATAAGATAGAACCACCGATACTTAAAGAATAGGCAGTGGATCCGGTTGGCGTCGATATCACTAATCCGTCAGCCTGATAAGATGTCAGATAGTCGTTGTTAATATAGGCATGGATCGAAAGCATAGAAGCAGTATCCTGTTTCAGGATAGCCACTTCATTGAGAGCATGCACATTAAAATGTTCCGGGGGAAAGGATTCGTCTGTAGATAGTTTCAGTAATGTACGATCTTCTACTTTATATGCCCCCTCCATCACCTCCTGTAATGTCTCTTCCATATCGGCATAATTAATAGCTGCCAAAAATCCCAAACGCCCCGTATTGATACCCAGAATAGGGATACCCGAATCACCTACTGTACCGGCCGTTCTCAAAAAAGTACCATCTCCGCCCACACTCACAGCCATATCCACAGGGGGTAATTTTTCCTCAAGAGTACAGAGCGGAGCGATCCGTTGGCGGAGAGGGGCAGGCAGGCTATAGAAAAAGTTCACAGGTAAACACAACTCACCGCCGTTTCGACCAATAGCCTCACATACCCCACATATCTGCTCTTCTGCTTTGGCAGTCCTGTCGGGGAACATACTCCCAAATAAAGCAAATTTCATCTTTTTATTTTTAAGAAGTTAGAATTTTCTTAGGAACGAGTGCAAAAGCAAACTTGTTTGCATTATGCCAAGTGACAACAGAAATTGGCACATTGAAATCACATTTCCAAATAATACATCAACTCATCCAACCGTTCCTTTTGTTTGTCCGTCACTTCTCCCTCTTTCATGAAATAATAAACTACATTATAATTAAATCGTTCAAAACTTCTTAAAAGCACGGTCACATCATCGATGTCGAGCTTTAAAGAGATCAATAGAAACTCTCCTCCGGAAATTGGCATGACGCTGAGAGCCGTTATATGCGCATTATTACTTTCTACAATCCTTGCTATCTCCGTCAGCGTATAATCCTTCAACGGAACCTCCAGTATGATAAGGGAGTTTTCCGTCCTGGAAAGTTCTGTAAACTGCCCGGGGGTAAACGATGAACTGAATTTTTCCACTTGCTCTTTGATAAATTCTTTGGTCGACATTGCGCAAAACGGTTATTTCGTATTACTTTTGTATCTGATTTACAAAGATGGCAAAATTTTGCCTAATTGAAAGTTCCCACGGGTTTTTATTTTTTTCTTTTTATGACCAAACTCAGTGTAAATGTAAACAAAGTAGCTACTTTGAGGAATGCGCGCGGTGGAAATATCCCCGATCTGGTGCAGGTGGCTACCGATTGTCAACTTTTCGGTGCCGAAGGGATTACAGTGCATCCCCGCCCCGATCAGCGCCATATCCGCTATAACGATGTCTTTGATTTGCAGGCAAAAGTATATACGGAATTCAATATCGAGGGGAATCCTACGCCGGAATTCATCTCTTTGATCAGAAAGATCAGGCCCACGCAGGTAACGCTTGTACCCGACGCCCATGATGCTATCACCTCAGATGCCGGATGGGATACTGTTACACATAAAGGTTTTCTGACCGATGTTGTCAATGAGTTTCAGGCGATGGGGGTACGCACTTCTATTTTCATCAACGCAAATCCGGAAATGGTACGGATGGCATCGCAAATCGGCACGGACCGGGTTGAACTCTATACCGGCCCTTATGCCGAAGCATACCGGGCAGACAGGGAAAAGGCTATAGCGCCCTTTATTGAAGCTGCCACTCTGGCGAAAAACCTCGGATTAGGCGTAAATGCAGGACACGATCTGAATCTGGAGAATCTCGCTTATCTTTACCAGAATATCCCCTGGCTGAAAGAAGTATCAATAGGTCATTCGCTCATTAGCGATGCACTCTATATGGGGTTGAAAGAAACAATAAAAGCGTATAAAAATTGTTTAAAAGAGTCTCCGGAAGAGGTTTGACAATCTAAATTAACTATCTTTATCCACAAGTTTTCGCTAGTAAAATTTTCTTTTAGAATAAGTATAAAATGAATCTATTGCAAATACCTGTGCCGGGAGATACAGCCCAGGCAATTTATGACACTATGCAGCAAGTAGCGACTGCCGAGACTGAAGCTGTCACAATGAACGCTTTCGATCTTGCCTTGAAAGGCGGTTGGTTGATGGTCGTTCTGCTCATCCTTCTGCTGATGACTATTTATGTTCTTATTGAGAGAACATTGGTCATCAACAAAGAAAGCAAAGAGGACAATTCATTCATGAATCGCATCAAAGATTATATCCACGACGGTAAAATCGATGCTGCAGTTGCACTCTGTCGCAATACCGACACTCCTTCAGCCCGTATGGTGGAAAAAGGTATTTCCCGTTTGGGAAGGCCGACTGCCGACGTAATGTCAGCCATTGAAAATCAGGGCAATATTGAAATATCAAAACTGGAAAAAGGGTTGCCCGTATTGGCTACTTCTGCATCGGCGGCTCCTATGGTTGGATTCCTGGGTACTGTGACCGGAATGGTGAATGCTTTTATGAGTATGGCAAACGCAGGGGCCAACGTAAGTATAACCACCCTCTCCGCCGGTATTTACGAAGCATTGGTGACTACCGTTGCCGGGCTTATCGTAGGGATTATCGCACTATTTTCGTACAACTACCTTACTACCCGGATCAAGGGAATTGTAAATAAATTGGAGATGAGGGTGATGGAGTTCATGGATATCCTCAATGAACCGGCAGTATGATTGATTAGTTGATTTATTGATTTACTGATTGTTAAATCATCACATTAGCACATTAGTTTTATGGCTTTAAAACAACGGTTTACAATAGAGACTAATTTCAGCATGGCGTCCATGACGGATGTGATCTTCCTGCTGCTTATTTTCTTTATGATTACCTCCACCTTCGTCGTACCTAATTCCATACAGGTGTTATTGCCAAGGTCTCAGCAACAAACCCAGGCAAAACCTATTACACGGGTAACCATAGACAAGGATCTCAACTATTACGTGGCAAATGCCAATGAGACGGAACGGCAGGTATCTTTCGAAGATATCACGCCTTTCCTGCAATCGGCCTATTCGGCCGATCCCAGTATATTCGTCGCACTCTATGCAGATGAGACCGTGCCCTACCGGGAGATTGTCCGTGTGCTGGATATTGCCAATCAGAACCAATTCAAAATGGTACTGATGACGCGACCGAATTAAAAGGAACAACCAATGAGAAAGGCTCCGTCATATCCCAGTCGACTCAGGAAAAACATTGTAAAGGTTCCTGAGATCATCGACACCTGTTCGGGGATCAACATCTTCGGGCAGTTGTTGAAGTCTTTCTTGTTCAGCACTGATGTCGCTATCATCCGCAATACCAATGCCGACGCGATTATAGCAGTTTATCCGTTTACACCTCAACCCCTGATATCGCATGCGCTTATCCTTGCTGCCGACAAACCGATATTCTGCGGTGTAGGCGGAGGCATCACTTCCGGGGAAAGAAGTGTAGAGCTTGCCATCGACGCGGAATTTCAGGGCGCCCTAGGTGTCATATTGAATAAACCCACAAAGAACGACACGATCAAAAAGATGAAAAAGAAGATAGATATTCCTATCATCATTACCATCGTATCGGGAAAAGACGATATAAAAGAACGCCTCAAAGCGGGGATAAATATCTTCAACGTCTCAGGAGCGGAAAAAACAGCGGATATTGTGAAAAAGATCAGGGATATGGATGACAATATTCCCATCATTGCTACAGGCGGAAAAACCGACGAGACCATCCGGCAGGTAATTGAAGCCGGTGCCAATGCGGTTTCCTATACGCCCCCTACTACAGCCGAATTATTCAAGGAAATAATGATACGGTATAGAAGCGAATAAAAGCGCCCTGATCATAAGTATACACTAAATTCAGTTATCAGAAACATGATTACAAGAGAAAAAATAGGAGGAATAATAGGAACGGCAATTTTTATGATATTGCTTTTCCTCATCTTGTTATTCTCTGTTTTCACATTATCATTTCCACCCGAAGAACTGGAAGGAATACCGGTAATGTTCGGAACGACTGAAGATGCTTTCGGCATTGTCGAACCTCCCATTACAGAGATAACACCTGCACCTTCACCTGAGATCCCCCCTTATTCTCCGGCTGAACCGTTAATTACCCAAACAACGGAACCTACCATCGATGTGGAAGCTCAACGGGAAGAAGAACGACGCAGGGCACAATTGGAGGCTGAACGCAGGGCGAGGGAAGAGGCTGAGCGACGCCGGAAAGAAGAAGAAGCACGTAAGCGTGAAATCAACCGCCAGATGTCAGGACTCTTCGGAGAAAGTTCGGAAAGCCGCGGTAATACTGAAGGGGAAGGAACACAGGGTGTTTCTACCGGAAACGCTACGCAAGGCTCACCCTCCGGTAATGGAGGAATAGGCTCCTATGATTTGGGTGGACGCAGTTTGGGCAGTGGTGGGCTTATTCAACCCCGGTATACTGTGAACGACTATGGGACTGTCGTTGTCAATATTACAGTGGATCCTGCCGGCAACGTGATCCACACGGAAATCGGACGTGGCACGAACACCCCCAGCGCCACTCTCCGTGAAGAAGCATTACGAGCAGCCCGAAGCACTAAATTCAATGCGATAAACTCTGCTAATAACCAGCAGGGAACCATTACTTATCGATTTAATCTCAATTAAAAGATATACAGGTAAACCCCAAAATATCTTACTCTCTCTATAAGGAGAGATATTATTTAAGTTTCACTAAAATACTGCAATCATGAAGAAAGTAGCCCTCTTTTTAGCAAACGGTTTTGAAGAAATTGAAGCGCTCGCGACCGTAGATATTTTAAGAAGAGCGCAGATACCGGTTGAGGCTGTATCGATTTCAGATACAAAAACCGTGACCGGTGCACATAACGTGACAGTCATTGCGGATACAACCTTTCAGCAAGCCGACTTTTCAAATGTTGAGGTATTAATCTTGCCGGGTGGAATGCCGGGCGCCAAAAACCTCAACGAACATGAAGGGTTAAAAGAACTGATCACAAAGTCTAACGGAGAAGGAAAACAAATCGCCGCTATTTGTGCAGCACCAATGGTATTGGGTGGACTTGGCCTGCTTAATGACAAACGGGCCACCTGCTATCCCGGGTTTGAAGCCGAACTGGCAGGTGCGCAGACAACAGGTGAAAATGTAGTGGTCGACGGCAATATTACCACAGGAAGGGGCCCGGGACTGGCATTCGAGTTTGCATTAAGGTTGGTAGAGCAGATCGCCGGCCTCAAAACAAGACAAGAGGTGCAGAACGGACTGTTACTCTGATCAATGAATAGGGCTAAAGCAGAGTCCTTTAGATATTTTGTGGTCACAAAATATCGTCAGATAAAGATTTAGTCGTATTCTGACCTGCAAATACTATCCGGAACCGTTTTCACTCAAAAAATTAATGGTGCAAATAGTTGTCTATTAACAAAGAAACAACTACCTTTGCACCGTTTTTTATCAATATAATGTCTCACTTATTTAATTGAAAAAATTATTTCACAACAAATGACAGAAAATTTAAACAATGTGGCTCCAATGGAAGATTTCGACTGGGCCGCCTATGCTGAAGGTGATTCTTACAGCAAAGAAAGTAAAGAAAAACTTACCGAAAGCTACGACAACACCTTGAATAAAATCAATGACAAGGAAGTAGTAACAGGTACTGTGACCTCCATGAACAAACGCGAAGTGGTTGTAAACATCGGTTATAAATCCGATGGCGTGGTATCGATGAATGAGTTCCGTTACAACCCGAACCTGAAAGTTGGTGACGAAGTAGAAGTTTACATCGAAAGCCAGGAAGATAAAAAAGGACAGTTGATCCTTTCTCACAAAAAAGCACGTGCTTCCCGCTCTTGGGATCGGGTCAATGCCGCGCTTGAAAACAACGAAGTTATTAACGGATACATCAAATGCCGTACAAAAGGTGGTATGATCGTAGATGTATTCGGTATCGAGGCGTTCCTCCCCGGTTCACAAATCGACGTGAAACCTATCCGCGATTACGACATCTTTGTCGACAAGACAATGGAATTCAAGGTAGTTAAAATCAACCCTGAATACAAGAACGTGGTGGTATCTCACAAAGCCCTTATTGAGGAAGAACTCGAACAGCAGAAAAAAGAGATTATCTCGAAACTCGAAAAAGGACAGGTACTCGAAGGTGTCGTGAAAAACATCACTTCTTACGGTGTATTCGTCGACCTTGGCGGTGTGGACGGTCTTGTACATATCACCGACCTCTCCTGGGGACGTATCCAGCACCCGGATGAAGTGGTGAAACTGGACGACAAGATCAACGTGGTAATCCTCGATTTCGACAACGAGAAAAAACGCATCGCACTTGGTCTGAAACAGCTGACCCCGCACCCATGGGATTCATTGAGCGAAACCCTGAAAGTAGGTGACATCGTCAAAGGTAAAGTGGTTGTGATTGCTGATTACGGCGCATTTGTAGAAATAGCACCGGGCGTAGAAGGATTGATCCACGTTTCAGAAATGAGCTGGACACAACACTTGCATAGCGCACAAGACTTTATGAGCGTAGGCGAAGAGGTAGAGGCAGTCATCCTGACTCTCGACCGCGACGAACGTAAAATGTCTCTCGGTATCAAACAACTCAAACCCGACCCATGGGAAGATATCGAACAGAAATATCCGGTTGGCAGCACTCATACTGCAACTGTGCGCAACTTCACCAACTTCGGCGCATTTGTTGAAATTGAAGATGGTGTAGAAGGATTGATCCATATCTCCGACCTCTCCTGGACGAAGAAAATCAAACACCCGAGCGAAGTGACCGAGATCGGTGCTCCGATTGAAGTACAGGTACTCGACATTGACAAGGAAAACCGTCGTTTGAGCCTCGGCCACAAACAACTGGAAGAAAATCCCTGGGACGTATTTGAAACTATCTTCACTGTAGGTTCCATCCATGAAGGTACTATCATCGAAATGCTCGACAAGGGTGCAGTTGTATCTCTCCCTTACGGCGTAGAAGGATTTGCTACTCCCAAACATCTTGTGAAAGAGGACAACTCCCAGGCTCAGATGGATGAGAAACTGGAATTCAAAGTGATTGAGTTCAATAAAGATGCAAAACGTATTATTGTCTCTCACAGCCGTATCCATGAAGATCTCGCTGATGACTCCAGAAAGAAGGGCAATAATAAACGTACCGGTGGCAGAAAAGAAGGTGGAAATGAAACCGCTGCCGCTATCCCTGCAATGGAAAGAACCACTTTGGGTGATATCGAAGAATTGGCTGCTTTGAAAGAAAAACTCGACAGCCAGAAAATTGAAGCACTCAATAAGAAGGTGAAACAGGAAGAAGCTGCCAAAGAGGCCAAAGAGGCCAAAGAGGCCAAAGCTGCTGAAGCAAAAGCGGAAGAGGTGAAAACTAAAACCGAAGAAGTGAAAGCAGAAACCGAAGAGGTAAAAGCAGGAACTCCTGAAGTTGCCGAAACTAAGGCAGAAGTGAAAGCGGAAGAAACTACTTCGGAAGAGTCGAAAGCAGAAAACAAAGCTGAAACCGAAAAACCCGAAACAGATAAAGAATAATAATTCTTTATCTACATAATGTAAAAACTGTCCGGAAATCCGGGCAGTTTTTTTTATGGATTTATTTTATAAAAAAAATCGACCGGGTTATGTAAGAATTTCCCATTATATTCGTCTATATAGTATATGAATGTCCGGCAGTTCCAATATCAGATCCTTTGCCTCTCCGATAAATCATATCGGATGGCACTATCGATCCTAAAAGATGAAAGCAGTGCAAAAGATGCATTGCAGGAACTTATGATGCGGCTGTGGGAAAAGCGCGAGCAATTGGATGCCATTGCCAATTATCAGGCATTTGTACTCACATCGATGCGTAATCTGTGCCTCGATATGATCCGGAAGTCAATTCACACACATGAAATTCCGGACGACACTGAATACAACGCTCCCAATCCGCATCAACAAACGGAACAAGCTGATATGATAAACCACATCGGTAGTATGATCGATACACTGCCCGAAATGCAACGAACTATTCTCCGCATGAAAGATGTGGAAGAGATGGAATTGGAGGAGATCGCCCGGATAATGTCGATGACGGAAAATGCCGTCACCGTAAACCTCTCCCGGGCGCGGAAAAAACTTCGCGATATGATTATAAACAACCGAAAAAAGGAGAATAAAGTATATGAACGATATAGATAATCTGCTTGAGAAATACTTCAACGGCGTGTCATCAACCGAAGAAGAGAAAAGGCTGAAGAACTATTTCGAGGGAACAGGGATACTTCCCGAACACGAAATATACAGACCGGTTTTCGCTGCTTTCAACACGGAAAAACAGATAAAGGCGCCGGTGATGACCTTCCCTGAAAAGAAAACAAGGAGACCTGCGATTACACGACGTATAATCATTCTACTGGCAGGATCAGCCGCGATAGGACTACTGGCTGTCGCATTCTCTAACCTGCAGTACGCACGCTCACAACATCCTGAATATATGGTTATTGTAAACGGCAAACAGGTCGTCAATCAGCATAAAGCACAGCAATACGCCGAGCATATGCTTTCGGAAACGGACAAGATCATTGAGAACTCCTATCAGCTTTTCCGTGAAGCGGCCACTATAAATCAAGATCTTAATGCCGAGAAGATATTAAAAGAGACAGATCAAAAAATAGAATGTATAAAAACAAATTATAAACAATAAATCCAACACATTATGAAGAAATTATTTTCAATTATGCTTATAATGCTGGTATTTTCAGCAGTAGCATCAGCACAACAGGTAGAGAAATTATTCGATAAATATATGGAAGATGAACGCTTCAATTATGTATATAGAAAAGGAAGTGCCGGCTCTGTGTTGGATAGGGCAGACCTGGAAAATCTGAAAACAGATGCATTTAATATCCGGTTTAAATCGGATCGTAACAAGGAAAATGAGAAAATGCTTATTCTGAATTCAGCCAATGAAAGTTTTCAGAAGAGTTTTATGGCCGAAGTGGATAAAGCCTTGGAGAGTGATAAATTTGAAAACACGTCCTATGTCCGCAATGGTAAAGACAATCGTGTATCGGAATATATACGCAAATCATCCGATAAGATGGAAGAAGTGCGGGTTATCAAAAACGGCAGTGGAAATGTCGTTCTGAAATGGGAATTATACACGATCAGGAAAAAATAACCGGTTAATTAACTCTACTTTTTTTAATATATAAATTTCTGAACGGGAATGCGGCGTGAGCCATATTCCCGTTATTTCAGTTTTATTTCTCTCCCCATATATCGAAAACATTTTACTCCTACAATTGTTTAAGATAGAGGTTTAATATCCCACCATTATTATATCAACAAATTTGACGATCGTGTTCTCAAACGACAAACCATATCGTGATTTTGCCGAATTCCTTTCAGCAAAATTCCCCTATAAAGTACAAAAAATTTCCGTCAATGCCGGCTTTACCTGTCCCAACCGCGACGGCAGCAAAGGACGTGGCGGATGTACCTATTGCAACAACCAGAGTTTTAGCCCCGGCTATGGCAAACCGACCAAAACTATTTCAGAACAACTGGCCGACGGTATCAATTTCTTTTCTCACAAATATCCGGAGATGAAATACCTCGCCTATTTCCAATCCTATACCAACACCTACGACAGTCTGGATTCTCTTATCTCCAAATATGAAGAGGCTCTCTCCTACCCCAACGTTGTAGGATTGATAGTAGGTACCCGCCCCGACTGTATGCCAAAAGAACTGCTCGATTATTTTGAAGCACTCAGTAAAAAAACGTTTGTCATGGTGGAATATGGCGTAGAATCAACATTGAATAAAACGTTGGAGAGGATAAACCGTCAGCATACTTATGAGGAATCCGCAGAAATGATCGAGGAAACTGCCGGACGAAACATTGTGACAGGTGCACATATGATCCTGGGATTGCCGGGGGAAAGTACTGAAGAAATACTCTCTCATGCAGACAAGCTTTCACAACTACCTCTGACAACCCTGAAACTGCATCAGTTACAGATCATCAAGGGAACCGCCATGGCAAAAGAGTTCAGGTTATTACCGGAATCGTTTCACCTTTTCGAACTGGATGAATATGTGGATCTGTGTATCGACTTTGCGGAACGGCTGAAACCGGAAATTTATATCGAACGGTTCACCTCCCAATCTCCAAAAAAACTGTTGATTGCACCTGCTTGGGATCAGAAGAATTATGTGGTAACGGAAAAAATCATGAAACGCTTCCGGGAAAGGGATACCTGGCAGGGACGACTGTATGGCCAATTACAGGAATATTCCCAACCTGTAGTAAATCCTTTTACGTGAAATTCCAGAACCGTCCCGGCTAAATAGCTATTACATCCTGTAATTCCACATCCTTTGTATATACTTGTCTCTTTGTAATACTTCTATCTTCTCTTTCTCACGGCTTCCAAAAGAGTCGATATTCCCTGTCCCCAGTACCAGGCCCACCTGCTGCACAAACTGCCGGAAAAATTGCTCAGGCTCAGGACTGATTCCTTTCATATTTTCTAAATATGACCGGATATTTTTCACGGGACTGGGAACCGAAGCGGTTGCCTTCCTGACCAGATCCCTCTTTTCAGGGTTGAGAGCCTTCAAAAGCATCTCCAAGTCAGTATCATAAAGCAACGTACCATGATGTATCTCCCGACCTTTAGAAAGATGTGATGCAGTACCGGATATTTTATAGCCCTCTAACCAAAGATCCTTTCGTTTCCTTACTTCAACGGGAATATCCAAAGTACGCAATGTCTCCACTACCGGATCAAGGAAACGAGTGCTCAACGGCTCCCCTGTTTTTCCATGAATAAAACTGTAATTCAGGTTGCCTGTATCATGATACACTGCTCCCCCACCCGACAATCGACGTACAATACGGATATCGTGTTCAATGCAGAAGTCCTGGTCAACCTCATTCAATACAGCCTGATTAGATCCGATGATAACACTTGGTTCATTGACATACAGCAGTAAGAAATCTTCTCCTATTCTTGAGAAAAGATGTTCTTCTGCGGCTAAGTTAAACGAAGGTGACCTAGATTGAGACAGGATAATATTCATGACATGAAATTGAACTGGTTGTAATAACCGATAGTCTCTTTGGTTAGAATATCAAGCTGTGTGTAATTCTCTACTTTTACCGGTTTCCGGTATATCAGATATTCAATTAATGTTTTCATTGCCAGAAAACCCTGGTGTTCCGGTTCCTGCCCGATCAGAAAATCGATATATCCATTTTTCAATCCCCTTATATTGGGTGCCGTAAGGTCCAGACAAACCAGCCTGATATCATCGATCCCGTTTCTATCGAAATAATCGGCAATAAGCCCTCCCCTCGAGTTAAGTACCACTATTCCCCCAATATTCTGCTGGGTCTGAAAAAATTCTTCCAACTGTTGGTCAAATTTTTCCGGTTCCATAGCAGTAAAAGGTATTCTCCGCACACTGTTGGTGATGCCCTTTTCGCTGAGATAATCATTAAATCCTTGCTTTCTCAGTATACTCGTATTGGCACTCTGGGCTCCTATCCTCACAGCCTGCAACATCCCAATATCACTCCCTGAAGGAATGATGGAGGTAATCAGTTTGGCCACCAGATAACCGCAAATATAATGGTCGGAAGTGAAGAAAGCGAGCGGTGAAGTATCCTCCAAGGGAGAGTCAACAAAAACATAGGGGATTTCTCTTTCATCCAACTGTTTCGTCAGGCGGACGGTCACTTCCTTGAAAGTAGCACCGATAATGACCGCATCGGCATCTGTTTGTGCTATCTGGTCATGCACCTCCCTGCAGGAATAAATATCATATTGGTTATAAGTATATATCAAACACTGTACCCGGATATTTTCAAACTCTTCCAAAGCATGGCGGATACCGGAATGGATACTCTCCCAATATTCCCCCTCCATCACATGCGGAGTAGTGATTACCACCTTGTATTTTCTCTTTAATGATAATCCGGAGATATGGATATTCGGCTTGTAATTTACTTTCTTCAGCACCTTCTCAACAGCAATACGTGCCGATTCAGATACATTTCCCCTGTTATGAAGTATCCGGTCGACCGTGCCTGCCGAAACTCCCGCCATTTGCGCAATATCCTTAATACGAACTTTTCGTTGCATATAGGGTGATTTTATAGATATTTAATAAACACAAACATGTTAGTGAATAAACAAGATAAGTGTAATTGTTTTTACAAAGTAACGAATTAATTTTGAATTTATGTGAGAATACAGAAACGGTTCCGGTACACGGAAATATATTTACACAGCCTTATTAAACTCCAGTATATATTCTGTAGGCGTATAACCCATTATCTTTTTGAACTGCCTGTTAAAATTGGAAATATTATTATACCCTGTTTCGTAGCAAATCTGGGTTATCGTCAGCCTTCTTTCCAACAACAGTTTACATGCATAACTGATCCGGAGTTCGTTGATATATTGAAAACAGGTCTTACTCGTTTTTTCCAGAAAGTAACGACAGAATGCACTTACATTCATCCCTGCGATATCTGCAATATCTTGCAGTGTAATTGCTTTAGTATATTCACGATGCAGGAAAGCTTTGACTTTAATTATACGGGGATCTTTATCATGGATATTTATAAGAGTATCTTCACTCTCATCCCTCAATAACCTCTTTTCTTGTGACTGGCTCATCATGGAAAGAATTTTTATTGTCTCCAAAAGTAAGTCAAGCCCACTTAACCGAAGTGCCTTTGTTATTCTTTTTCTTATTGTCTTATTCGCATCCTTCTCAAAGTAAATGCCGTATTTAGCATCCTCCAGTAATTTTTTTATCTTGGAAAATTCCGGATACTGTTGAAGGGAATAATGAAAAAAATCCTTGGAAAATTGAAGGGTAATAGCATTCACCCTGTACTTCGGGTCATTCTGATAATATTGAATATCATTTCTGTACATATGGGGGACACTGCTTCCAAGCAGCACCAAATCTTCATCGGAAAACAGCTCGACATTATTCCCCACAAATCGCGTACCGGTACTTTTCAATATATATACAATTTCATACTCTTCATGAAAATGCCAGGGAAATTTGAAATAATCATAATCACACCATTTTATCTTCACCGGTGACCCGCTGCTGAGATTCAGCTTCTCATGCATTATTTTTGCCATAGCCATATAATTTGCCGCAAATATAGTATTAATAATTGCAAATATCAAACTTGTCGGATATTTATAAATATGAATACATTTGTAAACTGAATAACACCGCCGTCTATCGGCCATAAAACATAGAATGAATCATGTTGTTGGAAAGGACTTGGAGATGGTTTGGCATGGACGATACAATCAGCCTGTCCGATTTAAAACAGATCGGCGTAGAAGGTATCGTCACCTCTTTGCATCACATAAAGCCGGGTACTGCCTGGCATGTCGATGACATCCTGCCCGTAAAAAAAATGATTGAACAGGAAGGCCTTAAGTGGAGTGTTGTGGAGAGCCTGCCGGTATCGAACGACATAAAATTAGGAACGGATAAGCGGGATGAACATATGGAAAATTATAAAACTTCCCTGGTTAATCTGGCCCAATGCGGTATCAAAACCGTCTGCTATAATTTTATGCCTGTGTTGGATTGGGTAAGGACGGATCTCCGTTACAAAGACAGCGATGGCACGGAAACAATACTGTTTGACTATCACACTTTTGCCGCTTTTGACCTGTACATTCTAAAGAGAGAGGGTGCAACCGATGATTATCCGGAAAGCATTATCCTGAAAGCAAGGGAAATATACGAGTCTATGGATAATGAGGAGAAAGAAAAACTTGCCTACAATATCATCATAGTTACGCAGGGTTTTATCAATAGTGACGTTGAAGATACCAATAATTATAAAAAGTTATTCCTCCATTCAATAGGACAATATAAAGCATTAGGCCCGGATAAGTTCAGGGATAATCTTTCCTTCTTCCTGAAAGAAGTGATACCGGTTGCCGAAAATCATGGAATACGATTATGTATCCATCCTGATGACCCTCCCTTCTCTTTGTTAGGATTACCCCGCATTGCCAGTACAATAGAAGACTTTGAGCGGATATTCTCACATAACAACTCCCTTGCCAATGGACTTACTTTTTGTACCGGCTCTTTGGCAGCCAGAAAGGACAATGACTTACTTCAGTTTATTGAAAAATTCGCAGACCGGATTCATTTTGCACATCTCCGGAATCTGAGATTTTTAAATGATCATTGCTTTTATGAATCGGGACATCTGGATGGAGATATAGATATGTATCCGATCGTGAAATTATTATTGAAAGAACAATACAGGCGAAAAAACGAAGGACGCGAAGACATAAGAATCCCGTTCAGGGCAGATCACGGAAAGAAAATGCTGGATGATTTCCATAGAAAATCCAATCCCGGCTATCCACTGGTCGGGCGAATAAGGGGACTGTCGGAAATCAGGGGATTACAAACGGCAATAGAGCAGATTGTGAAAAGTAAAATAAATCCGTAAAGACGCTCCAAAGCGGCGGTTTTAACTACTATAGTGGAATATAAAAATCAACGGACCGAATAATTCCTGCAAATTTTATACCTTCATATGCAAAAATAATATTTTGTTTTAACACAACACCAAGCTATTTTTGTGATCTGAGCCTTAATGAAAATTAATTGAAGATTTACCTTGGCTGTTCACGTACACAAAATATGCGTTAGGGTAGATATTAGGGAGAATATAAGCATTTTTTAATAAAGTGACAGACAGTAATGGAAATAAGTGGATAAGTTCAAGTTTGTCTGTAAATAACAGTTTACGTAAATACTATATAAATCTAAACAAATCAGGGAAATGAAAAGGAAAACTTCAAATCTATCAAGAGGAATGTTGCTCACACTTGTGTGGATATCTTCTTTATGTGTATCTGCCCAAACAATAAACTTTTCAATTATTATTAAAAAACCTTGCGTTAATACGCCTGTTTCGATTTCGGTAGATGATTTAATAGCTGATATAACCAGTGAAACATTCGCATTATATGAGGTCACCCCTTCAGGAGAAAAACTTATACACAGCCAACTGGAATCGGATTACACTTCTCGCCTTTGGTTTATATTAGAAGGTTTTTCCGCAAAAAATTCAACAAGGAAATTTGTGCTTAAATTTCAAGAACAGGATTCTCCCAATAAATCAAATACTGATATTCACATTTATAAATCGGGAGAAAACCTCACCCTTCGTCAGAAAGAGCAGCAGATTTTAAGCTATCGTTTTGGTACGATGTACCCCCCCGAAGGGGTTGATCCTTTGTTTAAGCGCTCAGGATTCATCCATCCCCTGTGGTCTCCGGGAGGTGAAGTATTAACCCGTGTGCAGGCTCCCGATCATTATCACCATTATGGTATTTGGGGGCCGTGGACATTAACTCATATAAATGACCGGAAAGTCGATTTCTGGAATTTGTATGAAGGCCAGGGGACGGTGAAGTTTGCCGGGTTCTTGTCCGAAACAACCGGAAGTGTATTCTCAGGTTTTCGCGCGTTGCAGCAACATATTGATTTTGGAGCAAAGGGAGAAGACCAGATAGCAATCAATGAGATTCTGGATGTGAGAGCCTGGAACATACACGACGGAGTAAGGATCATTGACTATACCACTATATTAAATACGCCATTGCCGAACGGTATCATGCTCGACGCATACAGATATGGAGGTGGCATTGGTTTCAGGGCAACAGAAAAATGGACGAAGGATAATTCTACTGTGCTGACATCTGAAGGGAAAACAAGGATAGATGCGGATGGCAGCAACGCACGTTGGTGTATTGTGGAAGGGGAATCGGAAGTACAGGAAGGCCGGTCGGGGATTCTCTTTCTGAGCCATCCTTCAAATCGTGCACATCCTGAACCTATGCGCGTTTGGCCTCTCGATGCAAATGGAGGCAGAGGTGACATGTTCTTCGAATTTACCCCTATTCGCCATAGATCGTGGGAACTGCAGAAAGGAAGTAATTATATTCTTAAGTACAGGATGATAGTCTTTGATGGAAAAATCGACAAAGAGGCAGCAGAAATGTATTGGAATAGTTTTGCCGCAACACCTGAAATTAAAATTGACTCAAAAAAATAAATTATAAAAACATGAAAAAGATCGTATTATTCATTTTTTTTACCGGGCTTATTCATAATGCCGCCCTTCCCCAACCAAAAGTAACTGCAGAAAAAACTGGAGATAAAATTGAGATAAAAGTAAACGGGAACCTATTTACAAATTATATTATTTCGGAACATGAGAAATATCCCTTTTTCTTTCCGGTGAATGGCCCTTCAAACGCTTCCGTAACCTCAATGCGCAATGCAAATTATCCACATCATAGTTCACTCTTTTTCGGGTGCGACAGGGTAAACGGAGGCAATTACTGGCAGGAGGGCTTAGAGAGGGGGCAAATCATTTCCCTGAGAGCCGATATTATTGAAACAGGCAATGATAAGGTAGTAATCGAAAACGAATGCATCTGGAGGCGTCCCGGCGCCGATGCTCCCATCAAAGACAAACGGATTATTACTATTTCCGCCCCGTCAAAAGGCAAATTCCAAATCGATTTTGATGTCACGATGGAAATACTGATAGATGTGGTGATCGAAAAAACAAACCATTCGCTGTTCAGTGGACGCATGGATCCTGATTTGGCAGTGATTAACGGGGGAACAATAGTCAATGCCGAAGGGGAGACCGGAGAAAAAGCTACTTTCGGGAAACGTTCCCCGTGGATAGACTGTCATGGTAAAAGGCAAGGAAAAATAGAAGGAATGGCTATCATGCAGCATCCTTCCAACGACTGGTACCCCGCTCCATGGTTCACGCGCGATTATGGTTTTTTTTCCCCCACTCCTATGTACTGGCCGGAGAATGATAAAACTACCACGCTGAAAAAGGGGGAAGTGATCAAACTCAGATATCGGGTGCTTGTGCACAGCGGCAACCATATCGAGGCCGGAATAGCCGGGGAGTTTGAAAAATATAAATCAGAATAAATTCAAATAAAAATGAAAAGAAGAATGTTTATAAAAAAAGCAGCGGCAACAGCAGTCGGAACAGCGGTTTTTCCTACCATTGTTCCTTCATCGGTGTTCGGCAAAAATGCACCAAGCAATAAAATTCATATCGGACAGATTGGTTGTGGCAGAATTGCCCGGGATCATGATATGGCAGAGACAATAAAATATGATAAAGCGCAATTCATGGCTGTTTGCGATGTGGACAGCAAACGTCTGGCGGATGGGAAAAAGTATGTGGATGAATATTACACGAAAAAGACCGGTAAAAAATCCTATTCAAATGCGAAAATGTATGAAAATTACATCGATATGCTATCCGATAATGAAATTGATGCTGTAATTATCAGTACACCGGATCATTGGCATGCCGAACCTGCCATCCGCGCTGCTTTGGCTAAAAAGGACATATATTTGCAAAAGCCCACATCGTTAACTGTTGAGGAAGGTAGGCTTTTAAGCGATGTGGTACGTCGTCAAAATGTGATCCTCCAGGTAGGAACGCAGCAACGTTCATCTCCCCAATTCAGGATAGCGGCAGAATTGGTGAGAAACGGGAGGATTGGCAAGCTTCATACTGTGAAAATAGGATTACCCGGTGACCCTTCCGGTCCCGAAGCAAGTGAAATGCCTGTTCCTAAGAATTTGAATTACGACATGTGGCTCGGATCAACCCCTGAAGTTTATTATACCGAAATCAGGGTTCATCCCCAAAACAACTATGGCCGTCCTGGATGGTTGCGTTGTGAGCAGTTTGGTGCGGGTATGATTACCGGATGGGGACAGCATCATTTTGATTCGGCCGCATGGGGTATGGATACGGAATACACAGGCCCTGTTTCTGTGGAGGCTATCGCGCAATTCCCCAAATCGGGGCTGTGGGATGTGCACGGCGATTTTATGGTAAAAGCGGAGTATGAAAACGGAATAACCATGTACACAAGTGGAGGTTATCCCAACGGCATCAGATATGAAGGCACCGATGGATGGATTTTCGTTTCCCGGGGTAATTACGTAGCATCTACAAGTGATCCGGTGGCTCAGGGAAATAATGCAAAAGCGTTGGATGCCAGTGATCCGAAAATTTTGACTTCAGAAATCGGTGAAAATGAGATTCATTTGTATAAGAGTGACAATCAACACGGGAATTGGCTTAACTGTATAGAATCGAGAAAAGAACCCATATCGCCGGTAGAAATCGGGCATCGTACCTGCACCGTCTGTCTGATCAGTCATATCGCAATGAAAATTCCGGGCAGACTGGAATGGGATCCGAAACTCGAGAAGTTCAAAAACAGTGAATTGGCAAACTCTATGCTGAGAAGACCGCAGAGGGCCCCATACGGTACAGATTATATTCAACTATCTCAATAAGCTAAATGAGCAGAACTAAGCTTGCTTGAATGTTTTCGATAAGCGATGTGCGGAAAGCAAACTTGTTTGCATTATGCCGTCGCGAGAAAACAACTAAGTTTACTTGAACTAGCCATAGCGAGAGATAGTCTAACTTAAATGAAATTTTAAAGAATTGAAGTAATGAGAAATATTCTTTATAAACTGGTGATTATTCTTGGAGCCCTTTTACTCTTTTCATGCAATATGCGTAAAGACACAGAAAAAGAACAATCGCCGACTACGTTTACAGGTCAGGACGGAGAGATCAGATTAGTGGTATTGGATCCAGGTCATTTTCATGCCAGTCTGCTTCAGAAATTTCCACAGCGTCAGGTCAACGACACCGTACACGTATATGCGCCTGAGGGGAACGAACTTGATCAGTATCTGGAAAGTATTGAAAGTTATAACCAGCGCCCGGAAAACCCGACTAATTGGCAGATAGTGTTATATGCCGGGAAGGATTATCTCGAGAAGATGATTGAAGAGAAAAATGGAAATGTAGTGATTCTGGCTGGAAATAACAGGAAAAAAACCGAGTATATTTTCCAGTCGCTCAATGCCGGATTCAATGTCCTTTCAGATAAGCCGATGGCAATCAATAAGGAAAATTTCAATCTACTCAAGGAGGCTTTTAATTCTGCGGACGCACATGGCTCATACTTGTTGGATGTTATGACGGAAAGGAACGAGATCATCAATACACTTACCCGTAAACTTGTGAACAGGAAAGAACTGTTTGGAGAATTACAAGCCGGCACCCCGGATAATCCCGGAATAGCCATGGAAAGTGTGCATCATTATTATAAGGAAGTATCCGGAAATACACTGGTTCGTCCGGCATGGTTTTACGATGTGGAACAACAGGGAGAAGGAATTGCAGATGTGTCGGTACATTTAATAGATCTAATCAACTGGCAGTGCTTTCCTGACCAGATAATCGATTATACCAACGATGTACAAATGACAGCCGCAAGTCATTGGCCCACCAAATTGACGTTGCAGGATTTTTCCCGGTCAACAAAGATGAATGCTTTCCCCGATTTCCTGCAGAAATATATCAATAATTCAGTATTGGAGGTTTATGGTAACGGAAAAATCGATTATCAGGTAAAAGGAAAAAATATATCAATGACCGTTCTATGGAATTATGAAGCTCCCAAAGGAGGTGGTGATACTTATAATGGCCTTATCAGGGGAACGAATGCGTCTATTGAAATTACTCAGGATCAATCGGTTAACTATATAAAAGAATTATTTATTCAAAAAGAGAAATCTTTTGATGAACAAACTTTCGATTCTAATATAGTGAAAGCAGTGACAGATCTGCAAGCATCGTATCCTTATGTATCGGCAGAGAAAGTTGCGGAAGGAAGGTATAAGATCATTGCTCCTTTGGAATTCAGAAAAGGACATGAAGACTATTTTGGAATGGTAGCCGAAAAATATTTCGGGTATCTTGTGAACCGGGATATGCCGGAATGGGAAATATCAAACACCATAACAAAATATTATATAACGACAACCGCTTTAGAAATGGCGAAAAATATTAATCACCCTGAATCTCACAATAATTAAACCATTTATTATTTATTTTTTTAATTAGATCATTATGAAAGAAAAGAATGAATTTTTTCTCTATTCAAGAAAGTTGAAGATGGGAGATGGGACCATGAAACTGACGTTGGCCGGTTTTATTATGGCCTTACTTTTCTCTTTCCCTATAAGCTCTTTCGCTTTAGGTGAATACTCTACCCCCCCCCCCCGCAATCCAACCAATTGAACAACAGCAAGTTACAAGGACAGCAAGCGGTCGTATCATTGACACTCAGGGCGAATCCCTGGTCGGTGTAAATGTAATTGAAGCCGGAACAACCAATGGAACCGTCACCGACATAGACGGGAATTACACATTAAAACTCACCACCTCAGATCCAATGTTGAATATATCTTATATCGGATTTGAAACACAAACAGTAAATGTGGGAAACAGAAGCGTTATTGACATTACTTTAAAAGAAGAGACAAGCTTCCTGGATGAAGTAGTGGTCATAGGATACGGAACCATGAGGCAGAAAGACCTGACGAGTGCCATATCTACGATTAAAACGGAAGCGCTCAAAGCGGAGAGCCCTCGTTCCATTCAGGACCTGCTACGGGGTAATTCTGCTGGATTAAATATTGGTTTTGCCAATTCGGCAAAAGGAAGCGCGGGACTGCAAATTAGAGGTGTGAATACGTTAAAAGCCGGTTCAGAACCTCTTATCGTGTTAGACGGAGTTATTTTCGAGGGAGCTTTAACGGATATCAATCCTATGGATGTAGCTTCTATTGATATTTTGAAAGACGCCAGTTCTGCAGCCGTTTATGGAGCCAAAGCGGCCAGCGGGGTAATCGTTATTTTAACACAAAAAGGAGGGCGAGGCGGCAAACCTTTAGTATCTTTCAATACTTCAACGGGTTTCGTGCAGTCGGCCAATCAGCCTAAGTTATTAGATGCAGAAGGTTTCATGCAATATCGAAGAGCCTATGAGATAGGTAAAAATACGGATGCATATCTGCAACAATATCCCGAAATTTTTGAAGATCCACGTAAACTTCAAAATGTAAATCAACGCGACTGGTTCAACTATGACAAACAAACACCGGTAGAAACCTTTACCGAAGAAGATCTTTTAAGAACCTGGGCGTCCCGTTTAGAACTCAAAGCACCGGAAATCGACAACTTTATCCTTAACAGGACGACCGATTGGGCGAAAAAAGTATTCCACATAGGCTTACAGCAAGATTACCAGGCAGCTATATCAAACAGAACCGACGATGTCTCTTACTATTGGTCATTAGGTTACTCTGATAGAGAAGGAATCATTGTAGGAGATCGATTTAGCACTTTCAGAACACGACTTAATCTGGAGTCTACAATTACTCCTTTTTTGAAAATAGGTTTGAATTCAGGTTTCTCATCCAGAAATGAAGGCTATCTACAAGCCGATTGGGGACAAATGGTTAGAATATCTCCCTACGGAGCAGATGAGATCGGCAATCCGGAAGTGGAGGAATATATCTGGAAATATCCCACCTCGGACGTAACCCCGGTAAACCCTTTCTTCGATAATTTATACAGAGACCGGAAGGACGTGTACAGTGCTTTGAATGCAAATTTATACGCTATTGTGACACTGCCTTTCGAAATAGAATATCAGTTTAACTACATTCCATATCTTGAGTGGCGGGAATATTACAACCACGAATCTTCCAAGAACTTTTCATGGGCGGCAAGCGGGGGAAGGTCTGAACGCACAACACATAAAATCTATTCGTGGCAGGTCGATAATGTATTGAGATGGAAAAAGAGGTTCAATGGGATTCATAATATTGAGACCACTTTTTTGGTAAACGCTGAGCAAAGACAATATTGGAGTCAAAAAATGACTGCCACACAATTCTCGCCAAACGATATTTTGGGATATCACCGGATACAGGCAGGAACTGTTCCACTGAATGAAAGTAATGATACATACCGTACGGGAGATGCCTTGATGGGAAGGTTGTTTTACTCGTTAAAAGACAGATATATGATTACCACATCCGTTCGGAGAGACGGTTATTCCGCCTTCGGGCAGAGAAATCCCCGGGCTGTTTTTCCGGCTGTAGCCTTAGGATGGATCTTTACAGCAGAAAAGTTTTCAGAACCGATAACGAGTTGGTTCGATTACGGCAAACTGCGTTTCTCCTGGGGTGAAAACGGGAACAGGGATATCGGGCAATACGAAGCATTATCGGATATGGTATCCGGACCACACCCCTACATCGACCAAAACGGGAATGTGTATATCACATCACAGATCTATGTGAACAGGATGTCCAATGTCAATTTGAAATGGGAGCGTACAGCTTCCGTCAATGTTGGACTGGATTTCTCTTTCCTGAATAACAGGATCAGCGGCGCTTTGGAAGCTTATAAAGCCACCACAAACGATTTGTTGGTAGATAGGGCGCTCCCCGAGATTATCGGATATAACAGTGTGGCCGCAAACCTGGGGAAATTAGAAAACAGGGGATTTGAAGCAACGGTAAATGCAAATATCATTTCGAGTCCTAAGTTTGACTGGAACGCTTCCGCTAACTTCTCGCTGAACAGAAGAAAAATCGTAAGCCTCTATGGTGATATGATTGATATAATAGATGACAACGGGAACGTAATCGGACAAAAAGAAGCCGATGATATTAAAAACAAATGGTTTATCGGGCAAGACCCCGACCGTATATGGGATTATGAACATATAGGTGTCTGGCAAAAAGAAGAGGCAACGGAGGCTGCTATATATGGTTTACAACCGGGTGATTTTAAATACAAAGACCAAAATGAGGATGGAGTAATGACAGATGAAGACAAGATATTTCAAGGGTATACTACTCCTCGCTTCAGATGGACATTACGTAACGAATTCGTTTTTTATAAAAACCTCTCTTTATCAACCATGATATATTCTTATTGGGGACAATACGGCTCATTTAACCGTGCAGCAAACGTTTCCAACTTTCCAGACAGATGTTCGGAATATGTTCAGCCTTACTGGACTGCTGAAAACAAAATAAATGATTATGCCCGTATAGGCTCTAAAAATATTGGGACAGTGTATAAAGAGAAATCATTTATCCGGCTCGAAAACATCACATTGTCATACAATGTGCCCAAAACGTTGATTCAGAAAATATCTGTTCAGGATATGCGTTTATCACTCTCTGTTAGAAATGTAGCTGTATTTTCTCCTGACTGGAACTTCTGGGATCCCGAATTGAGCGAGCCTACCCCCCGAATTTACAATATCAGTTTAAATTTCACCCTTTAATATTTCAAATAATATGAAGACATTATTATCAAAACATAATAAAACAATACTCCTGTTGGGGATATTTATCTTAACATGGAGTTGTTCTGATAGCTGGCTGGAGCCAAGACCCTTGTCTTTTTATACTCCGGAAAATACATATGTCGATGCTGCGGGTTTTTATGCCGCATTAACCACATGTGAACGCAATATGAGACACGAGTATTTCGGAGACGGATCTCCCATTCTGACGGAATTTATTCTGTCGGATATGGCTGTGGAAGGAACCACCGATAAAGCCGGTCCTCAAATGGATCTGGATGTTACACTTTTACCGGATGCTAATCTGAACAGCGAGAATACAACAAGAATAGGATGGTATTGGTACGAAGGTTATAAAGGTGTTAAATACGCGAATGTTGTAATTGCAAGAATTGATGAGGCCCAATATAAGGATGAAGCTGAAAGAAACGCGGTGCTGGGATCAGCTTATTTCCACAGGGCATACCGGTATTATAAACTTACCCACCAGTTCGGCAACGTTCCTTATCTGGACTGGGAAATAGTAGAACCCAAATACGATTTTTACTCGTATGACCGATGGTCCATTCTGGAGAAAATGCTTCCTGAACTTGAGTTTGCCTATCAATGGGTTCCTGAGAAAGTAGACCGTGGAAGAACGTCTAAAGCAGCTTGCGGAGTATTGCTGATGAAAGTTTGCATGGCGTTGGGAGAATTTGACCGAGCTATTGAAGTGGGTAATGAAATTGTTGCCAAACACCCGTTAATGACCCAGCGGTTTACGGTAAACCGGACAAAACCAGGAACAAACCTGATGCACGACCTTCATAGTGTAGAAGCCAAACTTGACCTGAGTAATACAGAAGGATTGATGTATGTGGTTGCATATCCTGAAGTTGACGGTTCTGCCAGAATTCAAACCATGCGCAATGGTGTGCCTTTTTGGAACAGTGGGAACGTGAGGACACCCAACGGAAATGCAGGGACAAGTGTTAGCATCCATGCTTCAGAAACCGATCCTTTGATGGATTTGAACAAAAGCTACGGAAGAGGAATTGGTCGCTTACGCCCGACATATTATTATACCAATAAGGTCTGGACGGAAAAAGAGATGAATGATTTGCGTGGAATTTATAATCGCGATAGTTGGAAAAGCCCCGAAGACTTAAAGTATAACCACCCCAATTTATTAACATCGAGCGATCCATTGGTCAAGGAATGGTACGGGAAAAACATGATTAAACCTGTGGCAATGTCGGTAGAAGACACTATCCGCTGCTGGTTCTCATGGCCCCATTATAAACTCTTTGTTCCTGATCCACTTCAAACACAGTGGGCCGGAGGAGAAACCCCCTGGTACATTTATCGTTCTGCCGAAGTATATATAATGATGGCAGAATGTTATTACTGGAAAAGTCAACCCGCACAGGCGGCTGAAGCTTTAAACGTAGTCAGGGTAAGAGCGGGAGCCGATCCTTTGACAGCTGCAGATATAAATATCGGCGCTATTCTGGATGAAAGGGCAAGGGAGTTGTATTATGAAGAAAACAGAAAATCCGAATTAACAAGAGTAGCATATACCTATGCAAAGACCGGAAAACCTTGTGAAGTATTTGGCGGCAGAGTGTACAGGCTGGATAATTTCTCCGGACCGGGAGGAACAGGGGCAAATATAAAACAGGAAGGAATTAACTTTTATTATGATTGGATAATGAAACAATCCAATTTCTATAACAAAGGCGTAAAACATACATGGGCAGAATATAAAATGAGCGTACATCATGTTTTATGGCCCGTTCCTGCAAATGCTATAAATACAAATATAAGAGGAATCATCAATCAGAATATTGGTTATCCTGGAGCAGAAAACAATGTTGAACCTTTAATAGTTCCCAAAGAAGGAACTGTGCTTGGACCGGATACGAATTAAAAGAAGAAGTATCTTCGGATATCTTGTTAACCGGAATATGCCAGAGTAGAAAATATTGAAACAGTAAAAAATCGATTTATCATCTCTTTCAAATCCTGGCCCACTCCGGAAAGTCAATATACCTGACTTTTCCGGGGTGGAGTTTTTATGATCATGCTGCAAACCAAAAAAATGACGTTACGGCTATGAAGGCGCTTGAGTCAAGCGATGCGCCACATATGATCACAAAAAAATGAGATAGTATCCTCTTAATTTTCGACTGCATAATTACCTGTATCATAAACAATGGATCAAATAATATAAAGATGAGAAATAAAGTTTCAGAATACGACAGAAATAGGAAAATACATGGATTCAACCACACGCATGCCTCTGGAGCAGGAGGAAATTCAAAATATGGTAATATCCTGGTAATGGCAACCCGTAGTGAAATTGATGTATATAACTATGGCCTAAGTTCAACTTAGAAGTGCAACATCCACGTGTTGTTTTTTGAAATGATTCTTCACAACAATCATGAAAAACACCGCGGGGGTTTGCCTAACGGCCGGGGGCGCGCAAGCCCCCGAAGAGAGTCGGACAGCAACATAAAAGAAAAAGGAGACCGAAGTCTCCCTAAAATTAACTATTATGTTGCTTATGAAAAAATACAAACAGTTAACTTCAGAACAAAGGTACGCGATTTATTTAGGTTTAGAAAACGGTGACACCCAGCGGACGATCGCGAGCTTGATAGGTGTCAGTCCTTCAGCGGTGTCCAGGGAGTTGCAGCGCAACAAGGACAAGCGCGGGGGCTACTCGTGGCGACTGGCCCACGAGATGGCGATGGAGAGAAGGGAACGCCTGCCCGGCAACCGGGCCACCCCGGAATGGATCAAACAAAAGGTGATCCGGCTCGTGCGCAAGGACTGGTCGCCCGGGCAAATCAGCGGACACCTGAGAAAGAAGGAGAATATCCGGGTCTCCCACGAGACCATCTACAAGTGGATCCGGGAGGACAAGAAGGCCGGGGGCGACCTTTACAAGCATTGCCGTCACAGGCTCAAGCACCGCAAGAGACCGGTGGGCTCCGTTAGAGGCATCCCCAACCGCAGGAGCATCCGGGAAAGGCCCGTGGAGGCCGACGGGAAGCGCTTCGGCGACTTCGAGATGGACACGATGATAGGGGCCGACCAGTCGGAGGCGATACTGACGGTGACGGAAAGGAAGACGAACCTCGTGATGATCGGGGAACTGCCCCGCGGAAGGGACTCGAAAGGGTTGGCCAAGGTGCTGTGCCGCATGTTGCTACCCTACAAGGACGTGATAAGGACGATCACCACGGACAACGGCTTGGAGTTCGCGGCGCACGAACGGATCACGGAGATGCTGGAAGCCCCGGTGTACTTCACCGACCCCTATTCGGCATGGCAAAAAGGATCGATCGAAAACGCGAACAAGCTCATCCGGCAATACATCCCCAAGGGGGCGTCCTTCAAGGACTATCCACCCGACAGATTGAAGCGGATACAGCACAGGCTGAATGAAAGACCGAGGAAAAAATTGGACTTTAACACACCCAAAGTTGAGTTTTACAAACAATTAATGTAAATTGCACTTGCTGCTTGACTCTGCCTGGATCTGAAAGAATAAATGAATTTGCAGAACCCGGTTTCTTTTCAGTCGACTGCCAAAGGCAACAGAAGCAGGATAAATCTCATTTTCATACGCAGCAAACTTTCTTTTAAATAAAATCTTCCCGCATGGGGCTGAACGCATCTATTAACATTCCCGACTCAATGCATTTCGTACTATGCTTTATATTCGGAGGAATATATATTCCATCCCCTTCTTTGACCTTTTTCATGATCCCGTCCACAGTGAATTCAAAAACTCCACTTGCCACGTAGGTACTTTGAGAATGATAGTGAGAATGTTCAGAACCTATCGCTCCTTTTTGAAATTCTACTTTTACAAGCATAATTTGGGTATCAAATCCCATAATTTGCCTTCGTATCCCATCACCGGCCGGACACCACGAAATTTCATCCTTAAATAAAAATAAATCACTGCAAGTTTCCATAAAAACACAGTTATAATTAGTAATTCTTTAAAATAAGTTATCAATATTGAAGCTCGTTAAATTTTGTTCGATTAATTAAACTATTACGTTAAAAATCATGTGTTCCAATTAGCACCTTCTTCTTCCATCGATATCTTGGAAATCAACTTTAAATACCTTACTATCAGAAATGGTAATAGTCGCGCCCAATGTGGAATAACTTTTGGTCACATCTTCTATCTCAATATTCTTTATCGGATTCAACTCCTCTTCGGTCCAATCACTGTCATCCATCTTGTGTAGCATAACTGTCACGAGTAATTCCATAGGGGGGTTTTTGTCAAGACATTTTTTTCGGGCAAATATAACCGTACTTTCATCTGCTTCTGCATTCCGGTTCGAATGGACAAGACTTTCGAGTTGATCCCAACCCCTATAAGATATTAAAGCCAGGCTCCTACCGGGAATAGAAGCTGTAATTACCTTCCTATTGTCCTTCTCAAACTGTTTAACCACTGCATTTTTTCCATCTAAGTGAGGTAAACCATAATGCCCGAGAGTAATTTCGTATTCAAAGGCCAAGCGTGTACGATCTACCCTGATAACTCCTCCAGGAATAGCAATTTCTGCCAAGTCGAGAATGTATCCAACCCCATTATTGGGAGGCTTGCGCATTATGGCTTGCCGGTACAATACGTCGTCAATAACTCCATTGAATACCATACTTTGCGAAATCGTGAATTTTTGATTTTCTAGCGCGTCATTGTCAACAGTTAGCCCGGTAAGGTAAAAATTCACATCATCTCCTCTCAAGTCGCGGGGATCAAGACTGCGGTAACAGTACTCCATGGCAGTACCTCCGGAAGGATCATGATCTTCCCATGGAAAATGTGTATTATAAGATAACTTTGAGTAATTTGGGTCATCGTAATACACCTTCCCTGGAATTATTTCTGAAGTTCCCGTTTTTCCATGGTTTACTAACACGAGCCCCGGATTCTCAAGCACCAATTTATTAGAATCATTGCCAAGGGATTCCCAGAGACCGTCATTTTCCTTTGCTGTCCAGAAGGGCGAATCCTCAGGAAGAGCCAAGCAAATAAAGGGCAGGAACATCAAAAATGGACTTCCGGCGCAACTGTAGTTTTGCACCATATACTCCTTCTGTCCATAAAATCCCAGACTAGGAATTTCATTGTAATAAAAATCTTCACGTGTTACGAACTGCAATAAGGAGCCTGAGCAAAGACGCCTGGCCCATCCCGGATCCAGTAATTCCGGGTTTTTCAGCATAAACGAGACCGGGAAAGCCCCTGATACCCAAGTCCGGTAACAGATACTCCGTGACCACATGTTTATATATCCATCACGACCAAAAAAACTGGGCAACGATTTCATGAGTTGCTGTGCAGACCTTTCAATTATTTCAGCAATTTCAGGGTAATATTCGTCTCCGAATGTTCGATTCCATATGGTTGTATAAACAATAAAAAGGCTGATTGAGTAATAATTATAAGTTTGCTCCAAATACCACCCGTTCCCTGAATGATAAGACGCTATCCATAGCAAATGACTTTTTAACAGCTCATCATCAATCTTATACCCATATTTTTTTAAAAAGGAAAGAGCTACAATGTTAAAAATACGCCAGTTATTTTGTGTAGTTCGGTGGTGAGCCCATTTTGATATGCATTCAACCATCTCATTTTTTTGTTCTTCGCTATAGTGTGTCCAAATAGTATCCGGCATCAGAAGTAACGTCTTGAATAATCCTCCAAACTCGCAAGTGAATTGATAATTGGAGTCGGGCAACTCCTCCGGTAGCGGTATTGAATTGGGATGACCGGGTGTAAAAGCTCTGTAAAAGTGTAAAGAATAATAATCTCTTAGATTAATTCCTTTGATCGTAGTGTCAGGATCAATCTGTATCAGCGGACCTGCTAATGTAAATGTTCGTTCTAAAGCCTCAAAATCAGCCGCCCGATATCGCCACTCGGGTGCGTTTGGCTGAGGGTAAGTCTTACCCGGGACAATGGGGAAACTCATATGCTGATCCATGGAATCAACGTGAGAAAAAGCTCCCTCCAGAAGAAATTTTGCCAAATCAATGTAATGCTCTCTTGTCATACCTGTCATAGGACTTAACTCTAGGTCAGGATTTGTTATTTCAAATTTTCTTTTCATATGATTAAAATATTTATTTTCTATTTCATTAGATTTTTTCTTCGCTCAACATAGTAAAAACAAGTTTTTCCTCTGTATTCACTTATCGAAAAAATTCAAAGGTATCATATGGAACTCGCGATAATCATGAACTTGGGTAAAATCATTTTCATGCTCGTTTCATTGGAATTATATTAAATATCTTGTAAGTTCAATCGTATTATCATTTTTTTCATTTATACAAAAATATAGGTTTATAGCGTTAAAATAGGATATAATATTTGCATAAAAATGTATTATCTTTGCCGTCTATGTGGTTTTTTGAAGAAAATCATGTACATTTGCTTTGCAACATATGGCCACAACTTAAAATTTAAGGGATAACATATCTATTATCAACAATATACAATCATGAACACAAACTATAAGATCAGGGTATTATTTTTTGCTCTTGCACTCATTTTTTCTACGTATATTCTCCATGCCCAGGAAGATAAATGGCAAGGGAAAGCGGTTGATTTTTCACATGGCAGATTGGAAGTCCATCCCGACAAACGGTTTCTTTGCCATGCCGACGGCACGCCATTCTTTTACCTCGGTGACACGGCATGGGAATTGTTTCACAGGCTGGATGAAACGGAAATAGACACCTACCTTGAAAACCGAAGGGAAAAAGGGTTTAACGTGATCCAGGCAGTAATCCTTGCTGAATTGGACGGGCTGAACACTCCCAACAAAAACGGTGACCGGCCTCTTCTTGGCAACGATCCCCGTAAACCTAACGAGGCTTATTTTGCATGGGTGGATAAAGTGATACGTAAAGCCGCAGGAAAGGGAATGTATATTGGCCTGCTGCCTACATGGGGTGATAAAGTAGATGTTCAATGGGGCACAGGCCCTGTAATATTCGATACCGACAATGCTTATACTTACGGGCAATATTTAGGAGAACGCTACAAGGATTTCCCTAATATCATATGGATCAACGGAGGGGATCGCAGTGGTGGTGGCAGGAACAAAGATATTTGGGATGCCATGGCTAAAGGGATCAGATCGGCAGACAACAATCATCTTATGACCTTCCACCCGATTGGTGCGGAAACATCCGGAAGTTGGTTTCATGATTACGATTGGCTTGATTTTAATAGTTGCCAGACCGGACACGCCTATTATACCTACGATATTTTTGAAAAGTTGATTGCCGGGGATTATAACAGGCAACCCACTAAACCGGCTATCAATCTGGAGCCTTGTTACGAAGATCATCCGGTAAGAGGGCAACCTGAAGGTGTCGATCTTTGGTTCGATGAAAGCAATGTGCGGCATGCATTGTATTGGAGTCTGTTCAGTGGGGCATTTGGACATACTTATGGTTGCCATCCCGTATGGCAGTTCATGGCTCCTGGCTATACCCCGGTAGGAGGAGTCCGGAACAACTGGTATGATGTCCTTGACCTGCCGGGAGCCTGGGATCTGATACATGCCCGCAGGTTATTCGAATCATATGATTTTTTCAGCAGGCAACCCGATAACACCATTATTTTAACGCCACAAACAGAGAGCAAGGACTACGCCATCGCGACAAAAGGAGATGGATATGCATTGATATACCTTCCACATGGAAATAGTGTGGAGGTATCACTGGAAAAAATTTCCGGAACGAAAAAAATAAAGCTTATCTGGTTTAATCCCCGTACAGGTAAAAAAACCGGGATAGGTGCCAAGGCAGCCAAAGGTTCTTTCGTGGCAACTCCGCCGTCATCAGGAAAAAATAACGATTGGATATTGATTATGGAAAGGTACTAAACGAATCTCTTCACCTGTCCCCTACAACCTTTTCGCCATTTGTTCCTCGAGTTTCTCTAAGTCTTTCGTGAAGTTTCTGATCCCTTCCGCCAGTTTTTCCGTGGCCATGGCATCTTCGTTTATCATCCACCGGAACGTTTTTTCATCGATGCTGATTTGTTCAATCTCAGATTGTCTGGCAGCCTCCTCGTTCAATTTCCGGACTAAGACACCTTCGGTATTCTCCAGCTCTTTGAGGAACTTTGGAGCAATAGTCAACAATTCACATCCGGCAAGTTCCACTATCTCTCCGATATTACGGAAGCTGGCTCCCATTACCTGGGTCTTATAACCAAATTTCTTGTAATAATTGAAAATCTTTTTCACAGAAAGCACTCCCGGATCTTCATGAGCGGCAATTTCCGTAACACCCTGTTCTTTTTTGTACCAATCCAGAATCCGGCCTACAAAGGGAGATATCAGACGAACACCCGCTTCGGCACACGCAACCGCTTGTGCAAAAGAGAAGAGAAGGGTCAGGTTACAATGAATTCCTTCTTTCTCAAGTATTTCTGCGGCCTTTATCCCTTCCCAGGTGGATGCGAGTTTTATTAATATCCGTTCTCTCGAAATCCCCGATATCTCATAGAGAGCTATCAATTCCCGGGCTTTGATCACCGACGCTTCAGTGTCAAACGACAACCGGGCATCTACTTCAGTAGAAACCCTTCCTGGAACAATTTCCAAAATCTTTAATCCGAAATTCACGGCCAACTTATCTATCGCTTTTGCCAATTGCCCGGATTTGTCGGTTAGCTGCGTTTTACCATAGGCAATAGCATCATCTACCAGCGAAGCATACTTCGGGTCTTGCGATGCAGTATAAATCAAAGAAGGATTCGTAGTTGCATCGACCGGTTTGTATGCTTCAATAGAGGCAAAATCGCCCGTATCAGCCACTACTTTGGTATACAGCTTCAACTGCTCTAATAAATTCATAGGTCATGATATTTAATCAACCATCATCAACCATCATCGAAAATGTATTATTGTCATTTTACATTAAACGCGATGCGCAGTTCGTCGATCTCCTTGTCACCCATGGGTTGCAAAGAACCGATCGAAGAGGCCATCACCAGCGAGTTAGCTGAAAATTCAGCTACTTCCAGATAGTCGAACGTATTCAACAATTTATCACCTGTCACAAAAACACTGTCGTTTTCTACCAGAATAACCCGATTGTGGTTAAACATTTTCGCCACACTATCCACATCATTATAGATCAGCCCGAAAGGAATGGAGGGGACATCCTGGAGGAAGATCCAACTTTCGGGGATTGTGCGTACATCAAATTTTGAGCCGCTCACCGCGTGTGCCATCAGATTCACCGATTGTGTGCAGATGATAGAGTTGATATGCGGGTTCAGCTGGTAAATACGTTGATGAAGGGCTACCGACCTGCTGGGTGTTTTTCCCGCTTCGGCCATACCGTTCTTTATCTGGACAATATCACCCGGCACAATATCCCATCGCGCCACATTACTTGGTGTAATCAGGAAATCGTCACCTCTCCAGCGTACGGATACCGTACCGTAAGTCGATATCATCATCCCCTGGTCACAGGCCCGGCGGATAATATTCACCATCTCCGTACGGATTGCCCGCTCATCGGAAGGATGATCAATATCCATAAAATGGGAAATATTGGTCGGTAAGTGATTTACATATTGCGACACCTGCTCATCACTCAGATAATTCACCTGCCCGAGTCTTTTGGCATTCACAATCGTCCGGCAACAAAACTCCAGCGTTTCAAACCGTTGATAGGCATCCATCATATCAGTCCCACCCAACACTATCCCATGATTCTCCATGATCACCGCCTTATAACGGGTATCCTTGAACTCAAAAGCGATTTTCTCGCCCAGATCCTCACTACCGGGAGTTCCATAAGGTGCAAATCCTATATCCCCGCAAATATTGTGTGCCTGAGGAACGATTTTGGTGTCGGGTACAATGCCGGCAATACTGAAAGCTACCAGCGCAGGCGGATGGGCGTGGATGATAGCGGTTATTTCAGGTCTGGCTTCATAAATAGCCTTATGGAAAGGGAGCTCCGAAGAAGGCTTATGTAACCCGATAATGGTTCCATCCCTCTTCACCTGCATAATATCTTTGGTAGTAAGCGACCCTTTATCCACTCCCGAAGGGGTAATCCAAATATCACCATTCTTATCCCTGATAGAGATATTCCCTCCCGAAGTAGTGGTCATCCCACGACTGTATATTCTTCCGATGATCACATTGATCTGTTCCACCGGATGCATTAAATTCACATCTAATTGTTTCATTTTTATTGAATAAAGAGTAAAATTGATTAGTAGATTTATCTATGTACTGATTAGCAGATTATAAACACTAATCAGCACATCATCAAATCAGTAAATTATCACATCATTATTTGCTGTTAGCCAGCAAATAAGCTTCCGCTTCTACGTTCCACAATCCCTTATGGCGACTACAGATAACAGCCAGTTCTTTAAAAAGTTCGTTGGTCCCACCAAGCTTTTCAAAGTCGGATATCGGAGTGAGCGGCATATCAATATGTGTATAGATCAGCTTCTTTCCACCCGGGATATTGGGCAGGTTGTTGGTCGCATCGGCTACTGCATTCAATCCACCAATATGGGTAATCAGTCCGGCTGGATCAAGTCCTTTACTCATAATATCGAGTGCTTCCACCATATCGTCGTTATTACCTCCACTGGTGCCGACAATATGTGTATAGGCATAATGTACATTGTAGAAATTGAACGTGGCGCTGAAATTGGGGTCACTGGGTCCGGCAAAGAAATTGAGGCAACCGTCGAATGCCAGTATAGCATCCCCCTGCTCTACTACCGGCCTGACCGGTGCAAAGACAAACACATCATCATAACCGGAATTACCACTCAGAGTTTTCAGTTCTTTCACCGGGTCTTCCATCGCACGGGTATTGATATAGTGGAGATCAATTCCCCTAGATGCGGCAAATTCAACCGTATAAATTGAGGCAGCTCTGTCTAACCGAGCCTGGTCTACATCGGTCACTACTAACAGTGATGGTTTACGGTCTTCACGATGGAGCACATAGTTGATAGCTGCAAGTCCCATTGGACCGACACCCGCAAGAATAGCCATCTTTCCTCCATCCACAATCTCCATCTTGTGCTTATAACTGCCGGGAGTAGTATGGTAGTTGGCATGCATCGCACCGATTACACAGGAGAGCGGCTCTGCCAGCGATGCAGGATAATATCCCTCACCCGTAAATTTCAATAAGCAGTCCTGCTCCATCACTTCGTTAGGAATAATCACATAGGTGGCATCTCCGCCGATATATTTGTAACTATAACCGGGAGCGCTCAGAATACCAACGGGGCCATTCTCGTAGTAGAGCGCCGGTTGAATGGAGAACTTATCCCCTGCTTTAAATTTATGAGCCCATTGGGAACCCACTTCCAGCAATTCACCGGCGAATTCATGACCGATGATAATAGGATTTTCCGCTACGTCATCGGGAATACGCTTGTGATCCGTCCCTTGTGAAGAAGCTTTATAGGATGACATGCACAATGAATCGGTCACCACTTTGGCCAGGATTTCATCCTCTTTGATGGGCGGCAAATCAAATTCTTCCAGACGCAAGTCTTTTTTGCCGTACAATCTAACTGCTCTCGTTTTCATATAATTATTGTTAGAGCCAAGAACCAAGATCCAAGAATCAAGACATGAGAGTCATGATTTAGGACGGTTATATGACAATTTTATACTATAAAGTGTCCTTGAAACCATTTATCATACGCTGCAATTCTGATAGTTTTTGTTGGAATTGTTCATATGTTTCAGCTTCAATATATGATAATTTAAAAGATACCAGTAACTCTGTCTCTAATTCATAAGCGGATCCAAGTGATATTTCAAGAAAACGTGCAAAATCTTTATTACTTGACTTTGCTGAACCTTCGGCAATATTAGTAGGTATGGAAACTGCAGCTCTTTGCATTTGAGTAACCAATCCGAAACGTTCAATTTGAGGAAGCCTATTGACTAGCCGGTATATATCAGCAACAAATTCCACTGATTTATTCCAAATATCTAATTTTTTAAAATTATGCATCTCAACTTGTCCTTTGTCTTGAATCTTGGTTCTTGATTCTTTTGTCTAAGAAAGCATCACCTGCCCGCCGGTAATCGGCAAAGCCTGCCCCGTCTCACCGCACTGCTCCATCAGGTAAAGGACTCCCTTGGTTACATCCTCGGGCGTACATCCTTTTCCCATCGGGACTTTAGATAAATAGAACGCTTTCACATCCTCTATAGTTTTTGCTCCCGGCACCTTACCTGCTTTCAGGTATTGCACAAAGAGCCCGTTTTCCGGATCACTCCAGAGGGGTCCTTCATAGAAGTTTCCGGGACAAATGGCATTGACTTTGATACGGTCTGGCGCCAATTCCAAAGCAAAAGACTGGGTAAGCCCGATACCCCCGAATTTCCCTCCTGCATAGGCAAAATTGGCTTTACTGCCTTGTAAACCCGACTTCGAATTAATCTGGATGATATCGGCATAATAATCGACATAAGCATACTTTGTCTGCAACTTCATGACCTTGCTGACCATTTTCGTGCAATAAAAATAGGCGCTGTAATTTATTTTGGTGACGAAATCAAAATTTTCCGGTGTCATATCATCCAGGCCACCAGCGCGAAGTACACCTGCGTTACTGATAAAGCAATCGATTGCTCCAAATTGGCACACCGTTTCGTGGATAAGATTCTCCAGGCTTGCTATCTCTGCCACATTTGTCTTTACGAAAAAAGCCCTGTTGCTTTTTACAATAGTATTGAATTTTTCTGCCGTCATTTTACCCACCTCTTCATTCAGGTCGGCAATCACAATATTAGCTCCTTCCTGTAACAGGCATCGTCCGATCCCCTCTCCGAAACCCTGGGCAGCACCGGTAATCACAATGGTTTTATTTTCCGCACGTCCCCGGGATATCCTAGCCGACACGCTACGACGATAATTCTCCACCTCCCAGTTGTCGATAAAATCTATCTGTTCCTGTGTCATTGGATGTGGACCTCCAAATGAATGGGCAAGATATGCGACCTTCATCGCATCTTCAAACACATCCAGAATGATATCGCACTGCCCGGCATTATCTCCTACGGCGACCAACCCGATCCCTTTTATCAGTATCACTTTAGGTTGGTAACCCAATTTATCCGTAAAAGCAGGAATTACTTTCTGTGCCTCTTCCAACACGGCTTCGGGTGTCTCATCGTTCAGGAAAATATAATTCGATTTGCAATAAACAATGGCATCAGGCGTAAATGGTTTGGCAATATCCCGTTGTTTACCGGGATTGTCGTAAAAATATTTGATCAGTTCGTTTTTGCGTACTTTCAACGTTTTCAATCCGTTGCTTGATAGCATCATCCTCAATGCAGGCAGGATCTCTTCTGTGCAGTGACAAGTCTTTCTTTCTCCCATAAGTAACGGAGTAGAAACTGCCTGTTCCAGCTTTTGAAAGATTTCAGCATAGATCGATTGGATCTCGGCAATAGTATTCGCCGCGACAAAGATACCATGATTTTGCAGCCAGATTGCCTGCGGCTCCTCACCATAAGCCGACCGATATCCTCTGATCCGGTCATAGACCTTTTTAAAAAGCACATAGCCCGGATCAGTATATTCCACATACAATGCTTTTTCACCGAAAAGCCGTTTCAATTCAGCTTCCGCATTCTGTGCACACATCAACCCGTTCACTGCTGTCGGATGCAGGTGTACCACAAAAGGATAGTCGATTATATTGTGCATCGATGTCTCCACCGAAGGACGTCTCCCCTTAGTGAGGGTAGCTTCGGCCAGATCATTCTTCACCTGCTCTTCCCTCTCTGCCGGATCTGTACTATATATTTTCTCCGACATGCTGTCGAGTTTATTTCTGTCGAGCACTGCAAATCCCTCTTCGGTTATTGTAGCCAATGCAGCACCACTGGCCTTCACCCATATCTTTTCTTTGTTCTTGAAGGATGTATTACCACCACCGGCAATCACAAAACGGCTGTCCTGCCCGTAAAAACGTGATATATAAATTAAATCCCGTATTCCAAAAATATCGTTCCCAGGGAGAAAGGTTTGAGAATGCTGTTCCATCTTTATCTGTTTTTATATGTATCCTGTTTCGCTAATCTTATGATGATTGACACTAAAGCAGAGACCTCTAGATATTTTGTGGAGACCCGCTGCTTGCAATGAGTCGCTCTCCTAAAACTTCCAATTCATGCCGCTTAGATCGATCGGCATTACCATCCTCGTCTATGTATCCGTTCAATCCCTGCTTCACCAAGTGTTGGTGGGCAGCGATGACACATGCACCTTTGTAGTTAATTTCCATAAGCCTTTCGGTCAAAGGCGCTCCTCCCCGGGTGAATAGTTCAATTGGTTCCATAGCAGGGGTATTATGCTCACTGCCGAAAGTCACCACAAAACCTTGCTCATAGAGATAATCGGCATATTTTTCCAAAAGCCTGACATCATTGCGCGTTGTGATAAATTCCACTGAATGGAATCCTCTTTCGGCAAGTTGTTTTGCCACCCGCTCCAAGTCATTCTCAAAATCGGTATAATTTCCATTCGCATCATCCGCCAGGAAGGGATAAGTAGGGATACCTCCGGCAGCAATGATAATTTTCTGGACAGTTTCCATCGGGAGGAAAGCAGTAGCCTCTTCCGGTACGAAGGCAGCCCCACCCGCTTTCAGCAGGTTACCACGTATCTCGTTCTCCACTGCAGCATGGTTATCTACTGATGACTTCAGCGTCTTTCCGTCGAAGAGCAACTCCAACAATTCCTTTATGCGAGTTTCATCATTGTCACAAGCATCATAGACACTTATGCGCAATGCTTTTGCCAGATGGCGTTCACGCACTTGTCCTTTTGTCAACTCATCAGTTATCTGTTTGAGGTCAAGCTCAAAATCACAGTTTTTGCGTCGAAGCAATTCATTCAGTTTTCCACACATCGCCTCGACCTGTCGATTGGCTTCATCCCGTACGTCAGATAATATGGTTGCGTAGGGTTCCTCCAATCGGAAAGGATGTGACAATCCTTTTCCGCTCAGATAGGTACGCCCCGGATTTGCAGGATCGTTCACGCGTAGTCCCGCTTTTTGGTCCTCCTCATTCAGGCTGATAAATTCGATACCGAAAAGCGGGTATAACTGCCGCTTATGACAACCATCGGCCCATTCCGGATATCCTTCCGTAGTGTAGAAATCGTTTATCCCTACCACTTTTACCTCCTCGGCAACTGCCCTGTCCAGCGCGTCATCCACATCGGAAAACGCACTGAACGAGTAAGGCGTATGCATATGCACGTTTACTTTCACCATCTTCAAATCAGTAAATCATTACAACATCACATCAACAAATCATCACTACTTGTCCCGACTTGTCGGTATCAACTCAGACTCCTTTTTTCGCCCTTCTGATAAATTCCGCATCCGTAAAATTCTGTACCGGAATATAATCCCTCAAGGGCAGGATTCGCTCGTTGATCATATCCAGGAACCAGCTTGGCTGGGGGAAGAAAGACTCTTCAAGTTCAAATGCGGGAGTGATCCAGTTGCGTGAACCTAACACACAGACGGGGGCATCGAGATAGTCGAACGCAAGCTGACTGATATTGGCTGCGAGATCATTGAGGAATGAACCACGTGCGGTAGCGTCTCCGGCAACAATAATTTTTCCGGTCTTCTTCACCGATTCCAATACTTTTTCATAGTTAAATGGTACCAACGAGCGGGCATCTATCACTTCTGCGCTCATACCGTATTTGTCTTCCAGTTCCTTCGCGGCTTCTAAAGCCGGATAGAGGGTATAGCCAATGGTCAGGAACGTAATATCCCTACCCTCTTTCTTCACATCCGGTTCGCCAATAGGTATTTCGTAGTAACCGGCAGGAACACCTCCTTCATGGAACTGCTCACCTATATCGTATATACGTTGGCTTTCAAAGAAAATCACAGGATCGGTACCCTGCAATGCGGCATTCATCAATCCCTTGGCATCATAAGGCGTCACGGGGAAGCACACTTTCAAGCCCGGGATATGGGCTACAAGCGACGTCCAGTCCTGCGAGTGCTGCGCACCATATTTAGATCCCACCGATACACGAACAACCATCGGCATCTTGAGTACATTACCGCTCATTGCCTGCCATTTGGGCAACTGATTGAAGATCTCATCACCTGCACGGCCGATAAAGTCGCAATACATGATCTCCGGAATCACCCGTCCGCCACACATGGCATAACCGATAGCCGTACCAACGATGGAGGCTTCCGCGATAGGAGAATTGAAAAGACGGTGATAAGGCAATGACTCGGTCAATCCGCCATAAACAGCAAACGCACCACCCCAATCACGATTCTCCTCACCGTAAGCGATCAAGGAAGCATCTTTATAGAAACGATCGATAATCGCCTCAAAGAGGCCATCGCGCAAATGGAACTGCTTCATCTTACTGAAAGGCTTGCCTTCGGCATCGAAAGCAAAACGTTCCTTGTTTGCAATCTTTTTTACCCTTGGGTTTTCTTCCAGCGGGATCAATACTTCAGGTTTGGCGTCGGAAAAACTATCCACTGATCCATTGGAAAACATCATATCACCGATCACCTCAGGATTTTCCATCTTTGGGGAAATCTCATCATCAATCGCTTTCAAGAACATTTCATTAACCAATGCGCGTATATTGTCGGAAATCGAGTCGAGGTCGGCCTGTGTAGCTACTCCCGCTTCCAGTAACTGTTCACCATAGCTGCGGATACAGTCCTGCGATTCCCATGCCTCCACCTCCTCTTTGGAACGGTACGATGACGCATCGGAAGGAGAGTGTCCACTGTAACGGTAAGTGAGGACATCCAGTAATACCGGGCCTCTCTTTTCTTCAATTATTTCACGTTTACGTTTATAGGCATCTATTACCGCCAACGGATTATAGCCGTCCACCCGTTCCGCATGCATCTGCTCCGGATTCACTCCGGCCCCGATACGGGCAGCGATACCATAACCCATCGTCTCACCACAGGTCTGGCCACCCATACCGTATTGGTTATTCATTATATTGATGATCACAGGAAGACCACCCTTCATGTCACCTTCCCAGAGTTGCTTAAACTGATCCATCGCGGCAAAGGTGATACCTTCCCATACCGGGCCGCACGCCATGGAAGCATCGCCGATATTGGCCACAACCAGTCCGGGCTTACGGTTCACTTTCTTGTACAATGCGGCACCGACAGCTATATCTCCCGACCCACCCACGATGGCGTTGTTGGGATAGACACCGAACGGAGTGAAGAAGGCATGCATTGATCCTCCTAACCCCTTATTGAAACCGGTCTTCCGGGCAAAGATCTCGGCCAATGTACCATATACCAGAAATCTTTTTGCCAGTTCTTTGACCGATCCTTCAAAATCTTTTCTCACGATCTCATAGATCACACCATCAAAAAAATTCTCCATGATATCCATGAGCTGATGGTCATCCAGTTGATGGATGGCTGACATTCCTTTGGCCAGGATTTCGCCATGTGAACGGTGGCTCCCGAAAATAAAATCGTCCACCGTCAGCGTCCAGGCCATACCCACTGCCGACGATTCCTGTCCGATAGACAAGTGAGCGGGACCGGGATGATTATAGGGAGTACCGTTGTATTCTCCCTGCGTCTTGATCAGATTCAACATGGTTTCAAATTCACGGATCAATACCATATCATGGTAAATCGCCTTGAATTCCTCTGTGGTAAAATTCTCTTTTTCATCTTGTACCGTTTTCTGGTACTGGTTGACAGGTATCGGTTGAAACTCCACAAAGCCGGGTTTGCGTGCTTCGGTCGGATCTATAAGTTGAACTTTGGGCATTTTATCTTGATTTATTAATTTGCTAATTTATTGATTTGAAGATTATACTACACTCAGAAGTCAAGAAGTATAGAAAAGAGAAAATTTAGAAGTTTTAGTTCTTAATTCTAAGTTCCAAGTTGTAAGTTGTAAGTTCTAATACTCCTTTCCACTATAAAAAGACGGTTTCTTTAATAATCTCACTCACGGTAGGATGCGGAAAGACCACTTCTTGCATCTCTTTCAGCGTCATTTCCTGTTCAATAGCGATACAGGCTCCGTAAATGATTTCGCTGACGGGATTACCCAGCATGTGTACGCCGATCACCTCGCCATGCTTTTCACCGACCAGCACTTTGCACAGTCCGCTTCCTCCCTCGTTTTCAGCGACAAAACGTCCGGCATAGGCCATGGGCAACTTGGCTACCTTATAGGCAATATTTTTTGCCTTGGCCGACTCTTCGGTCTCTCCTACTCCGGCCACTTCCGGATTAGTATAAACCACGCCCGGAATAGCATTATAACGCATGATATCGCTTCTACCGGTAAGGTTATTGACCACTACCTCACCCTCACGACTTGCCGTATGGGCCAGCAATGAGAAGCCGGTCACATCTCCTGCTGCATACACACCGGGAACATTGGTGCGCATCTTTTCATCCACCTTGATGCCACCTCGTACTAACTCCACACCCAGGTTTTCCAGGCCGAATCCTTGCGTAACGGGGCGACGGCCGACACTCAACAGTATCTTTTCACCTTCTATGGTGTCGGTTTTTCCCTCTTTCTCAAAAATGACCTTGTTTCCGTCGACCTGTGTCACTCTCGCGTTGAGATGGAATGTAATACCCTTCTTGGTATATATCCCACGGAGCATGGCCGATATTTCAAAGTCGAGTCCTCCAAGAATTTCGGGAAGCATTTCTACAACAGTAACATTTGTACCCAGACTATTGTAGAAACTGGCAAACTCCATACCGATCACCCCTCCGCCAATGACGACAAGCGATTCCGGCCGTTCGGTTAATTCCAGTATCTCACGATTGGTAACAATAACCTCCCCTGCTTCCTGCAGTCCGGGTATTGGTGGTACAGATGCCTCCGATCCTGTACAGACAAGAAGATTCTTTCCAATATATTTTTCACCATTACTGGTTATCTCAATCCCCTCCGATGAGCGTCCGTTGATAACGGCTTCTCCCTTTATTACCGTCACTTTATTGGCTTTCATCTTGCTTTCCACACCAAGTACAAGTTTACGTACCACTTTCTTTTTACGGGAGACCATTTTTCCGTAATCAAAACGGATATTATCTCCAAAAACACCATAGAGATCCCCGTGCAAAGCGTTTTCATAAGTCTTGGCACTATAAAGCAGTGTTTTGGTGGGAATACAACCTTCATTCAGACATACCCCACCCATCGCTTTTTTCTCAAACAGTATCACATTCAATCCTTTATGTCCGGCCCGTTCCGCCGCAACATACCCGGCAGGGCCTCCACCGATAATCAGTAAATCGTACATAATATTTTCTTTAGAGCCAAGAACCAGGAATCAAGAGCCAGGATTATAAAGGCTATATTCAGACCGGTTACCGGCATAATTTATTATTTAAAACATTTCTAAAACCATTTACCATATATAACAACCAAGCACCCAACAATTCATTAAAACTTTGTATCTTTTGTCTTGAATCTTGGCTCTTGGTTCTTATATTTCAAATTCCAGATTTTCTATTTCTATGGCAATCTGCTTCAGGAAGCGTGTAGCTTCTCCTCCGTCTAATGAACGATGATCGTAAGTAAGACTCAGTCCGATAAAAGGAACAAAAGCATATACATCGTCTCCAATATCTTTTGGACGCGGTACGATGGTATTCACACCCAGGATAGCCGATTGAGGCAGGTTAATGACCGGCGTGAACATCTCCACGCCATAATTTCCCAGGTTCGAAACGGTAAACGAACCCGCTTCCGGAGAAAGTATATCGGGATTCACGCTTCCGTTCCTGCAAGCAGCAGCAATTTCCTTGAACTGTCGGGCCAAACCGGTAATGGACAGATCATCAGCATTACGTATGACCGGCACCATCAATCCTCTTTCGGTGTCTACCGCCAATCCAAGATGTATTTTACTAAAATAGCGGATACTGTCACCCAGAAAATGGGTATTTACATTGGGAAACTTCTTCAGCGCCCTGATGACTGAGAAGCAGACCATATCGTTCAATGTGATATTGATGTCAAGGCTTCCCTCTTCAAGCATTGCTTTTGCTTTTTTTCTAAGCACTAATATTCTTCTGGCATCCGCACCCAAATGGTGGGTTAACTGCGCCGAATTTTGCAGGGAAGCGTGCATAGAACGGGCGATGATCTTGCGCATATTGGATATCTTCCGTTCTTCGTAATCCTTTCCGTAAACACTGTTCACAGGAACGGACAGATCGGAAGCCCGGGCCGTACCTGCAAGCCCCGTTCCGGACGACTGCGGCAGCATACCTTGTTCCGCAGCCAGTTTTTTTGCCAGCGGTGTCATCTTCGGTCGATCATGCAAGACCGCCTGTATATCCTTTTCTATAATACGTCCCTTAGGACCGCTCCCTGAAAGGCCGGAAGTATCCACAGCGTTTTTCTCTGCCAATTTTCTGGCACGCGGGGAAACAGGACTCCTTCCCGATTGTACGGTAAAGGGGGTAGAACTCTCTTTTTGTTCTTGTTTTTCACTTGTTAAAGAGTCTGCAGGTCGGGATTCCATAGACACGCCTTTATTCCCCTCAGCCGGCGATTCACGCCCGACCAACAATGAAGAAATATCTTCTCCAGGTTCTCCGATCACCATCATATTTTCCAATACGGGCACTTCATCGCCTTCGCTGTAAAAACATTCGAGTACGACTCCCCCCGCAGGGGCTTCTTCTTCAAACGAAGCCTTATCCGTCTCATAAGAAAATAGTATATCTCCTTTTTGCACGGTATCACCTTTTTTCTTTTTCAGTTCGGTAATGATACAACTTTCCACTGATTGCCCCTGTTTGGGCATGATTACTACAACTGCCATTTACGCATGATTTAAGTATGCAAATATAATGAAAGCCGAGGGATAAGTCAAGCTTGCTTGAAGCTTATCCGAGGCGTATCTTATATTCTACAAATATACATAATTTTGACTACCGTCAACTGTGCTGAACTATGCTGACACAAAGATATCATTATCTATGGTAGAATCCAAAGATAAATGCCATTAAATTAATAGACAATATTTTCGGATATTTAAAGATCATTCTATTCATTACATTTAATTGAGCCACACAGAAAGCATCGGCAAATATACAGAATTTGCTTTCGCTGTCGATTCAATAATTGATCTTTCATATATTCTTTTTGATACAATACTTTATTTTAAAAACAAAATTCATCAGATAAATAATTATTCCATTTCTATTTTGCCGGTGGCTGCAGCCGGATTCTGACGGAGCCAGATCCGGTACAACTCAAAAAATGTCGGAGCATCCAGCAGTTCAATATCAGGGTCTGCCGAATGCAGTTCATCCATAAATTCAACATACCAGGTAGGTGTCTTAAGAATATTCCTGAACCAATGAAAAGGTACCGGTCTTACTCTTACCCTGTCTAACATATGCTGGACAGCAATTTTGGGATCATCGGCAATAATATCATAATCAGATCGTAATACAGGCATATCGCCATGTAACAGAGTCAAAGGCACTTTTTGCGGTACAATGCCGTCAGGACTGAATGAGGCATAACAATCAAGTCCTTCCTTAGAAAGACCCGGGGCGGTTCCGTCGATGATAAAACCGGTGATTGTTAAATCCCAGCGCTCGTAGTAAGGTTTACAATGATTTGCCCAGCTATCTAATCCCGATTTAAAACCAGATTCTCTAGGTTCCTGTAACATTCCCGGCATAAGATAACCCGCGCCGTTGTCGGCAGCTACAAAATAGTCATTGTGTGTCGCACTTTCCCGGTAATAATCCAGCGCCATCGGCACCCTGTTTTCCAGCACCGGGCTAATCGCCCACATCATAGGCACTTTCCCCCTGTTTTCGTCATCCCAAATGGAGGGCGTACGTTGAACCACCCATGAAGAGGCATCATAATCTCCCACATAAAATATAAAAAAGTTCCTTCCCTTGAAATCGACCTTTCCATCTTCATCTAAATATCCTCTTTGTTTCAACTCTTCCAGGGACACTCTTCGTTGAGGATATCTTTCCTTCAACGGGAAATGAGTCCAGAAGGAAGCATTTGCCAAGGCTCCGTACCCAATGGCATCGGCATCCTTAAACGCATTATAGGCTCCGATCAATTTAGAAAATTCCCATTCGGTGGCTACATCTTCATGTATTCCCCCCGCGTGCTGCGTATATTTAAAAGCCCATGACGGGAAACCACCTATATAGCACATCTTTTCACCCTTATTGATCCTGTAGGCCTCACTCAAGAACTCTTTCAGCGTATTCAGGTCGGTACCCGTTACCTGCGTTTCATCATCAGTGGCCGGCTCATCACCCCAGGGAGATAAATCGAAGAAAAAAGCTTTCTTACTCACGAAGAAATCATGATTGGTAAGGGTATGATGGTTTACCACCGTAGCCGTTGGTTTTTCCCGCCATTTCTGGTCGATATAATAAGCACCAAACTCACCTGAACAGCGGTTAGTCTTCATATAATTCTCGATAAACCATATATAAGGATCATTTTTTAAGGATCCGGTCGACATCCGATCCGTCCCGGGTATAATGCCGGTGCCTGTAAAAAGGGGTGTACCGTTTTCTTTGATCAGCCTTGCTATCACTTTCAGTTTAGGCCCATTGAGTACTATACGTGAATACAGGCTGTTAGGATCAGTATCATAACGAACAGCTATCAGATTTTCAATTCCCGCCACAGCTGAAGCCACGTTACTGGTCGATGCAATGGATGAATCATATAACACGACACCATTGATATCTTTTCTATATGCCTCTATCAATTGTATAATATCCTGATATACCACAGTATCTTTTTCATGCAGCCATCTTCCGGGCTCCCGGTATTTATCCCACCAATAGCTGTCTATATCTATACCGTGGGTAACAATATAATGTATAAATAGGCGCGGACCTTTTCTGTTTACAATTCCCTGTAAAGTGGCGACAGCATGGATATCATCCCATAAACTCCCGACTTGCTGTGTATCATTCAAATCATAAGAGAGGGTATATCTCAAATCATACACTCCGATAACATCGCTATTCTGTTCTTTACAAGAAATCAGAATACATAGAATAACGGGGAGCAGAACTAACGCTGCAGCCAGATAACCTATTGTTTTTTCATTTAAACAATTCATTTATCACTCATTAAACAATATTTAAAACCCCTGCATGTCTGCGGCCGATGGAGGAGGTGATTCCAATCCCCAGTCTTTATTCGGACGATCTCCCATGATCAGTTCCAATGTACCGCCATTGACTAAGTCCTCATGCATGAACCAGGTACGATTCAACGGTTGACCGTTCAGTGTAGCCGATTGTATATATTTATTACTCCCCGAAGCATTTTCGGCCTTCACAGTGAAAACCTTCCCATTATCCAGTTTGATGCTCGATTTTGTAAAGATAGGGCTGCCAATCGTATAAACCGGGATGCCGGGGGATACCGGATAGAACCCTAATTGCGAGAAGACCACAAACGCGGTCATACCGCCGCCGTCTTCATCACCGGGGATACCCATCAGGTCGTTACGGAACCAGCTTTCAAGCAGCATACGTATACGTTTCTGCGTTTTCCATGGCTGACCGGCATAATTATAGAGGTAAGGAATATGAAAACTGGGCTCGTTTCCCATTACAAACTGGCCGACATTCCCTGTAGCATCGGGATGGATGGCATAATACTGCCATTTGGGTAATTTCAAATCCTCCACAAACAATTGATCCAACTTTTCAATAAAAGGCTGATTGCCTCCGAACAGGTCAATCAGGTCGGCAATATTGTGGTGTACATCCCAGATATATGTCCAGGCATTGTTTTCATCATAGTAGGCCCTGGCACCGATCCCTCCGGAAAATATATAATCGAATGGCTGTATGAATTTACCCTCCTTATCTTTCGGGTGAAAGAAACCCGTTTCTTTATTGAACAGATGGCGGTAGTTGAATGCACGGTTCAGGAAGAACCGGTAATCATCCTCTTTCTCCAGCGATTTTGCCATCTGTGCAATGCTCCAGTCATCATATGAAGCCGCCTGAGTTACTGCCACTGCATTTCGTTTTTCAAAATCACTGACAACAGGTACGGTCTCCTTTTCATCAGGATAAAGCGCAGGGAACCATCCATACTCGTGATAGAAATCATCCAGTTCCGTTTTTGGAGCGCGTGCCCAGGGGATCATAGTTTCGGTCAGCACGGTAGTCTTCATCCCCTCGAAAGCCTTTTCCACATCAAATTGAATACCCTTGGCCAGTGCGTCGGCAAACATCACGGCGGCATGGTTGCCGTTCATACAATGTGCATCACCGAATACACAGGGAAATGTAGGCATCCATTTCTCTTCGGAATGTTCATACATCCGGATATAGGAAGCCAGCTTTTCTTCCTGCGCCCTTGGATTCAGGATCGTTTGCAACGGATGCAGCGCCAGATAATTATCCCAGATCCAATCGTCTGTCCAGAACGGAATACCTTCATCATCGTGCACTTTCCCATCGAAACCATTGTAATACTTCCCGTCTTCCGATATATTGATCATACGTTCGTGTGCGCGGTACAGTGAGGTATAAAAGACTGTTTTCTGGTCTTCGGTAGCACCTTCCACCTCTATTTTCCCCAAAGTCCTGTTCCATTGCGCACGGGCAGCCTTTGTCAGTGCATCGATATCATAACCGGGAACCTCTTTTTCCAGATTCCGACGTGCCTGTTCTTCGCTGATATATGAGATACCGTATCGTATGCGCACTTCTTTCACGTTCTTATCGAATGCGGCATAACAGGCTTTCCGGCTTTCCGTATCCCGGTTGCCTGTCTCCACAGGCTCCTGGTCGAACTCAAGATAAAAATAGTGCTTTGTTCCATGATACATTTCATATCCGTGCATAGTATTACCCTGGGCATGTAATTCTCCGTTTCCGACCGTACGTAGCATAACATATCGGGGAGCCTCTTCCTCAAAAGTCAGGGCGAATACCGCTCCACGGGCAGCCGGTGCAAAACGGGCCGTGATGCCATGATCGTCCAGATATACCGAATAGTGATAGGGTGTGGACTCTTCATGGTCGTAACGATAATTCAGGTTGGGCGTCAGCCCATCCGGTTCGCCGCAGTAGGGCATCAGGTACAACACATCACCCTGACGGTGCGAAGGTACATTCAGCGGCAATCCTTCCATACGGTCGGTGACAAATTCCCTATGAGCAGGGATCATACGCAACATACTGTTAGGCAGGTGCGTCACCGGGAATGTGGGAACCAAAAGAATACTGATATTGCCGATACGGTTATTCACGTAATCGACCGGCTCTTTTTTCCGGCTGGAAGTGGTTGTCATCTTCCCGCAACTATTCAATATTATTCCAAACAGGACTACGAATAAAATTATTTTCTTCATTTCAATTAAATTTTAGAACCAAGACTATAGAAATTTAAAATTCAAGATTCAAGATTTTTCAAACTAAATAATTTACTGATTATTAATACATTAAACCTACGCCATCTTCTTGACTTCTTAACTTCTTTATTAATTAGTACATTAATCAACACTACTTCCCGAAAAATCGGGACAAGTTATTCCGACTTGTCGGGATCATTTAGTTTTTCCTTCCCACCTTCCCACTTTCCCACCTTATCTTACACACATTCTCCAATATATACCGGGGACCTCTTACTGCCTCCTCAAAGAACAATCTGTCCGAAGGGAAGTAATTACCGTTTTCATCTTTAGCCCTGAAAGATATTCCTGCGATAATTGCATTCAGGATCAGGTGATAAGGTTTTCCCAGCCGGACAGCAGCATGGACAGGAGCAGCCAATCGGTCTTCCGGGCCCAGTTTCCGGTACAGGTCACACCCCACACGAAACAGGGTATCTTTTAAACTTTTATTTCTGAATCGACATATCAGGTCATCTATATGTTCTTTCAGCTGGGTCAGGGTAAACTCTTCCGGATATAATGACCGTAGGATTTCAGCAGATTGCAGCATTGTTTGCCTCACGGTATCAAGAAGTTCTTGATCTTCGAGTACTTCACAGATATAAACGGCATCCGGATATTTTTTAAACCCAAGATAAGCCGTCGCAGCATGCCCTAAATTGTGGATAAAAAGTTTGCGGTCGACCCAGGCTTTGATATTCTCTTTGGGCGCCAGAAAAGGAATATCGGGAATTGGGTTTTTAAATCCGTTTTTTGCAACGATCAAAGAGTTATAAGATTCGGCAAATACCTGTAACGGATCCTCCTCGATATCCTTTTGTGTCATGATAGGCACCATCTTTCCAATGCTCGTTTCCACTAATCCCACCAATTTTTCCAATGGATAATCCGGCGGCAACTGTTTTTCCAATTCTTTCCGGATAAGCCTATCCGCGTTTCTTATATTCTCTGCTATAATTATATCCAGGGGTACATCTCCATATTTTTCCCGTCGGACAACTAATAACCTGGCCAGCAGAGGAATCACTGTGCCTACTCCCTGTTGTCCCACGGAAAGGGACATAATTTTTGTATTATTCAACTCGGACATAAGTTGTTCCTCTTCATCAAGGTATATACCTTTTATATTACGAATGATCAGCAACTCATCCTCTTCTCCGTTTTTGATGACTATCCGGTATTGTTTCTGTTGATTTATCAGATCGACCAATTGCTTATTGATATCCACAAAAACGACTTCATACCCTGACAAATTGAATACCTGCCCTATAAAAGAGCGCCCAATCTTCCCGGCTCCAAAAATAACAATTTTTCTCTCATTCATTGAGTTTATCTGTAGTCTGGTATGAACGGTCGATTTGTCTTCTGAAGTTGATAATCCCTGTAATAAGGTTCTATTAGTTCCCGTTTCTGTCCCGGATATTCTTCATAAAATGTTCCTCCATGATAGAAACAGGCATATCCGCCCGATACCGTAGCCCACGCAATCACTTCATCTATATTTACCCTTTCTTTATGAGGATCCATCATTTGCTCGGCAATAGAAGCAATTGCTCCCCCCGCAAAATTGTCTCCGCATCCTGTGGTATCACCTACCCGTTCAGGATAAAGGACAATCTCATTTCTCACCCTTTCTGAAACCAGCTTGCAACCCTCTGCCCTGCCGAACAATTTACTGTTACAGAAATAGTAAAGCGGGTTTGCTCCATGTGTAACAATCACTGCACCTACACCTGTTCTTTTGAAGAAAGAGAGGGCTTCTGCAATAGTTGCTTGTCCGCTCAATCGTAGGGCTTCCTCCATATCTGCAATCAACAAATCGATATAACGATAGGTCTCCACAGTAGATCCTAACGGCCAGGCTTTTCCTGGGTTACTCCTTTCGTTGAGAAAATCGTAAACAGTATTGACTACGGTAACAGATTTTTTAGCTTTGGCTTTTTTAAGTAATTCCAAGAGCGACCGGTGAATATGAGGGACTAGAGCAGTCCCTCCGAAAATGACCATGTCACTTTCGAAGAACGCTTCATCCATATCTTCAGGGTAAAGATCCCATGCGGCTCCGATATTGTTGATAAAGATACGTTCTCCCAACCCCTGGTCATAACCGGGATCCGAAAGTACGTCGGTAAAGGCTGTATATTGATCGGACACCTTGTATTTTCCAGTCTTCAATGGTGTTTTCTGTAATCGTTCATCAATAAACAGCGCATCTTTGTCGCGCCCTTTACTACCGTAAAAGTAAACTTCCGCCACAGTACCGTCCAGCATCTGAGCGGCATGAATCAACGAAACAATGGATGGTCCTCCGATATTCAATGTTAGCGGAGAGTTGCCCGCTGTGAGCAGCTCCCTCACTTCCATATAATCTCTACCGGAGAATGCTTCAAACTCGTCTCTGAAAACAAGCTTTCCGGGAGATAATCCTCCATCGCCCGGTCTCACGGATATATAACGGCTGAAAGTCTCTCCACTGAAGTTTACAGGGGTAAACAAATAATCTACCAAAGCACATCCTACTCCGGATATTTTAAAGTGTTTTTTCACCATCAGCCCAGAAATTTTTTATAATCAGATACCAACAGATGTAACGGTTCCACATCTTCTTCTACAGACGGGAATCGCCCTACCGACTCGTAGAAGCAGTTGTCTGTAGAATCATCATTTACCATACTGACTTCACCCACCAGGACCTTACCTCTCCCTTCTTCTCCGTAAAAACGATGGTACACACCTTGTTCCAACGTAATACTCTCGCCCGGGGCCAGTATTACCTTACCGCCTGCCGGAACAACCACACTCACACCATCTTTCTTGCATCGTACATCGGTCACGTCAAACCCATTATCAGGGGTAGAGTTGAATAATTCAATGACTAAATTGCCTCCGCCCCTGTTAATAATATCTTCCATCTTATACCAATGATAATGCATGGGGGTCTCCTGATTTTCCCCAACAATCATTATTTTCTCGGCATAAGGTTTTCTATCCACATTGAGTTTGCCATTACGTAAAGTGAATAAGAATAATCCTCTTTTATAAAAATCTCCGGAACCAAAATCAGTGATATCCCAACCAAGCATATTCTCCATCACTTCAGCAGCACTCTTTTTATTTTTTCCCCAGTCTGACAGGCTCCAATACGCCCATGGAGGCAATGAAAACTTCCATTCTCCCATAAATGCTTTTGCGTCCGAAATAATCCGATTGATCTCGCTACGTTTCATCCTTTTTTAATTTTTAATATTAGACAATTGACACTTATTTCTCTTTTCTTACAATCCTCATACCGTAAATAATAACATGCCTAAAGCTCCGACCGACCTAATAAGTAAGAGAGAACTGTAAGATATCTGATCCCTCACATTGCTAAACCGGTTAACTTATTTATTATAAAAATTCTCCTATCAATAAATCAGTAAAATTCAATCAGATTGAATATTCAATCTCGGCTTCGAAGACGCACTCTTTTATTTCGTCTATTCCGCTCATCTGTTCCATAAGAATATCCACTGCTTTTTCCCCCATTTTCCTTATAGGTTGCTTAATGTAGGTAATAGGCATATTGGTGATAGAAAAAGAATCGATTTCGTCAAAACACACCACTTCCATCTCTTCGGGGATCTTTATGCCTTCCCTGTGCATATATTTTACCCCGGTAATAAATACCCTCCTGGAACAAAAAAATATTGCATCAACTTTGTCGGGATTATTTTTCAGGTCGATAATGGCTCTTTTTATCTCTTCTTCCTGGTTCTCATAATTGATATTCTTTATCAATGCAGGGTCTAATAAACCATGACGGTCCAGTGCATCGATGTAGCCCTGCCGCCTGTCTGTCAATGCATTCAGATTAATATCATAACAAACAACTGCAATCCTTTGCAAACCTTTTCTGATCAAAACTTCAATTACATCACGGGATACTTTATAATTATCAATAATGATGTAGTTGGCCTTAATATCCGGATAATAACGATCTACCTGCACCACTGGAAGATTTCTTTTCATGATTTTAAGGAGGACTTCCTGCCCTTCATCTACCGGAACTAGTATAATACCGTCCACCTGCTTGTTCAATAATGTGGTAACCGCATCGTAAAACTCCTCCGGGCTTTCGTTTGTGTTTGAAGTAATCACCGTATAGCCGTATTTCTTCGCCTGTTCCTGTATATGGAAGGTAAGGTTTCCAAAAAATTCATTTGAGATATCCGTAATAACAACTCCAATAGACATGCTCTTTCCTGTACTGAGGCTACGGGCAATTTCATTCGGCTGATAGTTCATCTCAGCAGCCATTTGTTTAACCTTCCTGCACGTCTCCTCACTCACACGACTGCCTTTAGCCTTACCGCTCAATACAAGAGAGACTGTTCCTTTAGAAAGTCCCAACTTGTCTGCTATATCTTGCATGGATACTCGTTTCATATTTGCTAAACCGGTTGACTAAATCTATATAAAATAACTTTCCTTTGCAAACATAATATAATTCTTTTTCAGAAAACGCCGATTTTATTATTTTTTATTTATTTTATACTTTATAACCGAGGATGCAAAAAAACTACAATAATTCCCCAAAATAAACCTGTCACCAAAAAGATCCAAATCATTATCAAAAAACACAGTCATAAAATCATTTATTTCATTGCATATATTCAATTTATCCTGTAAGTTTGCAGACAATCTTAAAAAAAATTGAATTTAACCTCATCATGAGTGTAGATAATTTAATGTCATTCTTAGCAATCGATTTGGGCGCCAGCAGCGGAAGGGCAATGCTGGGAACTATACAAAATGATCAACTGGAGTTAAAGGAAATCAGTCGTTTCCCTAATCCTATAATCGAAGTGAACAATCGTTTATATTGGGATCTCTTCTATTTGTATAATCAGATTATAACATCACTACGGGAAGTCAAATCTCACAGGCTGCACGTCACATCCCTGGGTATTGATACATGGGGGGTAGACTTTGTCTGTTTCGGAAAGGATCGGGAACCATTGCGTATGCCTTACAGTTACAGGGATTCCCGGACATTCGATGCACCGGAGCGTTTTTTCTCCAAAATTCCGAAAGAAGAGGTATATCGAAAAACGGGAATTCAGATCATGAACTTTAACACTCTTTTCCAACTTGACACTCTCCTGCATGAAAATTCATCGATCTATCCTGTCATCAACAAGATACTGTTTATGCCGGATGCTCTATCCTATCTGCTGACGGGGACGGCGGTGACAGAATACACCATTTCCTCCACTTCACAAATGCTCGATGCTTATACACAAAATTTCGACAGTTCGCTTCTTCAAGCACTGCAACTGGATGGCAATCACTTCGGAATGCTGGTATATCCGGGACATAAGATAGGCAATATATCCCCATCTGTACAGCGCCTGACCGGCATACAGAATCTATCCGTCATAGCCGTTGCAGGTCACGACACGGCTTCGGCCGTTTTGGCTACGCCTGCGAAAGATGAAAACTTCGCATATCTGAGTTCGGGAACATGGTCATTAATGGGCATCGAATCGGAAACGCCTGTAATCAATGACGAAACTTTTCGACTTAACTTCACCAACGAAGGAGGTGCCGACGGATCTATCCGTCTGCTGAAAAATATCTGTGGAATGTGGCTGATTGAACAATGCAAAAAAGAATGGGAAAATAATCAACCGGTTACTTATGAAGATATCGTAGCCGCTGCAAAACAGTCAGTTCCTTTCAAATGTTTTATCAATCCCGATTCACCATGCTTTGCTGCCCCGGGATCCATGACTACGGCTATTCAGTCTTATTGTAAAGAAACAAATCAATATATCCCTCAAACAATGGGAGAATTAGCCCGTTGTATTTACGAAAGTCTTGCTTTTCGATACAAGCAGGTATTGGCTGATCTTCAACAACTTGCTACATTCCCTATCCATATCCTGCATATTATCGGCGGGGGATCCCAAAACAAATTACTCAATACCTTTACGGCCAACGCTATCGGTAAGCCGGTCGTTGCGGGCCCGTCAGAAGCTACGGCAATGGGAAATATTTTATTACAGGCAAAAGCTGCCGGTATAGTCAATGACAAACAAGAAATCCGTCAAATCGTAAGAAACTCCATTGAACCCGATACGTTCGAGCCAGAAGATACTCCCCTATGGGAGAGTCACTACAGTGATTACCTGAATGTTTACAGGAATATATAGCATAATCGATGTGATAATGTGATAATGTGATAATGAAAAAAAAGTTGAGAATTAGTTTTTAATTTTTCACTTTTAATTTTTAATTAAAAAAGTCTTGATTCTTGATTCTTAAATCTTGAATCTAAATTTAAACGTATGAAGGAAGAACAACTTAAAAGAGCGTATGAAGATGCAAAGGCACAATACGCATCGCTGGGAGTGGATGTTGACCAGGCTATTGAGAAACTGAACAATCTCTCTATATCCATTCACTGCTGGCAGGCAGACGATGTGTCGGGATTTGAAAATCCTGACGGAGAGTTGACAGGTGGCATCCAGGCTACCGGTAACTATCCCGGAAAAGCCAGGACCATAGAGGAACTACGGAGTGATTTCGAGAAAGTGCTCACGCTGATCCCCGGAACACACAGGATAAGCTTGCATGCCATCTATGGCGATTTTGGCGGTGAATTCGTCGATCGTGATCAGATCGAACCAAAACATTTTCAATCATGGATCGACTGGGCGAAGAAAGTCGGCGTAAAACTCGATTTCAACTGTACTCTTTTCTCGCATCCCAAAGGTGAGAGCGGATATATGATCTCTCATTTTGATCCTGAGATCAGGGAGTTCTGGAAAGAGCACCTGCGCCGTTGTCGTCGTATCGCAGCTGAAATCGGACGGCAGCAAGGCGATCCCTGTATTCACAATATCTGGTTTCCCGACGGAGAAAAGGACAAAACCGTTTCACGCTTTGCCCACAGACAACTGATGAAAGAGGCACTCGACGATGTTTTCACCGAAAAGATCAGTACAGATTACCTGAAAGATTGTGTGGAATGTAAATTGTTTGGTATCGGAAGCGAAAGTTATGTAGTGGGATCGCATGAATTTTATATGGGTTATGCGGTAAAAAACAATATGATGCTGACACTGGATGCCGGGCACTTCCATCCGACCGAATCAATAGCCGATAAAATCTCTTCGATGCTCCTTTTTGTTCCTGAACTTAATCTGCATGTAAGTCGTCCGGAACGTTGGGATAGTGATCACGTAGTGATCTTAAGCGACGAGTTATTGGCTTTAACTCAGGAGATTGTTCGTTCCGGTCATGCCGATCGTGTACATGTCGGGCTCGATTATTTTGATGCATCTATCAATCGCCTGGGAGCTTATATAGTGGGAATCCGCGCTACACAGAAAGCGATGTTGCAAGCGCTGCTCGAGCCGACCCGACAATTAAGGGAATTTGAACTGCAGGATAAAAATTTCCAACGGCTGGCTTATCTGGAAGAATTGAAATCAATGCCCTGGAACGCGGTATATAATTACTATTGCCAGCAGCAGAACGTACCTGTGGGCGATGCTTATATACAGGATGTTCAGGAGTATGAAGATCAGGTAACCTCTAAACGAGTCTAAACAATGAATACAATTCTGGGTTTAATTATTATTGCTGTGGGAAGTATGGGCCAATCAAGCTCATACGTCCCCATCAATAAGATAAAAGAGTGGTCATGGGAAAACTTCTGGCTGATGCAGGGAATTTTCGCATGGCTGCTCTTTCCTCTTCTGGGGGCATTCATGGCCAGTACGCCATCGGAATTGATCGCAATATATACTACCAATGCAGCTGCCTCATGGAAAGCTATTGGATACGGGGTACTTTGGGGAGTCGGGGGATTGACTTTCGGATTGAGTATGCGTTTTCTGGGTATCGCACTCGGACAATCAGTGGCGCTGGGAACCTGTGCTGCTTTCGGGACACTTATCCCCGCAATGCTTACCGGTACGGATCTTTTTTCTCCGAAAGGATTGGTTTTGTTGGTGGCTGTTGCCGTTACACTGGCAGGCATTGCATTAGTAGGGTATGCCGGTAGCCTCCGTTCAAAAAATATGTCCGAAGAGGAGAGGAAAAAAGCGATCAAAGATTTTGCCCTGAAAAAGGGACTTCTTATCGCGTTGTTTGCAGGTGTAATGAGTGCCTGTTTCAGTCTGGGATTAAGCGCCGGGATACCGGTAAAAGAAGCGGCCATTGCTGCCGGAGCAAAGGAGTTGTTTGCACAGAATCCGGTCACACTATTGGTCACCCTTGGCGGATTTGTCACCAATCTCGTTTATTGTCTCTATATGAACCGGAAAAATAAAACGAGCAGTGAAATAAAACGCTCCTCAAAAGCCGTTTTGGTAAATAATCTTCTGTTTTGTGCACTGGCAGGGCTTCTCTGGTATTCTCAATTTTTCGGGTTGGGTATGGGACAAAGTTTTTTTGAACCCGGCAGTGTGATGATGGCTTTTTCATGGAGCATACTGATGTCTCTAAACGTGGTTTTCAGCAACGTATGGGGCATTATCCTCAAAGAGTGGAAAGGTGCAGGAAAAAAGGCCGTCATTTTCCTGGTTATCGGGATGGCAGTTTTGATATTTTCTTTGGTAATACCCAATCTGTTTTAATCCTATCAGTTCTATGAATCATGTACTGACCTGACAATATTTGCAATATGCCGCAATAAGTTGATGGTGCGGCGGGAATTGAAGCAAAGCGAAAATCGCTGACTTCTATTGAAAGTCTCAACAGGGAGCAATAAAATTCGGTTTATATATGTAAATCGACGATACAGACAACGACCATTTTCAATGAAAATGAATTTGCAAATCTAAACAGACAAAACATGAGATTTAACGACTTAGGAATCGATTTTAAATACCTGTTAGTAAACGAAAAAGATAAAAAATTCGGGTTAACGGTCAACACTGTTGGTTTTCAGCCCATAGCACCTAATACGGTGTACCCGTCCACAGAACATCCCAAAAGTTACTACTTCACCCCAAATAACGGACGTATTTTATCGGAATATCAAATCGTTTATATCAGTAAAGGAAAAGGAATTTTTTCTTCCGATTCCACAAAAAGGACAAATATTACCAAAGGACAGGTTATTTTTCTTTTTCCCGGCCAATGGCATACCTACTGCCCACTCAAAGAAATAGGATGGAATGAATATTACATCGGCTTTGAAGGAAAGATCATTGATGATATCGTAGCAAACGGGTTCATATCTCCGGAGAATCAGATTCTCAGTGTAGGGGTGAACGAAGATCTCGTAAACCTGTTTTCTACAGCCATTAAAGTGGCTAAAGAAGATAAAACGGCTGCACAGCAGAATCTGGCAGGAATTGCATTTAATATCCTGGGTACGATTTTATCGCTGGCACAAAACAGGAACTTCGAGTCTAAAGAATCCGCTCAGAAAATTGAACGGGCAAAAGTTATCATGATTGAAAATATCCATAAAAATATCGATATCAAAGGGATTGCTACCAACCTGGGGATCAGCTACTCTTTATTCAGGAAAGCATTTAAGGAGTACACCGGTTATGCCCCGGCACAGTATTTTCAGGAATTAAAATTAAGAAAGGCCAAGGAGTTATTGGCTGAAACCAATTATTCTATAAAGGAGATTTCCTACGAATTGAATTTCAGTTCCTATGAGTACTTTTTATCCTTCTTTAAAAAGAGAGTCGGGGTTACCCCTATGGAATACAGAAATTCAGGACGTATAAAACAAAACAGCAACTAATTTCAGTCATTCATGCATATCAGAAAAATAATATTACCCACGATCTTATATTTATTCTTGTCCATTACTGCCAACGCACAGGAGCAATCCGTTCCATACGAATTAACAGTGAATCTGTTATCACAGACCGAGCAGGTATATATAAACGGCTATCCTGTAACAACACCGATAGATAAAGTGGTTTCTCAAAGAGAGAATTTCCAGTTTACTGAAATAAGTACCCGCAAACCATTTTTCGGATGGATAGTACCTTCCCGGGAAAAAAACACCCTGCAAACAGCCTATCGGTTATTAGTCGCATCAGAGAGGGATTTTCTGTTGAAAGATTCTGCTGATCTGTGGGATTCCGGAAAAGTGGAAGGGAATTGTTCGGCCAATGTTCTTTATGGAGGAAAACAACTTGAACCGGGAAAGGTCTATTACTGGAAAGTAAAAACGTGGGATCGCCATGGTAAAGAATCGGGGTTCTCCCAAATCTCGGCTTTTAAGACAGCGGAAAATCTAACCGATTATGCTACGGATCGGTATCCGATACAAAAACAAGACGAACACCCCATAAAAATAAACCGGATTGACGAGATGCGCTATTTTGCCGATTTTGGTAAAGCATCTTTCGGTAGGATTAGAGTAAACCTGTATTCAGATACCGGAACCGATAGCATAACCATCCATTTGGGAGAAACGGAAAAAAACGGAGAGGTTAACCGCTCCCCGGGAGCATCAATCCGTTACTCCCAATATAAGATTGGGCTCGATAAAGGTTGGAAAACCTATGTGGTCGCCATTCGTCCCGATAAAAGAAATACCGGGCCACAGGCTGTACTGATGCCGGAATATATCGGAGAAGTGACCCCATTCCGCTACTGCGAAATAGAAAATTATAAACATCCGCTAGAGGAAAAAGACCTGATACGGGAGACGGCTTTTTATCCGTTCAACGATTTCGACTCTCACTTCCACAGTTCCGACACGATACTCAACCAGGTTTGGGATATCAGCAAATACTCAATAAAGGCCACATCCTTTCTCGGTATATATGTCGACGGGGATCGGGAAAGAATTCCTTATGAAGCAGACGCACTGATCAACCAACTATCACACTATGGTGTGGCACGTGATTATAGCATGGCACGCTACACGCATGAATACCTGATCCGGAAGCCGACCTGGCCAACCGAGTGGCATCTGCAATCCGTTCTCATAGCATGGGAAGATTATATGTACACCGGCAATAAACTTTCATTGGCACATTTTTATGAAGATCTTCAGGCAAAAACCCTGATAGCACTCTCCGATGAAAATGGATTCATCAGTACCAGAACAGGAAAAGTAACACCGGAAGTACTTCAATCTGTCCATTTCAACGGGGAAATACGGGATATTGTCGACTGGCCCCACACCGGCATTCTCGGATTGGAAAAGGAAGAGGGCGGAGAAACCGACGGGTTTGTCTTCACCGATATCAACACGGTTGTCAATGCTTTCCATTACAGAACGCTTGTACTGATGGCGCAAATTGCGGAAACATTAGGTAAGACAGATGACCAGAAGTTTTATAACGAACGGGCTACTAAACTAAAGCAATCTTTTAATAAACATCTTTTCGATAAAAAAAGAGGTGTTTATATCGATGGCATTGGTACAGACCATGCATCCCTCCATGCCAATATGTTTCCACTCGCTTTCGGATTAGTCCCTGAAAACCGGATCAACAGTGTGTTGGAGTTTATCCGTTCCCGTGGAATGGCTTGTAGTGTATACGGTTCACAGTTCCTTCTGGACGCCATCTACGATGCCCATGATGCCGGATACGGACTACAGCTGCTGACTTCCACCGGCGAAAGGAGTTGGTACAACATGATCCGGGTAGGCTCCACAATCACACTCGAAGCATGGGACAACAAATACAAACCCAATCAGGACTGGAACCATGCCTGGGGCGCTGCACCTGCCAACCTGATCCCACGGAAACTGATGGGAATAGAACCATTGGAACCGGGTTTCCGGAAGATACGGATCAAGCCGCAGCCGGATTTGCTGGAATCGGCTGAAATCAAGCATCCGACTATCCGCGGTGATGTAACGGTGAGTTTTAACAATGATCCCGGACAATCGTTCCGCCTTGAAGTGGATATTCCCGTCAACACAACCGCAGATATACATCTTCCTTTCTATTCCAGAAGCCAGACCGTACATCTGAATGGTCAACCGGTAAAATATAGAAGGGACGGAAATTTTTCAGTCATTGAAAACATTGGTTCAGGGAAATGGCAGTTTTCTGTAGAACGATAATTTTCCAGCCACTTGCAATAGTACGAATGATAGTGTGCTTCGCGCAATAAAGACAGATAATTGCCAATTACTAATTACAAATTCTCCATTTTCAAATTTCAATTACAAAGTCCTGGTTCTTAGTTTTTAGTTTTTAATTGTTAGTTTACAACCTCTTTATTCCAATAATATGAAAACCCGTTTATTCTTTATTCTTTTTCTTTTCCTTTTATCGGAAAACGTTCCGGCCCAGGAGTATCTTTCTGAGAGATTTTTTCAGGGACAACTGGTAGAAGATGAAATTACGCGGGCATATCTTACTCCTGTAAAAATAGTCTGGCAATCGGATAATAATAACAAACAGGTAAAAAATTCCGAAGTGCTGTTGACACAGTTCGACGGACAGCTTTCTACCAGCGGAGAAGGGATATGCCTGCTCCGATCGGACAACGAGACACAGGCTTCTATCTTGCTGGATTTCGGAAAAGAACTGTATGGGGGGATAGAGATTGCAGCCGCAATACGGAGCGAGAAAAAACCATTAAAAGTCCGTATCCGTTTGGGGGAATCCGTTTCCGAGGCTATGAGCGACTGCATAGACAATAGCGTTCCCGGGATGAGTTCGGCGACCAATGATCACTCTTTAAGAGATTACACGTTGGAACTCCCCTGGCTGGGAACCATAGAGGTTGGAAACTCAGGATTTCGCTTTGTGCGAATAGATCTTCTGGATAAAGAAGTTGATCTGCCGATACGATCGGTAAGAGCGATCTTCCGATACCGGGATATCCCTTATCTGGGTTCATTCAAATGTGATAACGAGCGACTAAACGAAATATGGGAAACGGGAGCCTATACCGTTCATCTGAATATGCAGGAATACCTGTGGGACGGGATAAAGCGTGACCGGTTAGTGTGGTTGGGTGACGTACATCCGGAAATCATGACAATCAATACAGTATTTGGCGATCAGGAAATAGTGAAAAAAAGTCTTGATTTCGGGAGAGATACGACTCCTCTACCCCAATGGATGAACGGAATTTCCTCCTATTCCTTATGGTGGATAATCGCACATCGCGACCTATACCTGTATCATGGTGATCTGGACTATCTGAAAGAGCAACAAGCCTATTTGTCTGCATTAATTCACCAGATTATTTCTAAAATAGGTCCTGACGGAAAGGAAAATCTCGATGGAGGACGTTTCCTCGATTGGCCCACTGCAAGAGATTCTAACGTGATCCATGCCGGACTCCAGTCTTTAACGGTGATGGCTATGGAAGCAGGAAAGGATATTGCCGGATGGTTAAATGATAGGGAACTCAATAATGTATGTATAAAAGCGTCTGAATCACTACATAAACACCTTCCATCCGATCATGGGAATAAACAGGCAGCCTCATTACTCACATTGGCAGGGATGTTGGCTCCCAATCAGGCTTCTCCGGTTATACTCAGAAACGGGGCCACTGATTTCGCAACCTTCTATGGCTATTACATGCTGGAAGCATTGGCGAAAGACGGTAAATACAGGGAAGCAATGAATATTATCACCGATTATTGGGGAGCAATGCTCGATTTGGGCGCCACCACCTTCTGGGAAAATTTCAATTATGAAGAACGATTGAATGCCTTACCGATCGATCAACTTCCTGACCCATCGAAGTTCGATATTCATGCCGACGGGGGCGATCACTGCTATATCGGCCTCAGGGCCAGTCTCTGTCACGGATGGGCATCCGGACCAACCGCCTGGTTAACGGCACACGTATTGGGGATCCAGGTGATCGAACCCGGATCAAAGGTAATCCGCATACGTCCGAACCTGGGAGATCTCACTTTTGCGGAAGGATCATTTCCTACACCTTACGGTGTCGTAACAGTAAAACATGTGAAACAAGCCGACGGAAAAATAAAAAGTGAGATTGATGCTCCGAAAGAAATAAAGATTATATGAAATTTATTCGATAATCTGTACATGGGTTATACAACAGGTGTTACGATTCAAAAGAGGAAATTCATTAAAAATAATTTACAGATGAAAAAGCATACTTTTATTTTATTCTTCAGCGTGTTAGGATGTATTATCACCTTTTTTCCTCCAAAAAGTATGGCACAGCCGGTTCAGGTTAAGACCTCTGTCCCCGATTTATTATTAAATGGTGATCCCTCAAATATAAAAATCGGAGATCACCTCGGAGAAAGAATAGATATCTGTGTGGAACAACGGGTAAAAGGACAGGATGTGAATCATTTAATTGTCCCCTTTTATAATAAAACGGAAACCCATCGTTGGCAAAGCGAATTCTGGGGTAAATGGATGCTGGGTGCAGTGCTCTCTTATAGATATACCCAGGATCCGGTATTGCTGGATTCTATTCAAAAGGGTGTTAAAGATCTGCTCGGATCGCAATTGCCCAACGGTTATATCGGAAATTATTCGGAAGAGGCACAACTTCAGCAATGGGATGTATGGGGACGCAAATATTCAATGCTCGGTCTTCTGTCCTATTATGATTTAACAGGAGATAAAGAAGTATTGAAAGCCTGTCGTAAAATGGCCGATCATCTGATGACACAGGTCGGACCGGGAAAAACAAATATCGTCACCACCGGTAACTATATGGGTATGGCAAGTAGCAGTATTCTCGAACCCATCGTATTCCTTTACCGCCGGACAGGAGATGCCCGTTATCTGGACTTTGCTAAATATATTGTTGCCCAATGGGAGACCTCTGAAGGTCCCGGATTGATCAGTAAAGCAGAAGCGGGAGTTCCGGTAGCGGAGAGATTTCCGCACCCGGTAACCATACAACAAGCCTGGTTTGGTACGCACAACGGACAAAAAGCATACGAGATGATGTCTTGTTATGAAGGTCTACTGGAGTTGTATAAGCTGACAAATGACCCTCAATATTTATCTGCTGTAGAAAAGACCGTACAAAGTATTATTGATACGGAAATTAATATTGCCGGATCCGGTAGCGCTTTTGAATGCTGGTATTACGGTAAACCCCAACAGGCAAGGCCTACTTATCATACTATGGAAACATGTGTGACGATGACATGGATGAAATTATGCCAGACATTATTAAATTTGACAGGAAATCCCGTCTATGCGGATCAGATGGAAATTACCGCTTACAACGCATTACTGGCTTCAATGAAAGATGACGGCTCCCAGATTGCCAAATACAGTCCATTGGAAGGGCAGCGTCATCCCGGTGAGGAACAGTGCGGAATGCACATCAATTGTTGTAATGCCAATGGTCCGAGAGCCTTTGCTCTTTTACCTCAATTCGCAGTGATGCCGTCTGCCAACAACAATGAAGTATATATAAATCTCTACACCGGTTTTACATCAACTGTACCACTAACAACAAAGAAAAAAGTGGTTATCAAACAGGAAACCAATTATCCGGCTGATGGTAAAATACGTTTACAGATTGAAACGGATAAACCGGAAGATTTTACAGTGGGTTTACGTATCCCGTCCTGGAGTAAAAATAACTCAGTGGCCGTAAACGGAGAAAAAATCGAAGGAGTGAATGCCGGTATGTATTGCAAAATCAACCGTCAATGGAAAAAAGGAGATGTTATCACATTGGATCTTGATGTAAGAGGAAGGGTTGTAAAACAGGACGGTTATGCGGCGGTGATGAAAGGACCGGTCGTGTTGGCACGTGACAGTCGTTTCTGCGATGGATTTGTCGATGAAACTGCCCAGATAGTCCATAATGACAACTACGTAGAACTGACTCCATCGCAGTACAAACTCAAAGGAATATGGATGTCGTTTACAGCTCCTCTCGTACTGGGAACAGACCTGGAAGGGGAAGCCCGTAGCCCGAAACAGATCCATTTTTGCGATTTCGCTTCTGCCGGCAACACATGGATGAATGATGTCCGTTACCGCGTGTGGATCACTGAAACATTGAATGTAAGAAATGAACCGTATGAACCGTACAACATAGAATAATAGATATAGTGACAGCACGCATGCCTGGTATTCAGGCGATTGTATCCGGATCAAATTTGATCCGGATACTTCTGTATTAGGGATATACCTCTATTTAGTTGATCCTGTCTAGATGAAAAAAGACTTACAACATTTCGAATCATTATTCCGGAGGCTTCAACCACGACTTTTTGCGTATTGTTGCAAATACGTGGAAGACGAAGAATTAGCCAGGGACATTGTGCAGGAATGCCTGATCCAACTTTGGGAAAACTATGAAAATATTAGCGGCTCCTACGAGAGGTATATGATTGTAGCTGTTAAAAACCGATGTATCTCCCATTTCCGCACCTTAAGATTACAGTCGAAATTCACGGAATCTGCCCAGTTAAAAATCAAAGAATTTGAATTTCATCCTGATATACCTGATCCGCTAACAGATATTTACATGAAAGAGGTCAGCGAACTACTTCAGGAGCACATTGAAAAACTGCCGGATAAATGCCGGCAAATATTTATTATGAGCCGGCAGGAAGGACTAAAAAACCAGGAAATTGCGGATCGGTTAGGAATCAGTATACGAACCGTAGAAGCCCAGATTTACCATGCACTCAAATCAATTAGAATCGGGTTAAAAGATTATCTGCCCATCCTTTACTTCTTTATTTAAAACGTTGTATTATCCCTATACATCTTACCCTCCTATCCCCATTTATAAAGAAATTTATTACTTTTTTTCAATTTTCTCTAAGTAGTGTCGTCATTGTATGCGTCATATTATTATAAAGCATCGTACAACAATGGAAAAAATTGACAATAGTATCCTTCGCTATCTCCACAAAACTTCATCTCCCGAAGAACAGGATTTTTTGTTAAAATGGCTGGAGGAGAGTGAGGTAAACAGGCAATATTTTCGGTCATTGAAAGATGCTCATGATCTTGGAAAGTTAGACATTCATCTTTACAACAGTCAGGTCGATCAACAATGGATAAAATTTGAAAAGCAAATTGTATGCAAAAACAATAAAACAGGTATATCCCGGTATTTCATTCGTGTTATGCGATATGCTGCTGTGTTTATTTTAGGGATCATTTGTTTTCAAGCGATCCATTACATTCACAATCAGGATGAAAAGAAAATATTTAAAACAACAATTATAGAAACCGGAGTTGGCGAACGATCCAAAATAACCCTACCTGACGGATCGAAAATATGGCTCAATGCATGTAGTTCGTTAGCCTATGATAATACATACGGCAACATTGACAGACAAGTCCATATAAAAGGAGAAGGCTATTTTGAGGTGCATACGGATACCCTCAAACCTTTTTTTGTCCATGCGGATAGATTTACCTACAGAGTTACCGGCACATCATTTAATGTCTATTCGTTCGATGATGAGAACGAAACAAGTATCGCTTTACTTGAAGGAGGAGTTACTATTGAATATGAAAATCTTTCGGAACAATTATTACCGGGACAGGAATTCATCTTTAATAAGGAGTCCGGAAAATATACCCTCACAAATGTAGATGTAAACAGACTGTCATCATGGCGTGAAGGTGAGCTGGTATTTGATAATATAACCTTTGAAGAACTGGCCAAACGGTTAGAAAGGAACTTTAATATTCAGTTTGTTTTTGAAAACGATAATGTGCGCAAGCATTCTTTTGGAGGATCATTTCGCAATTACGAATCGGTTGAAACAATTATGAAAGTGATCAGTACAAGCACGCCGGTGAAATATGAAATCCGGGAGAATATTGTATACGTGAAATAATGGGAGATTACTAAAATTCGACTACGAGAATCTAATATTCAACAAATCAAAAACATGGAGGACGGCCTATGAAACATAAAAAATAACTAAAAGAACCGGAAAGAGGTGGCACTCTCTCCGGTCTGCTATCAAACAACAAATAAATTCATTGTTTAATATAATACGCAATACAAAGATATGAAAAAAAACAATTTAGCCAAGAAGATATACCTTCTGGTGCCTAAACAATTATGGCTACAAATGAAGATTACAACCCTACTTATACTCCTTACGACCTTCTGTCTTCAGGCGAATGATTCCTATTCACAAAATGTGAAAGTAAGCCTGGACATACAGAATGCAACAATCACGGAGATTTTTCGTGAGATAGAAAATCGAACTGATTATCGTTTCTTTTATAATAAAACTTTGCTCAACACTGAAAAGCGGGTGAGTGTCAATAGCAACGAGAAAGAAGTCAGCGCTATCCTCGATCAATTGTTAGCGGGTGAAAATGTATCCTATACGATGGTAAACAATTACATCGTTATTACTCCAAAAGAGAACGAGGAGACAAATTCGCCGGGAGTCACTCAGGATAATCGAAAAACGGTAATAGGGATAGTGACAGATGAACAGGGAGAGCCGATTATCGGGGCAAATATAATAGAGAAAGGGACTACTAACGGAACAGTGACAGATATAGATGGAAAGTTCAATATCACAGTTTCAACAGATTCTTCTGTTCTCCTTTTTTCATATATCGGCTATAAAAGCGTGGAAATACCTGTTGGAGAACAAACCACTATTAACGTACAACTACAGGAAGATACCGAAACGTTGGAAGAAGTTGTAGTTGTGGGATATGGGACACAGAAGAAAGTAAATTTGACGGGGGCTGTATCATCGATCGAATCCAAAAGCCTGACAGTTGCTCCCGTAGCTAATACGACAAATGCGCTGGCCGGACGTTTACCAGGTTTGACTGTCATTCAAAATAGTGGTCAACCGGGTGCGGATCGGGCCAGCCTGAATATTCGGGGTTTTGATTCACCATTAGTGATAGTAGATGGTATTGAAGCTGAATTCCATACAATTGATCCCAATATGATAGAGAGTATCTCAGTCCTTAAAGACGGAGCTGCGGCTATTTACGGTTCACGTGCCGGGAACGGTGTCATATTGGTAACTACCAAAAGAGGAGTTCAACAAAAGCCGAGCATTACTTTCAATTCCAACCTTACTTTGCAAGGGGTTACAAGTATGCCCAAACCGACAAATGCAGGACAATATGCCGAATTAGAGCGTGAAAAATGGATCCAATCGGGAAGACCAATAGAACAGGCTCCGTTTACAGAGGAGCAGATACGTAAATATTATGATGGTTCCGATCCCCAATATCCTAACACAAACTGGTATAATGAACTCATCAGAGACTGGGCGCCCCAACAACAATACAACCTCTCAGTCCGCGGTGGAAACGAAGCCGTAAAATATTATGGATTTGTAGGTTATTTAAACCAACAGTCCATGTGGAAACAGAATGGAGGGAACTATAACCGTTACAATCTACAATCGAATATTGACGCTTCTGTCACCAAAAACTTAACTTTTCAACTCGATCTGGCTGCAATCATTGAGGATAAGATCTTCCCAAGCAGGCCACAAAGTGCAGGAGGAGATAATGTATGGCAGGACTTCTGGAATACATTGCCCATTTATCCGGCAACGTTACCTGATCCGACAAAGATTTCTTATGCGGATGGTGGTGGAACAGGAGGAGCTCATGTAACATCCAACCATGAATTAATGGGATATAATAAAGGGGATAATCAAAATTTTAAAGGAACAGGGACTTTGAATTATACATTTCCCGGTATTACCGGTTTATCCGCTAAAGTACTTGTCAATGCCATTGTCAATTATAATAAATCATCTACATTCTCGAAACCTGTACAATATTATCGATACGATATTGCAAGTGATACATACACGCTAGCCGGAGCTTTAGGGAATAAAGCGCAGTTAAGTATCAATCAAAGCAGAAATTCAAGTATTACGACACAAGCTTCCCTGAATTACGACAGAATATTTTCAGATATACATCATCTCACAATACTCGCGTTATTTGAAGGAATTGATTATAAAGGAGATTGGATTTCTGCCAGTCGTGATAACTTTTTATCACCTGCTGTCGAACAATTGTATGCAGGAGATAACAGTACGGCTAAAAATAACGGAAGTGCATCAGAAATGGGAAGAATGAGTTATGTCGGTCGTTTGAATTATTCATATAAAGGTAAGTATCTGTTGGAAGCGACATTGAGAGCAGATGCTTCTGCAAAATTCTCTCCGACAAAAAGATGGGGGTATTTCCCTAGCATTTCTGCCGGGTGGAGGATAAGTGAAGAAAATTTCATGCAGAATGCAGATAATCTGGACAACCTGAAATTAAGAGTAAGCTATGGACAATCTGGAAATGATAATGTAGTAAATTTCCAGTATCTTTCAGGTTACACATTACAGGGTTTTGCAGGTTACCTGATCGGCGACAACCCGCTCAAAGCTATTGCACCTTCAGTGATACCTAACCCGAACTTATCCTGGGAAGAAATAAGAATCATGGGTGCAGGAATTGATTTCTCGTTTTTTCAACGAAAAATATATGGAGAGGCGGATGTTTTTTATCGTGAAAGAACCGGCATACCGGGAACCCGGCAATCTACATTACCTTCCACTTTCGGTGCATCACTACCGCAAGAGAACATTAATAGTTTAGATAACAGAGGATTTGAATTCATGCTAGGCACCTATTTCAATATAAATGATTTTGAATTTGATATATCAGGAAATGTAGCCTACTCAAGAGATAAATGGATTCACTATGAAGAACCGGAATATACCGATCCCGACGAGATAAGACTTAGAAAAGTCTCAGGGAACTGGACAGACCGTTTATTCGGTTATAAGTCAGACAAACTATTCGGAAGTCAGGCGGAAATTGATGCGCTTACCTTCATGCAGGATAATAACAATAATACTTCTTTACGTCCCGGGGATGTACGTTATATAAATACAAACGGTGACGACAGGCTGGATTGGAGAGACCAGATTGAATTAGGAGCAAGATTCCCTCACTGGACAATGGGACTTAATATCAATGCAAGGTATAAAAATTTTGATCTGACAACATTATTCCAGGGTGCTTTCGCCTATTACACGGATGTTTGGCTTTTAAGATCAATCAGGGTTTACTCCGAGGAAGTATACAATTTAAGGTGGACCGAAGAAAAAAATAATACTGATGCTCTGGTACCCAGGATGGGAGGGTCCAGCTTGAATGGTGAGGCTTCCGATTATCGCTACAAAGAGGCCGGTTACCTCCGACTGAAAAGCGCTTCGTTAGGATACAATATCCCAAAAGAATTGTTGAACCAAATCTCCATAGAACAAGCAAGAATATATTTGGCCGGTACAAACTTACTGACCTTCGATCGGTTGAAAAAATATAATATTGATCCTGAAGCTCCCTTTGGAAATGCGGGATATTATTATCCCCAGCAAAGAACGATAAGTTTTGGCATCAATGTATCATTCTAATCTTTAAAATTTAAATTATGAGAAAAATAATTATAGTTATAGTTTCAGGCTTTATCTTGTTTAATTCTTGTGATTATTTGGATAAAGCTCCTTTGGATCTCATTTCAGATAATGACGTATGGAATGATGAAGCGCTGATCGAGGCATACTTATCTAATTCATATTATGAAATGTCTTATTTTGCAAATGAGAGTCCCGGTAACAACTGGGATGGCGATGTCTTCTTTCCTGTATTTGCTATTAACCATGTAAGTGATGAATGTTTATCTCAATGGCGTGACTGGGGGGATGCTCTAAGATGGTATAATTATAAATTCGGTAATCTGAAAATTCAGGGAGGACTCCTCGAATGGTGGGGATACGGCCCTATACGCAGGCTCAATACATTTATAGAAAAGATCCCGGAAACTCCTCTGAGTGATGAATTGAAAAAAACAAGAACAGCTGAAGCCCGCTTTTTAAGAGCGTTCTCCTATTTTGCAATGGTAAAACGGTATGGAGGAGTTCCACTTATTACAAATGCCCAATCTATAGATGATCCGGATGAAGAACTATTCCGGGCAAGAGACAAAGAAGAAACTATATATGATTATATTATAAAAGAAATTGATGAGTTTGCCAATGATCTGCCCGAAACACTTGATAACAGTAATTTGGGGAGACCAAGCAAATATGCAGCATTAGCATTAAAATGTCGGGCTGCATTGTATGCTGGCAGTATTGCACAGTTCGGCAAAGTACAATTAGATGGTGTGGTAGGCATACCTGCTGAAAAAGCGAATTATTATTATGAAATCGCCTATACTGCCGGATCAGAGATTGTAAACAGCGGAAAGCATGCATTGTACAATGTAGATGAAGATAAAGCAACCAATTTCAGGAATTTATTCCTGGTAAAAAATAATTCTGAGGTTATCTTCGCTAAAAGGCATAATAATGTGAATGGCGATCATGGCCAGGGGGGAGGAAACGGTTGGAATGTTGACTTTTTCCAATGTCCACGACCACAAGGATGGAACAGGGGAAATTTGGATGGCCCTTATTTGGAATTGGTGGAAGAATTTGAGTATATCGATGGACGTCCCGGTAAATTAGACAGGGAAGCCATTCAACAGGGATTATGGACTACAGAGGAGTTATGGAAAGACAAAGATCCTCGCTTTTTTGCCACAATTTACACCCAAAATACTCCATGGAAAGGCAATAAAATTGAATATTATAAAGGGATTCTATTACCTGACGGGACTATACAGACAACCGATTCATATGACGGTATTCTTGCGACAGGGGATCAGGATGTCGATGGAACCTGCTTCGGTGTCCTGAAATATCTGGATGAAAGCCATGATAACATGGCCGGAACAAATAGCGCCTGGGCTACCTCAGACCAAGATTGGCAAATCTTCAGGTTAGCGGAGATTTATTTGAATATGTCAGAAGCCGCATTTGAATTGGGTAGAACTCCCGAAGCGTTAGAAGCGATTAATAAAGTGCGGGAACGTGCAGGAATTTCTCTTCTTGCGACTATCGACAGAGAAAAAATCCGTCACGAAAGAAAAGTGGAACTTGCGTTTGAAGGGCACAGATATTGGGACGTGAGAAGGTGGAGAACAGCCACAGACGTTTTGTCCCGCGAATTTTCCGGATTACGTTATGTTTTAGATTACAATAGTTATAAGGCAGGTGAGCCAAAATACAAACTAATTGTTATTGAACAGATTGATGGAGCAGTCAATAAACCTCTTTTCAGAGAAGAAAATTACTACTTACCCATTACTTTAGCAAGGACAGCCAATAATCCTAAATTAGTAGAAAATCCCGGATATCAATAATAATACATAGGTCTGCTCTGCACTAAAATATGCAAAGCAGACCATTAAATAAAAAAAAATGAAAAAATCTACTTTTTTTATTATCCTCTTATTTCTAGTATGTATGTCATGTACAACAAAGAGTAACATACATACTGAGAAAATTACGGTAGCATGCTATTATTTTCCCAATTATCACACACGAGATACTACCGATTTGCGGATTAGTCGTCAACACTTTGACAATTGGTCGGAATGGGAATTGATAAAAAATGCCAAACCTCGATTCGAAGGACATAATCAGCCAAAAATACCCGCTTGGGGTTATACAGACGAAAAAGATCCGAAAGTGATGGAACAAAAAATACGTACCGCCTCAGAGTATGGTATCGATGTGTTTATATTCGACTGGTACACATACGAAGGGCAGCCCTTTTTAAATCGTTGCCTGGATGAAGGTTTTTTGAAAGCGAATAACACCGGTTCTATTCAATTCTCACTTATGTGGGCAAACCACGACTGGATGGAACTATATCCATATACAGCCGGCGATGAGCATGATATTTTGTACGATGGAAAAGTGACCTCTGAAATATTCGACCAGATAGGCAACGATCTTATAGCACAATACTTCACCCAGCCTAATTATTGGTTAATTGACGGTAAAGCTTATTTTTCAATTTATGACATACAAAATTTCATCCATAGTTTTGGCTCTGTGGAAGCAACAGTTAAAGAAATGGATAAACTGAATGAAAAAGCCATTAGAGCCGGACTGAAAGGTATACACTGGAATTTAGTGGCCTGGAGCACTGCTATTTTACCTGGTCAGGATGCTCCGACAAACAATAAGGATTTACTTGAAAGGCTAGGCTTCGATTCAGCCACATCGTATGTATGGATACACCATGCACACTTACCGGAAGTTCAAACCGATTATAATGTAGTAAGAGATCAATATATCAATCATTGGGATAAGGTAAAAAACGAGTACGAAGTACCTTATTATCCCAATGTAACAATGGGATGGGATTCCAGTCCGCGAACCAATCAGGATAAGGAATGGAGTAGCAGCAGGGGGTATGGCTATCCTTATACAAATATAATAAGCAATAACACACCGGAAAATTTCAAGACGGCACTTCAAATGTCTAAAGACAAACTACTATCTGATCCTGATGGTCCTCGTATCCTGAATATCAACTGCTGGAATGAATGGACAGAAGGCAGCTATCTGGAGCCGGACACTGAATATGGATATGGATTTTTGGAAGCTGTAAGGGATGTTTTTAACTAGTTGAGTATTGAAAATTTTGTCGAACAAAAGAAATATAAATTGTGAATATGAGAAAGATTTTTATTCTAACCGTTTTTACGCTTATTTGTATTGGCCTACAAGCCCAAAAGCAAAAGAAATATGATGTGGCCGCATTTCTATATCCGGCTTATGCTGCCGACGATCCCCGTTTACGTCCTTTCTGGCCGCATGGGATCGGTGAATGGGAAACCGTGGCAAATATGCAGGAACGGTATCCCGGACATTACTGGAATAGAAAACCGCTTTGGGGATATATCAATGAAGCTGATCCGACCGTTATGGCTATGGAAATTGACGCTGCTACCAAGCATGGTGTAAATGTATTTATTTTTGATTGGTACTGGTATGACGGTCGTCCGTTTATGGAGACAACGCTCGACAATGGATTCCTGAAGGCTGAAAATGTAGACAAGATGAAGTTCTACCTAATGTGGGCCAATCATGAGGTCGTAAATGTATGGGATACCCGTCTGGCAAATATCGATGAACACAATGTGATTTGGACTGGACAAGTGGATAGAAACGAATTTGAGAAGATATGTAAACGTAATATCGAAAAATATTTCAAGCATCCTCAATATTATAAAATTGACGGCAAGCCTGTTTTCATGATTTATGATGTACCCCAGTTAATTACCGGATTAGGAGGATTGGTCCAAACTATCGATGCGTTGAATTGGTTTAAAGAAGAAACCAAAAGAGCAGGCTTTCCCGGGTTAGACCTGCAACTTACGATGTGGTCTATCAATGTGAATTATAGTGGCGTTGATGGTAGCAGAACTCATGAACCGGATAAGGATTTCGTAAAAAAACTGGGATTTACCAGTTCTACCCATTACCAGTTTGTCCATTTCACAAATGTAAACCGTGATTACATGGAAATCATGGAAGATGTGAAAAAAGAATGGGCGCGTATTGATGCTACTTTTGATCTGATATACTATCCCCATGTGAGCGTAGGATGGGATAACAGTCCTCGTACCGGAAAAAGCGCAGTGGTAAAGAACAATACCCCTGAAAATTTCGAAAAGGCGCTTCGTGATGCAAAAGCCTATGTAGACGCTCATTCAAATCAAGCGCCGCTTATTACAATAAACAGTTGGAATGAATGGACAGAAACAAGCTACCTACAACCCTGTAATGTTTTTGGGTATGGATATCTGGAGGCCGTGAAAAGAGTATTCAAGTAAAAGATAAAAGGGACACATCCCGGCTATTGATGTTAATCAAATCACCGGGATGTGATTTATTCTAATGTTCATCTATCTGTAATAAATACTATTCATCAATTACTGTCAATCATTTTGCATTTCTGCAGGAGTGTATGGAAAGACAGAGCGCCTGTTTATCATTACGAGGAATACAAGGAATGATAGTTTTAACATTAAAAATCATTCTATATAGTTTTAATACCATTTTTTACAGTTATAAACAATATAACTCCCTTTATATTTGCAGCATATTTAAAATGAAAAATCTCTATAGCAAGTAGATAATACCGAATAAAATTTTTTAATAGTGCAGTTTTATTACCGAACACAAATTATTACTGCCCTATTATATAGTATCATGCCGGATTATTTATATAAGGCTAAAAAATAATATGATGCCGTTCAATTGTATTTTTCTCCCCCCAATAATTATCTGTCCTTATCATAGGGATGGAGATATACAATTTTACCCCCCCCCATTAACTTTAGTCAACAAATACAGTATTAGTAATAACAGCATTCTCTTATTGGCAGACGCCAATAAGAGCGAATTCGCATGTCATCTTGTGAGGGATATTTCCACACAAGCAAATGATTATTGCCTGCTAAATATCAAAATGGGATAATGGCAAGGAGGTCTTCATCATGAAAGTAATCACCAATAATTTCCAGAAAACATCAAATAATTCTAAAAAATTATTATCGCTTCGAATTATTAATCTAAACAAATGAAAGAATGAAATGAAAAGAAAAATTGTAAATCTGACGAAAGGGATATTGATCGCATTATCGTGGTCATTCTCCCTATGTATGCTTGCCCAGAACATAACCGTAAGAGGCACGGTTACTGATAACGCGGGAGAAGCATTGATCGGTGTAACAGTGCAGGTGCAGGGAACATCTATTGGTACAATTACCGACATTGACGGTATTTTCACTCTTACAAACGTTCCTCCTAATGCGACATTGGAGGTTTCGTATGTAGGTATGCAAGCACAAGTAGTTGATGTGGCAGGAAGAACATCCATAAATATTACTTTAAGAGAAGACACTGAAATATTGGATGAAATTGTAGTTGTGGGGTATGGAACTCAAAAAAAAGTAAATTTAACAGGGTCTGTCTCGTCAGTTAATTTCGAGGATGTATCATTTCAATCAAGATCTCTTACAAACGTTTCAAGTATGCTATCAGGAGCTTCATCCGGTGTACGTATACAACAAACAAACGGATTACCAAGAGATAATGAAGCAGCTAACATAAATGTCAGAGGGATAGGTTCATTAAATATTAGCTCTGCTCCACTTATTATAGTAGATGGGCAGGTTGCTTCAATTAATTCTGTCAGCCCGAATGATGTGGCATCTGTTTCAATTCTTAAGGATGCTGCATCAGCAGCAATTTATGGTTCAAGAGCATCTAATGGGGTCATTCTGATAACTACTAAGACCGGACAAGATACCGGGGGAAAAATTACTTTTGATTTTAATAGTTACATAGGGAAAAAAACTCCTACCAATGAACCGGATATCATTCATAATACCGTTGAATTTATGGAACTTCAGAATAGGATCTGGCTAAATTCAGGTTCGAATCCAAGGTGGAGCCAAGAGCAAATTGAAGAATATAGAAAAGGTCACGAAGAAGATTCATTTTTATGGCCCTACACAAATCATTTCAAAGATGTAACCAAGGAAAATATCGTACAAAAATATCACTTATCAGCCAGGGGGGGAAGTGACAAGATTAGATTTTATTCTGCCCTGGAGTATTATAATGATAATGGATTGGTTTATAACACAGGTTATAAAAGATTGAATTTCAGAAATAACATTGATTATCAGGTTAACAATTGGTTGAAGTTAGGAAATAGTTTTTCGTATATCAATGGGATTTCAGAACCTGCGTCAGTGACTACTATTTTCCAATGGATGCGCAGTACCATGCCCGGTATGTTTACCCAACATCCGGATGGAAGGTGGGGAGGCGGTGCTTTCCAGGATGGTACGGGAGGTCAAAATAATCCTCGGCAGAATGCTGTACAGGCCAGAGGAGAAACAAAAACAAACCAGATACAAGGAAAGATTTTTGCAGAGCTTACCCCCTTAAAAGGACTAACTGTTACCGGCAGTTACTATAGGGATATTAGTTTAAGCGAATCATGGAGTGGATCTCAGCCGGCTGACAGGTGGAATTTCAGGACTAATGAAGTTGTCTGGGATATGACTTCCGGAGCTGTTCTCAATTTAAATAATTCATATTCCAGAGGTCAAAGAGAGGTTATTGATTTATACGCAAATTACATTGTTTCATTGGGAAATCATAATATTTCGGCATTGGCGGGGTTTAACCAGGAATATTACTATTCTAAGAGCATGAGTGCGTCAAAAAGTGGTTTATTAAGTTATGATATTCCGGTTTTAAATGCTGCTCCCCTAAATCCACAAGCCTCTGGCAGTGCCAGTGATTTTGCAATGAGATCTTTTTTTGGAAGATTATCATACAATTTCTCAGGCAAATACATGCTTGAAACTAACTTACGGTATGACGGGTCATCAAGGTTCTCACCGGATAATCGTTGGGGGTTTTTCCCATCCATTTCAGCCGGGTGGTTCATTTCGGAAGAAGAATTTTGGAGTCCGCTTAATGATGTTGTGGATGCGTTTAAATTAAGAGCCTCTTTTGGCATATTAGGAAATGCAGGTATTGGGAATTATGAATGGCAAAGTTTTTATTCGTCCGCACCATATGCAAAAGATAATTCGATAGTCGCCGGGTTGAGGTATAATACATTCGGAAACGATCGAATTACTTGGGAAAGTACTCAGGTTACTAACATAGGTGCCGACTTCAGGCTATTGAATACAATAAATTTTGATGTCAATTATTATATTAAAAAAACAAGTGATATTCTGACAAATCCGCCAATACCAAATATCCTGGGAGGAATCGGTGCTCCTAGAGTTAACACAGCGGGTGTACAAAACAAAGGATTTGAAGTAGAGGCTAAATATTTAAAGAAGCTTGGAAAGCTCACCGTTGATATAGGAGTCAATTATAGTTATAATCAAAATAAGATTGTAGATTATCAGGGTGATTTAATTGATATTAGAGGAGCTACCGCGTGGACTGAAGGCTATCCGATTGGTGTATTTTATGTTTTGGAGGTTGATCAAATTGTACAGGATCAAAGTATGATTGACAATATGATTAACGATGGTTATACATTTTATCCAAGAACTCCCAGACCAGGAGATTTCCTTTATAAGGACACCAATGGTGATAAATCAATTGATATGGATGACCGTGTTTTGAAGGGTAATCCTATACCAGTCCATCTTTATGGAGGTAATATTGGCTTTGCATATGCAGGTTTCGATCTGAATGCATATTTCAGTGGAGTTGCTAAATGGGACAGATACTTGAATGATGACATTTATAATTTTTACTATATAGATCAATACCAGCTTCCATACGAACATCAGAAAATGTGGTCGGAAGACAACAGGGATACCAATATTCCCAAAATTTATACAAATGATCATATGAATAATCAAAATCATGATGCTTATATTCGTAGTGCAGATTATTTTAAAGTAAGATCTATACAATTTGGGTATACGCTTCCAACAAACTTAATGAATGCGATTAATTTTAACAGTATAAGAGCTTATATCAATGCAGAGAATCCATTCACATTCACTTCTTGGCCATCTTATGACCCTGAAGCTGATGGTGGAACAAATCACCATACCTATCCATTAACTACAACAATTTCGATAGGGTTAAACATTAGTTTTTAATTACTGAATAAAAATATGAGAAAAATGAAAACAAAAATTTATATTTTATGTATTGCATTATTTCTGTTAAATTCCAGTTGTAATGATGGATTCTTAGATACAACCCCCTATGATAGCATAGCTTCTGCAAATATATTTTCCAATGATACTTATGCATTAAATGCATTATACGGAGCTTATAATTCTTTAGCGCAAAATTCCTTTGCTGCCAATTTTTATGTTTTTGTTTCAGCATTGGGTCCGGAAGGATACGGTCGTGTAAGAGGTGATTGGGGCATAAGTCAGGGAATGGGAATTGCGGATGCTCGAAATGGTCAATATCTAAATAATTATAGAAATTTTTACAGAACTATAATTTATGCCAATGATGTCATAGTTGGGCTGGACGGAAATGAAAATGTAACAGAGACAGTACGAAATCAGTACATCGGTGAAGCAAAATTTTTACGTGGATTATGCTATTTTTATTTGTGGAATCTTTTTGGTGGAGTAGTAATTCTAGATAAGCCAATACCTGTAGAAGACTCCTACTTACCAAGAAATACAAAAGAAGAAGTCTTGGATTTAATAATAGCTGATTTTTCTGATGCAATTACAAAACTTCCTGCGTCAAATGAAGGAAGAGCTACAAAAGGAGCCGCTGTTGCAATGTTAGGAAAAACATATTTATACAATAAACAATGGTCTGAAGCTGCGGAACAATTTGAAATTCTTTTAGCAGCTCCTTTTGAATACGATCTTGTTGAAAACTACGCTGACAACTTCAGATTTCAGACTCAAAATAATGAGGAATCGGTATTCGAGATTCAATATTCTATGAATCCCGGATCGGGAAGCTCATTTAATAATTGGTTCGGAACCAGGGTTGTCGGATTAGGTCCCGGTCAAGATTATTGTGAAATGTCTCAAAGAGCATTTAAAGTTTTTACCTATTCTGATGATAGTCCAATTGATTTTTCAACAATCCCTCAACGAAGTAATTATAGCAACGATGTGACGTATGGGAATGATCTTACAGACTGGTATCAGGAAGTTTTAACCGGAGTAGATAAACGATTGCATCAAAGTGCAATTCTACCCGGTTCACGGTATCATGGTTATACTGATAGGCTTTATAAATATTATTGGCCAATTTCGATCCATAGAAGTGACGATCCCCCGGCACTTTGGCATACTTTTGGGGACGATGCTATAATTCCAATCAGGAAGTTCGTTACAGAGGGGCAAGAGAATACTGTCGGTCGAACGGAATGTCCTACTAATTTTCCGGTGATACGCTTTGCTGATGTGCTGTTGATGTATGCCGAAGCGAAAAATGAGGTGAGCGGACCCGACGCAAATGTTTATAACGCGATTGACAGGGTAAGGGAAAGAGCGGAGTTATTAGGATTAATATCCTTGAAACCAAGTCTGACTAAGGACGAAATGCGTAGGGAAATTTGGCTGGAAAGATTCCGGGAATTCATGTTTGAAAGCATTTTGTTTTTTGACGTAAGAAGGTGGCATGTCGCACATACAGATGATCCAGTTTTTGGACTAAATCATACCGAAGTAGACTTTAGATTAATGACAGAATGGTATAAGAAAGTATTTCGGGAAAATAGAGATTACTTATGGCCAATACCGGGTGCAGAAATAGATATTAATCCACTCATAACACAGAATCCGGGATGGAATTAATATAAATATTTGAAAGCTATTTTTCTGCCTTTAGAATTGAAAAAATTTATATCGAAAAATATTAATTTGATCAAAGAGGTAGAAAAATAGCTTTTTTTAGATCGTCCAAAATAAAAATTATTATGGCAATACAATATATTCAAATCTTCAGAAAGAATTGGGTGATTATCCTATTTATAACTTTAATATCACATAGTTTAACTGCTCAAACTTTGAAAAATGATTTTATAGAGGGTAAAACAAATTTTCCAATTTTAGCCTGGGATTTTTTGGGCTCTCCCGATTATTCTTTAAAAGATGTTTCTGAATGTAATTTTACAATTGCAGGTTTTATCAGACCTTATGATCTTAATCGCGTTGAAGAACATGGTCTGCAGGCTATTGTTGATATGGATTTAAACAATTGGGGGACAAGTTTACATAGAAGGATATGGCGTAATTTATCGGACGAAGAAATTGACAGCAGAATTAGGTTATTAATAGAAAATTCAGGTAAAAGCGAAGCCATCATCGGATATTTTATAATGGATGAACCCTCTGTACTAGATTTTCCTTATTTAGGAAAAGCTGTGAAAGCCGTAAAAAAGTATGCTCCTGACAAACTTGCCTATATTAATCTTTTTCCTAATTACGCTACTCTTTCGTCAATAGATAAAATGAATTCTCAATTAGGTACAAAAACTTATACTGAATACCTCGAACGATTTGTAAACGAGGTTAAACCACAGTTTATTAGTTATGATAATTATATGGTTCAATATTCAATGGATCTAAAAGAAGAAAAAAGAGCCATTAGCTATTTCACAAATCTTTTAGAAGTAAGAAGAGTTGCTTTAAAATATAATTTACCTTATTGGAATATTGTATCTTCACATCAGGTGCGCAAGAACACGACAATTCCTTCACTTGCAAATATGCTTTTTCAGGCCTATACTTCCTTGGCCGCAGGTTACAAAGGGATTTCCTGGTATCAATATAATCAAAATGGATATAATTACAGCCCAATAAACAAAGAGCAGGAAAAAACTTCAACTTGGTTTTATCTCAAAGAAGTTAACAGGCAAATATTATCATTAGGGCCGTTGATTAATCAGTTAACTTCTACCGGTGTTTATTTTACACCTTCATTTTTAAGTTATGATTTTCCAACTCTTCCAGGAGAAATTGTAGATTCTTTGAATTGTGACGCACCTATGATGATCGGAGAATTTATTGATAACAAAGATAATAGATATGCCATGATCGTTAATTTAAATTTGGACCGTTCAGTTAAATTCACTCTGTCAACTAAAAGTGGGAAAGAAAATATTTTTCTGATAATTCCCTCTAATAGAAATGACCATTTACCACTGGTAAGGAAAAATGACATGAATAACCATAATGATAATTATTGGTTGACTGCCGGGGAAGGCATTTTAATTAAATTTGAAAATGATAATCACTAAAAACACCAGTTAAGTAATTTACAAAATATACAATAGAATGAATAGAATATTTATTTTAATTATTTTATACTTGGCCTCATCGATTGCATTTTGTAATCCTAAACGAAATTTATTAACGGATTCTTATACGAGAAAATTTGTTAACAGCGTATTGGCAAAGGATTATAGTTGGATAACGTATCCTTCTTATTCCGACAGAATGGGTTGGTCCCAACTTCCTGAGGAGGTGAGAAAAAAGACTATTCAAGAGGGAGAAAAATATATTGGTTATGATTGGCCAATATTTACAGCGACGATGTACCTCGAATTTACAAGAGCAGGAAATCGTTCAATAATCGATGAGGCAATCAGTAATCGTTTAAGAGCATTACGATCTTTGGTCATGGCCGAGCTGATGGAAGGAGAAGGCCGGTTCATTGATGATATTATAAATGGTGTGTTCACATATTGTGAACAGACTTATTGGGGATCCAGTGCTCATTTTTATTTATACGGTTTCGGTAATTCCGATCCAAACGGATCGATAAATGATCCATATACTGTATTACCGGACATTGATAATCCCATTATTGATCTTATGGCAAGTGATGTTTCGGCTGATCTGGCATGGATATGGTATTTTTTTCACGAAGAATTTGATAAAATAAGTCCTGTAATCTCAAAACGACTTAAACATGAGTTACAAAATAAAATTCTCAGTCCTTACTATGAAAGGAATGACCTATGGTGGATGACGGGATGGGGAGAAGGAGATGTAATTTTTGAAAGATCAAATTGGATTGTCAATAATTGGACACCCTGGATAACTTCTAATATGCTAACTACTATTCTGCTAATGGAAGGAAACCCAGATACGAAATTATATGGTATATATAAAACCATGATTTCTATGGATATTTTCATGAACACCTACCCTTTAGACGGAGCCTGTGACGAAGGGCCTTCTTACTGGAGACATGCCGGTGGAAAGTTATTTGATTATCTTAATATATTTAGAAAAGCTACAAATGGAGCTGTTGATATATTTAATGATGAATTAATAAAAAATATTGGACGCTATATTTATCGTGTTTATATAAGTAATGGCGGGCATTATGTTAATTGGTCCAATGCAGCGCAAATAATTCGTCATGATGGAGGCCATATATTTCGATTTGGAGAGGCAATCGGAGACCCTGTAATGAAAAAATTCGGAGCTTTTTTGTTGAGAGAATCCAACTTTGGAAAAGAGACGATTACGGGAAATATAGGACAGTCTTTAGAGAATTTGTTCCATCTTGAGAAATGGCAGGATACAAGACCATCTGAACCGCTAATCCATGAATTTTATTTTCCTGAAAGTGAACTTGCTTTTGCAAGGGACAAAGAGGAAACTAATGATGGATTTTATTTTGCAGCATGGGGAAATAATAATAGTGGAGGACATAACCATAATGATGTTGGCAATTGTATTCTCTTTTTTAACGGAACCCCTGTTTTAGTTGATGTAGGCAGGGGAGGAAATGGGACAGCGATGCACAATTTACCACTAATAAACGGCATTGCCCAATCTACAGGAGGAAAATATAAAGCAAATGATTCAAAGTTTTCTTCCTCAACAAGAAAAGTATCCTTTTCAACTGATATAACTAAAGCTTATCCATCTCAGGCTAATGTAAATAAATGGACACGTTCATATACTCTTATTCGCGGTGAAAAATTTTCTATTGTTGACCGTTATCAATTAAGTCAGAATTCAGGCAATACAGCATTTCATTTTATGACAGGTTTACAAACCAGACTTATAAAACCTGGAGTTTTAGAATTACATAGTGAGGACTATACACTTCAGATGAAGTATAATCCTTTTTTAGTGGCAATTGATATTGAAGAGAAGATGTTTAGGAACGAAATTTCACGGATAACTTTTAATCTGATTAATACCGAATTATCAGGGAATATGCTATTTGAAATAGTGAAAGCCAGATAACAAGTATTTGTTAGTGAAAACCAACAAAATTAAATTACATTATTATGCATGAAGCTCTAAAATTCTTTATCTTTGTTGCTGGATTATCTTTTACATTCCTGACCAATGCACAGGAAAAAAGAAATCTATTGACAGATTTTTTTACCCGAAGCTTTGTAGGTGAATCAATTTGTAAAGATAATTGCTGGATCAAATATCCGTCTTACAATGAAAGAGAAGCCTGGACACAATTACCTGAAAACTTAAGACAAGAAACTATCAAAGAAGGAGAAAAGTATCTTGGATATAATTGGCCGCCAATAACAGCTACGATGTATTTAGAATTTACCAGAACCGGTGATCGGGCAATTGTCGATCGGGCAATAAGTAATCGTAGAGTAGTTTTACGCTCTTTGGTTTTAGCTGAGTTGATGGAGGGTAAAGGGCGGTTTATCGATGATATTATAAATGGTGTCTTCGTTTATTGTGAACAAACCTACTGGGGAATGTCTGCAACGTTTTATATGTATAAAACAGGGTTTAAGGGATTTGATAATCCTAATACTGTTTTGCCTGATATAAATGATCCAATTGTTGATCTTTCAGTCGGTGACGCAGCAGCCGATTTAGCCTGGACCTGGTATTTTTTTAATAAGGAATTTGACAAAATAAGTCCGGTAATTTCAAAAAGGCTTAAAAACGAGTTACAGAAAAAAGTACTCGATCCATTTTACGAGAGATATGACTTTTGGTGGATAACCGGATGGGGAGAAGGAAATGTGAATAACTGGACTCCGTGGTGTAATTATAACATTCTCACTTGCATAGCGTTGATTGAGGATGATCCGGTTAAAAAGGAAGTCGGTATATACAAAACGATGGCTTCTGTGGATCTTTTTATCAATTCATATCCTAATGATGGAGGATGTGACGAAGGTCCAAATTATTGGAGTGTTGCAGGAGGGAAATTATTTGATTATTTAGACCTGCTTCATCAAATTACAAATGGAAATATAGACATTTTCAGTAATGATTTGATAAAAAATATGGGACGGTATATATATCGTGTCTATATAGCCAACAGTCCTAAAGGACAATTTTATGTCAACTATTCAGATTCGCCCGCAATCATAAGGCATGACGGAGGAAGAATTTATCGTTATGGAAAACAAATTCAGGATCATCAAATGTTATCATTTGGTGCATTTTTACTAAAGGAATCTAATTTTATCGGAGGAAGAATTGGAGAAGCACTTGAAAATTTATTTAACATAAAAGGTTGGCAAGATACACAAATTATAGAACCTTTAATCTCACACTTTTATTTTTCTGACAGGGAAATAGTAATTGCACGAGAAAACGAAGGTACAACCAGCGGTTTTTATTTTGCCGCAAAAGGAGGAAACAACGCAGAAAGCCACAATCATAATGATGTGGGTACATGCATACTATTTTTTAATGGAAAACCTGTTTTAGTAGATGTGGGAGTTGGCACATATACAGCAAAGACCTTTAGTGATCAAAGATATAAAATTTGGACAATGCAGTCAGAGTATCATAATTTGCCTGTAATTAATGGATTTGGACAAACTCCTGGAAGAAAATTTGAAGCTAAGAATTCAAATTATGAACTAAAAGGAAATAAATCCTTTTTTTCTACAGATATTGCAGGTGCTTATTCGCAAGAAGCCAAGGTCAATAAGTGGATACGCTCATACACTTTAGATATTAGTAATCGATACTTTAGAATATCAGACAATTATCAATTAGAGGACAATTTTAACGGAATTGACTTTCATTTTATATCTCCATTAAATATTCAAATATTGGGACCGGGTATTATGGAATTAAAAGATAATGAATTTACACTTTACTTAAAATATAATCCATTAATCCTTAAAGTTCAATTGGAATCAATTGATATAGATGATAATAACCTACAACGTGTTTGGGGAAATAATATTTCACGAATTGTTTTCAAGATGAAGAATAAAGATCTTAACGGAAATATAATTTTCGATATTATAAAGGCTTTGCAGGAATAAAAGAATTTAAAAAAACAATTTAAATCTCACAATGTCATGAGAATAATTCAAAAAATAATATTTATTATTATTGGTAGTTTAATAACTGTTTTTTTATCATTTGCGCAAAACAAGCGAAATGTATTAACAAATTCTTATACCCGAAAATTTGTTAGTGAGTCTCTATGTAAAAATAACAGTTGGATAAATTATCCTTCTTACAATGATAGGGAGGCCTGGAAGCAATTTCCGGAAGAGTTAAGGAGAAAAACCATTGGAGAGGGTGAAAAATATCTTGCATACGAGTGGCCACAAATAACGGCAACTATGTATTTAGAATTTACCAGAAGTGGAGACCGAACCGCTGTTGACCAACCCAATAGCCAAAGAAGAAGGGTCCTCCAAGCTTTGGTAATGGCCGAACTTTTCGAAGGTGAAGGACGGTTTTTAGATGATATAATCAACGGAGTATTCTTGATTTGTGAGCAAACGTATTGGGGTTCTTCTGCTCATTTTTATATGTATGGCTTTGATGGACAAATCGCAAATCCGATAAAAACTATTCCCGATATTGAAGATCCTATAATTGATCTTGTCGTTGGTGATATGGCAGCTGACCTATCATGGATATATTATTTTTTTCATGAAGAGTTTGATAAAATAAGTCCTGTTATTTCAAAAAGATTAAAATATGAATTACAAAAAAAAGTGTTAGATCCCTTTTACGAAAGATACGATTATTGGTGGATAACAGGATGGGGGGAAGGAAATGTGAATAACTGGAATCCCTGGTGCAACTACAATATGCTTACATGCATATTATTGATGGAGGAAGACCAGAAAAAAAAAGAAAATGGAATTTATAAAACCATGCAATCTGTAGATCTGTTTATTAATTCCTATCCCTCTGATGGAGGTTGTGATGAAGGTCCAAGTTATTGGGGAGTTGCTGCCGGTAAATTATTTGACTATTTGGATCTATTAAAAACAAATACCAATGGGAAAATAAACATTTTTGATAATGAATTGATCAAAGAGATGGGCCGTTATATTTACAGGGTTTATATAAGTAATGGGAGTTATTATATCAATTTTGCTGATGCACCTCTACAGATAAAACATGAACCAAGTAAAATATACAGATATGGTAGAAGTATAAAAGACTTGAATCTACAAGAGTTTGGTGCATTTTTAATGAAAAACTCAAATTTTGGAAACACTGCAATTATCGGAAGAATAGGTGAAACAATGGAAGCACTATTTAATTCTGAAGGCTGGGATAACATAAATCCTAAAGAGCCTTTAATTTCAGAATTTTATTTCCCTGACTTAGATATTGCTATAGGAAGAGATAAGGCTGACTCCACAGAGGGATTCTATTTTGCTGCCAAGGGTGGCAATAACGGGGAAGGGCATAACCATAATGATGTGGGTTCATTTATACTATATTATAATGGAGAGCCTGTATTAATTGATGTCGGTGTAGGAACTTATACGAAAGAAACTTTTAGTTCGGATAGATACAAAATCTGGACGATGCAATCAACTTTTCATAACGTACCCCTTATTAACGGTACTCCTCAAAGTCCGGGAGGTAAGTATAAAGCTTCAAATTCTGTATATAAAACCTCTAAATCAAAAACCTCATTTACTACAGATATATCAAAAGCTTATCCCGAAGAAGCCAAAGTCCAGAAATGGTTAAGGAGTTATATTCTTGATCGGAACACAGGATTCTCCATTAGGGATAATTTCCTATTAACAGAAAATTTGGGAGATACAGAATTACATTTTATAACATCTTTGAATTGTACAATAAATAGTCCGGGATTGATAGAACTGAAAGGAGAAAATTTTGCCCTTTTGATGGATTATAAATCTTCACAGTATGAAGCCGATATTCAAATAATCCCTATTGATGATCCGAGATTACAAAGGGTATTGGGAGAGGAATTGTCCATGATTATATTGAAAATAAATCAAGTAAAAGCTGGACACTATTCTATTAGTTTAAAAAAGGAATAATGAGTCTACTCTAAAAGAGTGACAACAATATAATCATTTGGCTTTAAAAAACCGCAGGCTTATGATTTGAGGTGACCACTTGATTGATGAAAACTCTAGACAGGTAATTATAGTAACATGTATCGTACTATTGACCAGATTATCAACAACGTATTTATTTGCGACATTATAACCGACCCGATTTGACAAGCGTATATTTTGTTATGAAAGATTTCGATGTTGTTACGAGTCCTTGGAATAATCAGGAAATAGCGGCAACACAGTTGAAAAATCTGGGGTTCGACGGCATTGAGCATCGTGAAACGGAAGGTATTCTGGAAATGAAAGTGGTACTCGAAAAAGAAGGGTTGAAGCTTTATGCCGATTATATGAGGATCGACATTGATCAGAAATATGTAAACTGTAAATAATATGAATGGACGCAGGGATTTTTTGAAAAAAAGTACAACAATCGTTGCCGGAAGTTTCATCATGCCGACGATTGTACCGGCATCGGTTTTCGGTAAAAATGCGCCAAGCAACAAGATAACTGTTGCATGTATAGGTTGTGGTCGGCAAATGGTAAAACCGAACATACCTCAATTATTGGAATCGCCACATGGACAGGTGGTTGCGGTTTGCGATGTGGACACATGGAGGATGGACAAGGCGCAAAAACAAGTGGACGGGTATTATTCCGCAATAAAAGGTACAGATTATAAAGGTTGTAAAACCTATACAGATTACAGGAAGCTGTTATTAGATAAAAGCATTGACGCAGTGATGCTGTCTTTGCCCGATCATTGGCATGTCCCGGCAGCTATTGATGCTGCCCGGGCAGGAAAACATATTTCACTCGAAAAACCTATTTCAACATGTATCAAGCATGGACGGAAATTGGTGGAAGTCATAAAAAAATATGGGATCGTCACACGTAATGACAGTGAATTCCGTACCTTAACTAATTTCTGGAAAGCCGTGGAGATTGTCCGTAATGGTCGTATTGGTAAGATACGAAAAATATATGTCTCGGTCCCTCCGGAATTAAATGGCGATCCTTTACCGCCACAACAAACCATGCCGGTGCCTGCGGAACTTGATTATGACTTTTGGTTAGGCCCTGCCTGGGAAGCTCCATATACCGAAAAACGGGTACATGCCGTTAAAGCATACGGTCGTCCCGGATGGATGAGAGTAAGCGACTATTGTAACGGTATGATTTCCAATTGGGGAGCCCATCTGATGGGAATAATGCAATGGGGCAACAATAGCGAATATACAGGGCCTGTCGAAATTGAAGGTTCAGGGAATTTTGACAAAGGCTTATGGAATACGATGAACCGTTTCGATATTCACTACAGGTTTGCAGATGGCGTGGAAGTATTTTTCAATATAGAACGGGCATATGTTCGTTTTGAAGGAGTAAATGGTTGGGTAGAAATCGGATATCCGGATAAATTGTCTGCATCTTCACCCGAAATAATAAACACTCCGCTCGGCAGGGATGAAAAATCATTCAAGGTCGAGTTGAATGATAAAGATGATTTCCTCCTGGCTATCAAAGAAAACCGTAAATCTCTCGAACCGCTCGAAATGGCTCACCGTACCATCAGCATGTGTCAACTCGGGTTGATTGCTATAAAGATTGGCTCAAAACTGAACTGGGATTCAGTCAGTGAAGATTTTATAGGTGACAACGCTGCTTCGACTATGCTGAATATACCTATCAGGGAAAAATATTTTAAATTTTAGGATGGAGTACAATAATTGAATAAGCAAAAAATCATCCATAAAAATAGGCGAATAACTATCCAAACAAAACTTACCCATAATTAAACAATTGAAAAATACATAATCTATAAAAATCGTAATAAAGATGTTTAAAAAATTATTATTATCATTATTCTGTACTATTGTGATTCATATGGTATTTGCCGAAAAAAAGTATTCGGCAGCCATTGATGAAAAAGCTATAAGAGAAGTAGTGAACGATGCAATTGCCTGGCAAACAGAAAATATGCCAACTCGCGGAAGGGCGATATGGAATCCACAGTTCACCGGATGGGCAGATGGCGTATTCTTAAGCGCCGTTTCTGATTGGGCACACTATGATAACAGTCGGGACTTTAAAAGTTGGTATGGAAAAATTGCGGAAGAAAACCGTTGGGAGGTGGGAAACCGTTCTCTTAACCCTGCCAATGACATAGCTGTCTCTATAATGTATGGGCGAATATGGCTGGATGACCCTAAGCCTTATTACATTGTCGAAAAAGTAGATCGATGGAACGAGGAAATGGTTTTAAACTTATTTGGCGGATGGGTTCCTCTCATCCCGACAATAGAACGCTTAGACTATCAGATGAAATATTATCCCAAAACAGATAATCTCCTTTTTGAGATTCCTCAAAACCAGGAGCGTTGGTGTTGGTGTGATGCCCTATATATGGCGGCTCCTACCTATGCTCTTTTTGCCAATATTACCGGCAACGATGAGTACCGGGAGTTTATGAACAGGGAATTCTGGGAAACCTATAAGGCTCTATACGATAAAGACGAAAAACTTTTTTATCGTGATACACGATTCATTGAACGAAGAGAAGCCAATGACCAAAAAGTATTCTGGGGACGTGGAAACGGATGGGTTATAGGGGCGATTGCCCGAGTCATTGACTTTCTTCCTAGGGATTATTACGACAGAAATCGTTATACAAATTTATTTCAAGAAATGATGTCACGTATAGCTACACTTCAGGATGAAAACGGCTATTGGCATACAAGTCTGTTAGATTATGAAACTTTCACCTCGCCGGAGACCAGTGCAAGTGGTTTTTTTACATTCGGACTTTGGTGGGGGATCAATCGCAATTTACTGGATAAAAAAACTTATCTGCCTATTGCAATTAAAGCCTGGGAAGCAATGGTTGCCGCCGTTCATAATAATGGAATGCTCGGTTATGTTCAACCTATCGGAGATGCCCCACAAAATATTACAGCCGAAAAAAATGAAGTATACGGAACGGCCGCATTTGCTTTAGCTGGATTAGAAGTAGCAAGATATGCATCCGAAAATAAATGATGGTTCATACGTATAAGAACCTGAAATACGTCACATTGTGTACATAATTAAATTTCTATCAATAACACTTTCGATGTAAAGAGATACAAGATATTTTTTACGTCTACAAATATAAATCAATAAAACAATTGAAATATGCAACGAGTAGCTTTTAAAATGTATTTGAAACCGGGGTTTGAAGAGGAATATAAAAAGAGGCATCAGACAATATGGCCCGAATTGAAAAAATTATTATCCGGTACCGGTATTCGTGATTACGCTATTTATTGGGACAGGGAAACAAATATTTTGTTTGCGGTACAAAAAATAGACGGGGAAAAATCTTCACAGGAAATAGGCGTAAACCCCATCGTTCAAAAATGGTGGGATTATATGGCGGATATAATGGAGGTAAATAATGATAATTCTCCCATCTCAATACCTTTGGAGGAAATGTTTTATATGGAATAAAATATTCAATTACATACGAATTATGAGTAAAAGAATAATGTTTCTGTTAATTAACTGTTTAATGTTTAATTTTTTGGTACAATCCCAACCTAAAAGAGTCATTTTGTTCGGGATCGATGGACTTCACTGGGAAGCGCCCCAACGTTTGAAAATGCCGGCGTTCAATGATTTGATTAAGCAGGGAACATATATAAAGCAATCTTACGTAATTATCCCGCATCATCCGACTGTCGGGGATTACAGCAAGTTTAACAGTTGTTCTTTTCCAAATCCGGTGTTACATGAAGGAACACTCTTTCTGTCTCCCGAAAATAAAATGATTCAGGAGCTTTTTTCTCCTCAACACCAAACCGCCTTTGTTGTAAATACAACAGCTTATAAATCGGTGGGAAGAGGTTTCTCCACACTGATAATGGATGATACATTCACCGATGCTCAAGTGGTTGATTGCGCCATCAATATTTTAAAAACCCAAGCACCGGTATTTATGCGCGTACATCTTCAAAGACCGGGCCAAAGAGGTTACGATATCTCCCAAAGCACGCCGGACAAGCCTTATTACAGGAATATTTTCGCACCTCATTCTCCTTATGCAGAGGCAATAGAAGCCGCCGATAAACAGTTGGCCCGGCTTGTTTCGTTTCTTAAAGAGTCCGGAATGTGGGATGAAACAGTACTTATCGTGACTTCAGATCATGGGCAAAGCCGTATCGGCTGGCATCCGTTATTTGACGAGGATAGTTGGAAAACCCCTTTGGTCTTTGTTGGAAAGAGTATTGCCGAAGGAAGGGAATTAAATTATTTTGAACATATCGATTTAGCTCCGACAATCGCCGGTTTATTGGGAAAAGAATGGCAAACACCTAAAACGGAAGCGGGTGTTTTTGTGAAAGAAATATTGAAAGGAACAAATGTGTCGGAGTATATGCCTCGTATGTATATTAAAACAATTAATGTGCAGATAAAAGAATACAATCTGTTAAAAGCAAAATTTGTCTTGCTCTCCGAAACAGACGGTTCTTTTGCGAATTTTGTTGCGTTACTGGAAAATCAGGTATTTATCGAACCTTTTTACCATCAAGATCGTATCTTAAACTGGAGAGAAGCGAGTACTATAAGTCATCTGATCGAAACGAATCAAAAAGTTTTGAAGATCATGAGAAGTAAACTTCCTAAAAGTAGAGAATAAGAACGTTTTATGTACACAAGTTTATGAACTATTTCTCAATTGACGAGATTTATAAAACTAATTATTCACCTGTTTTATGATTTTATACTTATTATTAGGAGGTTTCGCGGATAATCATATAATAAAAAATGATTATCCGCAGTTATTCCTAAAGAATTTAGCGGGAAAAAGTTATAAATAAGTTTCAAAAATGCTTGTGCAATTCACTGATATTCATTATATTTACATCGATAACGATATAAAGATTCAAGCTATGAATATCCTGGATTTTGCTATAAATTACCCCGATGAGGAATCCTGTCGGAAAAAATTCAAAGAACAAAGAGACCAAATGGGAGTAACCTGTCGGCATTGCAATTGTAAAGAACATTATTGGCTGGAAAACAAGCAGGCCTATGAATGCAAGCGTTGTCGCGCACGCCAAACCTTGCGTTCAGGCACCGTCATGCAGCACTCCAACCTGCCTTACCGTTACTGGTTCGTGGCCATGCACCTGCTCACGGCGACCAAGGGCTCCTTTTCCGCGGCGGAGCTGCAGCGCCAGCTGGGGCACAAGCGTTACCAGCCCATATGGGAAATGGTCAATAAACTGCGTGACGTGATGGGCAAACGCGATGATGAGTACACCCTTGAGGGAGCCATCGAGTTGGACGACGCCTTCTTTTCCACCGAAATATCCCTTCAAGAGAGGGACAAACCGTTGAAGCGCGGCCGCGGGAGCCAAAAAAAGACCAAAGTGCTGGTAATGGCTGAAAGCAAAACCGTTGAAAACCCCAAACCGGGTAAGAAACCCAAGAAGGTCAGATACCTGAAGATGAAAGTCATCAACGACTTGAAAGCCGGTACAATTACAAGGAATGTCAAAGAGCACGTTGAAAGCACGGCGGACCTGACCACCGATGACTCAACTTCTTACACTAAATTGAAAGAGCATGTCCATTCACATACGGCATCCGTTATTCCACACGAGGATCTTTCCAATGTGCTGCCCTGGGTCCATACCGCGATCAGCAATGCCAAACGACAGCTCTTGGGCGTGTATTACAAGATAAAACCGGAATACTTGCAATATTATCTCAACCAGTTCTGTTATAAATTCAACAGGCGTTACTTCGGGGAAAACCAGTTTGAAAGACTGTTGATAGCCGCTGTAACGTATGCTCCTGATTTCAAGTCAAGAATTTACAATAGGAACTATTGCGGATAATCATTTTATAAAATTCCAATTCTTTTATCCATCAATATCAAAATCTTTAGTCTTTTTGTCATTTTGAACAATTTACAAAATGGAAATAATGTTTTATTTTTGTAAAAGAAAGTGTTACTTTCGATAAATCGGCATCAATGGATGAAAGTAGAACAGCTCCATCCATTAAACAGGTAAAATATGATCCGAGGAAATAAGAAATCCAAATCAACATGAAAAATTTATTACCAATACTGCTTATACTGGTCGGTACCATTTCTATTACTGGCTGCTCCTATTCAAATTCTCAAGAGAATACAAACACCCCCCTGAATAAGGAATTTTTTAAGAATCCCGGTAAAGACCATTATCCGGAAACCTGGTTTCACTTTATCGGAGGAAACGTATCGAAGGAAGGTATAACGGCCGATTTGGAAGCTATTGCCGCAGCCGGTATCTCGGGCATCCAGCTGTTCCATGGACAATTCGGGGGAGAGTGGCCGGGGGTATCCCCACAGATCAAGGCATTGAGTGAGTCGTGGGACGAGCTGATTGTCTGGACAGCCGAAGAGTGCAAACGGCTGGGACTGAATTTCACCATGCAGAACTGTCCCGGCTGGTCCTATGCCGGAGGGCCATGGATAGAACCGGAGAATTCCATGCGGCATCTGGTCCGCTCGCGCAAAGATATAGAGGGTGGCCGGACGGTAACTGTCCAGTTTGAAATGCCGCAACCCAGCCAGGAGGAGTGGCGCAATTACCAGGATCTCTTCGTGATTGCCTTCCCTACACCGGAAGGGGATACCGGATACCGGTTAATCCCGTCCGGCATACAGAGCAACCGCGCCGATCTGCCGTGGAAAGAGTGCCTGGTAGAACAGAAGAGACTGGTATTGGATCCTTCACTGTCGGGACCGACAACCATCGATGTGAAGTTCGAAAAGGAGACTCTTGTCCGTACTGTAGAGTTACCGCCGGTGAGATCATTCTCCCACGCATGGTGCTATTCTCCCGATATCACGATCGCGATTTACGCAGAAACCGGTGATGGAATGAAACAGGTTGCATGGCTGGAGATGCCGCCGGGAAGCTGGCAGGACGACCAGCCCATTTCCATTGCCTGTGAAGGAGCCGCAGCACAATCCTACCGCATAGAGATCTCCAACCTGCACGAAATGACGATATCCTATATCAACTTTTATTCCGCCGCCCGGCAACAAAACTGGGAGTCGGAAGCGGCGTGGACACTCAGAAGGATCGTAAGGGAAGATTATCCCCGACAATCGTCAACCGCATGGGTCAATCCTTCTTCAATTGTGGATATTACGGATAAGATGGATTCTTCAGGGGTGTTATCATGGGATGCCCCCGAAGGGAAATGGAGCGTATTGCGAATTGGTCATGTAAACACCGGGATGAGAAACGGTCCCGCCCCTCCCGAAGCCACGGGGTGGGAGTCCAACAAACTCGACCCGGCTGGTGCCCGTGCCAACTTCGAGGGATATATAGGCCGGTTGTTGAACGATAACAGCAGCCTGAAAGATGGCTTACTGAATGGCATACTGATAGACAGCTGGGAATGCAGGACCCAGACATGGACGGCAGGACTGGATGATACTTTCCGGCAGAAATGGGATTACTCCCTCTTCTCGATGTTCCCAGCCATCTTCGGCTATGTGGTGGATGATCCCGAAACCACGGCCCGCTTCCTGCGTGACTGGAGGGTTACCCTGAACGATCTGCTGGTAAAGAATTTCTTCGGGGAAATGGGTAGCATTGCAAAGGATAACAGGTTAAAGATATCATTTGAAACAGCATCCGGCGATATTTTCCCGGGGGACATACTCGAATATTACAAATATGCCGATGTGCCGATGTGTGAGTTCTGGCACCCAAAGATGGACTCCTACGTCGGAAGCCTCGAGTTCAAGCCGGTAAAGCCCTGCGTGTCGGCAAGCCGTGTATATGGCAAGGGGAGGGTAGCCGCCGAGGCGTTCACCTCCTTCGACCTGTCATGGAACGAGCATCCCGGTTTCATAAAGGACAGGGCAGACGAGCACCTGGCACGGGGAGTGACCCATATGGTGTTCCATACCTATACCCACAATCCCCGCACCGATTTCCTGCCGCCGAGCACCTCCTTCGGTTCAGGTATAGGAACGCCTTTCCTGCGCCTGCAGACATGGTGGGAGCATATGCCGCACTTCACGGATTACCTGGCAAGGTGCAACTACATGCTCGAGAGCGGGAACCCCGTGTCGGACGTGTTGATGTATCTGGGAGACGAGCAGAACCACAAGCCGCAGCAGTTACTGGAATTCCCGGAAGGATACGCATACGACTACTGTAATCCCGATGTATTGCTGAACCGGCTATCGGTGAAGGACGGGCAACTAGTGACACCCGAAGGGATCGCATACCGCGTCCTGTGGTTATATGACTGCAGGAGGATGTTACCCGAAACACTGGAAAAGATCCGCTCGTTTGCAGAACAGGGGATAACAGTTGTAGGGCAAGCACCTGCCGGCATGGCAACACTGAGTGGAGGTGAAGCGGAACAGACCCGTTTCCAAAAGGCAGTCGAAGCCCTCTGGGGAGACGGCAGCCGGAGTGTCCGTCAGGTCGGGAAAGGAAAAGTATACACCGGAGATATCGGTGCAGCTTTGACTTCCGAGGAAATCCATCCCGATATTAATGTCAAATTCTCCGATGTGCGCTGGCTGCACCGTAGGGTAGACAGTTCTGATTTCTATTTCCTTTCCGCCCCGGAAGAAAAGGGATACAAGGGTACTATCTCTTTCCGCAGTAGAGGCAATGCCGAGATATGGGACCCGCTGACAGGTGAAACCCGGGGTGTGACATCTGTGGCACCCGGGGCGCCAAAAGAGGGGTACACGCAGGTTGAGATGGATCTGCCGGCAGGTACATCCTGTTTTGTAGTGTTCAGGGAAGGTAAGGCTTCCAGACTGGAGAAAGTACTCGACGTAGCAGATAGACCACTCAACCTGACAAAGAAAATGGAACTTCAGAACGGTTGGGAAATCTCTTTCCCCGAAGGATGGGGGATAGGAGATTCGCCCGTCAGGATCGACCGGTTAACGGCATGGAAGGATATCACGGCATTAAGCACAGAGGGGAAGGCTTTCTCGGGAACAGCTGTCTACCATACTACATTTAACATGGATGAGAGAGCGGATAAAGCGGAGTACCAGCTTGACCTGGGGCAGGTGGAGATGATCGCCAAAGTCAAACTGAACGGAAAGGAAGTATCCACCAAATGGACTTACCCCTATAGTATGGATATAACGGAGTATTTACAACTGGGTGAAAACAGGCTGGAAGTGGCTGTGACCAGCACATGGTTCAACCGGCTTGTATATGATGCCGGTTTACCCGAACCGCAGAGAAAAACCTGGACGATCAATGGTCCGAAGCAAGGATCACCTCTAAAAGATTACGGGTTGTTGGGACCGGTAGAGATTGTAATGAAAACAAACTAATATGATGAATAAAAAACTCCTTCTTTCAGGATTACTGATTGTCACGGTATTTATTTTTTCGGCGTGTAAACATAGCTCCGGTAAAATCGACACAGAATCGGAATATATTGTGGCTGCTTTCTATTGGCCCGCATACCACTATGAGCCGCGCGCCGAGTTCCTTTTTCCCGACAGGAAAGGAGAATGGGAAATCATCTATAACGCCGTACCCAAAGAAGAAGGTCATCAACAGCCGAAAATTCCCCTATGGGGTTATCTTAATGAGGCTGATCCTACAGATATGGACAAGAAAATCACTGAAGCTGTCAATTACGATATTAATACTTTTATTTTCGACTGGTATTGGTACGATGGACAACCATTCCTGGAAAGTTGTATAAATGACGGTTTCCTAAAAGCCAATAACGGAAGGATGAACTTTTACCTGATGTGGGCCAATCATGACGCTACTACTTATTGGGACGTAGATAATCCCAAAATAGATTCCGTGATCTGGAAAGGAGGAGTCGACAGGGAACAGTTTGATATTGTGGTCGACCGCGTTATCAACCATTATTTTAAAGACCCCTCTTACCTGAAAATTAACGGTGAACCGGTTTTTTCAATCTATGAATTAAATACTTTAATAAACGGTTTAGGTGGAGCAGAGCAGACAAAAAAGGCTTTAGAACATTTTACCGAAAAGACCAAAGAAGCAGGATTTCCCGGACTACATCTGCAAAGTATCTTGTGGCAAGCATTACCAAATACAATTGAAGGAGTCCCGGGTGATACGATTAAAAGTCAGGATGAAGTACTCAGCTATTTCGGATTTAAGAGTCTGACCAATTATTGTTGGGCACACCTGCAAAACCCCGATGGAGACTATGAGGTATGGGGAGATGCTTCAACAGAGATGTGGGATCAATTTCACAATGATTTCTCAATGACCTATTTTCCGAATGTGACTGTCGGATGGGATGCCAATCCACGTTTTCTTTTCAAAGCAGGATATATAAACAATTCAACCCCACAGAAATTTAAAAGATATCTCTTGAAAGCGAAAAGTCACGTAGATCATTACAACATCGAACCCAAAATCATCACCATCAACGCATGGAATGAATGGTCAGAAGGCAGTTATCTGGAACCTGACACAATTTGGGAATACCAATATCTCGATGCAGTAAAAAACGTTTTTGGAACAATTGACAAAAGATAAATAAATTTATCCAATGAAAATCATTCATTATTTAACAGCAATAATCCTGATTTCCGCATTTTCGTGTACACAAAATGCGGAAATCAGATCGAAACAATTATCGGATGCGTTGGAGAGCGGATTCATTTCTCCCCCCGACTCCATTCAAACAAGTATCTACTGGTACTGGATTTCCGATAATATCTCTAAGGAAGGAGCCGTAAAAGATCTGCATGCGATGAAAGAGGCCGGTATTAACCGTGCGTTTATCGGGAATATCGGCATAGATGGACTTCCTTACGGTGAAGTGAAAATGCTCAGCGACGAATGGTGGGAAATTTTACATCTGGCATTAAAAACTGCCACAGAGTTAGGGATTGAGATTGGAATCTTTAATTCTCCCGGCTGGAGCCAGTCCGGAGGCCCATGGATCAAACCGGAAGAATCGATGAGATACCTTGCCTCCTCTGAGACAACATTACAAGGTCCACAGAAAATTGAACAACGATTGGAACAGCCAACGAAGTTATTCCAGGACGTAAAAGTAATCGCCTTTCCTGCTACAAAAAATGAAAATAGAGTGCTAACCCATCAAAATGCCGTTATACAATCAACTCCATCCATACCTGAACTCTCCAATATTACAGATGGAAACAACAAAACCGCGATCCGGTTCCCGGATGGAAATGAGTTCCATATCACATTCAAGTCACCACATCCTTTTACAGCAAGAAGCTTGACCATCCAAATAACGGAAACACCACTACGGGCGAAAGCAATCTTACAGGCAAAACTGCAGGACGGTGAATTGGAAACTATCTCCGAATTCGATATTAACCGGTCGAATCCATCCCTGAATGTAGGGTTCGAACCTTTTGCCCCGGTAGTTATTTCTTTTCCTGCAACCACCGCAACAGAATTCCGGCTCACATTCACAAACACCTATCCTCAGGCGGGATTGACTGAAGTTAAGTTAAGCAGTATCCCTCGCATAGAAAGATACAGCGAGAAAACATTGGCTAAAATGCATCCCACCCCACTACCCTATTGGGATGCCTATTTATGGCCTTCTCAACCGGAGGTGGACGATAAAAGCCTGATCATCCGGGAAGATAATATCCTCGATATCACCCAGTACTTATCAGCTGACGGTATTTTAACATGGGATGTTCCCGAGGGGAAATGGACCATTCTGCGTATGGGAATGACACCTACACGAGTAACCAATAGTCCCGCTTCTCCCGAAGCAACCGGACTGGAAGTCGACAAGATGAGCAGGAAGTGGATTGCAGAACATTTCGACCGGTTCATAGGAGAGATATTGAGAAGAATACCCGAAGTAGACCGGAAATCCTTCAAAGTAGTGGTACAGGACAGCTATGAAACGGGAGGTCAAAACTTCACCGATGATTTTCTGACAGAATTCAATGAGAGATATGGATATGATCCTGTTCCATATCTACCTACTTATAAAGGGTTTGTCATAAACAGCCAATTGGAATCGGACCGGTTCTTATGGGATATGAGAAGGATGGTAGCCGATAAGGTCGCCTATGACTATGTAGGAGGGCTGAGGGATGTAAGCCATCAACACGGGTTGACCACCTGGTTGGAAAATTACGGTCATTGGGGATTTCCGGGTGAGTTCCTGATGTACGGCGGGCAGTCTGACGAGATCGGAGGGGAATTCTGGAGCCAGGGAGAACTGGGAGATATTGAAAACCGTGCTGCCACTTCAGCCGGGCATATATATGGAAAAAATAAAATTTCAGCAGAATCCAATACATCGGGTGGTCCCGCCTATTCACGTCACCCTGCTATGATGAAACAACGAACCGACCGTTTTTTCGCGGAAGGGATCAACAATACGTTACTGCATGTTTATATCATGCAGCCTTATGAAGACAAAAATCCCGGAGTGAATGCATGGTTTGGCAACGAATTCGACCGGAAGAACAGATGGTTCTCTCAACTGGATCTATTCACGCAATATCTGAAAAGGAGTAACTTCATGTTACAGCAAGGGCTGAATGTCGCTGATGTGGCCTACTTCATCGGGGAAGATGCACCTAAAATGACAGGGATCGCAGATCCTCCTCTCCCGACAGGTTACCAGTTTGACTACATGAATGCTGAAGTGATTCTGAGAGATATGAAAGTCAAAGATGGGATGCTTACACTACCACACGGTACACAATACAGGGTACTTGTTTTACCGAAACTGGAAACGATGCGCCCTGAAGTGCTCAAAAAAATCAAAGAATTGATTTATGACGGAGCCGTAGTACTCGGTCCGATGCCCAATCGCTCACCAAGCCTCCGGAATCAACCGGGAGCAGACAAGCAGGTACAGACAATGGCCACAGAACTATGGGATGAAGTTGATGGAGTAAATGCTACTTACAGACAATATGGGAAAGGGATGATTATAAACGGACTTACACTGGAAGAGACATTTGAAATGATCCAGCTCCCACCCGATTGCAGATTGCCGGAAGACAACTCCATTCATTACGGGCATAGATCAATGGGAGATATTGATATTTACTTTATCTCTAATCAGACAGGAGAGAAGAAGGTTATTCATCCTGAATTCAGGGTAACAGGAAAACAACCTGAACTGTGGGAAGCAACCTCCGGATCAATCCGCATTCTTCCTGCTTTTGAGATAAAAGAACATTCCACCTCCCTGCCCATCAAACTGGCTCCTTATGAAAGTGTTTTTGTCGTATTTAGAAATAAAGCCGGAAAAAGTGGCCAGACGAATATTGTAGATAATTACCCTGCACCTGAAATCATCGAGGAGTTGAAAGGCCCATGGAGTGTTTCTTTTGATCCTCTATTAAGAGGTCCTGCCGAACCGGTGATCTTTGAGACACTTCATGACTGGACCACTTCAGCGAATGAGTCAATTAAATATTACTCAGGGACAGCATACTATACAATCCATTTCTCCGTTTCGGAAGTAAAAGAGAATGAAGTGATCGAGGTCGACCTGGGAAATCTGACTTCGATGGCAAAAGTGAAAGTAAATGACACTTATGTAGGTGGAGTTTGGACTTACCCCTACAAACTCGATATCTCCGATTTCGCAAAACCCGGAAAGAATAAGCTGGTAATCGAGGTGGTCAACAACTGGATGAATCGCCTGATCGGTGACCAAAATCTTCCTGAAACGCAGAGAGAAACATGGTGTTTCGTAAATCCATATAATGCGAAGAGTCCGTTACAACCATCCGGTCTTTTCGGGCCTGTAACCATTCAGTCGGTAAAGTATTGAGGATGTCGAATATGCAAATAATCAAATTTATTACTCTAATTCTCTCGCTTCCGGTGATCCTTTTATCGTGTGGAGTCTCACAAGAGAACAGGGATGGCTCCACGGAAGAGAGTTACTACAGAGACCTCTTTTCCGACACATGGGTAGCCACCGATGCTATTGGCCGGGAGATGCCCGGCCATCAGGAAGTAGGTGATGTAAAAAAAGATCAAAGAAGGGTGGTCGGTATCTTCTATATAACGTGGCATACACAGGGACTGGCAAATCTGGAACAACCCTATAATGCAGATGTAACCAAAATATTGAAGAAAGATCCCTCTGCCCGAATCAAAGCAGACCACCCGCTATGGTACACCAATTCCTATCATTGGGGAGAACCGGAAATGGGCTACTTCCTGAGTCAGGACGACTATGTGATCCGCAAGGATATGTCGATGCTCGCAGACGCCGGAGTGGACGTACTTATCATGGATGTAACAAATGCGGTCAGATACTGGGATGAGTGGGATGTCACTTTCCGTATCATGCAGGAGATGAAAAAAGAGGGAAACAAAGTACCCCAATTCGCATTCTGGTCTTTTAACGGTCCCTCTATCACAGTAGTACAAGACCTCTATGACAAGGTTTACAAAGAGGGCAAATACAGTGACCTCTGGTTTTACTGGGATGGCAAGCCCCTGCTGCTCTACAATGGAACACCGTCGCTCGATGCGAACAGAGGAGGAATCCAGCACCCTAATCCCCATTATGACCCTGCTGCAGCCACAGATCCCGATCATCCTCATTATCAGGATCCTGATTATGCGGAGGAGTTTTATCAGGATTATACCAATGAAGTGAAAGAGTTTTTCACCCTGCGGACAATGTGGTGGGGATACTATGAATGGGGCGGGAAACGTTTTATCGGTACTGAAGACAACTGGAGTTTCGGTTACAGTATGGCGGATCAGCGTATAAAGAGTCTTCCCCCCGAACAACTTCTCTCATTGCATAACGGCAAAAGGGAACAGGCGGCAGTCACCACAGCACAGCATCCCGTTACCATGACCGATGAAAATATGGGAGTAGGAAAATCATGGTCCAGAGAGTTTGGCCAGCCTGAACTCAATGAACAGGACATGCCCAAATCGGCGTATGTCCCATGGTTGGGGAAAGAGGTTGAAAACCCGACAGATTACGGCATCTATTTTCAGGAAAGATGGGATGAAGCACTTGAAGCCAATCCCGAATTTCTCTATATCAACGACTGGAATGAATGGACTGCCGGAAAATATCAACCCGATGGCGGAGGGACCATTTCCTGGCTGGGCAGAGACAACCCCTTCTTTTTTGTAGACCAGTACAATGCCGAATTTAATCGTGGCATTCAACCGATGAAAGGAGGTTATACCGATAACTACTACATGCAAATGGCACAGAATATCAGGAGGTATAAGGGTGTACGTCCTATCCCTGAACAAAAAGGATTTGATAGGATCGTGATCGATGGAAATTTCAGTGATTGGGGAAAGATCAGAAATGAATTCAGGGATACCAGGGGAGATACCTATCACAGAGATGCCATAGGGTATGCCGGGATCAGGTATGTCAACAACTCGGGCAGGAATGATATCATTACCGGTAAGGCCGCAGTTGGCAAAGAGAATATCTACTTCTACGTGGAAACGGCGGAACCTCTTACTCCACATACAGATAAGAACTGGATGCTTTTACTGATAGATGCAGACAACGACTCCAAGACTGGATGGTATGGCTATGATTATCTGGTTAATCAAAACGTGAAGGGTGAAAATATGACAACACTGATGAAATATGACGGTCAACAGTGGATCGAAACCGGTGACCTTACTTACCACTACACAGGTAACCAAATGGAGATTGAAATTCCCCGCCGCCTGCTGAATATCAGTCAGGATCAACTTGTAATTGATTTTAAATGGAGTGATAATCCGGAAGAACTGGCAGATCCTATCTCTTTCTGCCTGAACGGGGATACCGCACCTAACAGAAGGTTCAATTACCGGTTGATATGGAAAAAATAAAACAATCATATAAAACACTCATAAGATACAAGTTCACACGAGACTATGATTAAAAAATATCTTATGTCTTGATTCTTGGTTCTTGAGTCTATTTTTTTAATTGTATGAAACATTTTTCTCAGATCTTTATCCTTTTTACAGCGATTGTTTTCCTCTCTTCCTGTTCGGAGAATAAAAAACAAAACGTAAAAGAGAGCGATTACACAATTGCAGCCTTTTACTGGCCTGCCTATCATTATGAGCCACGATCGGAATTCCTTTTCCCGGAGAAAACCGGTGAATGGGAAATCATCCGCAATGCCGTCCCAAAAGAGGAAAGGCATCAACAACCCAAGGTGCCGCTCTGGGGATATCTCGATGAAGCAAATCCCAAAGATATGGACTTGAAAATCTCCACAGCACTCGAATACGGTGTAAATACATTTATTTTCGACTGGTATTGGTTCGAAAAGGCACCTTTTCTTGAAAGTTGCATCAACGATGGTTTTCTTAAAGCGAACAATGACCGGATGAACTTCTATCTTATGTGGGCCAATCACGATGCCACCACCTACTGGGACGTAAACAATCCTCGTGTAGACTCGGTTTACTGGGATGGAGAAGTGGACAGGGAGCAGTTTGATATAATAGTGGACCGGGTGATCTCCAACTATTTCAAAGAACCATCCTATTTTAAAATCGATGGCGAGCCGGTCTTCTGTATCTATGAGTTGAACACACTGATCAATGGACTGGGAGGACCGGAAAAGACAAAAGAAGCACTTGACTATTTCAGGCAAAAAACCGTGGAAGCCGGTTTCCCCGGACTTCATCTACAAAGTATTTTATGGGAAGCGCTACCCTCCACCATTGAAGGTGTTCCCGGTGATCCGATCAAAAGTCAGGATGATGTACTGAGTTATTTCGGTTTTAAGAGCCTGACAAACTATTGTTGGGCACACCTTCAAAATCCGGATGGAGATTACGAGGTATGGGGGGATGCTTCCACTGATATGTGGGGCGGATTTAGAGATCAGTTCTCCATGACTTACTATCCCAACATCACCGTAAGCTGGGATGCCAATCCCCGATTCCCTTTCAAGGCAGGGTATATCAATAACTCAACTCCTCAGAAATTTGAGAAGTACCTGATAAAAGCCAGGAATTATGTCGACGAGAACGCTATTAAGCCGAAAATTATCACCATCAATGCATGGAATGAATGGTCTGAAGGAAGTTACCTGGAACCTGACATCACATGGGGATACGGTTATCTGGAAGCAGTAAGAAATGTATTCGGCAGTGCCAATTAACTTTTATTTAATCGTATGAAATCGATATACTTCTTTTTTCTATTTTTCCTCGCAATTCTCACTTTGAGCAGTTCCGACAGAAAGAATGATCCTGTGGTGCACACCCCTCTCCTTTCCAAACAGGAAACGAAAACAATAGATCTTATTCAACCGTTGGCAGGATGTGATGAGTTAGGCAGAATACTTCCGGAACATGAGGAAGTAGGTGATATCAGGGGAAACAGGAATGTTGGTATGTTTTATTTCCTCTGGCAGGGAGATAATGCCTCTAAAACATCAGAACAAAAATGGGATCTAAGTAAGATCATTCCCTGTCACCCGGAAGTACTCGAAAAAGGGGATCACGAAAACTGGGGATCACGTCAGAGAGGACGTTATTATTTCTGGGGAGAACCGATTTATGGCTACTACAGGGGAGATGATTACTGGGTACATCTGAGAAATATGCAGTTATTGACCGATGCACAAGTAGACTTCCTGATAATTGACGCTACAAACACACTCATCTATGAAGAGCAATCGGATGCTTTGATGAGGGCCATTCGAACTCTTCAACAACAGGGCAGGAATCCGCCCAAAATAGTCTATTACACCAATACAGAATCGGGAAAAACAATGCAAAAGATTTATGATGCATTTTATCGATCGGACGCACCAATCCGATATCCTGAAACTTGGTACTATATGGAAGGAAAACCCCTTATCATCGGGAGGACCAAAGAGGTCGACGGAAAAGAGTTCCAACCCTTTTTTACTTTTAGGGAATCACAATGGCCCAATGAACCAATCCAGGATAACGGATGGCCATGGATTGATTTTATCAGGCCGCAGCATGTATACAAAAACCGGAGGGGAGAAAGGGAAATCATCAATGTGTCGGTATGCCAGCACCCTGATCCGGGAGCGGGAATGGGGGGGTCTGCTTTTTATGGCAACAAGAACAATTGGGGACGTAGTTATCGAAATGGCAACCCGGGTAATCCGGAAAAGGATATTCTCTACGGATATAATTTTCAGGAACAGTGGGATTATGCCCTTCAACAGGATGTTCCATTTGTGTTTATCACCGGATGGAACGAGTGGATAGCCGGAAGATGGGGCAGCACGGATGGAAATCCGGAGCACTCCTACTTCTGCGACCAGGCTGATCCGGAATACAGCAGAGACATAGAACCCACAATGACAGCCGGATTAAAAGACAACTACTATATGCAGATGGTGGCAAACATCCGGAAATACAAGGGTATGAATCCTGTACAAAAAGCCGGTAACGAAAAGAGTATCAAAGGATGGAACGACTGGGAAGAAGTTACCCCGGTCTATACAGACTATAAAGAGGACACTGAAAAAAGAGATCATCCATCGGCAGTAATCAATCCTCATATCCAATACACTAACACCACCGGCAGAAATGATTTCACAATACTGAAAGTAGCAAGAGACCGAAAAACGATCTATTTTCTTGCAGAGACTGCCAAACCGATTATCAATAGTAATGACGAACAGTGGATGAGGCTCTATATCAACAGCGACAGAGATCACACTACCGGATGGATGGGATATGACTTTAGAATCAATGCGGGAACAAACTTGCAACAATATACCAATGGACAATGGAAGACAATCAGTAAAGTCACAGTCAAAACGGAAGGAAACAAACTTTTGTATAGTTTTCCCTTGAAAATAATTTCCGGCCGCAAAGGTGAACTCAATTTTGAATTTAAATGGTCTGACAATATGCAAACCGAAGATCCGATGGATTGGTATCTCAATGGCGATGTGGCGCCCGAAGGACGATTTAATTATATATATCAGACGAAGTAAATCAGGTAAAGACAGAATAAAGTAAAATAGATTTGTAAGAGATATTCATAAGCGAAGTAATAGTTGTTTCCGACATAGTCATGAATAATGATGCCTTTACCGCCCGTTATAGGAGGCATTGTCCGCCCGTCCAATGGTGTGTTGACCGCCCGTCCAACGAGGTGTTGGACGGGCGGTCAACATGAAGTTGGCTACTCAACTGTCAGCATCTTGTCAAAAGTGACGGCGCGGGGCTCCTTTAACAGCTGCCCGGGGGTAAATTGCGTCACCACTTCCAGGCGGTACTCCCCGGCCGGCAGGTCGGGGATCACGATGATAAGCTCCGATTTAATTCGTTTATTACCGGGTATCTGAGACCCATATCAAAATACTTAGTCGACCCTTAAAAAGCATTCAATAGTCTATAATACAGTAAAATAGTAGATATTTTCCTTGGTTATATCTGCAAGTTTTCGTAAATTTGAGATATAAATCTTGCAGAAAATCATGCTGGCAAAACAACAAGACCGTTCACAACACTCATTGTTCTTTTCACTGGAAAGCACATTGAATCATAAGCACCCGCTATTCATTCTGGCCAATAAAATTGATTGGGAGATGTTTGAAAGAGAGTTCTCACCCCTGTATTGTCCCGATAACGGACGTCCGGCGAAGCCCATTCGCCTGATGGTGGGATTATTGATCCTGAAACACATCCGAGATCTCTCGGATGAAAGCGTGGTGGAACAATGGAGTGAAAACAATTACTACCAGTATTTTTGTGGTGAACAGGAATTCCAACCTCGTGTTCCTTGTGAAGCGTCAGAACTGGTTCATTTCCGTCACCGCATCGGCAAAGAGGGTATTGAGCTGATCTTAAGGGAGAGCATCCGTATCAATGGTAAAGACTCGAACGACAAGGACGTTTACATCGACACCACTGTCCAGGAGAAAAATATCACCTTCCCCACGGATGACAAACTGGCAAAGAAGATTATCAAGAGGTGCTGGAAGATAGCAGACAGGAACAGTTTGGATTTGCGCCAAAGTTACAGGCGAATCCTGAAAGATCTTTCCTACGATCAGCGCTTCCGAAATCACCCACGAAACAAGGGTAAAGCCAGGAAAGCGGATAAGAAAGTGAGAACCATAGCCGGACGGCTGGTACGCGATGTGGAAAGGAAGCTGGGTACCATGGTTGATGGTTACCGGAATGAACTGGACCTGTACAAGCGGGTACTGGCCCAGAAGAAGAAAGACAAGAACAAGATTTATTCACTGCACGAGGTGGATGTGCAATGCATCAGCAAGGGGAAAGAGCATAAACTGTACGAGTTTGGAAACAAGGTATCCATCACACGAACCGGCAGCGGTGTAATTGTTGGAGCACTGAGTTTTAGAAATGAATTTGACGGGCACACGCTAGACAAGGCTATCGAGCAAGTGGAGAAGTTGACTGAAAGAAAACCCCGAAACGGTATCTGCGACAGGGGGTACCGGGGAAGAAGTAAAGTCAGGGATACACTCATCCACATCCCCAAATCCTTTTCAAAGGCTCTAAGCACCTATAGGAAGAATAAAGAGAGAAAGTACTTCCGCAAGCGGGCAGGTATTGAGCCGGTAATCGGACACCTGAAAGAAGATCACCGTCTCTCCCGCAATTACTACAAGGGAATCACCGGGGATGAGATCAATGTTATGCTCGCAGCTGCCGGATTCAACTTCAAAAGGATGATGAACAAGTGGAAGTCATCTTTTTGGCTCTTCCTTGAAAAGATAATTGTGTTCCTGAACAGGCAACTTCACCCCATCAGGGACAGTATAATTTTACAAACCATATAAAAATGGGCTTTTTAAGGCTCGACTACTTAGTTTTATATCATTATGACAGGGTTATAGAATAGAAAAAATATTTATTTTTGTAAAACTGGATCGTAAAGCCAGAAAAATTACTAATAAAGATTTTGCTTTATCCAAAAAACACAATTAAACAGTATATAACAATGACAATTTACCGGGATCTGCTTATCGTTCTATTTTTTGGGTTTTGCCTTATGGTAAAGGGACAGGAATTGTTGCCGCAACAGGGACAGGAGTTTCTATTGTATGATAAAACAGATGAGATCATCGCAGAGGAGCATATCTATGATCGGGGAAATAACCTGATCATCACTAAAGTAACCAATCCTTCGTTGACACCTTTCATACCATCTGATGGAAATATGGATAAAGCAGCCGTGATTATCTGTCCCGGTGGTGGATATCAAACCCTGCATATCCAACGGGAAGGATTCAGGGTTGCGGAGGCTTTCAGCAAGCAGGGAATTGCGGCATTTGTCCTCAAATACCGTTTACCGGATGAAGACATAGTAACGGATAAATCGTTCATACCCTTAAAAGATGCCCAACGCGCCATCCAACTCGTGCGTGAAAATGCTGAACAATGGGGTATCGCTTCCGACAGAATCGGTATAATGGGGTTTTCAGCCGGAGGACACCTGGCCTCCTCTGCCGGAGTACATTATGATTCCACACTGGTTGAGAACAAACGGAATACAAACCTAAAACCCGATTTTATGATTCTCGTCTATCCGGTGATCAGTTTCAATGATAGTATCGGACATGTCGGCTCAAAAGATCATTTGCTGGGACAACATCCCGGGCAAAATTCGGTGAAATTCTTCTCCAACGAATTACAAGTGAATAGAGATACCCCTAAAACCATTCTCTTTCATGCCGGAGACGATACGGTTGTTCCGGTGGAAAATAGTCTTCGTTTCTATAATAAATTACTTCAAAATAGTATACCGGCCGAAATACATATTTATTCCAAAGGGGAACATGGTTTTGGGAGTACTCCATCCTTCGAGGATTGGTTCAATCAATGTGTCCGCTGGATGAAGGTAGAACAATTACATTCTATAAACAGGTGAAATATGAAACACGTAATAACTATTCTGCTATTTCTGTCTGCTCAATTCGTTTGTCCCCAAACAACCGTGAAAAGCACAGTACACGATAAGTTAACCCCTGTAACTTCTGCCAAAATAAACCGGCATGCAGGAGAGAAATTCAACGTGTCCTATCAGAACCGTATTCTTGCTCAGGATGTACACACGCTTGTTCATCCGTTTACCGTCAGAGATGAGCACCGTTGCTGGCAGAGCGAATTCTGGGGGAAATGGCTTACATCGGCTGTACTCGCCTATCAATACAACCCTACCCCGGTTCTTGCCGATAAATTGAAAGAAGCCGTCGAAGAATTAATAAAAACACAGACTCCCGACGGATATATCGGAAATTATGCGCCCGAAAGCCGGTTGCAAGCATGGGATATCTGGGGAAGAAAATACTGCCTGCTCGGTCTGATCGCCTATTACGACACCTTCAAAGATCGCACGGCATTACAGGCAGCAACCAAACAGGCTGATTGCCTGATCCGGGAACTCACCGAAAGAAATGCAAAAATTGTAAGACTGGGTAGTCATCGCGGTATGGCAGCATCTTCCGTCCTTGAACCTATATGTCAATTATATGTTCGTACCGGAGACAAAAAATACCTGGATTTCGCCGAAGAAATTATCAGGGAATGGGAAACACCGGACGGTCCCCAATTGCTTTCCAAAGCAGATATTCCTATCGGCAAGCGCTTCCCTAAACCTGACAGGAATAATTGGTACGGATGGGACCAGGGACAAAAAGCATACGAAATGATGTCCTGTTACGAAGGATTACTTGAACTGTACCGCCTGACGGGGAAAGAGGAATACAAAAAAGCTGCCGGGAAAACCTGGCAAAGTATTATGGATACGGAACTGAATATTGCCGGTTCCGGCTCCGCAATGGAAGCATGGTTCTCCGGTAAAGAACTGCAGACAATGCCGATAGAGCATTACCAGGAAACCTGTGTTACTGTAACCTGGCTTAAATTCAATCAGCAATTGCTCCGTCTGACCGGGGAAGCCAAATATGCCGACGCAATCGAACAGACCTTTTACAATGCGCTTTTGGGATCGATGCGCCCTGATGGGTCGGACTGGGCAAAATATACTCCCTTGTACGGTCAACGATTAAAAGGATCGGAACAATGTGGCATGGGTTTGAATTGCTGTAATGCGAGCGGGCCGAGAGGATTATTTACAATCCCTTTAACCGCAGTGATGAATTCTGAGAAAGGACCCTATATCAATTTCTACCTGGATGGCTCATATGAGTTAAAGACACCGGCAAACCGACCGGTCACATTGCACCAAAAAACGGATTATCCCTTGTCGGGGCAAATTGACATTCAATTGCAGCTTCAAAAAGAGGAAAAAATGGATATCGCTCTCAGGATTCCCTCATGGAGTGAAAAATCCATTGTCACTGTAAATGGTACTCCGGTAGAAAACGTTGTTCCGGGCGAATATCTTATCCTCAACAGAACATGGAAAAACAACGATGAAATTTCAATCGGGTTCGAAATGAAAGGAAAAATTCATACCATGCACACTAATCCAACCTATATAGCTATCACGAGAGGACCAATCGTGCTGTCCAGAGATGAAAGACTAAAAGGTGCGGCATTAGAGGCAATACTCAGACCTGTTGTAAATGAAGATAAATATATCGATTTAACACAGAAAAATTATTCCGGCAAGGATATCTGGATGGTATTTTCAGCTAAATTTATTCCGGAATCATATGCAGAATATGGCGCTGAACCGGTAGGAACGGAACTCTGTGACTATGCTTCGGCAGGAAATGCCATGATGACTTATCCTTTCTTTAAAGTTTGGATGCCGCAGCTATATGACCCGAGAAAATAGATAATCTGACATATATTCATTTGAAAATCTTTCAATAAAAATTTGTAATCATGATATTAACCCACAAATACTCCCAATTGGCAATTCTAAGTATCCTCTTAATCTTCACTTTGGGATGTACCCATTCGGACAGATTTTCCATATCTGACCTTACCTGTGAAAGTTTAAAAGATCCTTTGGGGATTAACACGCTCCATCCCCGGTTTAACTGGAAAAACAATTCCAACCGCCAGGGAGCCATTCAAACGGCATATCAGATCTTAGTGGCCGACGATATCCAAAAGCTGAATGAAAAAGACGCTGATGTATGGAATTCCGGAAAAATAACCTCCTCATCGAATATATGGGTTGAGTATGCAGGAAAACCGCTTCACCCCGGACAACTCCTGTTCTGGAAAGTACGTGTTTGGGACGAGAACGGAAATGAATCATCATGGAGCAAACCGGCCCGATTCGGTGTCGGGTTGCTTGACAAGAACGATTGGACGGCTTCTTATATCGGATATCCTTCTGAAAAGGGTTTTTATAGTTGTCCGCAACTGAGAAAAACATTTTCTCTCAATAAAACGGATAAAAAGGGAGCATACCTTTTGCATGTAAATTCGCTCGGATATCACGAAGTTTTCATGAACGGAAAGAAAGTGGGCGAAGATGTATTATCGCCGGCAGTATCCCAGTTTGACAAGCGTTCCCTGATTGTGACATACGATGTGACGCCTTTCCTGAAAACAGGGAAGAACGATCTGGTCATCTGGCTGGGGAGCGGCTGGTATACCGAAGGGTTACCGGGGGTTGCAGGCAACGGCCCTGTTGTAAGGGCACAGATGGAACATGTTCACAAAGGAACCAGTGAAACTGTGTTATATACCGATGCTTCCTGGGTGGGGAGAGAAAGCGAATATAGCCGTATCAGCGACTGGATGACGGGAAGATACGGAGGCGAAACCGTTTCCGGTAATCTGGAAACACAGCATATAGTTTTTGAAGCGCCGGATGAATTGAAATGGGGAGAAATTGCGATTGCTGAAATACCGGAGCATGAAGTAACTCCTCAGACAGTTGAACCCAACAGGATCATGGAAACCATACAGCCTGCCAAAATAGAAAAACTCAATGACAGTACTTTTCTGGTGGATATGGGTAAGTGCCTCACCGGATGGTTCGAAATAACTTTTCCCGATCTGGAAAAATCACAGGAAATTGTCATGGAGTATGCCGATCATCTGGATAATAACGGAGGATTGGCAAAACAAGGACAAACGGATAAATATATTGCATCGGGCACTGGAACAGAATATTTCATCAACAAATTCAATTACCATGGCTTTCGCTATGTAAAAATCTCTAACCTCAAACAGATACCCCAATTAACAGATATAAAAGCCCATCTTATTCATACCGATTTTGAATTTACGTCTACATTTGAATGTTCGGATGAAGATCTGAACCGTATCCACGATATGATTGCCTATACGCTCCGTTGTGTGGGACTTGGCGGATACCTGGTGGATTGTCCACAGATTGAAAGATTAGGGTACGGAGGGGATGGAAATGCATCCACCGTAACGGCTCAAACAATGTTTCATCTAGCCCCACTCTATAATAATTGGCTTCAGGCATGGGAAGATGTGATTCGTGAAGACGGCAGTATGCCTCACACGGCGCCTAATCCTTACGCAGCAGGAGGAGGACCCTATTGGTGTGGATTTATTATTTCCGCTTCATGGAACACCTATCAGCATTATGGTGACCGAAAGGTATTGGAAAAATATTATCCTGTAATGCAAAAATGGCTGGGATATGTCGATCAATACAGTGTAGACGGATTACTAAAAAGATGGCCTGACACCGACTACAGGAACTGGTATCTGGGAGATTGGGCCACACCGGAGGGAGTCGGCAATCCTGTTAATACAGATGAAAGATCGGTCGATCTGGTAAATAACTGTTATATTTCCGTCTGTCTCAGTCAGATGGAGAATATAGCCGGAGTACTGGGAAAAACCGAAGAAGCCAGATATTATTCCGGTAAGAGAGCGCAATTGAACAATATAATTCATGAAACCTTCTTTGATGCGCAACAGGGTTATTATGCCACCGGATCGCAGATCGATATTATTTTCCCGATGCTTGCCGGTGTGGCTCCTGTAGAATTAAAAGACGGTCTTACAAATACATTGATAGAGCGGACAATAAAAGAGTATGACGGGCACCTGAATACCGGACTTGTCGGCATACCGGTCATGATGGAATGGGCAGCAAAAGCGAATCAGCCCGATTTTATCTACTCCATGTTGAAGAAGAAAACATATCCCGGATATTTGTACATGCTGGAACAGGGAGCCAACACCACCTGGGAGCATTGGGCAGGGGATAGAAGCCGGATACATAACTGTTTTAACGGTGTAGGACAATGGTTCTATCATGCCATAGGAGGAATTCGTTCCCTTCCCGGAAAACAGGCTTACAGTGAATTTCTGGTAGATCCTCAAATTCCGGAAGGCGTCACCTGGGCCAAAACAACACAGGAGACACCGTACGGAAAAATAGGTGTTCATTGGGAACTCCATAATGAAACGATGACTATGGAAGTGGAAGTGCCTGTCGGTTCAATCGCAAAACTGATTTCCCCCGAATCCGCCATCAGTACCCGGATAAATCAGGAAGTAATTACGGATCAATCCGATACTATCTCCCTTAAAAGTGGAAAATATTTTATAGAATATTCTTCTAAACGATAAGAGAAAGTGTCATAAATAATTATAACTACGTGAATTCGACGTAAGACCGTCATAGCTTAGGTCGAACTCACGTTATAACTACAAAAGTTTTCTATAATCAAAAAACGGTCCGGACTGATCAGAAAATCAACCCGGACCGTTTTTGATCAGTTAATATAACCTTACTGGTAGGTGTATTCTTTTTTCGGTTTCAGGAATACAAGCAGGATAACAATAGCTGCCAACACAATAACTGCCAGTTTGCTGAAATCAGCGCCCAGATGGCCCGCATCCATGGAACTTCCCAGAATACGGGTAATGGCATATCCACCGAAAACGCCCGCCATATTCATGATGCCGTATGCCGTTGCCCTGTATTTAGGTGAAATGATCTGACAAAGTATAGGCATATTATTGGCATCGAACATACCAAAACCAATACCGAAAAGCATTGCCGCACCGATAAGACTGATATAACTATGCCCGAATCCCAACAGGATCAGTGAGGGAATAGTCAATCCCAATCCGATCACACTGGTATATACCCTCCCCCGGATATTCTTCTGCACCCACCTGTCGGACATAGGACCACCGATCATCACCCCGATAAACGATGCCACAGCAATGGAAATGGTGGCAATAGGGCCTGCCTGAGCCATAGGAACACCCAGGTTTGCCGTAAATAGTGTCGGCAACCAGTTTTTTGTCGCCCATCCGGGTAAACTCGGCGCCATAAAATAGAATAACATCACCCAGAAGGAGGCTGTGGCAAATAATACCGCAAATCCTTTCCATACAGGTTCTTTTTTCACTTTTATGCCCTGATCTGTTTCCGGAAGAGCAATCGCATTCCCATGTCCCTTCTTTTCATGAAGGAAAAACACCAGTAATACCGCATATAGAATACCAATAATCCCGAACCAGTGAAAAACGGTATGCCATGAGTAAGTAGCCGCAATAGTCGCTCCAAATCCCCCGAGAGCCTGTCCGGCATACAATCCGGTCATATGGATACCTACCGCAAGCGAGCGAGTTTTATCGGAATGGTAGTCGGCGATCATGGCGAGTCCCGCCGGGATATACAACGCTTCACTCACCCCCATGAAAGCACGTAACCAATATACCTGTTCAAAGGTCTGTGCTATTCCCATACCATACGTTACCGTCGACCAGGTAAAAAGACTACCTACGATCAGCCATTTCCGGTTAATCCGGTCGGCAATGGCTCCCGCAAACGGACTGACCAGTCCGTAAATAAGCAGGAAAATTCCCATCAACCTCCCGAAATTTTCAGCTATAGCCAATTCTGCGATATCCATCTGCATGGAGGATTGCAGTGTCGACAGCATCTGCCTGTCAAGATAATTCAGCAATGCCACCATCCATAACAGTCCCACTACGATCCAGGGATATATTTTACTATTTTGAATCTTCATCGTGATATAACCGATTCTCTATGATTATTGGATCTCCTTTAATGAAACGGTTTGAAAAACCATATCGGCCTGGCTGCTCTCATAAAGGATACCGATAGTGGAATCATTTACCGATGTAATACAGGAATATCCCCGTCCGTTATATTCATCCAGCAGGATATGTTTATCTTCCGGCCATGTATTGCCATCATCATAGCTGACTTTCAACGTAATATTGTCACGCCGTGACACAGAAGCAGGATTGACAAACAACAGCACAGATTTCTCAACACCATTTTCGTGATATGCATGCTTATGCAGGCTTGCCATACAGGTAGGTTCTATGAGCGCTTTCCGGGAAGTGGGATGTTCCGTCCATGTATCTCCCAGGTCGGTAGTTGTGGCGATAGTCCGTCCGTTCACCTCTTCGTTTCCCCGGTTACGGTTATCCCGCATATTCAGCATAACCGACCCGTCGGATAATTGCACAGCCATACATTCGGTAGTATTTTTATGTGCGGGATTACCGGTCGTCCATGTTTTTCCACTGTCTTTGCTCCAGGTGATATTGGAAAACGGTTCACCCGTCTCGTCCCGTCCCTGTGTCGGGAATACCAATGTACCATCCGCCAGAGTGATTCCATGCCCCGGTGCAGGAGCAAACAGCCACCATTCTTTTTTCTTGATAGGGGTAATATTCACCGGCCCGCTCCAGGTTAATCCGTCATCGGTACTCTTCGTGATCAGGAATTGCGATGTTTCCTTTACACCGAATCCGGGTTGGGAACCTTTTGCCTGCCACTGGTGGATCCATCGGGTACTATCTTCGGTCATCCCTTCTACCCACTTCCCGGTCTCTCGGTCGAGTACGCCATGCATCCAAAGACCGGCTATATAGATATCACCGGTATTGTCATCCACCAGAATGCAGGCGTCGCTTACTCCGTTATACTTCTCCGGTAAACCACCCCATTCGTTCATATCCAACACGATCTGCATCGGATTCCATGTCCGGCCTCCGTCGGTACTTCGATTCAATCCTATGTCGATATGTCCCTGCAGGTCCCTCGCACTTTCATACCGGGCATCATAAATTGCCAGTAACGTTCCATTCTTCGATGTGGCCAATCCCGGAATACGCGAGGTATGCACACCATCCTGCATATGCCGGCGCACCGCCACACCCACTCTGAGGCTCTGTGTATCCACAGCAGGAATATGTACTTTTCCAATATCCGTTGAAATGCTCTTACATTGCACCTTAATCCTGTGTGTCAGATCTATATTTTCTTTTAAAGTAACAGACACCCAGAATATAAGCGTATCTTCAGTAACGTTGAAATTATCTTTAAACGTAACGACAGACGCAGGGGGTTGTGCTTCCCCTATAAGCATATCGGTAGCAAAACGCCCTTCCTCGTCGGATTTAAAGAGTGATATCTGCCCGATATCGTTCAAATCGGTCGTCCCTTCCAGTGAAATGACAATTTTCTGCAGTGAGTAATCTTCCGGTTGTTGCCGGATCACTTCAACTTTCAGTACAGGATTGGCATCCTTTCCCGTTAACACCGGGAGAACGGGACTATTGATCCCAACCTCTACATTATCGTCATATCCACATGACTGGAACAAGATTATTACAAATAATAGGGTAACTATTTTTTTCATACTTCACTTATTTATCGTATCCAGGTGTTTGTGTAAGATTCGGATTTCTGTTAATAGATGCCTGAGCGATCGGCCATAGCAATACATTCAATTCATTCTCACGTCCTTCCAGATAGGAATTTTTTTCAAAAGCTACACCGAAACGAATGTAATCCCACCAAAGCTTTCCTTCTGCGGCAAATTCTTTCAGTCGTTCATTCAATATAGCCTCTTCAATTGCGGTGGAAGATAATCCGGATGCATAAAAATCTTTTATCCCATAGGCTCTTTCAGCAATTTTATTCAGTGCAACGAGTGCACCGGCCAAATCCTGTTTCGCCAGTTTTATCTCGGCATCGAACAACAAAGCATCGGCATAACGATACACAATTATATCCGAATCAAAGATCCGTGTTCCATTCGTCCATTCACCGGCAAATTTATTGATCCACTGAAATGTTGCATTCTTCGGCTCATCGAAATAAGTTTCAAAACTCACTTCCGTCCTCTGATCCCTCTCATCTTCCGAAAGGACTGCTTTATATTCTTCCGTATAGAAACACCATTGCTGATGACTTCCTACTTTTACGGGATTTTCGATAGCTTTCTCCGAAACATATTGTGAGGGAACAAGATAATCGGCTGGATAACCACCCGTATATTCATCTTTGATATAACTCCAGGCGAAAATGATCTCTTTTCCCATCTCATTTTCAAAAACAGCAGAGAACGTTTCTTCCAGACCATAGGAGGAATTGCCCAATACAGCAGTAATAGCTGTAGCTGCTGCATCCAGGTTAGCTTGCCCTCCGTTCCTTACCTTATACATCCACAGGTTGTAATCGGCCTTCAGCATATTAATGGAACCTGCTGAAGCAAGATTCCTGTCTGTTATAGCTGACGGCACCAACGACAATGCCTGTGCTATATCATCGTTTACCTGTTGAAACACTTTATCTGCCGGATCTCGTTCAGGAAAAAGCCCATCCTGTTTATCGGATTCAAAGCCATCCAGTAATACCGGAGCATCTCCCCATACACGGCCTATCCAGTAATAACAGAAAGCCCTCACATAATAAGCATTCGCCAATACTTTATTTTTAGCTTCTTCACTGTTAAAGGCAATATCCGGTGTATATCTGAGGATCAGGTTTGCCTGATTGATGGTAGTGTACAGATCTTCCCAGTTTGCATATCCGTGATTGGTAGGTATCTGGTTTTGATAAACCTGATCACGAGCGGTCTGTCCGGTCAATCCGTCACCCCACAATCCTGTGCGGTATTCTCCCCAATACATATAACCCTGGGAAAAAGTCGATCTGAATTTATTATATAAACCATACATGGCAGAGGTAGCATCTCCTTCATCCTGCCACATTGAATTTGCTGATACTTCACTTTTTTGTTGAATATCCAGATCGGCGTGACAAGCAGTCAGTACCGCAAAAATCGTCAATAGTAGTATCGTTTTAAGTCTCATAATTTTAGATTTTTATTATGTGAGGTTTAGAATGTAACTTTTACACCTACCGAATATCTCCGGATAGGGGGATAGTTATAATAACTGGCATTATAGGTAGTAGATGCTCCTACTTCGGGAGATACTCCTTCCACGTGCGTAAAATAATGTAAGTTATTCCCCGACAGTGTAATGGCTAAATTCTGAATCCCGAATTTAGTCAGTTTAACAGGAGGAATATTATATTGCAGGCTCACTTCGCGGATACACAGGTAGTCACCTTTATAGTTAAATATATTGGACGTTCTGCTGAAGTTGGCATTTCCGTCGTCCGGGTCATTTGCCGTAAAGCGGGCATATTTCGTATCATCTCCCGGTTGTTTCCAGGTCTCTTTTACTTTATCTATCAGGGTATAATTATTGGCAAACGTATTCATAAAATAACGCATCTCTGAATTATTGTTGATAGAGTGTCCTAATGCCCAATCCAGGAAAATATTCAGCGACACATTCTTATAAGTGAAACTATTGTTCAGCCCTCCTGTAGAATGGGGAACGGTATATCCCAGGAAAAACTGGTCCTGACTATCGATATAATCTTTCCCGTCTCTGGTCAGACTGCCCGGACGGTTCTTCCACTCATAGTCTCCAATCTCTTTGCGTCCGGCAATTCTTTTTTCGTCCGAATGACGGTATCCTTTCGCAGAATTATCATACATGGCGTTATCGGCCTGAGCCTGTGTTTCTATTATATAATCCACCATATATCCGTAATACCGGTAAAGCGGCTCTCCTTCGGCAGTTCCCCCGAAAGCGGTTCCATCGGCCAGGGTAATACCACCGATACGGTTACGGTCACGCCCGTTATCCGGAAGTTTCAATACCTTGTTTTTTACAAAACTCCATGTAAGCTTTGATGCCCATTCGAAATCTTTGGTTTGAATATTGGTCGAACCGATCTCTATATCGAATCCGTAAAACTTCACTTCTCCGATATTGGTTTGTACATTGGCAAAACCGGTCGTATTAGGAAGCTCCTTACTGAAAAGGAGATTTTCCGTTCTTTTGTCGAAATAGTCCGCATTCAGCGTTAACCGGTTATTGAACAGTGATAAATCAAATCCCAAATCCAATTGGGTGGAGGTTTCCCACGTCAGATCCAGATTCGGCATGGTGGAGGGGACAATACCCGCAATACCGTCATATTTTGCATTCGTAGAATATCTTCCATACGCATCGTATAATCCGATTGCATTATTTCCCGTTTGCCCATAACTGACCCTTAATTTCAGATCATCCAGATTTTTGATCCCTTGCATGAAATCTTCATCCGATATAATCCAACCGGCAGATGCTCCCGGGAAAAAACCCCATTGATTACCCGGTGCAAAACGGGAAGAGGCATCCTGACGGAATGTGGCCGAAAAAAGATATTTCTTTTTAAAATCATAAGATAACCGCCCAAAATAGCCGATGGTAACATCCTCCGTATAATTGCTGGTTGCATTCTTCTTATTCGGCCCGGCTGTCAGTGTCGGCACTTTATCAGAACTCGCTCCATCAACTTGTGCAGCCAGTGCCTGATTGATATCTTTCTGATAGGAATATCCACCCATTACAGAAAAGGAATGATTATCAATTCCTTTATTATAGGTTGCATATACTTCCAGTTTATCCCGCCTGAGTTCACCAAAAGAAGAACTGGCCGGACGTAATCCGTTAAATTCATTCGCTTTTTGAAAACTATCGTTCTTATAATGATGATTATAGGTCGATAGTTGAGCCTCTGCCTTAAGGCCGTCTATGATCCGATAAGTCAGCTTACCAAATGCCGACAGACGTTTGTTTTCCTGGCTCTGATCATTATAATAGGCATACCATAATGGGTTGGGAGAAGTGGCATTATATCCTTTAGTGGGGGTTCCGTCTTCATTGTATTTCTTTTGTGTAGGAGGAGTTGCCAGACCACGGGAAATAACATTCATCTGGTTTTCATATTCCTGCGATTCTGTACGGGAATAATCAAATCCTCCCATAAACGACAAGAACTTATTAATATTCACATCAATATTACTTCGCAAATTTAAGCGTGAATAATTGGTTGCAATAGCGACACCGGCATCATCCGTGTATCCTAAACTGATATTATACCGAACACCTTCGTTTCCTCCGTCAAGTCCCACATAATAATTCTGCCACATCGCTTGTTTATAAATCTCATCCTGAAAATTATTATCCTGAAAGATCAGGGTTTTCGTAGGATCCAATGGATCCGGCATGGAGTGATAACCAGCCGGCACAGATTCTCCATCGCCCAGATAGCGTGTTGAATAAATGGAAGAAGCTGTATTACCGGAACTGGCCGAATAGCCGTCCATCCAATTAAACCGTGCATTCGGGCCTACTGCAACGGCCGGACGCACAATACTCAAATAATCGGCTGCATTCATGAATTTATATAAAGTTGCAGCTTCCTGTAATGCCACATTGGCTTCAAAAGTAATGTTAGGGGCTTTATTGATCGACCCCTTCTTCGTTGTGATCAATACTACTCCATTTGAAGCTCTTGATCCGTAAATGGCTGTCGAAGCAGCATCCTTTAACACTTCTATGGATTCGATATCATTCGGATTAATCCCGCTGAACGCTCTTTCCACTCCATCAACCAGAATAAGCGGTTCATTACTTTTATTAATAGAGGAACCTCCCCTGATACGGATGGTTGCATCTGCACCGGGAGTATTATCGTTGGAATATATCCGGGTACCCGCTATTTTTCCTTTCAATCCTTCACCTACAGTACTGATCGGAATATTCTGCAATACTTCTCCTCCTACTTTTGTAATAGCAGAAGTTACGGTACGCCTGGATTGCGTTCCATACCCTACAACGACAACCTCATCCAATCCCACGGTCGAAACATTCAGTACAACATTGATACGTTCTTGATTCGTGATCCTTATCTCCTGAGGTTGAAATCCTACATAAGAAAATTCTAAAGTGGCTCCCTGAGGCACTTTTATTTCAAAATTACCATCTATACCCGTGACTGTTCCGTGTGTAGTGCCTTTGACTACTACAGAAACGCCCGGCAACGTTTCTCCTTCATTATCATGCACTACCCCCGTAACGGTTATTTCCTGTGCCATAAGGAAAGATAATGAAGCAAACAAGAAAATAAAAAAGGCTAAAAATCGACAAATTTTTCTCATCTTTGTAATGATTTTAAGATATTCGTGTTTTAAAATTATTGTGGAAAGGGGTACTATTTGCAGGATGTATCCCTTTCTCTATTTTCCCCAAAAACCGATTTCTTTCAGGTCTTTTCTGAGAGAATCGTATTCTTCTTTTTCAAACGGAGCAATGGGTAAACGACATCCTCCGCATTCGATTCCGATCAAATTCATAATGGCTTTCCCGCCTCTTACACCTCCTCCGTATTTGATAATTACTTTGACAATTTCAATGGATTGCATCTGGAATGCCCGGGCAGACGCAAGATCTCCCTCTTCCATTGCTTTCATGATATTCAAATACACGGAAGGCGAATAATTATATGTACTTCCTACACCGGCAACCGCACCCAACGCCAGTCCGCAGACAAGCATCTCGTCATACCCGTGCAATACTTCGAACGCTCCATCATCAAGATGGATACAGTCTCCCATTTCCATCAGGTTGTTGTGCGTATACTTCACACCGGCCAGATTGGGAATCTCTTGTTTTCCTTCCTGTAAAAATTGCGCAACGGATAGACTGACTCCCGTCATCGAAGGCATGTTGTAATAATAGAACGGAAGTTCGGGAGCCGCGGCTGCAACAGGTTTGAAAAAACCGATCAGGTCACGCACCGAGGCAGGTTTAAAAAAACCGGGAGCAATGGACCCCACACCCCAGGCTCCGGTCTCTGCCGCGTGACGGGAAAGTTTCACCGACTCACGCTGGTTATCACTACCCACATGTGCAATTACTTTAAAACGTCCCCTGGCAGCTTTCACCCAATGTTCCAGAATCTGTTTTCTCTCTTCTGTCGTCAATGATGTGAATTCGCCCGTGGTTCCACACACAAATACTCCCGAAATACCCGAATCGACGATATGCTGTGCATATTGACCTATGACAGCATAATGAATATCGCCATTCGGATACATGGGGGTAAATGTCGCGGCTACTAATCCTTTCAATTTTTGATAATTTTTCATTTTAACAAATTAACAATTAATACTTTATAAATAATACAGTAGAATATGCCGGATTATTTTTCCAGTGGTATGATCTGTCCCTCATAGACAGAGGGTGTTCTTATTCCGGGTTTTATTTCTCCGCTGGTAATATAAAAATTATTTTCCCGTACGGCGATATTGGTGGTGACCGGAACGGAAAAAGGCAGGATTTCCTCATGAACAAATCTGTGCGATATACGATCATATACCCTGAGGATATTTTCAAAACCGGGGTGCTCATATGATCCGGGAAATAATTTCGTAACGCCTCCTAAAAAGACAATGTTCTCCGAGTGTACAAATGCTGTTCCCGCCATCACCGGAAAAAATCCCTGAAGACGTGTCCATCTATTCACAAAAGGGTCATACATATGCCCATCGGTTAGTATCTCCACATAACCGGACGAACGATAATCCCTTCCACTGAAGAGGTAAAAAACCGGAGACTCTCCGTTTTCAATGGCAACACTCACTGCGTAACCCCGTGCATTACCGTCCCAGGAAGGCAAAGCGACCCATCCTTTGTCCTTATGGTCAAGGTCTAATACGAAAAAGTGATTTGTGGCATTTTCTTCACTCATCTTTTCCTGACCTCCGGCTATATATATTTTATTATTCAGAAGCGCACCTGTAGCATTGGCTAAGGGAACCGGCAGGGAAGGCCAATCATAAGAGATTTTAAAAACTCCCCCTTCCTTATAGATAAGAAAGACATCATCAAAGCACCGTTTCATGTCACATCCGCCTATACACAGCAGGCCTTCTGCCAATTGTATGGACACGCCATAGGCAATAGCTGCAGGCAGAAAATCAGTTATAATCCCCCATTGAAAATCCATGGTGTCCGTATGTGCATGATACAGTGTTCTCTCCCAATTCTTTTTTCCTCCTTCCCATGGCATCTTATCCGGAAAATTTGCTCCTCCCGCAATAATCAGTTCATTGCCGACAAATCCGGAAAATACACCCGCAACCCCTCTGTTCTCTTCCTTATCCTGAAGGGAAGGAAGGGAATTCGAATTATTCCATTGTATCTCCCATTCTAGCTGACAAGGCAATGGTAGATTATCCATTGTATACATAACAGCTGTAATACTCATGGCAATTAAAAAAGATATTATTGTTTGACAACGCATTTTTGATGATGAATAGTTTCGTTCTTTTGTCGGATGAAAATCTTATAAACCTCGAAATGTTGTTCCAGTGCCTTTCTGTATCCGTCCTCATCATTTTCTTTCAGATAGTGTAACAGATCCTGATGGGTTACAATCCGTCCTTCTTCTTTGAGTTTTATATTGATGGGAGCCAGGTATTCCTTGAATTTGTCTTTTACAAAGGTCATCACGGGATGCACAATATTCTGGAATTCAGCGATTGTTTTATTCCCTGTTATCTGATACAATCTCGTATGAAAAGTAAATTCGCTGAAAGGCGCATATTCGTTGTTCTCATACATAATACCTACTTTCACAATTTCTTCAAGATCTTCGATGTCTTTCGGCGTAATATTTCTGAAAATATCGCTGCATATACCCATCTCTAAAGCAATCCTGAACCCCAGGATATCGAATAAAGCATCTTCGCTTAAAATACGGGGATCTACTACCCGTTTCATTCCTCCCAGGATAGATGGCTCCGAAAGGATCATACCCCGCCGGGTACGGGTTTCAATCATACCCATCATCTTTAACCGGCTCAACGCTTCGCGTAACACACTCCGGGCTACACCTAAGGAAGCCGACAGCTCCATTTCATTAGGAATAGGATCCCCCGTTTGAAGATCTTTCTCTCTAAAATAGGTCAAAAGTTTGTCTTCCACCTGATCCACCAGGGTAACAGAATTATTCTGAATTTTCAGTCTTTCCATGAGTAATTGATATTTTTACGTATTTTATACGTCTTGTATTAATTATATGATTTGTCTGACAAATATACAGTCAATATTTTTTAATAACCAAGAAGTAACTTGCATTTTAACCAATGAAATCTATTTTTTAAATTTATTTCACAAATACAAGCTTCTCAAGAATATTCTCTTAACTTTTAAGGAAATTAGAAAGTATTATCTCCCCTATGAATACATCCATAGTCCCAACAGATAATCTAATCATTTATCACGAACCTGTCAAAATAATTTATATCCGATAATTTCTCCCCGTATCAAATTTCTTAGTTTTTATATCATTTCGAATGATTTACAGAATGGAAATATTGTTTTATTTTTGTAAGATTAGTTTCTTGTGCCGGAATTAAGCAATAATGTCACCATACAAAAAACAACAACATGTTCTTATTAAACCGACTAACCATTTTACACAAGTTTCAAAAGCCGGGAATTTTAATTATCCTGTCAACCTTTCTATTCTGTGCTCACAATACAGTATATGGAAATAACATTCATCCTCTCAGGATCATAAAACTTACCTGCGAGTATCAACAAGATCCACTACTGGTTGCTTCAGGCACACCTCTTTTCGGATGGCAACTGCAATCGGATAAGCAGGAAATACGCCAGTCAGCTTACACCATAGAGGTTTATACCCGTATCAACGGGAAAGAAATAAAAATATGGGATTCGGGAAAAGTGCTATCCGGTCAAAGCCAACAGGTAAAATACGACGGCAGGGAAACATTGGAACCGGGAAAAGAGTATCGGTGGAGAGTCAAGGTCTGGGATACACGTAATTACTCTTCGGAATGGAGTGAAATGGACAGATTCCGGATGGCTCCTTCGGATACGGAATTAAAAGCCGAATGGATCGGAGCGATTGACAAAAAAGAGGCCAATATCCCGGAAGGAAGAATCTATCACGCACTGGCTGCCTCATCGGAAGCAGCCGAAAAATGGATGAATACCCATCCCCTTTCCAAAAGAAGTATCTATCTGAGAAAAGATTTTTCCATCGATAAGAAAATCAGAGAGGCAATTATTTATATCAGCGGATTAGGCCACTATGAACTTTCATTGAACGGAGAAAAGGTGGGAGATTCCCGGTTTGATCCCATGTGGAGTGATTACGACAAGACAATCTATTATAATGCCTATGATGTGACTCATTCCCTGCAACAGAACAACGCAATCGGAGTATTGTTGGGGAACGGATTCTTTAATCAGCAGGGTGGCCGGTACGTAAAAATGCAGGTGAGTTTTGGTCCCCCTACCCTGTTTTTTAAACTTCATATAACTTATACGGACGGCACAAAAGAGGAAATCGATTCGAACGAAAACTGGAAATATTCTTTAAGCCCCATTATCTTCAATGATATGTATGGCGGCGAAGATTATGACGCAAGGCTGGAGCAGAATGGGTGGGATAGTTATGGATTCGATGAGTCGGACTGGTTACCGGTAGTGGTACAAAGTGCCCCCAATGGGCGTCTTACACCACAGACCACTGCTTCCGTTAAAATAATGGAAACATACACACCTAAGTCGGTGAAAAAAGTGGGTGATGCATATGTCTTCGATATGGGACAAAACCTATCAGGCTTTCCAAAGATCAAAGTCTCGGGAAAGTCAGGAGATAAAGTCAGATTGACAGTAGGTGAAAACATTCACGAAGACGGTTCCGTAAATCAATCACAATCGGGATCGCCCTATTATTACGAATACACTTTAAAAGGAGAGACGCAAGAGACATGGCATCCCCGTTTCTCCTATTACGGTTATAAATATGTCCAGGCAGATGGTGTCAAGCCGGAAGAGGTACAGTCCCATTTCGTGTATAATTCGAGCACCCGGACAGGTCGTTTTCACTGTTCGAATGAGATTTTCAATGAGGCTCACCGGATTATTGTGAATGCGATCAAAAGTAATATGCACGCTGTGTTTACCGATTGTCCCCACCGTGAAAAACTCGGATGGCTGGAACAGGTACATCTGAACGGTCCCGGACTGTTTTACAATTTTGACCTGACCACGTTTGCACCGAAGATCATGCAGGATATACGCGATGCACAGCTTCCAAACGGTCTGGTTCCCGATATTGCTCCCGAGTATGTTATTTTTGAAGGAGGATTCCGCGATTCTCCCGAATGGGGAAGTACGGCCGTTTTCCTGCCGTTCATGTATTACCGGTTCTACGGAGATAAATCCCTGATCATGGAATACTACGACGTAATGAAAAAGTATGCCGATTACCTTTCTTCTACCGCAACTGACCATATTGTGTCACACGGGCTGGGAGACTGGTGCGATTACCGGAAAGACGAACCCTACGGCGTATCCAAGAACACTCCGGTACCTTTGTCCGCATCTGCTCACTATTATATGGTGATTGACTACCTTGTACAGGCTGCCGAAATAATGGATAAATCCGACGATTATGACTACTATTCAACGCTCAGGGAGCAGGTAAAAAATGCATTTAACAAAGAATTCTTCGATGAAAACACTCGGCAATACGGTACGGGAAGTCAGGCATCGAATGCTATGCCGCTGTTTGCGGGTATTGTGGAACCTCCACACAAACAAGCCGTACTGGATAATTTAATAAAAGACATACAAGAAAAAGGGTACCGGCTCTCCACGGGAGATGTCGGAAACAGGTACCTGTTCCAAACGTTGGCCGATAACGGATTAAACGAAGTCATGTATAAAATGCATAATCATAGGGAAGTGCCTGGATACGGTTTCCAGTTGCAATTCGGTGCCACAACACTTACCGAGTTATGGGATCCGAGAGACGGCGCATCATGGAATCACTTCATGATGGGCCAGATTGAGGAGTGGTTCTACAAATCACTGGCAGGAATAACGACAGAAGACTACAGTGGTTTCCAAAATATAGTGATTGCACCGAAACCGGTGGGAGACCTGAAGTTTGTAGAAGCATCCTACGATACTTTGTATGGCACAATCTCCGTCAACTGGAAAATCGATGGCGATCAATTTAAAATGGATTTGTTCGTCCCGCACAATTGTACTGCCAAAGTGTATCTTCCGCAACAAAAAGATTATAAAGATGTTGGAAGCGGACATCATTCGTTTACAACAACAATAAATTAATTCGATAATTTAACGATTTAACGATTTGATAATTAATCAGATGACCAATAAATATACAAATCAGCAAATCGTATTTGGCCTATACTAAAACAATCTTTTATTTATGGTAAAATTATACAGATATACCATTCTGGTTATACTACTTTCGTTCAGTTATTTTCTGAAAGGGGGATCATCTTCCTTGCCGGTCGATCTGAAAACCGATCATCTGGAAAATCCCATCGGCATAGATAACCCTAATCCCAGATTGGCATGGAGGATTGAGGACAACAGGCAGGGAGCACGGCAGTCCGCCTACAGGGTCATCATTGGCACCGATTCCCTGAAAGTACTTAACGGGAAAGGCGATGTATGGGATTCCGGAAAGATGAACTCAGACCGGCAGTTAGTCACTTACGCAGGAAATAGCCTTGCCCCTTTCACAAAATATTACTGGAAAGTGATGATATGGGATGCAGGGCAGAATGAAAGCATCTCCGGTATCCAATCTTTTGAAACGGGGATGATGGATATCAGCCACTGGCAGGGGAACTGGATCAGCGACGGGAGGGATATCCATTATGCACCCGCTCCCTACTTCCGTAAAAAATTCGAAACCGCCAAGGAAATCGCATCGGCCCGTGTATATATTGCCGTCGCCGGATTATATGAACTCCATATCAACGGAGAAAAGATAGGCAACCAGCGCCTCGATCCGATGTACACCCGCTACGACAGGCGTAACCTCTATGTCACCCACGATGTGACCGCTCAACTGCAGAAAGGAGAAAATGCCATCGGGGTGATCCTCGGCAACGGTTGGTATAATCATCAGTCAATGGCGGTATGGGATTTTCACCGGGCGCCCTGGCGCAACCGTCCCGCTTTCTGTCTGGACCTGCGTATCACCTATACCGATGGCACTGTGGAGATCATCCCCACTAACCTGAGTTGGAAAAAATCGGACAGCCCGGTCATCTTTAACAGTATTTACACAGGGGAGCATTACGACGCACGGCTGGAACAGGATGGATGGAGCAAGCCGGAGTTTGATGATTCACAATGGCAGGAAGTAGGATTACGCTCTACTCCCTCTCAGAATATTACCGCCCAACAATTGAGACCGATACGGAATGTATTGACGATCCCCGCTAAATCAGTCCACAAGATAGATGAAAAGACCTATGTGTACGACTTCGGGCAAAATATGTCGGGGGTAACCAGGATAAAGGTTTCCGGCGAAGAAGGTACGGAACTACGGATAAAGCATGGAGAACGTCTGTATGATAACGGACGGATCAATATGTCCAATATCGATGTGTATTACCGGGGGGATAGGGAAAAAGATCCTTTCCAGACGGATATACTGATATTGAGCGGAAAAGGAGAAGATGAATTTATGACCCGCTTCAACTACAAAGGGTTCCGGTATGTGGAAATAACAAGCAGTAAACCGGTTGAACTGGATAAAAACAACCTGACTGCTTATTTTATGCATAGCGATGTACCGCCGATCGGGAAAATTGAGACTTCAAGTGACCTTATCAATAAATTATGGTGGGCAACAAATAATGCTTATCTGTCGAACCTGATGGGTTATCCCACCGATTGCCCGCAACGCGAAAAGAACGGATGGACCGGTGATGGCCATTTTGCCATAGAGACCGCCCTCTACAATTTCGACGGTATCACCGTATATGAGAAATGGCTGGCCGACCACCGGGACGAACAACAACCCAATGGAGTGTTGCCCGACATTATTCCTACGGGAGGATGGGGTTATGGAACTCATAACGGATTAGACTGGACCAGTACAATTGCCATTATTCCCTGGGAAATATACAGGTTCTATGGTGACAGTAAACTATTGGAAGACTGTTACGGGAACATCAAACGGTATGTGGATTATGTGGATCGTACAAGTCCCGGGGGTCTGACCTCCTGGGGACGTGGCGACTGGGTACCGGTGAAATCACGTTCGAACCTGGAACTGACTTCCTCCGTCTATTTCTATGTAGATGCAAAAATACTGGCCGAAGCGTCAAAACTGTTCGGGAAAGAAACAGATCATCAATATTACTCCGCATTGGCAGAGAAAATCAAAAATGCGATCAACAAGAAATACCTGGATCGTGAAACCGGTATTTACGCCAGCGGAACCCAAACCGAACTAAGTGTTCCGTTACAATGGAAAGTAGTACCGGAGGATATGATACCTAAAGTAGCACAGAACCTTGCGAAGAAAGTGGAAGAAGCCGGATTCCATTTAGATGTGGGTGTATTAGGGGCCAAAGCTATTTTAAACGCATTAAGTGAAAACGGCTATCCCGATGTAGCGTATAAGGTAGCGGTGCAGGACACTTATCCCTCCTGGGGATGGTGGATTGTGAATGGAGCCACTACCCTGCTTGAGAACTGGGATCTGGATGCCGAGCGGGACATCTCCGACAATCATATGATGTTCGGCGAGATCGGCGCGTGGTTCTTCAAAGGACTGGGAGGCATCTACCCCGATGCCGCACAGCCCGGTTTCAAGCATATTATCCTGCGCCCCCATTTTGAAAAAGATTTGGAGCGGTTCGATGCACAGTTTAATTCACCCCATGGCCTGATCCGTTCTCAATGGAAATGGGAAGGAGGAAAGATAAACTATCAGGTTGTGGTACCTGCGAACAGCAGTGCCACTTTGTATCTTCCCGATTATGTGGAAGGAAACAAATTAATAAAACTGGATGCAGGAACTCATAGTTTTACATTTAAGATAAGTGGCTGAAGGTTGATGTGGTGATGTGGTGATGTGGTGATGTGATGATGTGATGATTTAACGATTTGATAATTGGCTGATTACCCTGTTATTCTTCCCTTCTCCAATTCTATACTTCTCCAATTCCGACTTCTAATTTCTAACTTCTGAGTTCAAAATTTAATCATATGAAACGAATAATCTTTTTTCTGGCTATACTAATTCTCACCTCTCTAGCTATAACGGTTTTTGGGAAGGAAAAAGCATCAGTCGCTCCGGTGAATCTCACCTGTGAACACCTGAAGAATCCGGCAAGTCTGGATGTAGCGCATCCACGTTTTAGTTGGACACTCCAACCGACCGATGAATCAGCTTACGGACAACGACAAACAGCATACCGCATACTGGTAGGAAGTTCACAGCAAAAAAGGGCTGACCATTTCGGCGACATGTGGGACAGCGGATGGATCGAATCAGACAATATGCAACTGATCGAATACAACGGCAAACCGCTGCGGTCTGACGAGAAATATTTCTGGAAAGTAGCCGTAAAGGATGAAAACGGCAATGAATCGGGTTACAGCGAAGTAGCCAAATGGAGTACCGGATTGTTCTCACAGGAAGAATGGACAGCCAAGTGGATCGGTACGGACAAGGCTTACGATCCGGCGGAAGGACCTAACAAAATATATGATCCGTGGTTCCGGAAAACTTTCGATTTAAAGGAAAACCCGTCTAAAGCGACGCTGTTTGTCGCTTCGGTAGGATATCATGAAGTATATGTCAACGGGAAAAGAATCGATGATCATGTACTTGCACCGGCAGTAACGGACCATACTAAACGGGCGCGTTACATTGCCTACGATATTGCACCCGCACTTACATCCGGCACAAACGTCATCGCCCTATGGCTGGGAACTTCGTGGTCTATCTTTGCTCCTTACGCAACGGCCGATAAACCTCGTACCCCTTTGGTAATCGCCCAGACGGATATCTACGATGCCAACGACCGCAAGCTGGCGAGGATCGCTACCGATCAGTCGTGGAAAACCTATCCGAGTCCCAATAAGCTGATTGGGAACTGGGGATTTGGAGTAGGAGGATATGGAGGCGAGATATGGGATGCTAGTAAAGAGGTGGAAGAGTGGAACCTGGCAACCCTGGACGACCGCAACTGGAAAAACGCCACAGTATACACACCGGCGCTTGAACTATCAACTCAGCAGGTAGAAACCAACATCCTGATTGACGAGATTCATCCGGTCGCCGTCGAATCCCGCCCCGATGGCTCTTACCGTGTGGATATGGGCGTAAATTTCGCGGGATGGACACAAATATCAGTACAGGGCAACCCCGGCGATACCATCCGGTTCCTGTTTTCGGAAAGAGAGCAGGAAGAAATAACGTTCGGGTTGATGAACGCTTACGTTATCGGTGCTTCAGGAAAAGGCACATTTGAAAATCGATTCAACTACAGTTCGGGAAGATGGATCACGATTAAAGGCTTGAGATCGGCTCCCAAAAAAGAGGAGATCAAAGGATGGATGGTACGTACCGCTTTCGATGACGCAGCCCGTTTCGAGTGTTCCGATCCGTTGCAGAACTGGATCTACAATACGGTAAAATGGACTTTTGAGAATCTGTCTCTTGGCGGATTTATCGTCGACTGTCCCCAACGCGAACGATTCGGCTATGGCGGCGATGCACATGCCACTTCCGAAACCGGCCTGTTTAATTACAAACTGGGTGCTTTCTATACCAAATGGCTGGAAGACTGGCGAGACGTACAGGGAACAGAACCGATGACAGGCAATATGAACGATCCGGAATGGGCACGCAAGCAGGAAGGAAGCGGCAGGATACTGGGTGGAGGTATACTCCCTCAGACAGCACCGACCTACCATGGTGGCGGCGGCCCGGCATGGGGCGGAATAGTGGTCACCCTCCCGTGGTTCATATACCAACATCATGGTGATATGCGGGTGCTCGAAGATAATTTCGAAATGATCAAAGGCTGGTTGAAATTTCTCGATACTCATGTAGAAAACGATATGCTCAAACGGTACGGCGCACGGTGGGATTTCCTGGGCGACTGGCTCTGGCCGGGAGCTACGTCGCAAGGGATGAATAACTATTCCGATGAAAATATCTTTTTCAATAACTGCTATTGGGTATATAACCTGAAAACTGCAACACAAATTGCCAGGGTGATCGGAAGAACTGAAGAGGCAGAACAATGGGCGCGTCAGGCAGAACAGTCATCTAAAGCTATCCATGCCAAATATTATCATCCGGACGATCATAATTATTCGGACAGATCGATGCGGAGCCTTTCTGCGGCTCTCTATGGCGATATCATGCCGGCTGAATTACGCCCAAAAGTGATGGAGAGACTGGCTGAAGAGATTCTCGTTCATAAGAACGGACATATCGACGTAGGGATCACCGGTGGTGCAATGCTTTTTAAAGTATTACGTGAAGAGGGGCGAGACGACCTCATCTATTCCATGACATCCCAGACCACCTATCCGGGTTGGGGCCTAATGCGTGAAAGCGGAGCCACCACCATTTGGGAGATGTGGGAAAAAGATCTCCCAGGCCACTCTCTGCTGCACAGCTCTTATCTCTATCCCGGTGCATGGTATATCGATGGTGTGGCCGGTATCAGAAGGGATGCCGATGTTCCCGGATTCAGAAAGTTTATGGTACGGATACCCAAACTCACCGAAACACAAATATCCTCTGCAAAAGCTTCATTCGATTCTCCGGCCGGGTTGATAGAATCCTCATGGGAGCGTGAAAACGGAAGGATTACATTAAATGTAACTGTACCGCCAAACTGTACGGCAACAGTCCTGTTTCCCGATGATAACGGAAAAACCGTACATGTGAATGCTGAACATGTCAAAGAAACTGGCAGAAAAGAAGGATATATCCTGTTTGAAATACCGGCAGGAAAATACCGGTTCAGTAATTGACCGATATTGATTTGATAATATGCTAATATGTCAATATGAATAAGGTGGGAAGGTGGTTTAAGTGAAAAATTAAAAGTGAAAAGTGAATTTTTTTTGAAACTGCTAATTGGATAATTAGTAATTCTACTTCTCCACTTCTAACTTCTTATTTCTTATTTCTGAGTTCTAATTTCTAACTTCTTAATCAATATGAAACACATTCATTTTTTAATTGGACTTATCCTGGTCATATTCATGGCCGGATGTCAGGGAACAGCGGTCAGAGTGGATTCCCTGAAGGTAGAAATGCAGGAGAATCCTCAGGGAGTGAGCACATCAACACCCCGATTCTCATGGCAGATCACTTCAGTTAAACCCGATTTACGGCAGGAAGCCTATCAGATTCAGGTGGCCGGATCGGAGCAGGATCTGGAAAAAGGAAACAACTTGTTATGGGATTCGGGAATTGTTGCTGATGCTGAATCCATACTTATCCCATATACGGGAGAAACACTTTCTCCGAGAGAAGTATATTACTGGCGGGTAAAAGTAACGACCAATCAGGGAGAAACAGCCTGGAGTAAGATCAACCACTGGTCTATGGCCCTACCGGACATTGCCGGCTGGCAGGCCAAATGGATTGGCGAAAATGCGCTTTCAAATCCGGGTGAAACAGATAAAGGAAATACCCGTCTGGCTGCCCGTTATCTGCGAAAACCTTTCGACAGTAAACAGAAGGTAAAACGTGCAGTGCTTTATATCTCCGGGCAAGGCGCCTATCAGGCTTATATAAACGGGAAGCGAGTATCGGATGACGTTCTTGCCCCCACGGTTTCATGGTATCCTGAAAAAGTATATTACAACGTATATGATGTTACCTCCCTGATTCAAAGAGATAGTAATCTATTGGGGGTAAAATTAGGTAACGGTCGCTATTTCGGTATGCGTGAATCTCCAACCCAGGTATTCGGTTTGCCTCGACTACTGGCACAACTGGAAATTGAGTACAGTGACGGTTCAACAGATGTTATTGTCAGCGATGAATCCTGGAAAGTCACCTCCAGGGGCCCCATCATCGCCAATAACGAATTCGACGGAGAAGAATATGATGCCCGGATGGAGCTTCCCGGATGGGATAAGATCAGTTACGACGATACTACATGGAAACAGGTCGATATAATGTCTGCACCCGGAGGGACACTTACCGCACAACCCAATCCGAATATCCGCGTACAGGAAGAACTGACACCGGTAGCTATCACAAAACTGACCGACGGGAAATTTATTCTGGATATGGGACAGAATATGGTAGGCTGGATAAAGATCAACAGGTTAAATGGGAAAAAGGATCAGCCCGTTACAATGCGGTTTGCAGAAATGCTCAATCCCGACGGGACACTCTATATGGCAAATCTGCGGAGTGCAAAGGTTACCGACATCTATACGCCTTCGAAAGACGGGGATTTCAGTTGGGAACCCTCTTTCGTCTTTCACGGATTCCGCTTCGTAGAAATATCGGGCCTCGATTACCAACCGGAATTGTCGGATTTCACCGGCAGGGTTATCTATGACCAAATGGAAACGACCGGACAATTCGAGACATCCGACGAAACCATCAATCAAATATTCAAAAACGCTTATTGGGGAATCCGCGGGAACTACAGGGGTATGCCCACCGACTGTCCGCAACGCGATGAGCGTCAGGGTTGGCTGGGTGACCGTGCGACCGGATGCTTCGGAGAAGCCTTCGTGTTCGACAATGCACTACTTTATAGTAAATGGCTGCAGGATATCGAAGATTCGCAAAGCCCCGAAGGCAGCATTTCGGTGGTCTCTCCACGGTACTGGACTATCTTTAATGACGATGTAACCTGGCCGGCCGCCTATTTCTACGGGGCAAAGATGTTGTGGCTGCAGTTTGGCGATACCGAACCGGTAAAAAGGCACTACCCATCCATGAAACGCTATCTGGAACGTATCCAACAGGTATCGATGCAGGATTATATCCTTACAAAAGACACTTACGGCGACTGGTGCATGCCGCCCGAATCACAGGAGCTCATCCATTCGAAGGATCCTTCCCGGAAAACAGCCGGAGCCGTTTTGAGCACCACCGTATACTACAGCCTGTTGAACCTGATGACCGAGTTTGCCCAACTCACTGGCAACACGAAAGATATAGCAGGGTATCAAGAGCTGGCATCGAAGATCAAAGAGGCGTATAATGCCCGTTTTTTCAATACCGATTCAGCTTTGTATGATAATAATACTGTCACGGCCAATATTCTTTCGCTTCGCCTGGGGCTGGTACCGGAAGGATATGAACAAAAAGTGTTCGACAATATCGTACGCAAGACAGAGGTGGATTTCAACGGTCATGTTAGCACAGGAGTATTGGGAATCCAGCACCTGATGCGCGGTCTGACGGAACAGGGAAATGTAGATCTGGCATACAGGATCGTCACCAACCGCACCTATCCCAGTTGGGGATATATGATTGAAAACGGTGCGACTACCATCTGGGAATTATGGAACGGAGATACGGCCGATCCGGCAATGAACTCCGCCAATCATGTGATGTTACTGGGTGACCTGTTGATCTGGTTTTATGAGGATCTGGCAGGGATCAAAAACCATCCGGAAAGTACGGCTTATAAAAAACTGCTGATGGAGCCGAAATTCCCCGAAGGATTATCGCATGTAAAAGCCTCCTATAAATCGGTTTACGGAGAAATTAAAAGCGAATGGAAAAAAGAAAACGGAACATTCCATTGGAATATTACCATTCCCGGAAACAGTTCAGCCATCATCAGGTTGCCGAAGGAACTGAATGTGTCGACACCAACAGGGAAGGGCATAAGGAATGTTACAGAAACGGAAAATAGTATCGAAATCGAATTAGGATCGGGAAATTACCATCTTACCGGAATATAAATCATTATTTGATTTTACGTGTTTCATTGAGAGACACTTGTCAACCCAGTAACAGCGACCAAGACCTTAACTGTTTTTTAATATTATTTCGTTAATACATTTGGATTTCACATGTATTATTTTGTAATTGCATTCCGTTTCATTTTAGAAATGGGATAATATATCTTGTGTGTCCTTTTCGCCGTACAATAATCTTTGTGGTACGGTGCTGAGATTGGTTTACGTTATCTATACCGCATACTTTGACCTTGTACTATTCACTACTCATTTTTTTCAGAATATCACCTTGACAAGGTGAAAATCAAAAAAAATCACATTATGAAAGCAAAAAAATTATTGTTCTTTTGTTCTCTCATCTGTTTTGTCATCGCTTCGTGCGAAGGGGATACGCCAATCCCTCCAGGCGCAGGCGAGAAAGTTCAATTAAGTGCCGCGATCGAGGGGCTGCAGACCCGCGCCTCCGGTTCTACGTGGGATAAAGGAGATGCCATAGGCGTGTATATGAAGAAATCGGGCGAAGCACTCGGACCTTCGGCCATCGTGCAGAATACAAAGTATGAAACTACAGGCACATCAACGTTTTTACCGGCAAAAGGGGCAACCACCATTACCTTCCCGCTTGATGGATCGAATGTGGATTTCATCGGATATTATCCTTATAAAGAGATGATTGCCAATTTAACATATCCTATCGACCTGTCCAATCAGTCGGTACAGTCCGATATAGACCTCCTCTATTCCGATAATGCAAAAGCATTCAACTCGGGTAAACCCAATGTCAATATGTTGTTCTCCCACCAACTGGCGAAAATCACGCTCACGATAGAGCACAAATTTATACCTAACCTGAACGGCATAGAAGTAATTATCACCAACGCAGGGATAAATGCCAATTTCAACCTTACGGACGGGACATTGTCGGCGCCTTCCGCAACCGGCAATATTGCCTGTATGGTGGCATCCGACGGAGCGACCGCCGAGGCGATCCTTTTGCCCACATCCAGCCTCAACGGGATGGAATTGTGGTTCCTATTGGATGATGAAACGTTCAAATACCCCCTGAGTAGTGTACCGGAGATCCAATCTTTCGATAAATCGACCCGGTACATTTATAATGTTTTTTTAGATTCGGATCGGATACCCGCTGTTACCGTAGGAACAATATCCAATTGGATTGAGGGGCCTTCCACCAATGCGACCGTACCTACCACGAACGAAAACCCTCCGATAATACCCGGGTCAAAGAGATCGCCCTACACGGTAATCCAAGCGCAAGAATACCAAGGTAAAGCCGGTGTATGGGTGGAAGGGTATATTGTGGGATATTTTTCGTCTTCCTCCATGAACAGTTTTTCGACCAATTTATCCGGTGATGTCTCTCAAAGCAATCTCGCACTGGCGGACAATCAAGGAGAGACTGACTTGGCTCGGATTATACCGGTGATGCTGGGCACCAGAAGTGCCAGAAATGCACTGAATCTACGAGATAACCCAGACAATTTCGATAAAAAAGTAAAGATCAGGGGAGATTTGGGAACATACTTCAGCGCACCCGGGTTAAGAGATATCAATGCATACGAATTTATAGAACCGTAATAGTAAATGGAGTCAGGGAGTAGTTGTAATTATATTTATTTACCATATACAGCCAAAGGAGCAGGAACTAGGAATGATTATAAAGCAAAATAAGAAAAAATGCTAAATTGTCACAGATCTCCACAATCTGAGAAAAGAATATTATCTTTGTTTGTATCAAAAAAGAAAGGAGTTGTACATGGCAACATTAGAATTGAAAGCCCAATTTCAAAAAGAAATAGAAAACGAGCAAGATAGCTCTGTAATCGAACGGGTACAAGCCTACTATCGTAGAATAAAAACTACTCCCTGCCAATTTTCATCAGAAGAGTTAATAGAGGAAGTAAGACGTTCTGTTGAAGATGAACGAAACGGAGGAGGCAAATCTATGGAAGAAATGAGAAGAAAACATCCCCGTAAATGAAAATAAAATTTTTAATCGCAGCCGAAGAGCATTTAGAAGACATCTATAATTCAATTGCCGGAACGAATGAACATGCGGCGGTTAGATTATACAATGATTTTCTGGATGAAATAGACCGACTTCGTGATTTTCCTCTAATGGCTGCGGTTGAACCAGTATTAATTAATGAACCTCAAATATTTCGGGGATTAATAGTAAAGCATAATTACAAAGTTATTTACTATATAAAAGGGGATACAGTATATATAGCGGCAATTTGGGATTGCCGCCAAGATCCAAAAACCAATAGGAAAAAGATCAAATAAAAATATTATTTAAACTCCTTCCACATGAGAAGTGCCCGGGCAATGGCATTCTCTACCAAAGGCCCCATAATGGCGTATCCCTCCTTATTTGGATGCACGCCGTCTTCCGACAGTTCTTCCGGCAGGCCGTCACGCTCATCAGCCATGGCAGAGAAAAAATCGCAATAGACAGCCCCGCGTGTGCCGGCATACTGCTTAATACGTTTGTTCAATTCCACAATTTTAGGAGCCGGCTCCAAACCGGGGCGCCAAGGATAGTCGTATGCAGGGAGAACCGAACACAATACTACCTGTATGCCATGCGCCTGTGCCAATTCCGTCATGGAATGGATATTGTCTTCGATCATTTCCAGTGTCGACGGGCCAGTATTACCGGCAATATCATTCGTTCCGGCCAGGATCACCACCACTTTAGGCCATAACTTAAGTACATCCTGACGGAAACGGAGTAACATCTGCGGTGTAGTCTGCCCGCTAATCCCCCGGTTGATATAGGGACGACCCTCAAAAAATTCAGGTACCTTTTCTTTCCAACCCTGTGTAATGGAATTACCCATAAAGACCACCCGGTCGTCACACGTTTTTGCCGATCCCAATTTCGCGTTATCCTCCCTGAACCGCTCCAGGTTCGCCCAATCCTGGGCTTCAGCCAGAAGTATACCACTCATAATAAACACCAATGCTAGAAACAATTTTCTCATACACCTACTTATTCTTATTTTTATTTGTATTGATCTCTGTTTTTGAATGTCAAAAATAGTTATTTAATTGCTGATCCGTATAGGATTCATCGACTTATTTGGATGATATATCGATTTTAAGGCCTAAAAAAAACTAAAAACCGTTTCTATGTTACGTTTTCTCTCGTTTAATGGGTATTTTTGAAAGATTTTTTGCGAATAAGAAATATAGCGATAAAATAATACATACTACGCATATTAGCCGACAGGAAATTACACAATTGTATGAATAGGAAAACAAAAATAATTGTATTTGCCTCCATCGCAGTTTTAATTCTGGGGATGGCATTCTTCCCAAGGATCAAACAACTACTTACTCCCGGGGAGCAGGATAATGCTCCCGTTCGGATAAATACAGGCGGAGGTGGTAGCAGGGCGCTGATGGTAAACGCGACCGTACTGAAGCCCCAAACGTTGAACAATATGTTCCGGATCACAGGGGTTCTGCTGCCTGACGAGGAGGTAGATCTCACTTTCGAGTCGGCAGGAAAGATCACCGATATCTATTTCGAGGAGGGTTCCTATGTACAAAAAGGGGCATTACTGGCAAAGGTAAACGATGCTCCGTTACAGGCAGAGCTCAAAAAACTGGAAGCCCAATTGCCGCTGGCAGAAGACAGGCTGTATCGTCAACAGACACTCCTTGAGAAAGATGCCATCAGCCAGGAAACGTACCAATCGGTTGCCACGCAGCTAGAAACACTGAAAGCCGATATAGATCTGGTGAAAGCACGTATCCGGCAGACTGAGCTGAGAGCCCCTTTCGACGGTATGATCGGGTTGAGGCAGGTGAGTGAAGGGGCATACGCATCGCCTTCGGTAGTGGTAGCCAATCTCACCAAGATCTCACCCCTGAAAATCGAATTCTCCCTTACCCAGAATTTCGTGAATATGATCCAACCGGGAACCGAAATTTTTTTCACGGTGGAAAATGACCTGACAGTATATAATGCTACGGTTTATGCCGTGGAATCACGGTTAGACGTACAAACCCTCAATCTCTTTGCACGAGCCCGCTATCCCAATACCGACAGGAGGATGAAACCGGGTCAGTCCGCCAGTGTCCGGATCAACCTGGATCAGATCGACAATGCCGTCGTCATACCAAGTATCTCCAGTATCAAGGAGATGGGGCGCGATATTGCCTATCTGTACGACAACGGCAACGCAAGGGAAGTGGAGATTATTACAGGCATGCGTACATCCTCGTCAGTAGAAGTGATCAGCGGCCTGAATATCGGCGACACTCTTCTGACCACCGGTGTAATGCAGTTACGGAACGGGATGCCGGTGCAGATCGGCCAGATGGTTGAAAACAGAGCAGATTAATACAAGATGAATTTATCGGAATTAAGTATAAAGCGACCGGTACTGGCCACGGTAATGGTGCTGATCATCATCATCTTCGGCCTGATCGGCTATACCAGCCTACCCGTCCGCGAATATCCCAACGTGGATAACCCCATCATTACCGTACACGTATCCTATCCCGGTGCCAATGCGGAAGTAATTGAGAACCAGATTACGGAACCGCTGGAACAGAATATCAACGGTATTCCGGGTATCCGGTCGCTCATCAGCCAAAGTAGCCAAGGCAGTTCACGGATCACCGTGGAATTTGAGTTGAGCGTGGATATGGAGACCGCCGCAAACGACGTAAGAGACAAAGTCTCCATCGCGCAAAGATACCTGCCCCGCGATGTAGATCCTCCCACGGTATCAAAAGCCGATGCCGACTCCGATCCCATCATGCAGATCACCATACAGAGTCCCGTCCGTTCGATGCTGGAACTCTCCGAGATCGCCGACCTTACTGTGAAAGAGCGGCTACAGACCATCTCTAACGTAAGTGCTGTGGAGATATGGGGTGAATACCGCTACGCTATGCGTCTGTGGCTTGATCCTCTCAGGATGGCGGCATATAATATCACCCCGATAGATATTAAAAACGCACTGGACAGGGAAAACATCGAACTTCCTGCCGGAAGTATAGAGGGCGACCATATAGCACAATCCATACGTACCATGGGATTGATGCAAACCCCGGAAGATTTCAACAATCTGATCTTAGTAGAGAATGACTTCCGTATTGTACGTTTCCGCGATGTGGGATACGCCGAATTGGATGCGGCTAACCGCCAGAATATCCTCAAGAGGAACGGTGTGCCTATGGTGAGTTGTGTGATCATTCCACAACCGGGTGCCAACCATATCAATATTGCCGACGAGGTAAGGGTACGCATGGAGCAAATGCGCAAAGACCTTCCCGAAGATGTGGCCATCGACGTGGCATTCGACAATACCAGGTTTATCAGGGCCTCCATCCATGAGGTGGAAACCACGGTAGTCATCGCTTTCATCCTGGTCGTAGCTATCATCTTTATTTTTTTAAGGAACTGGCGCGTGACATTGATCCCCGCATTGGTGATCCCTATCTCGCTCATCGGGATCTTTTTCGTGATGTATCTGGCCGGATTTTCCATCAATGTGTTGTCGATGCTGGCAGTCGTACTGGCAGTAGGACTTGTAGTGGACGATGCCATCGTGGTGACTGAGAACATCTATCAGAAAGTGGAGAGCGGAATGGATCCCGAGGAAGCATCTATTATGGGATCCAAAGAGATATTCTTTGCCGTAATCTCCACCACCATCACGCTGGTAGCGATATTCTTCCCGATTGTTTTTCTGGAAGGGATGACGGGGCGGCTGTTCCGTGAATTCAGTATTGTAATCTCCGGAGCAGTCATCATCTCCTCTTTTGCCGCCTTATCTTTTGTGCCTATGCTTTCATCCAAAATGCTCGCCAAAAGACGGAAAAAGAATAAACTTTACGAAAAGACCGAAATAATCTTTGATGGGTTGAACCGGTTTTACGACAGATCGCTGCGTTCGTTTCTGCGCCACAAATGGCTCGTCCTGCCCGTCATCATTGTTTCCGGGGTATTTATTATCCTTTTCTGGAACATGATCCCCGCAGAGATGGCCCCTTTAGAAGACCGCTCCGTGGTGATGGTCAGAAGTTCCGCTCCGGAAGGGGCTACCTACGAATTTATCAGGGACTATACCGACCGTATCTCAGAGATCGCCGATTCTGTCGCGCCCGAAAGGGAATCGAACATCACCATGACCCGCGGCGGATTCGGCATGGTGCGCTTAGTTTTGCCCGATATGGATCAACGTGAACGCAGCCAGATGGAAATAGCCGATGCCCTCACCCTTGCCGTAAGGAATGAGACTGCCGCCCGTGCGTTCGTACAGCAACAATCCACCTTCGGCGGCCGCCGTGCCGGCATGCCAATACGGTATGTGTTACAGGCGCCTAATATTGAAAAATTGCAAGAGTTTATTCCCCCTTTTATGGACAGGATGAACGCAAGTCCCTACTTTCAGATGAGTGACGTAGACCTGAAGTTTACCAAACCGGAAACACGGATAATCATCGACCGCGACAAAGCAGCCATGTTAGGGGTAAGTACCCGCGATATCGGCCAAACCCTGCAATATGCGCTCAGCGGCCAGCGGATGGGATATTTCTATATGAACGGTAAACAGTATCAGATCCTGGGTGAGATCAACCGCCAGCAACGCAACACACCGGTCGACCTGAAAACTATTTACATCAAGAATAATGCCGGACAAATGATTCAGATGGACAACCTGGTGAAACTCGAAGAGTCGGTTGCCCCTCCCCAGCTTTACCGGTACAATCGCTTCAATTCAGCCACCATTTCGGCGGGATTGGCACCCGGTTATTCACTGGGTCAAGGGTTGGAAGAAATGGACAGAATTGCCGCCGAGGTGCTGGACGAAACGTTCAGGACTGCCCTCGAAGGCGAATCCAGAAACTTCCGGGAAAGTTCCTCCAGTCTGCTTTTCGCCTTCACCCTCGCTATCGTGTTGATTTTCCTTGTGATGGCCGCGCAGTTCGAAAGTTTCAAAGATCCGTTTGTCATTATGTTCACAGTCCCCCTAGCCCTGTTCGGCGCACTCCTGTTCATGTGGCTATTCGGCATCACAATGAATATTTACAGCCAGATCGGAATTATTATGCTTATCGGATTGGTTACCAAGAATGGTATTCTTATCGTGGAGTTTGCCAACCAGCGCCAGAATGCCGGCATCAATAAACTCAGAGCGATCATTGATGCGTCATTACAGCGGTTACGTCCTATTCTGATGACCAGTATTTCTACTGTCCTTGGGTTGCTGCCTCTTATGTTCGCCACCGGTGAAGGAGCCAACGGGCGGATCGCAATGGGTACGGCCGTAGTGGGTGGATTGCTCATCTCTACCTTGCTCACTCTCTTCCTCATTCCGGCCATGTATATCTATCTCTCTACCGACAGGGAAGCAAAAGAGATGAAGAGGTTGAGGAAGAAACAGAGAGATTTGGATCAGGACTAAGGGATTGATGTGATTAATGTGCCAAGAAAATTAATTAATAAAGAAGTCAAGAAGTGGAGGAATATTGAATATTGAATATTGAATTTCTATAGTCTTGGCTCTTGGTTCTCAAATAATTGGTAATTGGTAATTGGTAATTGATAATTGGTAATTGATAATTTGTAATTGAAAACAGACTATATGATGATAAAGAATGTGCCGTTACTGCTCTTTCTCCTGCTTGCTTCCGCTGTATCCGCACAGCCTGTGATGGACTTGCAGGAATGTCTGAGGATTGGGCTGGAGAACAATTATGATCTGCGTATAGTACGCAATGAAGAGTTGATCTCAGACAATAATGTCACATTGGGAAATGCCGGATTCCTGCCGGAAGTCAGTCTTAACTCCGGTTATAATCTGCGCAACAGCAATTCCGATCAGTATCCTGCAGAAGGAGGAGAGGCTATAGAAACTCGTAATTCCAATACACAAACGTTGGATGCCGGACTGAATCTCAATTGGACACTCTTCGAAGGTTTCCGGGTGCAAACCAATTATCAACGGCTGAAAGAGTTACAAACTGTGGGGGAATTAAATACCCGGTTGGTCGTGGAAGAGTTCATAGCCAACCTTACGGCGGAATATTATAACTATGTGCAACAGCAGATACGTCTGGGAAATCTCCAATATGCGGTATCCCTTTCCAAAGAAAGATTGCGAATAGTGGAAGCTCGCTATCAGGTGGGTTCCCTTTCGCAACTCGACCTGCAACAGGCGAAGGTCGATTTCAATGCGGACAGTTCACTGCTTATCCAGCAGTACGAAATACTCAACAGCTCAAGGATACGCTTGAATGAGATGATGGGAGGTGATGTGGAACAACACTTCCTGGCAAAAGACACCACTATTCTCTTCGATGCTTCTTTGTCGAAAGAAGAACTGTTCAATCAGGCGATGCAACATAACACGGTTCTCTTGCTGACCGGAAAGAACAAAACGCTGAGTGAACTGGATCTGAGAAGTCTGAGAAGCCGTAATTATCCTTATCTTCGACTGAATACCGCTTATGGCTTCACCCACTACAATTACAACACCGGCACATTCGACAGGCAACGTACCTGGGGTCCTAATGTTGGACTCACACTTGGTTATACTATCTTCGACGGATTCAATCGCCGAAGGGAGCAGAAAAATGCCGAAATCACCGTCCAAAACCGTGAATTGCAGGTAGAACGGAACAAATTAGCGCTGGAAAGCGATTTCGCAAATATGTGGATGGCCTATCAGAATAATATAGAATTGACCAATCTGGAACTCGAAAGTTTAGGAAATGCAGAGTTGAATTACGAAATCGCCATGGAACGGTACAAAATTGGCGACCTCTCCGGGTTAGAATTACGTGAAGCGCAAAACAGCCTGCTCGAAGCGGAACAACGACTTCTCACCGCACAATACAACACTAAACTTTATGAGATATCACTGCTCCAAATTAGCGGAAAAGTCGGAGAATATCTGGAATGAAGAGATAAGGGATAATGGACAATGGACAGTTGACAATGGACAGTTGGCAGTGAATAAGGGACTGGGAAAAGAAGGAGTAAGGGAGACTGAACAACCAATAGTGACCGGGAGAAGGGATGACTGGGGAGATTGGGAAGACTGGGAGACTGGGGTGAGGAAGATTATAGAGGTGACTCCGTAAAAATATCATAACTAGAAATAAGTAAGCCGACTACTTCAGAATAATTATCCTGCCCTGAACTGACTTTATTTGTTTTCAGATAAGCATCATATACTCTATCCTGAACATCTGACAAGGATTCGTCTCTCGCCGCAAGCCAATGCTCCCGGTTTCGTCGCAGATCTGCAATAATCTCCGGCCGGATGGATGAAACCAGCGACTCATATTCCTCCGGAAGAAACTTGTGTATATCGTTCAACACATACCGAAGCGTAGACAGATATGCACTGTATCGGATCTTTTCGTTACCGCTACGGGTACAGACAACAAATGCATACAGATTCGCCTCCGATTCGGTGGCAATACCGAACTGATGCGCCATTTCATGAGCTAAAGTAAACGGATAAGTAAAATTAAGGCTATAGTTATTCACATGGATTTCATTGAAGAATGGGCCGAAATAGCCGGAAACACCCATTTTCGAATAGACCGATTCGAACATCATCGGCTTTGGCTTCCTTTTCCCGTTGGGATAAGATATTCTTAACGTCTCATACATTATACGATACGATAACTCAATTTCTCGCCGTACTTCTTGCCTGTCCATATCTGTACAATCGGCATAGTAAAGGTTCGCCCGGTCAATAAACCGGACGGCAAAATCTCTGAAAATTTCCGGATCAAATGCCATTTCCTTCACATCGCTCCGACCATAGAAGTCTTCCCGGAAATAAGCAATCCCCCAACTAAAATAGAACCAGAAAACGATAACCATCATAAACCGGATCAGCGAAAAAAGAAACTCCGAAAAGGAGATCTTTCGTATGATGACGAACAGGATCAGTTTTATCAACAGCAGCACCGCCACGATCAAAAATATATCGTATAACGAAAAGGAGAAAATATTCGAGATAAAAGAGAGCACTATGGCTACAACGGGATAAATCACACGCATATACCATTCCGAAAGCGTTGTGCTAAGGCTAAACAGAAAGATCATTACAAACAATGCACCAACCCTGATCAATAAAAGCAGAAACTGCCGCTTAGATACTTTATCTCTATGTTTCGATATCATACTAACTCTTCCGGTAAACAAAACACCCCACTTCCGACGAATGATCCTGTACATAAGTTTCAGGATGCTCTTTCCGCAGTATCCATACTATCATAAAATCACCTGCTGCTGCACCGGTATAAATAATTCCAAACAACAGCATCAGTCCACTGCCGTTGAAAAGCGATATAACGGCCGGCACGATTCCCAGTAGTAGCGCCGGCATCAATGCACCCAGGAAATAATGCTTTATCTTTAGCGGCTCCTTGCAATGGCAATAAGGTGTAAGCATCTTCCACATCACTCCAAACCGAATGCTTTTAAACCCCTTCTCAGCAAATAAACCGAAGAAAAAACCGTGGATCAGTTCATGTAGAACAATACCGACTAAGAATAATAATACAAATAACAGACTTTGTTGCAGCGATAATGAGAACTCCGGCCTCCATATAAAATAAAAAGGAATACCGAACAATATTGCCGTGGCAATGGTAATCACCAACGAAATACGACTTGCAGTATGGATGTTGATCGTTTTCAGTTCTTTCTCGTAATCTTCAAAATTTTCCATTATCAAGATGATAAATTTAAACTCTTTACTTTATCATAAGCCTGTTTCTCAATTTCCCGTTGTATATCCGACAATTGTTCTGACCTCATGTAGGTTGTGCCGTTTTCTATCACGGTAATCGTAATGCTTTCTTTGCCCAAAGGGTCTGCGTAGCACCTCGCACAAAAAGGTAGAGGATAAACGCCAGCCAGAGGCCGTTATTTCCCCACAGCGGTGTCATGATAAAATAGCAGGCAAAAAAGACGATGGAGGAAAGTATCATAGCATTCCGCATCTCGCCGGAAGCTGTTGCTCCGATAAAAATACCGTCCCACAGAAATGCAGCAAAGCCGACAACAGGAATCAGCACCGTCCAGAACATAAAATCTTTGGTATGCTCAATAATAACAAGATCATTGGTCATGATATGCAATATCGGATCGGGAAAGAGCATATAGATCACTACAGCAGCAAGACTCACTATCAATCCCCAGAAAAAGATCCTGCGGATCATCCATTGCAGGTACTCCCGGTTTTTTGCTCCATAAAACCGTCCGGTCAGCGCTTCACCCGCATAGGCAAAACCATCCATAAAATAGGAGAACAGCATAAAGAACTGCATCAGCAAAGCATTCACGGCCAATATAGTCTCTCCCATTCCTGAGGAGGCAAAGGTGAAAAAGGTAGTCACCAAAGTCAACAAAAAAGTACGGACAAAAATATCACTGTTCACCCTGAAATACTCCCGTATAGCTTGTCTGTCCCAAATAGTTTCCTTACGGATATATTTCCGTAATCGGCGATAGTACTTCCACCAGAACCCGGCTGCCACCATCAGCGAAATAACTTGTGAAAGTGTTGTTCCTAATGCGATCCCTTCAATCTTCATCCCAAAGCCGAACACAAAAAGCAGGCTCAGGACAATATTCAGCAAATTATTCAGTATGGCGACGACCATAGGGATCTTCGCATTCTGCATACCGATAAACCACCCTTTAAAAGCATACATACCCAATACAGCCGGCGCTCCCCATACCACAATACGGAAATAGGTCATCACATGATCCGTGGATTCAGGGCCCGACTGTATCAAACCGGAAGCTAACATCCCTATAGGATATTGCAATAATATGATCAGCACCCCTACTCCCAGACCGATCGCCAGCGAACGGATAAATGCATTCATCACCTCCGGAAAATTCCGGGCTCCCAACGCCTGGGAGGCAAACCCGCTGGAACTCATCCGGAGAAAGCCGAAGTTCCAGTAGATCATATTGAAGATATTGGCACCGAGTGCAATGGCTCCGATATACACAGCCGAGCCGAGTCGGCCGGCAATGGCAATATCGATCATTCCCAGCAAGGGGACGGTGATATTGGTGATGATATTGGGAAGGGCGAGCCTGAAGATTTTTTTGTCCATTGGCGCAAAATTACTTCAAAAAGACGATATACCCCAATTTGACCGGTTATTATCTTTTTGACCGTATATACGACCGGGTAATGGCTTTATGCAGTTCAGTACCCAAATCTTTCGTTTCGGGGAGTTAATGTAACAGGAAACCTCTTCATATCATATCTTTGTCAAAAGATACAAAACAGTAGCTACTGTATCATTTTCATTTCAGAAAACAAAATAAATTCCATTTTTAATAAAAGATTCTATTTTTTTGAAATGATAAAGCAATAATTATACTTTCTTTTTTGTAAATTTGTAAATTCACTTTATATGTTTTCACAACATATTGAAAATCAGCACACTGGGAAGAAAGAGTGTCAGTTTTTCAGAAAAAAACTCATTACATACTAATATATGGATAAGATTCAGGAACTTACTTCGAAACTTTACACGGAAGGCGTCGAAAAGGGCAAAGAAGAAGCCGGGAGGATTATTGCGGAAGCACGGGCGCAAGAACAACAGATAGTGGATGCGGCTCGCACCAAAGCCAAAGAATTGATTTCTTCTGCGGAAAAGGAAAGCGCAGAACTGAGAAAAAACACAGAGGCAGAGTTGAAACTCTATGCTACCCAATCTACCGAAGCACTAAAAACGGAAATCATCAATCTGGTGACCGACAAGTTGTCTACCACACAGGTAAAAACGGTTGTGGAAGACAAATTATTTATGCAACAGTTGATCGTGGAACTGGTTCAAAACTGGTCGAAGAACGATGCTTTAACCATTTGTGTGGAAAACCCGGAAGAACTGGAATCCTATATCGCCTCACATGCGAAAAACCTACTGGACAACGGATTAAAGATCGAATCGGTGAATGGGATCAAGACCGGATTCACTCTCGTACCCGAAGACGGTTCCTACAAGGTAAAATTCGGGGAAGAAGAGTTTATAAACTACTTCAGGGAGTTTTTACGCCCCCAGATCCAACAACTTCTTTTTTAGAAACTGAAAATTTCCACCGATCTCTCTCAGGAGGTTGATTTTGCCTATGATTTTCAAGAATCAATATTACTATTTTATATCCGGCCTGCCCGATTTTTCTTTCGATAGCATAAAATTGCCCTTCTCCGTGGAGGAGTTCAGGGAGGTGCTCGACGAAGCCCTTGAGCCGGAAGATAAAAAACTTCTGGACACCTATTTTCTCTCTTACGATAACGACAATCTTTTCCGGCTGCTGGAAAAGAAAGAGAGCGAAATAGAAAACCGGGGGATCCTCTCGCGTGCCGACATGGAAGAGGCGATCCGGCAGGTGAAAGAGGGAGACACCATAGAAAATAAACAAGTACCGCCCTATTTCGAAAAGGCTGTCAGGACATGGCTCGATGAGGAGATGCCCGGACACTTGAGAACGCTGGAGGACCTTATCAGTTCCCTATACGCAGACTACGGAATGGGGGTAAAGAACAGCCTGATCGCCGGATGGTTCGAAATGAACCTCAATATCGGCAATATTCTCTCCGCAATCTTCGCAAGGAAATACGGAATGGATGTAAGCCGGGTAGTGGTCGGTAACAACGAGATTGCCCAGTTGATCAGGGAAAATGCCAATGCCCGCGATTTCGGCATCAGCCGCGAGCTTGATTATTGGGATGATATCGTGCGGATTGCCGAAGAACCGGATATCTACGAGCGGGAACGAAAGATCGATAAATTTCGATGGAACTGGCTGGATGACAACACCTTGTTCGATTATTTCAATATTGAATATATCTTCGCCTATCTCTGTAAACTCAGGATATTGGAACGGTGGGTAAACCTCAACGCCGAAGAGGGAGAGCGTGTTTTCCGGGAACTGATCACCCAGTTGAAAAATGAGATACAAAAACCGGAAGATATCTAGAAAGAAGAAAAAATAAACAACTATATATGCTAACAAAAGGAACAGTTAAAGGGATTATATCTAATCTCGTTATTGTGGAAGTAGACGGAGCGGTAGCCCAGAATGAGATCGCCTATATCGACCTTGATGGCACCCGTTTAATGTCGGAGGTGATCAAGGTGGTCGGGAATAATGCTTATGTACAGGTATTCGAAAGTACACGCGGGCTGACCGTCGGCACGAAGGTGGAGTTCCAGGGACACATGCTCGAAGTGGTGTTGGGACCGGGACTGCTGCAACGTAACCTTGACGGGTTAGAGAATGACCTCGACAAGATGGAAGGGATCTTCCTGAAGCGGGGTGATTACACTTTCCCCCTCGATGAAGAAAAGTTATGGCATTTTAAACCGATAGCCCAACCGGGTGACAAAGTGACTGCCGGATCATGGCTGGGAGAGGTAGATGAAAATTTCCAACCTCACAAAATCATGGTACCTTTCACTATGAAAGGGGAATATACAGTAAAAAGTATCACTGAAGAAGGAGATTACAATATCTACAAAACCGTAGCCGTGGTGGAAGACAGTAATGGTCAGGAAACCAGCCTGAATATGATCCAGCGTTGGCCGGTAAAGATGCCGCTCACAGCTTATAAAGAAAAACCCCGTCCTTCCAAACTACTGGAAACGGGAGTACGATCCATCGACACCCTGAACCCCATCGTGGAAGGGGGTACGGGATTTATCCCGGGAGCATTCGGTACAGGTAAAACGGTATTGCAGCATGCCATCTCCAAGCAGGCGGAAGCAGATATCGTGATTATTGCCGCCTGCGGTGAACGTGCCAACGAGGTAGTAGAGATCTTTACCGAATTCCCGGAACTGATCGACCCGTATACCGGCCGCAAACTGATGGAACGTACCATCATCGTGGCAAATACCTCTAATATGCCGGTAGCTGCCCGTGAAGCATCGGTATATACCGCCATGACTATCGGCGAGTATTACCGCTCTATGGGACTGAAAGTACTGTTGATGGCAGACTCCACCTCACGTTGGGCGCAAGCGCTGCGTGAGATGAGTAACCGACTGGAAGAGCTTCCCGGCCCCGATGCCTTCCCGATGGACCTTTCAGCCATCATCTCCAATTTCTACGGCCGTGCGGGACATGTGATCCTGCACAACGGAAAAGAGGGATCCATCACCTTTATCGGTACGGTATCACCCGCCGGGGGTAACCTCAAGGAGCCGGTAACCGAAAACACCAAGAAGGTGGCCCGCTGTTTCTACGCACTGGAGCAGGATCGTGCCGACAAGAAACGCTATCCGGCCATCAACCCGATCGACTCTTATTCCAAATATATCGAATATCCCGAGTTTGAAGAGTATATCTCGGAACATATATCGAGTGACTGGACAGAGAAGGTAAACGAAGCCAAGACCCGACTTTTACGTGGAAAAGAAATTGCAGAACAGATCAATATCTTGGGGGACGACGGAGTACCGACAGAATATCACGTTACTTTCTGGAAATCGGAATTGATCGACTTTATCGTCCTTCAGCAGGATGCTTTCGACGATATCGACTCGGTAACTCCCATCGAGCGGCAGAAATATATCCTGGATATGGTGACCGATATTTGTCGTACCGATTTCGAGTTCGATAATTTTAACAAGGTTGCCGATTTTTTCAAGGAACTGATCAATATCGGAAGACAGATGAATTACTCGGAGTTCCGGTCGGATAAGTTCAATCAATACAGGAAACAACTGGACGAGTTGATATCCCGAAAAAAAGTATCTGACTAATGTGATGATTCGATAATTTTACAATTTGACTCCGTCTATTTTCAATTCACAATCTTGAATTTTAAATTTTGAATCTTGAATTTTATGGCAAAAGCATTTCAAAAAATATATACAAAAATTACCCAGATCACCAAAGCCACCTGTTCGGTAAAGGCGACCAATGTAGGTTATGATGAATTGGCCACCGTAGAAGGCCGTCTGGCCCAGGTAGTGAAGATTATCGGAGACGAGGTAACACTGCAAATCTTTGAAGGAACAGAAGGTATTCCTACCAACGCCGAAGTGATCTTTATGGGAAAATCTCCTTCGCTAAAAGTGAGCGAACAACTGGCAGGCCGTTTTTTCAATGCCTATGGTGATCCGATAGACGGTGGCCCCGTACCCGAAGGGGAAGAACGACCTATCGGAGGGCCTTCTGTAAACCCTGTACGCCGTAAACAACCGTCGGAACTGATCGCTACCGGTATTTCGGGGATCGACCTGAACAATACATTGGTGTCGGGACAGAAGATCCCTTTCTTTGCCGACCCCGACCAGCCATTCAACCAGGTGATGGCTACCGTGGCACTTCGCGCACAGACCGACAAGATCATCCTGGGAGGTATGGGGATGACCAACGACGATTACCTTTACTTCAAGAATGTGTTCAGTAATGCAGGAGCTTTGGACAGGATCATCAGTTTTATGAATACCACTGAGGATCCGGCCGTGGAACGTCTGTTGATACCCGATATGGCGTTGACGGCAGCCGAATATTTCGCGGTGGATAAAAACGAGAAAGTGCTGGTGCTGCTTACAGATATGACATCTTATGCCGATGCGCTCTCGATCGTATCAAACCGTATGGATCAGATCCCGTCGAAAGATTCGATGCCCGGATCGCTCTATTCCGACCTTGCCAAGATATACGAGAAGGCAGCGCAGTTCCCGGCGGGCGGTTCCATCACCATTGTAGCCGTAACTACCCTCTCCGGGGGCGATATCACCCATGCCGTACCCGACAACACGGGCTATATTACGGAAGGGCAGCTCTTCCTGCGCCGCGACAGTGATGTAGGTAAGGTAGTTGTGGATCCGTTCCGCTCACTTTCCCGCCTGAAACAACTGGTGCAGGGCAAGAAGACCCGCGAAGACCATCCGCAGGTGATGAACGCCGCCGTACGTCTCTATGCCGATGCCGCCAATGCCAAAACGAAAATGGAGAACGGGTTCGACCTGACCGATTACGACACCCGGACTCTCTCGTTTGCCCTGGATTATTCGGAAAAGATACTCGCTATCGATGTGAATCTCGATACGACTGAAATGCTCGACAATACATGGAAGCTACTGTCGAGGCATTTCAAGCCGGCAGAGGTGAATATGAAACAGGAATTGATAGATACCTACTGGCAACAATAATGGCTATTCGATTTCAATATAACAAAACGTCCCGTCAGCAGTTGGAAAAACAGTTGGCTGTACGTGAACGGGCACTTCCCACGCTGCAGAACAAAGAATCTGCATTGCGGATGGAAGTGAAAAAGACCAAAGCGGAAATAGAAGAACTCGACAAGGAACTCGAAGCAAAGATCAAGTCATACGACAAGATGGTCAGCATGTGGACGGAATTCGACCCTACCCTATTGCGCGTAAAGGATGTGCACCTTTCAAAGAGAAAGATTGCGGGAGTACTCCTGCCAATGCTTGATAAGGTAGATTTTGAGATCCGGCCGTTCAGCCTTTTCAACCGCCCCAAATGGTTTCTCGATGGGGTAAAAACCCTCGAAGGATTGGCTGAGATAGGGATCCGCCGCGATTTCCAGGAGATAAGGCTCTCCCGGCTCGAATACGCAAGGAAGAAAACCACACAAAAGGTCAACCTCTTCGAGAAAGTACAGATCCCCGGCTATCAGGAAGCCATTCTGAAGATAAAACGTTATCTGGAAGATGAGGAGAATCTCTCCAAATCGTCTCAGAAGATTATGCGTGCCCATCAGGAACAACGTAGAGAACAGGAGGGAAGCGTATGGTAGCCACAATGAAGAAATTTATCTTTATCTCTTTCCATAAGGATTATGACCGGTTCCTCCATGCCCTGCGTGATTTGGGTATGATACATGTGGCGGAGCAGGATAATATAAAGGTGGATGAAGAGAAATTACAAGACTACCTCTCTGCATCGAAACGGTTGAGTGAATCAATCAAGAAACTCAAGCAGTTGCGTGATAAGAAAGCAGCCGTCCCATTCCATGATGTCGATATAGAACGGGGAATGAATATCCCGGCAGAGATAGAGAGAATCGAAAATAAAAAGTCGGCTCTTCACCAGCAGTTACAGGTCAGCCTTAAAGAGCGTGACATCTTACGCCCTTGGGGAAATTTCGATCCTGAGAATATCCACCGGCTGAAGGAAGCGGGATACCATGTCCGTTTCTTTATCGTTCCTGACAGAGAATATGATCCGGAATGGGAAACGCTTTATAACGCTGTGGTTATTCAAAAGGGAGCATCAAAAACCTACTTTGTTACGGTAACGAAAGGCGCTCAAGCGGTCGACGAACTGCAATTAGAGGAGATGAAAGTCCCCGAGGTATCGTTAGACGCACTTGACAAACTTATTGATTCACTACAGGAAAAGATACATGGGAAAGAAGATGCGCTAAAAGCACTCTCGGCCGAGATCCCATCAGCAGAGGCGGCATTGAAATCATTGGAATCAGACATCTTCTTCACAAGGGTAGCCCGCAGCGCGACTCCTGCCGCGGAAGACAAGCTGATGCTCCTGCAAGGCTGGGCGCCGGAAGAGAATGTGACAGAGATCACCAATTACCTGGAATCGCAGGATGTCTATTTCCGGGTATCCGATCCTACACCCGAAGATGATGTACCGATCAAGTTCAAAAATAACCGTTTTATGCGGCTCTTCGAACCGATCGCGGAACTCTATATGCTCCCCAAATACAACGAGATCGACCTCACCCCCTTCTTCGCACCCTTCTATATGATCTTCTTCGGATTATCACTGGGTGATATTGGTTACGGAGCCTTCCTGTTGATAGTAGCTACACTGGCAAGGACTTTCGGAAAGGAGAAAATCTCCCGTACGATGCGGGGCATGCTTGCACTGGTACAGATACTGGGTATCTCTACCATGGTGTGTGGGCTCCTTACCGGAGGATTTTTCGGTTTCAGTATCTACGAAACCAACATCGCCATCTTCCAGAACCTAAAGGATCAGGTCTTTTTTGATAACGAACAGATGTTTATGCTTTCCCTTATATTGGGTGTGGTGCAAATCATGTTTGCCATGTCCCTTAAGATCGTGAACCGTGTCAAGCAGTTCGGATGGGTACAGGGTCTTTCCACCATTGGCTGGTTCGTATTGCTATTGAGCGTGATCGTGGCCTATCTGTTCCCAACATTTATGCCGATGGGAGGCACTTTACATCTTATCGTGATGGGACTTTCGGCCATCCTGATCTTCTTCCTGAACTCACCGGGAAAGAACCCGTTCATGAACCTGGGACTCGGTCTGTGGGACACCTATAATATGGCGACCGGCCTATTGGGTGATGTGTTGTCGTATGTGCGTCTCTTCGCCTTAGGCCTTTCCGGAGGTATTCTGGCAAGCGTATTCAATAGCCTGGCATTGGGACTGAAGCCGGACAACCTGATCGGAGGATCGATCGTTTTCCTGCTGATCTTCCTCTTCGGACATGCCATCAACATGTTTATGAACGTGCTTGGAGCTTTTGTCCACCCGCTGCGTCTCACCTTTGTAGAGTTTTATAAAAATGCGGAATTTGAAGGAGGAGGCAAAAAATACAATCCTTTCAGGAAATAGAGAAATAACAAGATATAAACAAAAAATTCAAATCAATAACAAACAATAAAACATTATGGACAGCAATTTATTTATTGCCTATTTAGGTATCGGACTTATGATCGCGCTTTCGGGCATCGGCAGTTCCTACGGGGTTACCATCGCCGGGAATGCGGCTATCGGGGCGCTGAAGAAAGACAGCAGCAAATTTGGAAACTTCCTCGTGTTGACGGCGCTTCCCGGCACACAGGGGCTATATGGCTTCGCCGGATACTTTATGTTTCAGAGCATCTTCAATATCCTGACACCTGAAATTACCGCTATTCAATCCGCAGCCGTTTTTGCAGCAGGCCTCGCGATGGGTTTGGTAGGATTACTTTCAGCTATCCGCCAGGGGCAGGTTTGTGCCAACGGTATCGCCTCCATTGGCCAGGGAAATGATGTATTCGGAAATACGCTGATCCTTGCCGTATTCCCCGAGTTGTATGCTATTGTGGTATTGGCCGGTGTATTCCTTATCGGTTCAGCTGTTGCCTGATAAAAACCGTGCAAACGGTTGAGAAAAATAAAGCTAATGGAAAGGCTGTCGCACTTCGCGGCAGCTTTTTTCTTTCAGTAAAACCATTGAATGGGATAAAGCGTTACAGGTGATAATCGATCTCTTGTCGGTCAATACCGATATCTTTCATCGATGCGGGATCTTCCACCGGTTCCAGATGAGTATGCACCGTCACCGGTTCATCGAACATATTCACAATGGTCTCCTCAATCTCGTCTGCATAGTCATGTGCCTCTTTCACTGTCCACTTACCCGGAACCAGTATATGCATGGCGATAAATTTACGGCGTCCGGCCACACGGGTCAACAGCGAATGATATTCAATCTTTTGGTCATTCAGTGAATCAAGATAGTTAGTAATCTTCTCCAAATCTTCGTCGGGAATGGAAGCATCCATCAAACCGCTGGCAGAACGGCTGATCAGTCTGTATCCCGTATAGATAATATGGAGTGCCACTAAGATGGCAATGATAGGGTCGACGATTAACCAACCGGTGAACTTCACGATCACGATTGCCACAATCACACCTGCCGAAGTCCACACATCCGCCATCAGATGCTTTCCGTCTGCCTCCAGCAGGAGAGATCTCCTTTTTTTCCCGTTGCGGACCAACGTCATACCCACAGCCAGATTAACAAGCGACGCCAGCAACAAAAAGAGCAGACCTGTGTTGATATTTTCAATGGGGCGGGGATCGATAAGCCGCGGAACAGCTGACCAGATAATGGTGAATGCTGCTATCAGGATAAGGGCACCCTCCGCCGCACTGGAAAAATACTCCGCTTTACTATGTCCGAATTCATGTTCCTTATCAGCCGGCTTCTGTGAAATGTAGAGCATCATCAACGCAAAGATCGCCGCAAACAGATTTACGAACGACTCTAGCGCATCCGACAGGAAACCCATGGAACCTGTTACAGAATAAGCATAAAATTTCAGTAATATGGTTACTATTGCAGCGGCAATAGAGAGATATATGAATCTACGGAGTGGACTTTTTTTCATCGCGCCATGCTTAAGAGACAACAAAAATAGTCATTTAAAATGAATGTAAATAAACGGCAGCTCTTTTTTCCGGTATTCTCCTTTTGACTATCCGTGAATTCCGTAATTGCATATTTCAGGTATGTTATGCGACACCCTATTGTCACATTTGAAGATGGTATTCCAAGTTTGGCTTTGTCCAGCGTCTGTGCATATGTTGTGGTAAACAGTGCCAACATCATTATCGTTCCAAATACTATTTTAGTGTCCATAGTCTTCATTTTTCTTTTTTATAAATACAAAGTACTTTGAAATACAAAGTTCAATAAAATATTTTGTATTTCAAAGCCCTGTTCGAAAAAGTTTGAAAAAATATTTCGAATTATTTATTTAGAGAGATTCGTAACTCCATAACTACCATCATCAAATAAACTCAAAATAGGGATGTTCTGCATAATCGTAGTCACCTTCTTCGAGCATGGGATTATTCACAAAGAATGATTTGGCATACAAATCACGGGCGAAAGAGGTTACTATTTCTTTCTCTTTCCTCGTATATACACCAACCTTTTGTCTACTAATCAAGCCGGCTTCAATATACATGGGCATAATACAGTACAAACCATTTGACAGTGAGCGATTACTCGCATAGATCGACGACATACGGTTTATAATAAGGTTGGTGGATACTTGCTCCTGCACATGGAAAAACTTGCCCAGTATGACCATGGCATCATAACCAAAGCCATACGCAGCATTGATCAGAGCCGAATATATGATAGCTTTATCTCCTGTGTATTTGATTGCTGTAAGATATTCTTGTTTATGTTCCTTTATAAAAGGAAAAAGGGGATTACGCTGTGTCAGTTTACCTATGATGGTGCGCGCTTTATTGATTCGGTTTGTACCCTGGTATTCTCCGGCAGCCAAATCGGCTGCATACTCCGAGGTAAAACTACCATCAAGACAGGCCTTTATGGCCATCTCTATTACATTTATACTTATGCGTTGGTTGATACCTACAATCTTTTCCATTTCAATCTTTTTCTATTGTTATAAAGGGGACTAATACTTCCAGGAAATGCGAACCGCCATGGGTTATTTCGTCTTTTCCTTTGAAACATCGGTTGTTTCTCCAAACTGCCCAATTATTATGGACAAGCAATTCGTTATGGATATCCGGGTTATTTTGAATGAATTTGTCCAGATAGTCTGTATTTGAATAAATAAGATGCCTGCTACCACGGCTTTCTTTCTGATATAGGAATGTCCGTTCCTGCGAATCGAGTGCTCTCCAAGAACGTGCCATGATATTACCATGGTCGGCAGTAATATAAATCGTATAGCCCTGCTCGTGTAATAGTTTGATATTCTCTGCAGCCTCTACAGTCCAGTTTTCCGTTAAAGCATATAAGTCTTTATTACTGGATGAACTGTGCATTTTATCATCCAGACTGACATCCACAAATGCCTGCTTGTATTGATTGGTATCATCGGTCAAGAGACTATCGTGGGTATAGCCAATTTCATAAAGCTGCATCCGTTTGGGGTCTCTATTTTTATTGATCCAAAATTCTCTCCAAAGCCTTTCTTCGGCAATAGGGTTTTGTCCATATCTTTCATCTGGAATACTTCCTTTAAAAATAGCTTGACGAGATAGCTTGGTAATAGAAGGAATCCAAGCCATCGTTACATCTCTTTTGGTCTCTATACCCAAATCAGATAATTTTTTATCGAGTATCAGGTATTGCCAATACGCCATACCGTCTATCACAACCAATGCCACCTTTTCTGTACGACTGTGTTTATAGGCCAAATGGGGTAATATTCTGTTCACCATTTTTGGCTTACCGATGTGTGACGATGAAGATAGAGCAAAATACTTACTATCGATATACTTTTGAAATTCTTTATTGATGACCTCTATCTCCGGTTCTATCTTTTCATACACACCCTGACTGATTGCTGTAAGCAATATGCGGCAGATAGAGTCCATTGTTTCCACCTTCTCCCATTTCAATGGGATAGCTTTCAAGTTTGCAATCAGTTCATTCACATCTTCCCCATAGCGTCTTTTGGCATCTTCAATAACACCTTTGGTTTCAACAGAAGAAAGGTTATAAACGAATTTCTTGTTGTAGATATAAGAAGCCATACCAAATGTCAGTCGAGCTTGACGGATTTCAGCCTCATTGCAAGCAGGCATAAGATCTGGAATTGAAAAGGTATGGGCGTTGTATAACAATCGCTTAATATCAGGTAAGACAGATGATGGGTCATCCATGATGTAGCAAATTCGCTCTCGTGTGTTTTTGTCGTACAGTTCATACCTCACACGAAGTTCAAGTGAAGAAGAGATTGGTAGTAAAAGCAAGCCACAAGCGTTAAGTACAGCTTGTTGTGTGTCTGGCCGTTGTAAGAAACCATCCGGATTTCTCACAATACTGAGAGGCTTACCTTCACCGGTAAGCCTCTGTTCTAACCTATGAATAAATTCATCCATCAATTCTTACGGTTAAGATATGATTCACGTCGGGCACCACGCTAAGCCCTTTGGCAAAAGCACTTTTCCACTCTTCTTTTTCTGTAGTCAGCTTTCGTAACTTGGCATTTCTAATGTTTTCAATGCCAATGCGGTTGAGCCGATTCTCTGCATAACTCCAAGCCTTCAGTTTTTTCTCTGCTCTTGCTTGCAAAACGTTTTGAATTTCGGCTTCCATCCGATGGAACAAGGCATGAAGATTATTGTTTAAGGCTTGGTTTTCCTCTATAGCCAGATTGCATTCTGTTTCACCCACATATTGAAAACTGTTTTTCTCTTGCACCAATCTATTCCACACATCATTGCCGTAGGGAGCAAATACCCTGCCCGCATCGGTAATAAACTGAGCAGAATAAGTTGTTTTGGTTTCGTAGTTGTTTTTGGCCAACACTTTCCATAAGGTCAGATAGCCACATGTCTCACCACCATTTTTAGACACAATTACAGGAACCATCGTTTGAATATTCCCATCCATCTCATCCAGAATTCGTTTCACGACGGGATGTTGCAAAGTAAGATGTTCCGAGCCAGGATTATCACCCAGTTTGTCTGCCTCAAATACAGCTTCCAGTCGATATCCGTTGATGGCGTATTCGGAAACGCCGGACAATCGCTTCACAATTTTACCCTTTTCACTCATCGTGTAAAGATCCATCAACTCTTCCAGCCATACAGGAAGCGGACTGTATTTTATTTCACCGGCACTTTCCTTTTTTATATCATCTCCTGTAAAAACAGGTAAAATACCTTCCGTAGATTTATAATCGTTGAGTTTGCTTTTTATCTCAAAAAGCCATTTGTCACTGGCAAAATCAAATCGATGGGGATCGAGCAATGATTGCAGATAAAGATGATTTACCTGCTTCATATCGATCGTAGAGTCCAGTACATCATTGGTTTTGTCAATTCCCAATTCTTGCAGTATGGCATCCAATTTCTCCACGATAATCTCATATACTCTGGTGTCGACCGTGTTATTGGTCAACATATTGAAAGCAACTACCGGAAATTTCTGACCAATACGATCTACACGTCCGATGCGTTGTTCTATGGCCATTGGATTCCAAGGTAAATCATAATTGAAAACGATGTGGCAAAACTGCATATTCAACGATTCACCCGCCGCATCCGTTGCCACCATCACATTGGCTTCGTTCTTAAATTTCACAAGCGCCTGTTGTCGTTCCGCCAAATCCATGCTGCCATGTATTTCCACCGTAGTCAATCCTGCACCTTCAAGGATTTTTTTCAGATAGCCCTGTGTCTTGCGAAACTCGGTAAACACCAGTACTTTTAACTGAGAATTGTTGTACTTGTCTTGCAGTTTATAGATTTTCCGAACCAAAGCTGTCGCTTTGGCATCTTGTTCTGTTTCCAGGCAGGTGCGTGCCTCCACGATCAATTTTTGGAGTGCTGTTTCTTCATTGAAAAAGCCATTATCCTGCATTGCAACCGAAAAGTCGTTCGTATCTAAATCATCAAAGTCGACTACACCCTCTTCATCATAGTCGTCAATGTCATCATCCGTTTCACCATGTTGCAACCTCCACAAACGAGTTTCCATGGCAGCCAAAATAGCGGCCGTACTGCTACTTGCCAACTTTTGCATCATCACCATCACCAGTCCTGTAGCATTCCTATTACCTCGCTTGGCACGTCCAAAACAATACCTCACATAGTTGGTTACATGATTGTATAAATCTATCTGTAAGCGATGATATGTTTCGTCGAGTGGAACATCCAATCGTATGGTCATTCGCTGCTGAAAAAGTTTCTTCCCGTCATAATCCACCGCATATCGTTTTTCTGAACGCATCACGTAAGGCTCAATCTCTTCAATACTCGGCATTCCGTCTCCCGGGAAAGCGTCGGCATCAATCAATTTGAGCACTCTGCGGAAATGATCGCTCTTGCCGCGATGGGGAGTAGCGGTGAGAAGCAACACGTTCGGCACTGCATTGCATAGTGTTTCGGCCAATTGATAGCGAGATACCTGTGCCGTACTTCCACCCATGCGATGGGCTTCATCAATAATAACCATGTCAAATTCAGCATTCACCACGGCTTCCAGGCGATACTTGTTGTATTCATCAATTTTCTCCTGGCTCCATCCTTGTCGAGCTGACAATGGCTTCAAAGCATCAGTAGAGACTATGATTTGATGATGCTGTTTCCAGAAATTCAACTCCTCTTCTGCTTCAAATCCGGCAAAAGTACGAGCCATCCCCGAAATAAAACCACTGTTGTAGATATGGAAGTTCTCGTTGAAGTGCTCCCTCAACTCCTGTTGCCACTGAAGCATAGCCGATTTAGGCACAATCAACAAGATTCGCGTTATCTCGCCGCGCAATTTCTTCTCCTTTATCACAAGTCCAGCTTCAATGGTCTTTCCCATGCCCACTTCATCTGCCAACAAAAAACGGGTTTGAATACCCTGCATTACTTTCTCCAATACCAGTATTTGGTGTGGCAAAGGAATAAGGCTACTTTCATAAGGGGCCAACAATCGCTTTTGAGCCATTTCCTCTTTGATACGTGCCGCTATAGCCATATAACGAACGTATGCCAGACCCCTGTTGGAGTTCCTGTTCAGATCATCATCCAGATCAGAACTAAGCACTTGGGCAAAACTGTTATCTTCCAGGATACGAATCCAGTGAGTTTCCTTGCCAAATAGCGTCTTACTACCTATTATCTCTATATTTTTGCCTTTATATTTCATGGTTCTCCTCTGAAAGAATAACTTTCATTGTAATGCCCAACTCCGTAAGTTTATATTTTTGTTTGGGGTGGTGGGGGGTGTCTGCATAGAGAGGGGCTATCCAACCAAGCTCGATAGCCGGTTTAAGAATATGCACCATAAAATAGCGTGCGGAGCTCGTGCGGAGTTCGAGCGGAGTTTGTGCGGAGTTCATACGAAGTTGCAATTCTCTCGCACTATAATAGTCCCTATTGATGTTGCATATCAGTGATTTAACGCGAATTTTGAAGTTGTCGTCAAGTTGTGCCAACTTCGTGCGGAGTTCATCATGAGTTCGCTCTAAAGCCGTAACGTTAGCATCCATAACCACCACTTCAAAGACGGTTAATTTATTTACATTAAAATGTGCCGGCTTAGAACCATTGGTTTGAAGGTATTCCTGCACCCGGCTTATGCCTCGATTGAACATATTTACGTACTTCATTACCTTCATTGCTTCTGCCACGATAGGATTGCGGTAGGCATTCACATGGGGGAAGTTTTCCGGACGAGCTTCGCCATACAGTCCGCCAGCATTCATAATTTCAATGCGGTTGTCAAACTGATAGAGTCGAATGGGAGTGTTTGACTGATAATCTCTGTGCATGCAGGCATTCATCAAAAGTTCACGTAAAGCTCCTCCGGGGTAGTTTGTAACCGTTTTTTCGCGTAGCAGACTTATTTCTTCCGGTCGTTGCGTAACAATAGCATCGGCTACGAATGATTCTAATCGAGGTAACAAAGTTGTTAATCCTCCTTTAAATTCTTTTTCGTTGATGATTTTGCCGGCCTTTGTTGTTCCCTCAAAACGAACATATTGCACATAACAACCCGGCATAAAATATTTAGGCTGTTTACCAAAAAGTATGATTGCTGCCATTGTGGGACAATCATATTGCTTGTTGTATAAGCGTAGAGAGGCCATCTGTTCCGTAAAACTACGAGTATCTGTTTCGAGTGTTTCGGTATCGATGGCTTGAGGAAAATATTGCTGTTTGATGATATCTGTATCAATATCATCCAATGTTGCTTCTCGGCAGGGCATTACATCGAAAGTGGCTAGATGTGCAGCATTTCGTTCGGTGAGGATCCGTTCTTCTTCAGCCGAAGCGATATCCTTACGTGGGCCGATGCGTACGAAAACGCGACCTCGGTAGCGGACAGGAGTGAAGAGAGAAGGAGTAACTGCGACGGCAAGCACATCGCCTTTTTCGGTTTCTACCTTTTCTGTACTCATTACAGGTAAAGGGAGGATGTTGCCGTCTGAACGAATTCCGGAAATCTTTTTTACCAGGGCATCATCCACTTTAAGTCCGCTCACCGAACCATCATCATTGACACCTATAAGCAGGTAGCCTTTCTTCCCGGAACCGGGAAGATCATTGGAAAAAGCACAGATTGCCTCCTGAAACTTATCCATGTTGGAAGTGGAAGCAGTACGTTCTATGCGAAAATTTTCATCCGTTTGCAACAACTCGTTCAACTCTTCCCTGGTCATACACTTTCGTTTTAACAACCCAACATTCTAAGAGATTACACTCTTGAAACAGCAATATCATAATATTGGAGCAGAATCTCATCTTCTTGAAGCAGAGACTCCTGTATGTGGTCGCCCACTGTGATAATTGCCTGGTAGTCCTTTTGCTTGTAACACTCCTTGAACCCATAGCGAAGCACTTCGAGACGGGTATCTCTCATCCGCCTAGCCTTTGGCTTTTGTGCTTGTTCCAGATACATATTATATTCTTTCATCATCTTTCTTCCCCGCATAATCTCCATATCGGCAGCCTTTTCGGCATCCGGCTTGCGCCATTTGCCATCAGCGTCTTTGATGAAGTTATCTTCCAGAATTTCAGATAGCTCAGGAAGAATATCACCTTTCTTAGTGGGAGTCATATTTTTCATCCATTCAGGTTGCAATTCTGAATAGGTTTGGGGTGTTTCCAATTCACGCTTCAACCATTCAATGCCTTCTGCTTCGCTACCTATAAACAAAGCCATTGGCACAATACCTGTCGTCTTACTCTTTTTGTCTTCATATTCCAGTGCTTGAGAAGCCGTAAAGAACATCCCATCGCGCTCAATAAACCGATCGTGAAGACTTTTTTGAAATTCCTGGGCATCCATGGGAATGGCATAACCGTGTCGCACATAGTAGGAAATAAGTCTGTCATAGAGAATTTTGGGGCTGCGTTCCACTACAGCAGTCGTTGAATTGTCTTTTTCTTGATGTATTGGTAGATGTAACAACAATTCTTCTATAAAATCCATTGCATTGGCAGATTTGTCCAAGGAACCCTCCAATTTGAATGTCAATTCTTTTGAAGGTTTGTAGCAAGTAATAACAAGATCTTGCTTCACGGCAGTTGTAGTCGTTACTGCTTTAAAAGAACCTTGTTTTTTATCGAGTGCTGCAACATTCACCACGATGAACCCAACTCCCTGCAAAGCATTTTGAATTGAATTCCACACTGAAGCAGACGTATTGCTAAATTCTATGGTAATCCACTTTCCCGGTTTTAATACCCTGTAATACTCTTGAAAAGAGCGGTTCATTAATGTCTGGTATTCAAATAGTGATTTCTGCTGAACGTTATTTATAATGGCTTCTTCCTTAGTATTGGTCATTACTTTTATCCAAGACTCCCAAATACAACTTAATTCAGAATACATAATATTTGCCCCAAAGGGTGGGTCCGTGAAGATATAATCTATGGAAGCATCTGAAAGGCTATGAAGCTCAGTTGCCGAATTAATGCTGACAATAGCATTACCTCGTGTCAAATACTCCATAGCACTTATATCTTTAATTTTTCTATTCAGAATATTAATAGGATTTAATTCAACATTTAAAGATGGAACATAGAGCGTGCCGGTTAATATTCCAAATTTTCTATCCAGAGTAAATTTATAGCTTTTTGTCGTTCTTTGTAATACTGAGGTCAACCATATTTGAAGAAAAATATCTCCTTTAGCCAATTCTAAAACTCGACTTAAATAGATAAAGTTTCTTTTTGAATAGAATTGATGAGCATGAGTTATTCCAATTCTGTCATTTCGCCGGGATTCATCTCCTTCAGGCATCCTTATTGAAGACAAATCTGAGATATCAATTCCATCAATTTTTTTAAATAATTTTAAATCAGATTGTACAACATCTCGTTCCCCGCGTCTCCCATTACAGGTATAATTCACCCTAACCGGAACTTTTTTGTTCATGGTTACAGTCTTATTCAACAAGGAATCATACGATGTTTCCCAGGCTTTATCCATGTTTTTTTTGGAACAGGTAGCGCCACAATGCGGGCAAGGAAAAGTGTCTTTAATTTGTTTTTCCTGAAGATTAACGGCTTCATTCCATAGCGTAATTTCTTGTCCACACGATGGACAAACAAAAACATCACTCCAAATAGTGTAATTAATCTTTGCTTTTTTCCCGTCAACCTCTGTTTCGTACATCCAACCCAACTCATCTTCCACTCGATTGAGTATTGCTTTAGCTTTTTTTGCAAAAGAATGTACATCGAATTTTAGGTTGTAAGAAGCAGCTATAAGCGATGCGATTGGAGAAAGGTCGGAACAAATAGCTTTGCGGACACCTACTTTGGCATTTTTCTCTCCCAACGCATCCACATCTTCTTTAGAACCGCAAAGCTGAGCTGCCACTCCCGTCATGCCCGTTCCGGCAAACCCATCAAATACAATATCTCCCGGTTGGGTATAATGCAATATATATCGCATAATCGCCGGATGAGGAACCTTGGTATGATAAGCATGAGCCATATAAATGGGATTGTTTTTCCCTTCACTGACATCTGCGGCATATGGCTCTTTCACTTCAAAACGGGCCTGTCGTTTCCCTTCTGCCTGAAGTTGTTCTTTTTCTTTTTCCCATTCCCCAATAAAATCATTTAACCAGGGGTTGGGACAAGCTGTATAATAGGGGGGATCAGAGAGATTGATAATGTCATCATCCTCTCCAATAGGAAAGCCTTCTATCTTTTTTAGTTCCGGCAGTTTCTTGCGAAGCTCTTCCCGAAAATAATCCCGACGAGCCTCTTCACATGGAAATTCCATTCCAAAGCAAACTACGGGTTCGGGGTTTAAACTGGTCTCCTCAAATTCATCATCAAGAAACAGCCTGGGGTCTTTATTGCTCATATTTGGTTTTATTCTCTTTATTTGATTATGATACGTACATCTTCCGGACGGTGTCCACGGCTTTGGGCCTCTATGTATTCAGCCAAAGCCTCAATAGCTTGTTGCTTAGTCATAGGCTTAGAAAAGATTCGAAGCATATCCCCATGATTGATCTCGATTTTGGTGAAACTACGCTGTAATTTAGTAATAATTTCTATCAACGGATGTGCATACTGCCGATTGAGTTTGATCACTCCATCGGCAAACTGCTGAATCATGGTCTTTTCCTGATGGCTCAGCATCTCCTGATTGCGCTTAGTTGTAGGATCATCCAGAGCATCACGGAATTGTTGCTCATATTCAGCATAGATTTCGTTTAATTCATCCTGTAAATCTCCAATTTGAGGCAGCGGCTCTCGCTGAAGTGTGGGATTGAAGCCATCGGGAGCTGTGGGCATGGATAGAATTGTCTGCTTACTGACAGTTGGATTCACAACTTGCAGCAGTGCTAATTTTCTTAACCATGCATCATACCGGGAAGGGTTAATGAAAGGTGCATCGCGAATAGTATCGCACACCTGTTTATAGTCATTGGCCCTAAGTTTCTGTGCCTTGCTATAGTCAATCTCACTGATATGTGCTTTTAAATATTCGCTCATATACCAATCGGCATATCGCTCTTTTAGGGTCTTAAGTTCTGATTTATAGTTATCAACCACAGTTTTGTCCTGGCCTATTACCTCTTTAATATTGCTAATACCTGCGATAATATCCTCTTTGAGATTGGGCTCATTGATGTTGGACAGCGCAGTGCGTAGATAGCCAATCATATCCTTGAAGACATTCAACTCTTCCAGCATACGTTCTGTGTCATCCAGCTTCCGCAAAGTTCCGTTCATGGCTTTTTTAACCACATCGATAGACCAATCAATATTGCGCATCTTGGCTTTGGTGTTGTATCGCTGAAGTTGGTTGCAAATGCCTTTTAAACGAACAAGTTCCTTGTCAAATTCCGAAGCTTCTTCGCTTGAGATCACTTCAATGTCACCGGCAAAACGATAGCCTCCTTGAATCTTGTGCTGTAACTTCACCACCTGATTTTCGACGGTTTGTGCCTTGCTCAACAAATCAGCAAACACACTGCTATTCGGACTATCCAACTCATTGGTGCGGTCTGCCCCCAATAAACCCAGCATCAACTCACGCACCAAAGCGGCGTTAAGGTTCTTAGGCGGGCAGATATTCGAGAATGTATAATTATCTTGCGGATTCAGTTTATTGATGTCTGCTATGTTACTGGCATTAATACGAGTTCCTCCTTGTAACACAATCTCTATCTCTCCCAAGGCGGCCATGGTTGCCATAACCAACATTTGCAGATCGGCCTCGATATGAAAATCAGAAGAGATGTATTCGTGCGTTTCATCGAAGAACAATTCCAATATCTCATCCCTATTGAGTACTTGACCACCTTTTGCTTCCAATTTCTGCCTAAGGCTACGGGCATATTGAGAGTGATCGGTAGCAAGACGACCATCTTCCCACAATCCAAGTCCCATCAAGATGGCTTCTCCATTTCGGTTAATGGTGGCAGGACTAGCTATCTTAGCACGGGCAGAACGCAAAAGGTTCTCCCGGTTATCTTGTGTCAATGGTTGTTGCAAATTGGAAAACTTCGGGTAATACGGGTTTTCTGTCTCGAAGTGCGGTTCCATAATATAAGAAGTGACCGCATTGATGGCATCTATTTTTGATTCTGCCTGCGCACCCTGCATTGCCTGCATAGGATGCTTTTCTCCCAAATACTCAACCATGGTTTTGGTCAAGAACTGCTGGTTGAAGAGTTCACGAGCCTCCTTGAAGAATTTTTCACGAAGTTGCTTGTATCGAGGCTTTTCATCGCTACTTGCACTACCTTCTTGCGCAAGGGCGGAACCATAGAGTGTGACTTTCTGTTTAAACTCATCGCTCAAATCGTCCATCAGGAAGAAAATACTATCTTTTTCTGCAGGATATGATTTCCCAACTCTATCAAAGACAGGCATAAAATAGATATAGAAATGCTGCTGCGGCTGGGTAGTCGAACGGTCATTCGGGTTCCCCATGAAGATATACCCGGCACGATTACATTTACGCGACAGCCATTCTATATTGTGTGCCCAGATACGGAAATTACGGCGATAGGTTTCTCCTTCTACCGGTAATACTTCGGCGAGGAACATATAGAAATATTCATCTTTCTGGCTATCTCCCATCTGGACAGCATAGTCCTTTACCTTCTGTTCGTAATTGACGCCTCCTTCTATTCTGAGGTGATACTCATTGTTCTCTCCTTTCTCAAAATATTGTCCGATGGTAGCCGAAACAATAGCATCCAATGTCCGGGTAAATGCCAGATCCACCAACTCATCGTAGTTTTCACAAGTACGATCGACATGGCAAAGGTCGTTGGCCAAAGACTCGGCAGTAACTCCATTGTGGTGACTGAGTTCCGCTTGAAGCATCTTGATGGCCGCAGCGGCTACAATACGATGAGCCAACGCTCTTTTAGGAGCAAGACCCTTTGTAAAGTTATCTCTTATCTTTTGATCTACCAGTCCCGTAATATCGCTTACCTTACTCACATCAGGGTCAGCCTTTAGATCGACACTATTTTGCATATCTTTCCAATAGGAATCATAACAGATAAGTCCGGGTTCATCTCTCGGCACATCATCATCAATCATACTTTCAAACCTCTGAGACAGTGTTCTCAATACCTCACGCTGACTCTTGCCGATGCGGATCAATGAAAAATTATCAAAATAACTCGGATGCACGGGATACAAGTTGACATAAGTATCCAGGTTATTATTCATATTTGGAAACATGACTGTAAACTGCGACAGATGCTGGCGGATTTGTGCTTTCTGATGCTCATTCTTTTGTAACAAACGCTGTTGCACGATGAACTGCACATCTTCTTTCTGAATGGTGAGGTCAACATACCGTTCATTGACACGTCCCAGCATATCCTTGGCAAACTGAAATTCGGGAGAGCGATAAACAAGTTCCTGCACACCGAATACCATTCGGAAATGAGTACGATCACTCATTTGACCCAATGCCTGTAAGACCATCAAATCACGATTCAACTTAGCAGATTCACTACGACCTTTTAAATAGGATAACATCTCATCGATGACCAGCATAAAACCTTTATCTGGATATTTTTCCTCAAAGGCAGCCAGCATACACTCCATCTTTTCAGAATAGGATTTAGGAGAATTGTCATCTGATATGGAATAATCAACACCCCATTGCGCCAAAGCCGCATCAATCTTGTAAGTGACAATATCCCACAATTCCTGATGATTGCCCAATTCAAACCGATAAACCATATATTTCCCGGCTATTGTTTTGAGCCATTCCTTTGCTTTCTCGCTTTGCAGCAAGGGCAAGTAGTCAGCATTCTCCGCAATAATCGAGAACAACGACATCAAGTGGGATTTACCGGTACCGTAGTTACCCACAATCTGGATACCCTTTGTCTCGGTAGTGGCATTCAAATCGAGTTTTGCACAAATCTGCGGTATAATGTAGTTCTCAAATGCACTGGAACATACAAAATTCCTCACCAGCTTCTCACGATAGTCTTCATTGTCGAGTTTCCCAAACTTGATGATTTCATCAATCGGGTCGAATTGTATCAGGTCTCTATATTTCATTCTATAGGGTCTTATGTGTTATATCTTTCAAGTTTAATGAATATTTAGCTTCGCGACTTGTAGTGAGGAAGAAGACTTGGTTATGGACGACTCCTTCATGGTGAATGATCAGCACCCTTGACTTTGACCACGAATCAATTTTAGCATGGAGATTGATATGCAGTGCCGGCTCAAAGAGAATACCAATATTTCGGATGACAATATAATCGCCTATATCAGGATCATGCACCGTATGCTGATCTATAATCTTTTCAAGAGCTTCTTCGGCTATCATCGGAAGCCGTCTATTTTGGAGGGAAAACTCTATAGCTGCCGACAGTTCAGTTCCCATATCCACGAACGACATACCTTCCATCTCGTAAGAGACGAAAAGTAGCTTGTGCCGGGAATCAGCTGCTATATGTTGCTTCCATGCTTCCATTGATTGGTTTTCTTTTTCTCTGCTAGGATGATTTTATATCTATCCTTATCCTCTATTGTGTTGTGCGAAATATATAAAAACAAAGATAGCGAAGTTCTCCTTCAAAACCATTAAAAATCTTTCGAAAACTCACTGCGTTAGTTATCCCACTGAAATAATCAGATCTAAATTATAATAGGATATTTTACGTGTTACTTCACGTTTGCCTTCTTTTCGTACTTGTGCAATTTTTGCACAAGTTGCTTCTTCAAGTGATTCTTCCGAATTGTAAATATTTCGAATATGCCTTAAAATAGAAGTTCTGTCTGTTTTAAAAAGATCGCCCATTTGGTACTGATCTAACCAAACAATTTCGTCCTCCAATCTAACTAACATCAAGATTGGCTGTACCATCTGGAGTTTAATAAATAATTATTTAGGTATCACTGATTTTTAATTCTCTATCATTCATAGCTTCTTGTATTTGTGTGGCTCTAATGTCAACTAAGTCATTGTATTTTCCCAACAACTGAAATCTAAACTATTTACTTTCCGATGCAGAACTTACTAAAAATATTTCCCAGTATCTCATCCGTCGATATCTGACCGGTGATTTCGCCGAGATGGAACATGCATTCGCGGATGTCCTGGGAAAGGAAATCGTGGGTGATGCCGATCTCCAGACCTTCTTTTACACGAAGGATAGCTTCAAATGCTTTGGTGAGGGCTTCATAATGACGCAGGTTGGTTACGATCACGTCTTCCTCGCTAATAGCAGGAATAGCGGCGGCTTTGATTAACAACTCCTGTAACCTGCCGGTATTATACTGTTGCTTTGCTGAGATAAAAAGTCGGTTATCCCCTACCCCGAGCAGGATGTCTTCTACATTTGTACGCTTATCTTGCGGTATCAGATCGGCTTTGTTGAATAACAGTATAAGATGCTTTTCTTTTGTCTTTGGCACAATAGATGTAGCCAGCGACTCGATCTTCTCCCGTGGTGTGGTCAGGTCGACTACCCACAGCACAATGGATGCCTGTTCAATTTTCCGGAATGTACGTTCGATACCCATTGTCTCAATGGTATCGGAAGTCTGGCGTATACCGGCCGTATCGATAAAACGGAATGTAACACCTCCTATGTTCATGGTGTCTTCTATCACATCACGTGTGGTGCCGTGGATATCGCTGACGATGGCTTTCTCCTCATTGAGCAACAAATTCAGCAAGGTCGACTTACCGGCATTGGTCTCGCCGATAATAGCGACCGGAATACCGCTCTTAATGGCATTTCCCAAACGGAAAGAACTAACCAGCTTTCCGATCTCCTGCTCAATCTCTTCGGTCAACAGGTAGAGTTGCTCCCGGTTAGCGAACTCCACATCCTCTTCCGAAAAATCGAGTTCCAGTTCGATCAGTGAAACAAACTGCAATAACTTATCCCGCAAGTCGGACAGTTTTTTGGCAAAACCTCCCCTCATCTGGTTCATCGCCACCCTGTGCGAAGCCCGTGAGGAAGAAGCAATCAGATCGGCAACAGCCTCGGCCTGGCTCAGGTCGAACTTCCCATTCCGGAACGCGCGACGGGTGAATTCTCCCGCCTCTGCCAACCGGGCTCCGTTGGCAAGTAATAGTTCCATGATCTTCTGCTGGATATACACCGATCCGTGACAGGATATCTCTACGCTCTCCTCACCCGTAAAGGAATGGGGTGCACGAAAAACGGTGACCAGTACCTCGTCCAGTACTTCATCGTCGCCCATGATCCTCCCGAAATGGACGGTATTGGCAGCAGCTTCACTTAGTTTTTTACCGGAGGGAGAATGGAATATCCGGTCGGTCAGAGAACAGCTTCCCTCGCCAGAAAGGCGGATAACTGCTATCGCTCCCATACCGGGAGGAGTAGATATTGCACAAATTATATCTTCTGTCATATGTATGCCCCGGTATGATACGGGGAACTATTTAACTATACTTCTATTGGTTCCGCCGATTCTAACGAATTCCGCTGAACGTTGTTTGTCACATTAGCACATTAGTTTCATTAGTCACATTGGCGCATTAGTCATCTTAATACCTGAAACTACTTCCTCCCACAAACTCCCTAAGCAACGAAGTAGGTGGCAACTCACGATCGGTAATATAATTGAAATAACCCAGGAATTTGAGTAAGCGGTATGCTTCGGAATATTCCGGTACGGTACGCGGTACACGCTGCAGGATAGGTTCCGCATGGCGCCGGATAGCTGCCAGTTCATAGATCATGGCCGAGTTGAACATCACGTCGGCATTCTCCTGATAGGGAAAAATCCATTTATCTTCACCACGCCGGACACTATCCCAACGGGAGATAGTTTGTTCCGCCGAATAACCGCGGTAGCGGTAATCACGTACGATACGGCGGATCAGCCGGTTATCGGAAGCGGGGATCCAGTTGTGGTCGTCCAGTGAAATAGTAGTCAGCGCAGAGACATAGACCATAAACTTCTTATCCGGAGGGATATGCTCCGTCAATTCCGGATTTAAGCCGTGGATACCCTCCACAATCAGGATACTGTTATCCTCCATTTTCAGGAAATTCTTCTTGAATTCCCGCTTACCTGTCATGAAATTATAAAACGGCAGTTCAATCTCGTCTCCTGCCATAAGCGCGAGCATATGTTGTTCGAACAACTCCAAATCGAGCGCATAAAGTGATTCGTAATCTTTCTCCCCATGTTCATCCAGAGGTGTCTGGTCCCTGTTAATGAAATAGTCATCGAGGGAGATGCCCACCGGCTTCAACAGATTCACCATCAATTGCACTTCAAGCCGTTTGCGGAAGGTAGTCTTTCCCGAAGAAGAGGGTCCCGATATCAGGACGACACGCACTCCCTCCTTAAAGCGACGGGTAATCTCTTCAGCAATACCGGCAATCTGATTAGCTTGATAAGCCTCCGCTACCTGGATCACTTCGGACATACGATTTTCCTGCTTTGCCCGGTTAAGATCACCCACATTATCCAATTGACTTATTTTCAGAAATTTAATATGCTCCCGATACACATTCAGCAGTTTCTCCTGCTGTATTTCAGGTTCCAGTTCTACCGGATTTTCCCGGTTGGGTATCCGTAACAGATAACCGCCATTGTGCGGTTGAATATCGAACAAGGTAATATAACCGGTAGAGGGCGTCAGACTGCCGTAAAAATAGTCGATATACTCTTCCAGTTTCGAGTAGCGGGCATAAAGAAAATCGGACGTTTCGAGCAACCGGGCTTTATCTTCCATTCCCCGTTCACGAAACAATTTCACCACTTTAGCAGTTTCCTCTTCTACCTGCACGAAAGGGATATCCGCGTCCACGATTTCCCGCATCCTTCTACGAATAGCATCCAGTTCGGGTTTACCCACCGGCACCTCTGCCTCAATCTGGAAGTAATATCCTCTTGCTACAGCGTGTTCAATATAGGTTTCCGCATGGGGGAGGGTATCATTCACAGCCTTGGCAAGAATAAAGCAGAGCGACCGTACATAGGTCCGCATGGCCGAAGAGTGGGTCAGATCTATAAACTCTATCGTTTTCGGCCGATATACCCGATAGGATAATGACTCTGTTTTATTATTTACTTTCGCATTTGTAATCATATAGGGCGATGTAACCCCGAAAACATCAATCAATTCTTCTAATGTTGAACCGATTTTCACCTCTTTATATACATCTGTGTTAAGACAATGCACACGTACAGTATCTGTCATATTATTATTTTTTATTTTCACATTTATTTGCATTCAACGATTTTTTATCTATATTTAAATAATATAAGATGCACCTCGGAAAAGTTTAACGAGTTAGATTATTTGAGTCGCCTTCACTCCTCGATTGTTAATTCTGCGTTCGGCAAAACGAGTAAACTCCTTCTGCACCTCACTTAACGGAATAATTCAAGCAAGTTTGACATTTCTCTCGGCTTTCACTATATTTCCAGAATATAATAGGCGCCTCGGAAAAACTCAAGCAAGCTTGGTTTTTCTCTCGGCTTTCACTATATTTGAATAATATAGGAGGCGCCTCGGAGATGCTCAAACAAGTTTGGCATTTCTCTCGGCTTTCACTATATTTGAATAATATAGGAGGCGCCTCGGAAATGCTCAAACAAGTTTGGCATTTCTCTCGGCTTTCACTATATTTGCACGCTAATATACGCTATTTTTCGAACATGGACTACAGTTTCTTCGATTTTTTAAAGCTTATAGGTTCGCTGGCACTCTTCCTTTATGGGATGAAAATCATGAGCGAAGGCCTCCAAAAACTTACCGGTAATAAACTCAGGAATATCCTGTCAGCAATGACAAAAAACCGTCTGACGGGAGTTTTGACCGGGATACTAATCACCGCCCTTATCCAATCATCATCCGCCACCACGGTAATGGTAGTGAGTTTTGTGAACGCAGGGTTACTAAGTCTGGTTCAATCCATCGGCGTAATCATGGGTGCCAACATAGGAACCACACTTACCGCATGGATAATCGCTTTTTTCGGATTCGGGAAATTATCGATCAGCGCACTCGCAATTCCTTTGATGGGGATTGCGCTTCCGCTTATTTTTTCCTCAAAAAGCAAAAATAAATCATTGGGAGAATTCATTTTTGGATTTTCCTTTCTTTTTATGGGGCTTGATTTTCTGCAAAATTCCATGCCCGACCTGCAAAACAATCCCGAAGTATTATCTTTCCTTCAAAACTTTACTGACAGGGGACTTCTATCCATGTTATTTTTCCTGATTGTCGGTACAATACTGACAATCATCGTCCAATCTTCAAGCGCTACGGTTGCCCTTACCCTGATCATGGCAGCAAAAGGATGGATCGACTTTCCAAGTGCCGCCGCGATGGTGATGGGAGAAAATCTCGGCACAACCCTTACCGCTAATCTTGCGGCTATTCCTGCAAATATCTCGGCAAAAAGGGCCGCATTCGCCCATTTCATATTCAATGTGTTAGGCCTTGTCTGGTTGACAATCGCGTTTAATTTCTTTGTGGAGCTTGTCGACACGATCATTGGAGGAATTACATCCGTCAACCCCAGCGGGATGCAGTCATTTCTCGCCTCGCTCTCACCCGAGGAATACACACAGATCACTACACTTTCCAGATCGGAACTTTCGCCCGAACTTGCCGCCTTGCAAAGTGAATACCTTAATTATCAAGCCTCTACCTCGTATGGCTTATCGCTATTCCATACACTTTACAACATCTGTAATGTACTCATTATGATATGGTTTGTAAAATTGTATGAAAAGATCTGTCTCGCAGTTATCAGACCCAAACGAGGCGAAGAAGAAGACGAAGAATTCATACTTCAGTATATCTCCACGGGAATGGCCTCTACAGATGAACTTTCCATCCTCCAGGCTGAAAAAGAGGTGGAAGTATATGTGCAGCGTGTCCGGAAAATGTTTGGTTTCGTTAAGAAATTAACCAATTTGAATCATCACGACAAGAAGTTCCTTAAACTGTACAACCGTACTGAGAAATATGAGGATATCTGCGACCAGATGGAGGTCGAGATAGGTTCTTATCTGGGTAAAGTGGCAGAGGGAAGGCTCAGTAATCAGAGTAAAGAGCGCGTACGTGCCATCCTCCGCGGAGTGACGGAAATAGAAAGCATTGCCGACTCAAGTTGTAATATTGCCCGGCATTTGAAACGAAAGATGGAAGCCGATGTTGTTTTTGAAGAAATTATTATCACCAATATCAACTGCATGTACGAACTGTTGGATAAGGCATTTGAAAACATGCAGGTCCTGCTCAAAAATCAGAAAATAACGGAATCGGAATTATTGCACAGCAAACATATCGAAAACAGTATCAATGAAAAGCGGAATCTCCTGAAGCGTGAGAACGTAGAGAATCTGAACCAGAATCTCTACTCATATCAAAACGGCGTTTTCTATATGGATATCGTCTCGGAATGTGAACGGATGGGAGATTATATCATGAACGTGATTGAATCGTTAGAGGTAAAGCATATTTAAGGGAAAATGCGTATCTTCGTAGTTCCGGCATGCAACAGGATATAGTTGCCGCATTGCGTGTGGGACGAACGTTTTCGTTAAGCAATATGAGCAGAAGGCAAACAAGTTTGCATTATGCCATTGTGAGAATTGAAAATCGAGGAGCGAAGGCGACTCAAAACGACTAATTCTATTGAATACATAAATTCCGTAACAATATGAACGACTGGAAAAAAAGATTAGATATTGTCTACTCCACCAATCCCGATTACCACTACAAGGAAGAGGGAAGCGAGGAAGATAATACACAGCCGAAAGAGAAACAGTTGCTTCGAATCAGCCTCGACAAACGGAATCGCAAAGGAAAGGCTGTAACGCTTGTCACCGGATTTATTGGAAATGACGACGATCTGCAGGAACTGGGCAGGATGCTGAAGACAAAATGCGGCGTGGGCGGATCAGCCAAAGAGGGAGAGATCATCATCCAGGGCGATCATCGCGAAAAGGTACTGGCTATCCTGCAGAAGGAAGGATATGCCAAATCACGTATCATCTAACCACGGAAATCGGTTCACAACACAGCAGAACGATCGATGGAAAATCAGCAGTCATTAGACAGACATCTGCTCCACGTGATCAAAGCATCTGCCGGATCGGGCAAAACACACCGTCTGACAGGTGAATATCTCCGTTTGCTTTTTTCAGCGCCAAACAATCACCGCCATATCCTGGCCGTAACCTTTACCAACAAGGCGACCGATGAGATGAAGTCGCGCATCGTGGAAGAGTTGTACCGGCTGGCTTCGGGTGCAGACTCCTCTTATCTGGCGGAACTGATGGACGATTTCTCCATGCGTCGGGAAGACGTCCGCACAAAAGCAAAAACCATCTTAGAAACTATTCTACACGACTATTCATCTTTCTCTATCAGCACCATCGACCGTTTTTTCCAGCAGACCATGCGCACTTTTGCCCGTGAGACCGGTTTGGCGGGGGGATATAATATCGAGTTGGATGAGACCTCCCTGCTGACCGAAACTATCGACCTGATGCTTTCCGAACTGGATAAACCGGAGAACAAGACGCTGGCGGAATGGCTCCTCCGATTCATGCAGCATAATATAGAAGAGGGGAAAAGCTGGAAGATCGACCGGCAGGTGTTGGATCTGGCAAAGCAATTGTTCAACGAGACATATAAATCGTTTACCGATGAGGAGCAGTCGACCATTCAGGATAAGGAACAGCTCGAGGCCTACAAACAGATGCTTATGCGTATCGCAAAGAGCTACGAGAATGAGGTGAAATCGGTAGGAGTAAAGGCGCTCAGCATCATGCAGCAATACGGATTATCGTATGACGACTTCAAACACAAAAGGAATTCCGGTTTCCTGCTATTCACCAAACTGGCAGGTGGAAACGTGGAGAAACCATCCACACGCCTTATCGCATTGGCAGACAATATCGACCTGTGGTACAGCGGCAAGGAGAAAGAGAATGCCATCCGATCGGCTTACAGCGACGGCCTCAACGAATGTGTAAAGCAGATCATCTATCTTTCCGATAACGACCGGGAATACCAGACTGCAAAGCATCTGCTCCGTAATTTCTATACCTTAGGTATCCTCAACGACATCAAACAACGGCTGCGCAAACTGCAACAGGAAAACAATACCCTGTTTCTCTCCGACACCACAGAACTGCTGAACGACATCATTGCCGGTACCGACTCCCCTTTTATCTATGAAAAGACGGGCACCCGCGTCCATCATTATATGATAGATGAGTTCCAGGATACCTCGCGTATGCAATGGGAAAATTTCCGGCCGTTGATCGGAGAAAGCCTTGCCTCCGGAAACCTGAACCTGATCGTGGGCGATGTGAAGCAGAGTATCTACCGTTTCCGCAATTCCGACTGGCGCTTGCTCGAGGAACAGGTAAAAGAGGATTTTCAGGCCGGCAATATCCGGGAACACGTGCTGGACACCAACTGGCGAAGCGACGCACATATAGTGCAATTCAACAATGCTTTTTTCACGCAAGCCGCTGTCAACCTGCAAAACGATTTTAACACCTCCGCCGAAAGTCCGCAGCATACAGAAGGGGCTGGCAATAACGGGCACAACAGTGATACACAGATCACCAATGCCTACGCCGACCTCTATCAGCAGGTTCCTCTGAAAAAAGCGGACAGTGGCGGACAAGTGAGGATTACCTTTCTGAAGGATGATAAGGAGACAGACTGGAAAGCAGATGTGCTGGAGCGGCTGCCGCATGAGATCGAAGTGCTTCAGGACCAGGGGTTCGCACTGAAAGATATCGCTATAATAGTACGATGGAACCATGAAGCGGTGCAGGTCGCTGATACGTTGTTGTCCTACCGCGAACAACACCCGGAATCACCTTACCGTTACGACATTATTTCCAATGAAGCGCTTCTTGTCCGCAGTGCCCAAAGCGTGAAAGCCATCATCGCACTGATGCGCCATTTCCGGAACCCGAAAGATGAAATTTGCAGAATGATGGCAATCTACGAATTCTACCGGTTTCAACGCCGCTCTTCTCCGGACGAGGCCCTACAGTTCTATCGTGAAGAGGGTCGCGGCGATTTCCCCGACGAGATAAAAGGTCATCTGGGTGAACTGGTATCCATGCCTTTCTACGAAATGACCGAGCATTTCTTCACACTGACAACCGATGCATTGGATGCCAAAGAGAATGCCTATGTACAAGCTTTTCTGGATATAGTACTTAAATTCAAGGAGAGTGCTACTGCGGATTTAAACGACTTTCTGGACTGGTGGGATGAGACCGGCCACAGGAAAGCGCTTTTTTCGCCCGAAGACCAGGACGCCATCCGGCTGATTACCATCCACAAATCAAAAGGGTTGGGATTTGGTGCTGTGATCATGCCATTCGTGAGCTGGGGTATGGACCACAATACATATCATAACGATATTATCTGGTGCAAACCCGGATCCGTACCGTTCAACACTTTGGGTGTTGCGCCGCTGAAATACGGAAAAGGACTTGAAGACACCATCTTCAGGGATAGCTACCTGGAAGAAAAACGGTTTACCTATATCGACAACCTGAACCTGCTCTACGTGGCATTTACCCGTCCGAAACACCGGCTCATCGCTTTCGCCCCCATCCCCCGGAAACCGGAAACCATTTCCGATGTAGCAGATCTCTTATGGAGAAGTATTACCGACACTGCTCCCCTACCCGCTTCGGTGTTAACCGGCCACACCGCTTCCCCGGAATCCACAAATCCAGCGTCTACGAACCCCGGTCATCAAAGAGACTATATTCCCCTAAACGAATATTTCAATGAGGGTGAAGTTGAATCTGTTTTTGAATATGGCAAACCGGAAACAGTACGGAAACCGGAAAAAAAAGCGGTTGCGGACAGCGATAAGACAGGGAAATGGCAATCGGTTCCTTTTGGTGACCGGCTACAATTGCGATTCAATTCCATTGGATATTTCAGTGACGATGGCAGTCGCGATTATGGCACGATGATGCACGACATTGTAAGCAATGTGAAGACCCTGGAGGATATTCCGCAGGCAGTAGAACAAAAGGTCTCCGCAGGGGAGTTGGCAGAAGAAGAAAGGGAAAATACGATCCATCGGTTGACAGAGATCTTATCCCGACCGGAGATCTCAGACTGGTATTCCGGCAAATATACCGTACTGAATGAGACCCAGGTGTTACATCCCGATACCGGATTCAGCCGCCCCGACCGGGTAATGATCGGCCCCGACGAAGTAATCGTAGCCGATTACAAATTCGGAGAGCTGGAAGAGACAAAACATATCCGTCAGGTGCGTCGTTATATACAACATATACAGGAAATAGGCTACGAAAACGTATCGGGATACATCTTTTACGTGAAACAGGGAAAGATCGTGGAATGCCCGTTGTCAGGATGAAGGGAATAGGGGCAAATACTAGGGAAAGGGTATTTCTTCAATAAGGGCTCACTCTTAACTTCACCAACCGACCGTCCATTGCGGAGACAAATAATTCGTTACCGTCCGTCGGCAGGATCATATTGATGAGTCCGTTGGAAATACGGTACTTCCAGAGAAACGTACCATCAGAAGCGCGGTAGGCATAGATCAGCCCCTTATCGGTAGGCGCATAGACGACTCCGTTTTTCTCCACCACCGGCGTAGGGGTAAGTTCATAGCCCATATCCTCTCCCGAAGAGATCCATTTTACCTGCCGTGATGGTACAGTCGCGTCAATAGCAAGGATATTCCCATCCATAGTCTTGGCGTAGACAGTATTGCCGTCTTCCGACATGCCGATTGACTCACGCACCCTGTTTTCCGGATCATTATAACGCCATATCACTTCTCCTGTCACCTCATCCAAAACGGTCATATACCGGTCGGGGGATGCCAGGTAGATCCGTCCATGCGTGGCAACGGGCACCACCTGTGCAGGAGACAGCATCCGGTTCGAGTATCCGCTGTTCCATATCCAGCGTGGTTTTCCGGTTTCAATATCGAGGGCATAGAACTCATTGCCCCAACTGCCGAAAAAGACCACTTCATCTTTTACAAGCGGACGGGTCACCACGAAGTTCTTCACACTATCAAACTCCCAAAGGAGCTTTCCTGTCGAGACATCCCATGCCCGGCAGTGACCGTCTCCACCGGCGAGCATCACCTTGTTTCCGGAACAGGCGGGAGAAGAAACCACTGCTTTATCGTTCTCCAGTTTAAACCGTTGTTTCCCGTTTTGCAGGTCCAATCCATAAAGAAACGAATCGGAGGAAGCGCACCATACGGTGTTTTCATATACGGTAGGAGTGGAATAGATCTTTCCGTCGGTTGTATACGTCCATACCGGTTGCCCGTTACCGGCATCCACGGCTTTTATTTCTCCCGCGGTATTGGTGTAAAGCAGTTTTTTCCCGGCCAGAACCATGCCGCTACCCATATCGCTTTTTTCCTGTACACTCCAGACTTCGGAAACATAGCGATGATCGTGGTTAAAAGAATAATCGGGACGAGGCGGATTGATCTCCCATTTAGGCCGTTGTCCTGCCGGGTAGGTAAGCCAGGGAGCAAGTGTCTCACCTGAAGCCTTGCGTTCCTGCAAAGTAATAGAATCGGCATCCACAGTGATAATAGTATATCCTCCATACTCTTCTTTGGCCCGCAGGTTAGAGCGGCACATCGCCGCATTGATTCCTTCGAAATTCATTGCCCGGTTGGCATGCCCGTGTCCGCACAGCATCAGTTGTACATTATAGGGCCGCAGCGCATCCATCACTTCGAACCAGTTATTCAACCCGTTATCCATAGGATAATGGTTCACATAAATAACAGGCATATCGGTATCGGTTTTCTCCAGCTCTTCAAAAAACCAGGTGAGGTTCTCCCGTGGTATCTGCCCCGGTCCCATACGCATATTGGGACCTGATGCCAGTCCGAGAAACTTGTAACCGTTATACTCAAAGCCGAATGTTTCATTGCCGAAAATCCGCAAAAAATCGTTGGTTCCACTTTCTGACCAGTTGGAGTCATGATTCCCGGGAATTGTATAGTAAGGAACGTTCAGACTATCCAGCATCGTTTTCGCTGTATGCAGTTCATCATATGAACCGAATTCGGTCACATCTCCCGATACAATCACGAAAGTGATATCTGTAAGAGAATTGATGTCTCTTACCGTACGCCGGAGATCTTCATTGTTCTCAGGATTGCTGACATGTATGTCGGTAACCAGTGCAAACCTGAAAGGTTGTGAAGGCCGGGCGGAAAGCAACAGGCTGATGCCTACCGCCAGACAAGACAATACCCATTTCTTCATCTTACCTGTTATTGATTGGTTAAACTCTTATTGCCGGGATTTAAAATATTCACTGAAGAAGAGCACCTGGTATTTCACCGCATTGCTCCAGTATTCCCAGTTATGTGCTCCGGGACGGGTAATATAATCGTGTGGTATGTTCCGATACAGCAGTTCATCATGCAGCCGCTCGTTGACAGCGAAAAAGAAATCTTCCGTCCCGCAATCGATAATTATCTTTAATGCATCTGGTGTCAACAAATGCAATAGTCCCATGACGGTATTTTCCTCCCATCTTTCGGGATAATCACGTTGTGAACCAATCCGTTTGGCAATATCCCAGTTGTTGGGAAAGGGACGAATATCCACGCCGCCGCTCATACTTCCACATGCGCCGAACACATCCTGATTCCGGAAAGCCAGGTAGAGCCCGCCATGACCTCCCATGCTCAGGCCGGTAATAGCTCGTCCTTCACGCGAAGCAACGGTTTTGTAATTGTTATCCACCCATGTAATCAGCTCTTTTGATACGAATGTCTCAAACTGAAACGCCGGATCGACAGGACTATCGAAATACCAGCTTCCGAAAGCGCCGTCGGGACAGACAATAATCACTCCATATTGATCAGACAATTCCCTGATTTGAGGCACTTTATTTACCCATCCGTCATATCGGTCACTATAACCATGCAACAAATAGAGAACCGGGAAAGTATTCTCCCCGTCATACGATTGCGGTTTAATGACAACCGTTTTGATTTCCTTTTCCATTTTTTTGCTGAAAACACTTACCGTATCGACCGTTGCAGGAAAGACTCCTACAACGAATAAGGCTAATAGCAGGGGAATAAGCACACACCGTTTCATTGTATCATTATTATTAGAACCAAGAATCAAGAGCCAAGAGCCAAGACTTATAAGTGAAGAATTAAAAGTGAAAAGTGAAGAATTAAATAATAACTTCTCAATTTCTGAACTTCTTGACTTCTTTTTTATTATTCATATTAGCACATTCATCACATTGGCACATTAACTCCCCAAAGATACAAAAAACAGAAAAAGATATATCCAATTTTAGAGTTCAAATTACTCCAGGTTCTATTCCGACAGATTTAGCTCTCTCCTTCTTATCGGAATATTTTGTCAGGATCAACGATAATGCGCCGTCGCTCGTGATATTATGGGTTGTACCAAAACTATCCAGCAAAGCAAAGATAGTAATCATCAGGGCAATTCCCTCTTCACCTATTCCCAGCACAGCCTGTATCAGCCCAAGTGAAGCAAAAAGTGTTCCTCCCGGGAGTCCCGGTGCAGCCACACCAAAAATGGCAAGAAGCGGAATAAAGAGAACCATTTTTTCGATGTCCGGCATCGTTCCGTTTAACAGATACGACACGGCCAATGCCAGAAATACGATATCTAAAACAGATCCGGGAAAATGAATATTACCCAGCAGCGGAATAGAAAAATCCCTTACTTCCGGCTTCAACACAGGGCTTTTCCGGGTCTCTTCGATAGCAACGCCCAAGCTTGCTGCCGACGATTGGGATCCTAACGCGGTCAATACTACCGGTCCGTAATATCTAAGCACCTGCCAGGGATTCTTGCCTGAGTATATCCCCGCCGAGACATACAGAAAGGTGAGCCATGCGGCATGGCAAAGAATTGTAATCAGAATGATCAGTAAAAAAACAGGTAATCTTGATACTAAATCTCCTTCATAGGCAAACACACTGAAATTTGCCGCGATAAAAAAGGGAAGAAGGGGGATCAGCACTCTTTTAACCATAACAAATACGATGTCCTGAAACTCGTATAATGCATTCTCTATTTTCCGGGATTTTGTCAAAAGTATCCCTATACCTACCAGAAAAGCCAGTACCAGTGCACTCAAAACCGGCATCAAAGGCGGAATATCCAACCGGAATATCATCTGTGGAAGCACTTTTGATACTTCATCATCCGGTGTAATGTCGATCAATGGTATGGTGTTGTAACCAACTAAGGCCGCCAACACAGAACTCCCGACACATGACAGGTACGCTAAAATAAGCGACAGCGTGAGGAGCTTTGAGGCATTACTTTTTAGACGGGTAATGGCAGGAGTTATGAATCCGAAAACAATCAGGGGGATCAGAAAAAAGATGATCTGTCCCAATATATGCTTTATCGGGAGGATGACGGCGATCACTCCTTCTGTGGCGAATCGGCCTATCACCAATCCGGCAATTACCGCCAGAAATAAACGGACACTTGTATTTGAAAAGATTTTTGTCATTACTGTTTTTAATTATAATTGATGAAATGAGAATAATAAAACTATCTTCACCGGATGATTTATTTTGCAGTTACTCCGTGTATGAATGCAAGTATTGCACTGCAAACTGTACCATTGCTCCCACGCCATATTGCAGCGCATCTTCATCCAGATCGAAACGGTCATTGTGATGTTCCGCTCCGCTGCCGAGTTCATCGTTTTTGATGCCGACAAAGAGAAAAACGGCAGGGGCAAGTTCGCTGTATCTCGCAAAAGTTTCAGCCGCATACCAGATATGCTGATCTCCGGAAATAACTTTATCGGAATATATATCCTTTATGGCATTGCGGGTAAATACCGTCAATACCGGATCATTGACTACCGGATTCAAAGCAACCCCCATCTTATCATGAAATGTAACCGTACAATTGTGTGCCCGTGCAATATCTCCAGCCACTTTCCGCAACAATTCAAATCCTTTTTCTCCTTCTTCTTTGTCAAAGAAACGTATTGTACCCCCAATATAGACCGAATTGGGAATTACATTGTAGGTTTCCCCACCCTGTATTTGTGTAACGCCCAATGTAAGGGTCTTGGTGATGTCACGCTGATTGTTCCAGGCTATTGAAACTCCGTTTAATATATTTGCAGCGGCAAAAATCGGATTGATCGACAAATCAGGGCGGGCAGCGTGTCCGCCTCTGCCAATTACGTCAAACGCAATGGTTCCTGTACCCGCCATAATCGGTCCTTCCTGAATGAAAAGTTCTCCCGTATTCAATTTGGAATTCAAATGATTACCATAAATCGCATCAATCTGCAAAGGTCGCAATGCCTCTATCATTGCATGAATACCGGAATTAGTCTCCTCCCCCTCTTCAAATATAAATACTATTTTACCTGTGAGCTGGTCTTTCAAATCGTTGAGGATTTTAATACTGCCAAGCAGGATAGCCATATGTCCATCGTGTCCGCAAGCATGAGAAACACCCTCATTTTTTGATATCCACTGTTTTCTCTGTTTTAAATTGAACGGATTTTCTTCGATAGGCAAGCCGTCGATATCTGTCCTTAATCCAATAGTTCTCCCGGGACGGCGGGTATCCAATACAGCATAAAACCCCGTCCCTTCTACTTTTGTTACGGTCAACCCCAGTTTCTCTACTTCTTCCTGAAGAAAACGACTGGTTTCGAATTCCTGGGCGGACAATTCCGGACGTTCATGCAAATAACCTCTTATCTGGCGCACATAACTGTCTATCTGACTTACTTTTTCCAGAACAGCTTCTTTTTTCACCGTCTCTTGTGCAGAGATGGAAAACCGGGAAGAAAAAATGAATGCCACTATTATTATCATTCTACAGAATGACCTTTTTCTTACTATTTGTTTCACAATACTTTTTTTTCGTCAATTATTTGGTGAATTTATTTTTTTACCCGGTAATCCAGGGCAGGAGCACGATCTCCAAGTAAAGAAACATAGGTAAAATCTTTTCCCCTTCGTTCTTCAAATTCCGCTTTGGCCGCTTCAATCAATTTTGGATTGGTATACAGGTCGATAGCCGTAAGAGAAAATACCTTCGCCGCGTTCAATAATGCTTTTGTACCGATGGTGGATCCACCTGAAGCCACATTTTGCCAGCTATGTCCTGCACTGCCGGGAATAAATACAGCTGTCCTGAAACTGATGGTAGGTACGACCCAACTGACATCGCCTACATCGCTGGAGCCGCCGCCCAAAGAGGGTTTTTCTTCTTCCAATGGTTTTATTTCCTCTACTTCTTTCAATGTGCTTATATCGCGGTTTAATCCTTTTACTATTGCTTCTGCAAATTCCCTCTCGCGTTCATTATACGCAATGCCTCCGACTAATTCGAGGTTTTTTTGTACTAATTCCGCGAGGCTCACATTATGCAGTCTTTCGTAAAAACCGGATATGATCTCGCTCGTCACGGTTGTCTGTGTCCCTTTTGCCGCTCCTTCCGCCGCCTGGCCGACCCATTCCGTAAGTTCCTTCAAAATTTCCCTTTTCGGACTGCGGATATAATAGGACACTTTTGCATAATGAGGCACTACATTGGGCGCTTCCCCTCCATATGTGATAACATAATGAATACGGGAAGTAATGGGGATATGTTCACGTAAAAGGTTGACCATATAATTCATTACTTCTACGCCATCCAGCGCTGAACGTCCCTTCTCAGGACTACCGGCTGCATGTGCCGCTACTCCATGGAAAGTATAATCTACCATTTGTATTGCCGTACCGCTTCCCACGCTTACCCCGTTGTTCGTACCCGGATGCCAGTCGAGTACCACATCTACACCATCAAAAAGGCCATCGCGAACCATATATACTTTTCCTCCACCGCCTTCTTCGGCAGGCGTACCGAAAACTTTAATCGTCCCGGCATGTCCATTACTTACGAGCCATTCTTTTACAGCAACAGCTCCTGCAACCGACCCAACGCCAAATACATTGTGTCCGCATCCATGCCCGTTGCCTCCTTCTACCAATGGTTTCAAATAAGGTACCGTATCCTGCGACAAACCGGGGAGTGCATCAAACTCAGCTAAGATTCCAATAACGGGGCTTCCCGTTCCGTAAGTAGCGACAAAAGCGGTAGGCATACCGGCGACTCCGGTTTCCACGTCAAACCCTTTTTCTTTCAGATGACCCTGTAAAAAACCGGAGCTTTTATATTCCAAAAAGCCTAATTCGGGATTAGCCCATATTGTTTTTTGTAACTTATCATACGTATTGAATGAATTGTTTAAATACTCTATTGAAACATTGTTCAACGGATTCTTTTCACGTTCTCCCTGTGCGTAAATATTCGAAAAAACAACAGAAACACACAAAATAAGGAATACTACTTTTTTCATATGATTATTTTATTTTTTTATTTCGGTATATGGAACCTTTGATATTTAAAATAATCATTCTCTTTGGGTGTTTAATGATTATTTTAAACATGTCGGTTTCATACAATTAAAATCTTTAGACACAAGAATCAAGAGTATACTAATGTGCTAATTTTATTAATATACCAAACAACGTTCAACAGAACGAAGTGTAATTAATGTGTCAATTAAATTACTAATTATTAATTTATCAATCGCACTAACTCATTACTCTCATTATTCTCAATTCTCATTAAAAAATCTTTTTTACTCCGGCCATGCGGCAATAAAAAGTCCCCAGTCAAAATCAGGATCATACCGGGTTTTCCAATTATCATAATAAAAACGACAAAACGAACGGATAACGTATCCGTCTTGGTTATGATCGGTTATATCGTATGGGTCGGCTAAAATAAGTATGTCATCTTCTTTCGTTTCCGTCCCCATCGTATCGTAACCGATTACTACCTGCCAATGCCCTTCCCATTCGTTGGTGCCGACAATGACAGGAATATTGCGTTTCAAATAATCAGGGAATAAATTTTTTGGAGTATCTTCCTTTTTCTTATAGTCGAATGTAGAAGCATATCTAAATCCTCCGACCGCGTCGAAAATGCTCAACAAATGCCTCAGATAAGTGGTATCCTGGGCAGTACCCCGTAATTCTTTCAGAATTTTCTCATTGTAATTCCCCTTTTTACCGAAATGTTCCAGTACCATCAGCACACATGCAGGACCACAGGTGACCTCTGTAGCCTGTTGGATCGTCTTAAAATTCTTCAACAGCACAAGGGTTCCCTCACTTTCCATATTGTAAAAATCATAGGACATGAAGTAAGGCGAATTTTTGATATCCAGCCTTCGTTCTGATTTTGCCGCCCCGTCCAACGGTAATACGGAGTCGTGTGAAATTTTATGTACATCCGTATAATCCGAAAGTATATATTCCTCGTTTTGAAATGATACAGTCTTTTCATTGACAGTTGATCCTGTACAACTGCCTACGGCAAAAACAATACATAAAGCAGTAATAATTATATTGATCTGCATATCATTTCTTTTCATCCTTTTTTTATCTAAAGTTCAGGAAGCTATCCGGCAACGATACGGATATTTATTGTTTCAGATATCTATCGAACCATCCGGTAATTTCTTCCAGCCTTTTTATTCTGCCTGACGGTTTGCCCGAACGGGATAGTCCATGGCTTTCGTCCTTGAATATTACCAACCGTGTAGGAACTTCAAAATATTGAAGGGCGTAATATATCTGTACTGCTTCCACCAACCAGCACCGGTAATCTTCTTCGCTATGGAGGAAAAGAGCAGGTGTTTTAATCCGGTCGGCATATTTCAAGGGAGACCTGTACCACAACAATTGTCCGTTTTTCCATATATCCGTTCCCCAATAATTGTACAGATAAGTATGGCCGATATCGCTTGTATTACTATGGGTTAACCAGGAAGATATCCCTCTCAAAGAAGCTGCCGCCTTAAAGCGGTCGGTTTGTCCGATAATCCAGTTGGTCAGCAATCCCCCATAGGAACCGCCCGTTATGCCCAGACGTTCCACGTCGATATAATCGAACTGATTCAAAACAGCATCTGTAAAATCCATCAGGTCATTATAATCTGCCACGCCGATCTTTCCCCTTATATCCGAAAATTCGGAGCCACGTCCACTACTACCTCTCGGATTGGTATAGAACACCGCGTAACCCTGGTTTGCCCAATACTGCATTTCGTGAAAGAAAACTGTTCCGTAAGCCCCTCTCGGCCCTCCATGAATTGTAAATATACCCGGGTACTTTTTCCCTGGCTTATAATCGGCGGGAGGCAATATGTAACCATTCAACTGCTTTCCTTCTTCATTGGTGAAAGTTATCTCAACAGGTTTAATTATTTTATACCCGTCAAATAAAGGCTTGTTGACGGAGGTCAGCGGAGTAACATTTCCTTTCTCATCGATAGCATATATTTCACTGCCGTATTGCTCCAAAAGCCCTATGATAAGAAATCCATCCTTATACGGCAGATATTCCTGTACGGTGATATTGTCAGGGGTAAGAAAACGGACGTTTCCGTCTTTGTAGGCAAGGTGTATCAAGGGAGCATAGTCCACACGGGTGGTTATGAAGCGGATACCGTCTTTGTCAAAAGTAATCTCAGATCTTCCACCGCCCCCTATGTCCGTATTCACACTGTTTCCCAAAGCATATACGGATCCATCGTAAATCTCAGTAAGTTCTTCCGTACGCAAATTCAAACGGTAAATACCTCCATTTTCTATCCTGTCGCGTTCCAAACCGCGGTTGATGGTCAATACGATTTCATCGTTGCCAATGAACTGATAACTGCCGTAAGAGGCATTATCGAACAATGCCCATTCTTTTTTCTTCAGCGTATTCACATCCAATGTAACCAAACTGTTACCTTGCGGCGCCTTACCATAATAAGCGGCCCGGGTAGTATATACCAGTGTTTTTTTATCGGGACTTAATTCCGGGGAAGAGGCCGATTCCAGGGTGTCGGACAGGAGTGTAATCTCTCCTTTGTCATAATAAGACAAATGGTTGCGCAGCCCGCTTACATCCCCGCGTCCATCAGCCCAGAAGGGCAGTTCGTCAAAAATGCGGTAAGCCTCTTTTGCTTTTCGCTGCTTCTTCAATGCTTCCTGATGGTCTCCGTTACTTTCTTTCAACAGAAATTCAAAATGACGGTCGTATGAAGAAGTATAAAAAAACCGGTCGTCATCTATCCATTTAACCTGCCCTACCCTAAAAGGTAAACGTAACCATTCCTCCGCTTCCTGATAACCTTTGCTCAGTTTCTGAAAGACGGTCAATGGTTCGCCGTTTCTTATCTTTTCCCGGTCTTTATCTTCACGCACATCGCGAAAGATAATTCCGTCGTCATAGAAAAAATAATCGGATACATTTCTGGCGAGTCTGACAGGTTTACCCTCTATCAACTGATAGAGATCGCTTACGCTGTTACGGTTGTTCTCCTTATCCGGCTGACTGACAATAAAGAATATCTCCCCGTTTTTTTCTTTAAGATTTGAAATACTCTTGACTTTTGTAAAAAAATCAATGTCTACGGCTTTTTTCTCACCGGATTTATCATTGCCTGCATATACGGCAAACAATGATAACGTCAAAGCCAGCGATAAACTTTTAATATATCTTTTCAGCATAATGTATGAACAGGTTATTGCGCTTAAATAGTTTCTCCCGCATATTGAGGCTCATGGGCCGCATAAGGATTTATCCCCGTTTTACTCTCATCATAGCCATCGTAGCCCCAATTCTGCCATAACCCGTCGGGATTGATATCACGTTGTGTTTTGGGAATGGGAAAACGGTAATGTTTCAACTTGACGTTTTGCTTGCCGTATCCGGGATCAACATAACCGTTACTTACGGCATCACGCAGGGTTTTTAGGTATATACGCCAGCGGATAAGGTCTGTCTTCCGGTTCTGTTCGTAGGTAAGTTCAAGAACGCGTTCCTGCTGTATTTTTGTTTTGAAACCCTCATAATCCAATCCGGCGGGCAGGTCGTCGGCGGAAGGAACTGTCAAGGGATGCCTGAACGCCCGGCGCCTGACCTGATTAATAGCTTCGTAAGCCTCTGCATTGGGAGCTCCGTTCAATTCGTTAATAGCTTCGGCTTTCAGCAGCAATACCTCCGCGTAACGAATAATCGTACGGTTGATATCGCGCGTATTAGCCGATGAGACCACATCCGTAGTGTCTATATATTTACGGTAACGGATACGCTCGAACACAAAAACACTGTCACCTGTGGGATCGTATAGTTCTTTTGCGTAGGTTCCTTTTTTACGCTGGTCGCGGTCATCGAAATCATCATACCATCTGTTTGTCGACGGAAACACGTGCGGTAAACTCGTGTTCGAAAACCCATTGGCAAACGAGCAATGTACAAGGTGATTGCCGCCGTCGCTGGCGCTTGCCTGCCCTTTTATATGTTGCGTGGCGAAAATACTTTCCTTGCCATTGGGTATCGTCCAATTGTCGAGGAAATCTTCCTGAAGCTCGTAATCCGTTACCAGATCGGCATATTTTACCGACTCGCTGAAATAGTTTCTTTGAGTTGCGGCATCTGCCGTAGGAGAAGTTTGCCCCCAAACCAGGTATACTTTTGACAAATAAGCGTATGCGGCGCCTTTGGTGGCGCGTCCCTTGTCGGCTGCAGCATATTCATTGACACGTGGCAGCGATTCGGCTGCGTCTTCAAGATCCCGGACAATCTGCGCATATACATCATCAACTGCAGCACGGGTAGTATTCGACCCGTCAATATTATGCAATACCAAAGGCACGTCACCCCAGAGTTGAACGAGATAGAAATAATAGTAGGCGCGAAGGAATTTCGCTTCCCCCACAATACGTTTTTTCAGATCGGAAGATACGTTTGGGGATGGTTCCACCTTGTCAACGACATCATTGGCACGGGTTATGCCATTGTATAAAGCATTCCATACACTGTTCACATAGCTGTTGGTGGGATCTATCGATAAAATTCCCAAATAATAACCTCCACTGTTAACGTTCTCTGCGTTAACTTCTTCCTCCGAAGTTAAGTCGATCAGGTATCCCAATCCTGTACTTATTCCCACATTGGGCTGATAGGCAGCATTCACCAATGTAAGCGCGTCGCCGTCGCTTGCAGGAAAATTACCATCTGCAAGTTGTCCCACAGGCGCTAAATCCAAATCGCTGCACGATATAAAAGCAACGGATAATATGATTGATAATAGGATGATTTTTCTCATTTTGTTTTTATTTTTGAATGAAACATACATTACCTGATTGATTCAATAAGATAAGTTGATACCGAGCGAAACTGTCCGTGAAAGCGGATAAGCAATCCGTGTAGCAATCGGATTAAGCGCCGTGACTGCTCCTCCGTCGGTTTCAGGGTCGTAACCCTTGAATTTTGTCAAAGTAAGCAAATTCTGTCCCGATGCAAATACCCTGAATTGGGCTGATGGAACTGCCTGAATAACTACCGGAAGCGTATAACTCAAAGTAATATTTTTCAAACGAAGAAAAGAACCGTCTTCTAAATAGCGGCTGGTACGATACGTTGTTGAATATGAACGTATTTTCGGGATTGTTGTGGAAGGATTCGATTCGGTCCATCTGTCTTTAAGTGCAGCCGACACGTTGTAAGCGGTGTTAGGCTCTTCAAGAGATTGACGCAGTGAATTATATATCTTATTCCCCGCTACTCCCTGGAAGGAGGCAAACAGACTGAACGATTTATAAGAAAGTGTTGTAGAAAACCCGTAAGTAATGTCAGGGTTGCTTGTACCTAAGATCACACGGTCGCTTGTTTCATTAACAACATTATCATCGTTCTGGTTGACGAATTTTTCATCTCCATACTCTACGACAGGCTTCCATGAAGGTCCGACTATCTTTGTTAAATCTTCTCCCTTCTGAATAATTCCGGCATATTCAATCAGATAATGTACTCCCAAAGGTTGTCCCACGAAAATGGTATTGCCAATATTGTCAATTCCCGGTCCGAGGTCCTCGACCCTGTTGATGTTTTTGGCGATATTCGCGGAGAGTGTCCAGTTTAAATCTCTCGTATTGACAATTAAACCACGTGCTTCCAATTCAACGCCTTTATTACTGACGCTTCCCACATTACGCAGCACCGAACCAAAACCGGTTGATATTTCTACCGGTGTATCTAATAACAAGTCGGTTGTCAGTTTATAATAGGCATCCGCTGCCAGGTTCAATCTGTTATTGAACAGACCTATATCGGCTCCGATATTATAAGAGATGGTTTTTTCCCATTTTAAATTGGGATTTTCAGGATTTGTGCGGATATACCCCACCACCAACTGTTCCCCGAATGAATAATTGCTCGTTGTGCCGTAAAGCGCTGCATACCGGTAATCACCGATTTCCTGATTTCCCACAGTACCTATGCTGGCGCGAAGTTTGAGGTCGTTAATGCTTTTGTTGTCTTTCAGGAAAGACTCCTCGCTCACATTCCACGACACGCCAAGAGACGGGAAATATCCCCATTTGTTGTTGGCGGCAAACCTCGACGACCCGTCGGCACGTAAAGTGGCCGTGAGATTATAACGGCCTTTTAAGGAGTAGTTTATCCTTCCGATAACAGAATTGAGTATTGCTTCCGAACCTCCCGAAGTCGGTGCCTGTCGTGCAGCACCGCTTTGCAGGCTATGCCACAAAAGTTGTTCATTGGCAAAATCGGTTGCGGAAGCAGTAGTATATTCCGCAAGCGTCGTTTGCGTGGTGTAACCTGCCAGAACGTCGATATAATGGTCTTTATTCAATTGCTTTGTATAATTAAGCGTATATTCATACTGCCATATATCTGTGCGGCGGTTGCCTACGCTGGCATATCCGTTGGCCTGAAAACCACCGGCGGTATAGGAAGGCGCATAGTAATTCTGTGTGGCATTAATAATATTTGTACCGGCATCTACCTTGAACACCAATTCGGGTATAATGGCATACCGCAAAGAGAAATTACCCAGTAAAGTGTTGCTGATATTTTGAGCGGTTGTATTGAGCAGATCGGATAGCGCGTTTGTCGTAACATCACCTTTGATAAGATCGCCCAGTTCATAGCGGTTTCTGTAGTTGAAGCTGCCGTCGTCATTATAGATCGGATTTGCCGGTGAAGTCCGTATAATCGATTCGAAAGGATTCGACAATCCATTGGCATAGGTCGGATAATTGTTCAGTCCGTTCTGCTCCAACTTGCTTGCATTCAAAGTTAAACCGATTGAAAGATTACTTAATATGTCCCGGTCGAAATTCAACCTGCCCGTGTAACGTTTGAAATCTGTATTCTGCAAAATACCCTCCTGATTGGTATAATTCGCCGAAATGAAATAACGGGTTTTCTCATCGCCGCCGTTAAACGAAATGTTATGATTATGGTTAACGCCCGTGCGCAAAGCGGCGTTTTGCCAATCGTAACCTTTGCCAAGCGCGGCGATCTGGGCATCAGTATAGTCCTTGAAATGCCCGTTCGGATTTATTTCCTTATTGAGCGCCGCCCATTCGCCCGCGGTCAGTAAATCCAGTTTTTGAGTAGCTTCCTGCCAGCCAACAGTATATTGATACTGAATATTATCACTGCCTCTTCTTCCGCTTTTAGTCGTAATGATAATAACCCCATTCGATCCGCGTGAGCCGTAAATGGCGGTGGCAGATACGTCTTTCAAAACTTCAATGGATTCAATATCACTGGGATTGATGGCTGATAAGGGGTCCAGGTTTGCAGTAACCTGACTCAAGCCTGCCCCTGTGGCACCACTACCGTAGAGGATCACACCGTCGACCACAAACAAAGGTTCATTCCCGGCGTTTATAGAATTGCCACCACGGATGCGGGTAGAGAAGGTTGAACCGGGTTGTCCCCCCTGCGTGATGTTCAACCCCGCTACGGCGCCTCCCAAAAGATTATCGAACGAGGTGACCGGCACAGACAGCGTTGCTTTGGAAACCGTTGAAATAGCCCCGGTAAGTTCTTTCCGTTTCTGCGTGCCATAACCGACCACAACCACTTCGTCGAGATAATTAATGTCTTCCGACAATGTGATTCTTATGGTCTCATTTACCTCATACACATCAATTTCCTGTGTTTTATACCCCAGGAAACTAACCGTCAATGCAAGCGGAAGCGATTCTTCCGTAATAAAATTAAATTCTCCGTTTATATCCGTTACTGTCCCCGTAGTTGTTGATTTTATAAACACGGAGACTCCGGGGATAGGTTGATTCGTTTTATCAACCACTGTCCCCCGTATAGTTTTTTGCCCGTAAGCGCTGAAGGAACACAAAAGAAGGATTAAAAAAATGTAAATACATTTTTTTAATGTAAGATAGCATAGTTTGTTCCTGAAAGAAAGTGATATATTTGTCATATTCTAATTTTTTTAGAAAAAAGCGCTCCCGCGTCCGACTCCAATTGGCTTATGGGAGCGCTTATCTTTTTTAACGAATTAATTTCTCTTAAGTACAAGATTGAAATTAGTTTATATTATCCTCCCCTACTTATAGTCATTGATATTCTAACTATAAATAATCAGATAATTAAAACGATTTTAGGCTTCTGTACTTAAGTCAATACTGTTGTTATTTCAGTATTAAAAATTTCCGGAATTATTAAATAAATACACTGTTACTATTGTCTCATCATAGGCGCATAATTTTATTATTATTTATTACGGATTTATTTACAAGAAACAAAAAGAAAACCAGCAGCACTATCTTCCGGAAATATTATTCCCGAATAGAACCGCATTCACAAAAGTACGGCCCGTAGCATCCCATATTCCGCGGAACAACGGATCTTCGGCAAAGAGGATCACACTCCCCCTGCCGGAATTATTCGCCAGGATAGAGGCGGAACCTTTCAGCCTCTCCAGATGTTCGGAAGAGATATAACCATTGAGCAAGGGATCGTCGGTATATACGGATACCGCATTGGATGAAGGAGCAAGAAACAAGGCGCTTTCCCGTACTACCGGCAGTTTTTCGCTTGTCAGCCCGAAAGCCAGGGGATGTTCCAGGTCTATCTTTGTCTGGAATACAGATGTCGGGAATCTTCCGAACGAACGGGACGAAACACCTGTGCCTTGCCTTTGCCCGGTAGTATCAGGTCTTTCTACTAATTTTGCCGAAGTAACTTTGTTGCTTATCGCCCATCGGGAAGCTCCGTTAAGGGTAATAAGCGTACCTCCGTTCCTAACCCAGTTTTTTAAGTTTTCGATCTCCGATTCATTCAAAAACGAATAATTTCCACTTACAAAAACGATCCGGTTGAATTCATTCAGAGGAACCCGTCCGAAAATGTTGAAATCGACGCGTACCAACGGATATTTTAATTGCTGGTCGAACAGATGCCACACTTCGCCGGCTTCAAGCGATGAGACATCACCTCCTGTCACGACCAGTACTTTCGGTTTCTCTATCCGCTTAAAGGTGCTGCTGCCCAGGTCGACTCCCTTCACATTAAGGCCTGTAGAGACAGGAATAATATCAATTTTTTCCTGTTCCGCCAGTTCTTTCAATATCGCATATAATTCGGAGGAAGAGATAGTCTGATTTTTTACGGGAATAAGCAGGCTACCATAAGAAAAATCCCTCACACCTTTATCCGTACTTATGGAGAACGGTTTAAAGGCCGATTTAACCAGAATATCTCTCTCCAAAAGCCTGAAAAGCAATTGTTGGCTTTTCGAGTCACGATAATCCACCAGGTAGGCATACTCCGACGGTTGCAAACTGCCGGTATATACTTGCGGTAATGTCTGTACCCTTGCTCCCCTCGACGAAGAGGCTGTTACATTATAAGAAAGCCCGGTGGAATAAGCGACAGAAAAACCGGCTCCGTAACCCAATTTTGAAGCATCGTCATACTCTTTTATATCGTCGAAAATAATTCCCACCAACGCGCTGTTAGGTTGTCCTGCCGGAATGATGTAGGATTTTCCCTTTTCATATTGTACACTGTCTATTGTGACGTCGTTTGCATTTTCATATACTTCCAGGCGGTGGTCGAGTAACAGCTGGACGAACTTGTGCAATCGGGACAGGTCATAGCTATCGCCGATAATATATGATTTCGAAGCCTCCCTTCCCCGAAGCGGGGTAAAAAATTCCTTCTGAAGATCGAATAAAGCATCTCTATGCGCTATGGCTGCATCAACCGTCGCAATGCTTGTTACCAACTGGTTCCTTACGGTAAAGGGAAGCGTCACGATCCCGTTATCCGATTCCTGTTTCAGACCTCTCGACGATCCCTGCTCAAAAAGGATTCCCACGCCTCCGTTATAATCGGGATAAGTAGAACCAAAATTCGGGTTTTTATTGTCGTAAGATTCTTTTGTATAATAAAAGGAGCCGATTTTATCCAGTGCTTTGGCGTAATGATCTGCAAAAAGCCGGTTAAGCTGATAGGTCGATTGCGGAACAAAGCGGCTCTCATTCCCATCGGGGTCAGTCGGTTCGAAAAAGAAGGTACTATTTGTCCCCATTTCATGATGGTCAGCCTGCACATGAGGCAGCCAATCCTGATAAAACGCTACACGCGCCTTACTTTCAGGATGCACGATATTCACCCAATCGCGGTTGAGGTCAAACCAATAGTGGTTGCCGCGGCCTCTGGGCCAACCCTCTGTATGCTCACGGTCGAACTGGGAAATATTGTAGCTATTTACACTTGTATTCGAGTTCACCCATGAGGCGAAGCGCTCCTGTCCGTCGGGATTGCGTACGGGATCAATAAAATAGATCCCCTCTTCCAGCTGTTTCAATAAAAAATCATTTTGCGCGGCTACGTAATAATAAGCCGACAATAATGCCGCTTCCGAGGAAGAGATTTCGTTCCCATGCACCGTATTTCCCAGGAAGACGATCAGCGGGCTGTCCGGCTTTTCTCCCTGGCGAACGTTCTTTCGGGCTTCTTTATACCTATCTAGATTTCTTATATTTTCGGGTGATGAAACGATCAGTACATACAGCTTACGCTTTTCATGCGTTTGCCCGATCTCTATCAGGGAAGTCCTGTCGGATAGTTCGGCGAGCTTCTCGTAATATGCATTTATTCTACTGTGTTCGGTAATCCTGCTACCGATCTCATAACCTAAAAACTCTTCCGGAGTCGGGATGGTTGAATCGAATATTACTTCCGGAGCAAAGAAATAATCTGTTTTCTCCGCTTTCACATGAGCAGACAACAGTACTGCAAGTGATATAATAATTGTCGTTATAACTTTTTTCATACAACTTATTGATGTAATGATGTGATGATTTGTTGATCTCCTTACTTGTCAATCCGCTGATTGTCAAACAACAACCATCACCCTCTAATTTTCAACTTTCAATTTTCAATTTTTGACAACAAATCACCCAAAGTCTTATCTAACTCTTCCCCTTTGAGATTCCGGGCAACGATAGTACCGTTTTTATCTATCAGGAAATTAGCAGGAATGGCTCTCACGCCGTATAATTTTGCCGGTTCGCTATCCCAATGTAACAAGTCGGAAGTATGCGTCCATGTAAGGTTATCTTTTTCAATGGCTTCCAACCATCTCTCCCTGCTTTTGTCAAGTGATACGGAAAAAACGCCAAAACCTTTGTCCTTGTATTTACCATACGCGGCTACCTTACCCGGGTTTGCCCTTCGGCAAGGTCCGCACCACGATGCCCAGAAGTCAAGCAGCACATATTCTCCTCCCAAATAATCCGAAAATCTTACCGTATTCCCTTCCGTATTACTCACTATAAAGTCGGGTGCTTGCTTACCGATCGCTACCACTTCGAGAGTACTTATCAATTCTTCCAACGTTTGTACGTATGGCGTTTTCCATAAAGAAGGATCAAGCAATTCAATATTTGACCTGATCTCTTCGGGTGACAACCGGTAGGAAAAATCGCGATAAAGGGCATAAGCCGATACCAGCGAAGCAGGATGTTGACGGATGAACGAGTCGATCTTCACATGGCGTTGCGCTTTGTATTCCACAAACAAATCGTGCAACTTCGAACCTTCTACTTTCGTGTTGCGATAATAACGTGAAGAATCAAGATGTATCGTTACCGGACTTTCATCGAAAAAGACGAGGAAGGAATTTTTCAATGTATCCAATGTTAACCCGTAAATTTCCGGAAGTTCTATATCCTTTGAAAAGCGGAATTTTCCGTCTGTTATTGCTGCTGAGTCTATTACAAAAAATGTTTTGTTACTGAATTTCTGCAAATAGACCGTACCGGATTGCACACCCTCAACTGTACCGTTGAGCGTAAAACTGTTTTTGTCTTTGCATGAGAATGCCACAAAAATGATTGCGATTAATAATAAGTTCTTCTTCATCATTTATCTAAATTAGGATTGTTATTGATCTCGTTTAATGGAATAGGGAAAAGATAATACTTACTGTTAGGCACTAAATCGGTGCCATCGGGGAATTTGGTGATCCAATGTCCTCTTACAGACACCGTTCTACCCTCATCATCTACAAAAGTCTCCGTTGTTTCCCGACGGACAGGTGCTGTTTGTAAGCGCAGAATATCATACAGGCGGAAACCTTCGCCCCAGAGTTCACGCCGACGTTCAAGCAGGATTTCATCGATGATACCCTCCTTGTCAAAATCGGTTGCCGACAGATCAGAAAGATTTCTGTTGCGGCGCAATTCATTCAGCGTTCCAACGGCGCCATTCACATCATTCAACCGGGCTTTGCTTTCAGCCTCAATAAGTAATACTTCCGAAGAACGCATCAGAACAATATGCCCGTCGTGATTAGGATATTTATTCCTGAATTTCTTATACCTGTAATGCCTATACAGTGCCTCTGCCGGTTGCGTGGCTATCTCGAAAAGCGATTTACGTATATCCCCATCGTCAAACAGAGCTATAAAATGGGGATCAGGCATGATGCTGTTGTAACCGTAATAAAGATTCGTTCCGTTTGCATCTGTGGTGTAAGGCGTTGTTTCTATATATGCCAGATATGACGCGCCTCCCTTGTTCTGAGTCTGGGTTTGCGGATGCCCCCAGATCCATTCCGGATTACTGACATCATTAAATCCTCCGGTATATTGTTCAGGCGTCATAACAGGATAGCCTGCACGGGCCCTGGCTGCGTACTCGGCTGCAAGTTCCCAATTTTCAAGCGTAAGATAGGTACGGGCAAATAATCCGTACACCACGTTAATATCGGGACGGTTCTTCACTGTACGTTCAAATCCTGGAAGCAGTTTCTCCGCCTCCGTCAGATCTTTAATAATCAAATCATATACCTCACTGACTGTCGACAGGGGATTGGGATTGGTACTGGGAGTCGTAGGCTCGGTATAGACAGGAATAGCTTTCGTATTCGCATCTTTTACGTATGTGAACTGGTACTGACGTACCAGGTTTAAATAATTGTATGCGCGTAAAGCATAAGCCTGCCCTTTGAGATGTTTTATGCTCTGTTTTGTACTCTCATCGATATCAATATTGGCAATTATATTGTTCGCATGATCAATCGATGTGTATTGCAAAGTCCAGAAGAACAAAGCACGCCTTGTCGTATTATCGAACGGATCGCGGTATGGATATGAATCACGAAATCCATAACGCCCGTCACGTGCAAAAGCATCTTCACCCATTACTTCATGTGTAAGAAAAATGGCGGGAAGTCCCGGATTATCCTGGGATGTACTGTTTTCCATCAGATAACGAATTGCCCCGTTAATAAAGGCATCGATATTGTCCTCGGAAGAGAAAACCTCCGGTGTAGTAATCAGGGTTGCCGGAGAAGTCTCGAAAAAACTGTCGCTGCACGACGTAAGTAGAGTCGATGTAAATAATGATAAAGCGACCAGTATATATATAAATTTCAGCTTCATAATCTTATCTTAATTAAAATGACACATTAATTCCCAGTGAATATGATTTTTGCGCGGGATAACGGTAGAATGTCGAGCCGGAAACGGTTTGCTCGGGATCCAATCCCTTATGACCGAAGAAAGTCAGAATATTATCACCTGTGAGATACAGTCTCAGATCCGATAAATTCCAGTTCGATAATAATTGCTGTGGGAATGAATAGGAAAAAACAACATTTTTCAGGCGTGCATACGTAGCGCTATATAGAAATCGAGTCGATGGAATTGTATTCCACGGGTCGGAGACATAAGAGAGGCGGGGAAAATCGGTATCTCTGTTTTCCGGGGTCCAACGCGTAAGTGCTTCTTTCGACCAGTTCCGGCCGGGTGCATATCCCAAATGCATGATAAACGGTTGGTCGCCATCAAATATCTTACCTCCTATACTATACGATAAAAGGAATGACAGTTCAAATCCTTTATAGGAAATCCGGTTGTTCAAACCACCATAAAAATCAGGCAATGAACTTCCCTGGAAGTACTGTGTGGCTTCTGTCTGATCTTCGGTAGTAGTCCGTCCGGTTACATTTCCATTTTCGTCAACAATATCTTTATACCATGTGGCTTTCCCATTTTCAGGATTGACTCCCGCCCATTCCTTGATATAAAAGTCATAGACCGAGCCACCTTCTACCATTTTCTTGGTATTTCCGAATTGTCCTATCGAACCTGTAAGTATTTCTTCCTGGGGCAATTTGGTTATTTTATTGGTATAATGTCCGAAGTTGAGAGTAATATCCCAATTGAAATCTTTATTCCGGATAGGCGTACCGGTTATCTGCCCGTCGATACCTCTGTTGCTCAATGAACCGATATTGGCATTGATGCCGCTATAACCGGTGGAAGGAGAAAGCGGTTTTTCAAACAGCAAGTCTTTCGATTGCCGGTTATACACATCGATCTGGGCGATCAACCGGTTCTCGAACAGGGAAATATCTATCCCGAAATTGAGATTTAAGTTTGTTTCCCATTTCAATTCGGGCGTTGGAAGCTCAGACGGCAATAATCCCAGCATATCCAGACTGTTATAGATCTCATAAAAACCGCCGTAAGCATAATTACCCACATTGTCGTTACCTTGTGCTCCGTAGCTGAAACGAAGGTTTAGGTTGTCGATATCCCTCACATGCTGCAGGAAATTTTCCCTCTTCACATTCCAGGCGGCGCCCACCGACCAGAAATTACCCCAGCGCGACTCCTTACTAAAACGTGAAGAGCCATCACGGCGGTAACTGGCAGAGAAATGATAACGATCAAGAAGATTGTAATCCAGTTTACTCAACCAACTTGCCAACCGGTAATTGTCGGAAGTTCCGTAGAAGATGCCGCTTGTGGAACCTGCCGAAGGTTCGGTTTTACCCAATACCTGGAAGCCGGTGCGGCTTCCTGACAATGATGATACATTATTTACATATATTTCCGGCCCGGCAAGCAGGTTAAAGGAATGTGATTTACCCAGGCCAAAGCTATAATCGATAAAACTGTTGACCGTATAGTTGAGTGTGCGGCTTGCGCTCCTGCTGGCAGTACCTGCACCTTCGGATATTACCCCCGTGCTGTAATAGGAATGGGAATAAGAGTGCGAACTTCCTGTCCTGTAATCGACACTTGCTGTCGTCTTCCACAATAAACCGGGTAGAAAAGTGATATTGAAGTTTGTGCTAAGCAATGCAGCCTCTGTTTTACTACCCGATATGGCATGTTCCGCACTTCCGAGAATATTCACTCCGCTGGCGGCTGTAGTGGGACGCCATACGCCATAATCCCATTTTTTATTCCCGTTTTCGTCCAACACGTACGAACCATCGGGATTACGTTCGTAAACAGGATAAATATTGGAAATAAGGCGTTGGAAATTGGCAAAGTTTCCCGTATTACTGTCGCTTTGGTTGGGAGATCTTTGATAACTCGACGAAAGTGAGGCATTCCCACCGATCTCGAACCAGTTATTGATCTTCGATTGTATGTTTGTACGGAAATTGAAACGTTCGTATTCAGCAGTTCTTATCCACCCTTCTTCATTTAAATATCCCCCTGACAGGAAATATCTTGTATTAGCACTTCCACCACTGACACTCAGATCGTATTGCTGACGTATTCCGAGTCGTGAGATCGCTTTACCCCAGTCGTCATTCCATAACGGCGTTGCTCCGGCAACCAATTTTCCGTCCGTACCGACAGGCTTAGGATACTGAGGGCCGTAGATATTCACTTTAAGTGCACCGTCAACGAGGTAATCGGTCGCATATTGAGCAGCTTCTGCAGCAGTTCTACCCTGGTCTGACTGGGTATTGCGGATGGCCTCCCATTGCAATTCGTAATATTCGTTTGCAGAGAGATACTCGTAGTCTTTGACGGCGCGGCTCGTAAACCCCACACTACTCGAAAAATTGACTACCGGTTTCGTGTTGAGATTTCCCGATTTAGTGGTGATAACGATTACACCATTAGCGCCTCTCGATCCATAAAGGGCACTTGCAGTAGCATCCTTCAGTATCGATATCGACTGAATATCTTTCCCGCTTATCTGATTGGGATTTGCTCCGGGAACACCATCCACAACATACAGAGGCGATGTGGAAGCATTGACTGAGCCTATCCCGCGCACATACAGCGAAGCATCGCTACCGGGCTGACCCGCGGAAGAAACTGACTGAAGTCCCGGGACCGTCCCCTGTAAAGCCTTCCCGACAGAAGTGATTTCCAGTTTTTCCAACTCCCTGGCTCCAACCACTGCGACCGATCCCGTATAGCTGGACTTTTTGGCTGTACCATAACCTACCACAACCACTTCGTCGAGATAATTAATATCTTCCGACAATATTACCCTTATGATTTCATTTGCCTCATATACATCGATTTCCTGTGTCTTATAACCCAAAAGGTTAATTGTCAATGTAAGCGGAAGCGATTGGTCTGTGGTAAAACTGAAATTCCCGTCTATATCGGTTGCTGTTCCGATAGTGGTCGATTTTATAGCAACAGCAACTCCGGGAAGCGGATGATTCTCTTTATCAACGACTGTACCCCGTATGGTTTCCTGCCCATAAGTACTGAAAGAACACAAAAGAAGGATTAAAAAAACGTAAATACCTTTTTTTAATATGAGGGATAATCTTCTGTTCCTGTAAAAAAGTGATACATTTGTCATATTCTAATTTTTTTAGAGTGAATATAAGCGCTTCCGCGTCCGACTGCAATTGGCTAATGGGAGCGCTTATCTTTTTGTTGCAACGAATGATTTTATATATTTCTTATTTTCAAACACTTCAGTAAGTAGCTGTCAGAAGCAAATCCTCAATCTCCTTCAACTGTGCAGACAAAATGGCCTCTTCGACCTTAAGAAAACCGTATTCCTGATTATATTTTTGTCCTTCCGAGAGGATCCATTTCAAAAATCTTTTTGCCGGAATATTATTCTCCTGATAAACGAATCCGATATTTTCAACAGGGATAAGCGATATCCTTTCATTTTCGAGCAGAGCTATAGTCTTGTCAATATCGGCTTCCTGCAATATTTCACGCTGTTCTTTTTTTATATCTAAAGGAATAAGGGCTAAGCCGTTTTTCAATCCTCGGGTATCAATATCGAAGATATAACTGAGATTATTAAATGTGACCCCTGAATTATCTTTCTGTATGGCATTTATAAGGAAAATATCGTCACCGGATATTTTTCGTCCTCTGATATCAGCTGCAGAATATCCGAAGTGAGAGGCAAAGGTGCCGGCAAAGGAATTGCTATTGGTCCCCGAATAGATCGTTATATCATATTTTTGTTTATCCGACGAATCGGAATATTCATCAAGATTATCCTTGTCAAAAAACAGATCTTCCAACCTCTTACCATTTAATCTTTTCCGCTTCAGTTCGTTTAACAGCGGATTGTCCGCATTGGTAACCGGAAGCAAAGCATATCGTCCGGTATATGATACAATTTGATTTCCATTTTCAGCCCCCTCTTCATTGATGGAAGTGATAAAGCTTAAATCGATATCTTCAGCGGATGATTGCCCTTCCGCAAACTTAATTTCTATTTGGGAGTTCACTTTTTCATACTCAGAAGCCCATTTTTCTATAAGAGGTGTGGCAAACCGTGCACTCTTAATGTATATCACTTCCCTGGAATTCTGCTGAGCTATAGCGTTTGTAGAAAACAATACAGCAACTACTAATGATAACCTAATAAATCCAAATCTTTTCATTGTCATTCGTTTTTTTAATAATTAATATTGAGCAAAAAAAAAACTCCACCGAAGCCGTATCGGTGGAGTTTTTTATGTTTTATGTTTTTATTATAATACTATTTTCCCCTATCCAATACGATATGATTCCTGACCATACACATAGCCATACAGCAACACATCGTCATACAACATGTAGTACAAGTATTATCGTTATATTGGATAAAATATTTATTCATTTGATTTTTTTAATTGACTCTAACCCTAAGATAAAAAAACTCTCCTGATATTTTATTGTACCAGGAGAGTTCTATATTAACGTAATATATTCTATTGTTCTTTTATTCTACTCCGACACAACATCGCCTGAAGGACATACACATGTCCATACACATACACATGCAACATCCCCTTTTTACTGAAGTGTTACATATTGTTGCGGCTGTATCTTGTAAAAATATTCTCACTATCGTTTTGTCTTTATTTATATTTCAAAAACAAAAGTAATGCATTTTTGTTCATTCTACACAAAAAATAATATCTTTTTTCATAGTATTTTTCGAATAAAATTACAAAAATCTCATTTTCAACTCACAAGGATATCATTTTTAACATTTCCACAAACTCCGTACTGGTTCAATCTTTTTTCCTTGCTTAACAAGTAAAGCATTTTACGACTCAACAAATCAGAAGAGGAATATGTTTTAATAAAGTAGGTCACAAACAGGTCACAATTAAAATTGAATGATATGGATATACAATTCAGAATAGACAACAGTAACCGGGGTAGTTTTTTCATTGAACAGGAAGGGCGGCAGGTCGCTGAACTGGATTTCGAAATAAAAGATAATCTGCTGAACGCCTATCATACAGGCGTACGTCCAGAACTGGAAGGGCAAGGTATTGCCGGAAGATTATTCAATGAGATGGTCAATTATGCACGGGAGAATGGATATCAGGTAATCCCGTCATGCTCCTATATCCTGGCAAAATTCCGCAGGCGCCCTGATGATTACAACGATATATGGTATCGTTCCAAAGATGAACCCACAGGAGAGGCCTGTGGTATTAAGCCGAAAGACAAGAATAACTGAATGTCATCAAATAAAGTAAACTTTAAAAAATTGAAGGCGAACATCGGCTATTGAAAAAAGCAAAAAATCCGCCGGAACCTGCATACTTCCCGAAAGGAGGATTGCAATCCGGCGGATAAAATTCCGCATTATTTATTCTGCGTTCTAATAACCCAAAACTATTATCCCTTTGGCTTTATAGTGCAACCAATCGCTACTGTTGTTGCAGGATCGGGGTTATTACCGGCCAGTAAAGCACGTACTGCATTCGCTGCATACGGAGCGGTCACAGCCGCTGGATCCTGATAATTATCATCCACGGTTCCGGTATAAACTACCACAAACCGTCCATTACCTTCATTTTTTAACAGGAAGATCTCCGGAGTGCGGGTAGCACCGTATGCCGGATATACCTGTTGTCCTTCATCCACCAGGTAAGGGAAAGGGAAGTTCTTTTCAGCAGCCCTTTTTTTCATCTCTTCAAAAGAGTCGGCAGGTGATTGTACCGGATCGTTCGGGTTGATATACACCACCGGAACTCCCTGTGGAGCAAACTCATTATGCAAAGCGATCATACGGTCTTCATAAGCCTGCACATAAGGACAAGGGTTACAGGAGAAGATCACCACCACCCCTTTCTCATTTGCGTAATCGGACAAAGAGACGGTCGTACCATCGATATTCTTCAGTGAGAAATCGGGTGCAACGGAACCGACCGCGATAGGTTGCGCGTTCAACGATAATGCGCTCAACGTCAAAACTGATAAAATTAAAAACTGTTTCATTGTTACTGTCATTTAAAATGTTAATTAGCCAATAGAGGTTGTACAATCTCTTCCAGTTCAGCCAAGGTGAGTTCTTTCGGATAAAATTTCCTGAACCCGTTCCCATAGACAAGCGTAGCAGGTATGGCACCGGTCCAGCTCTTGTCCACCAAAGGTATCCAATCATTGAACCTGGGATCATCCAAAAGAATGACCTCATTCTTCATCTTCTCCTTTTCAATAAAGGGGATCAGTTTCGTTTCTAACTGGCTACGCATATCAAGGCTTACCATAAGCACCTTTACATTCCTGTCACGGTACTTTTCGCCGAATTCTTCAAAATAAGGAATCTCTTTGAGACAGGGAGCACACCATGTGGCCCAGAAATTCACCACATATATAGTGTCGTCCTCTTGTTCCAACAAAGGTTGAAGTTGTTTGAAATCGACCACTTTTATCTCTGTTTCGCTTTTCCTGTTTTCCGAAAAAAGGAGAAAAGGAATTAGCAGAAACAGCAGGCCCGGAAGCAGACGAAATATATTTTTTACCTTGTTCATTTTTCTGTGCGATTGATACTGTGATTTCTCGGTAAACAAACAATAAACGGGTCTTGTTCACTTAATAATCGACGGAACTTGTTAAAGATCAAGTAAAAAACGTTAAGGTATCAAGAAAAAAGTGCAGGCCGGAGCCCACACTTTTTATCTTCTAAACGGTAGCGGTTATATAGAATTGGCAATACACCAACCAATACACTACAGTAGCGAATCCGGATTCAGATTATCATGTTCGATATCGAGAAAATACTTGTAAGTACCCACTTTCAGTTCGGCGCAGGCATCGTAATCGCAAACAATGATCCCTTTTTCATGCAATTGCAAGGCACTGATCGTCCACATCTGGTTAATAGATCCTTCCACGGCGTGATAGAGCGCACGGGCCTTATGATGTCCGTTGACAAGGATAAGCACTTCCCTGGCATCAAGTACAGTACCTACTCCTACTGTCAGCGCTGTTTTAGGTACCTTGTTCACATCGTTATCAAAAAATCTGGAGTTGGCAATCACCGTATCGGTGGTAAGCGTTTTCACACGTGTACGCGAACTAAGCGAAGAGCCGGGTTCGTTGAAGGCGATATGCCCATCGGGGCCGATCCCACCAAGGAAAAGGTCGATACCTCCCGCCTCTGCTATGGCCAGTTCATATGCGGCACATTCAGCTTCCGGATCTTCTGCCATTCCGTCGAGGATATATACATTCTCCTTTTTAATATCGATATGACTGAAAAAATTATCCCACATAAAAGTGTGGTAACTTTGCGGGTGGTCTGCCGGCAAACCGATATACTCATCCATATTAAACGTAATCACGTTCTCAAATGATACCTGTCCCGTTTCATACAATTTGATCAAAGCCTTGTAGGTCTTCAAAGGTGATGACCCGGTCGGCAATCCCAATTTGAAAGGCTTCTCTGTCGTCGGTTTTGCACTATTGATCTTTGCTGCAATGTAATTTGCTGCCCATTGTGCCATCTGGTCGGCATCGGGCTGAATGATAAGTCTCATGTTTCTTTATTTATTGACCGTTAGATGTATTATTTGGAACGTTTTCGTTAAGCAAGAGCAAAGTGAATTTATTTGCTTTGCCGAGCGCAGAAAACGACTAAACTTGTTGAACTACTTCTGTACCTGAAGTCAGTTTCTGCGCCATGGTACGACCCAGATTGCGGGCTTTCTCCACTACGTCGGCCAGCATAGCCTGCTTCATGATTACAGGCTCAGCCACTGTTTCGAATTCCATTGCTCCGGCAAAAGCCTCAAATTGTCTGGCAGTGGCGTCGGCCCAGGTAAAACCACCGAAATAACCGAAGAATCGATTCTTCAGTCCGCGGTTTTGCAGGGCGGAAACCAAACTGTCAACCGCAGGGTACAATTTATTGTTATAGGTAGGTGATCCGATGATCAATCCTTTGTATTTAAACGCATCACGAAGGATATCCGACTCATAGCTTTTCGACACATTGTGCATCACAATGCTCTTTACCCCGTTTTCAGCAGCTTCGCCGGCAATGATCTCAGCCAACTCTTCGGTGTGGCCATACATACTTCCGTAGGCAATGACCAGTCCTTCTTCGGCATCATAACGGCTTAACCGATCATACAAGGCAATCACACCGGTTATATTTTCCGGGATCGTCCATACGGGACCGTGGGTGGAACAGATAGCGTCGATACCCACATTGGCCAGTTTTTTCAGGGCGGTTTGCACAGGTGAGCCAAATTTTCCCACGATATTGGAGTAATAGCGGATCATCTCGTCACGATACCTTTCAGGACAAAGCTGCCTGTCTAACACTCCACCGTCGAGTGTGCCGAAGGTACCAAAGGCATCAGCGCTAAACAAGGTTCTGGTCTCCCTGACATAGGTCATCATCGTCTCCGGCCAGTGTACCATAGGAGTCATGTAAAACTGGAGCGTACGCTTTCCCAGACTCATCTCATCCAGATCTTTCACTTCAACCACGTTATCTACTATCCCGTAAAAACCTTTCAGCATTTCAAGGGTTCGCTTGTTCCCTACGATCTGGATATTCGGATATCTGGAGACAAGGAATTCGATGGAACCGGAATGGTCGGGCTCCATATGGTTCACCACGAGGTAGTCGATGGGATTATCACCCAACACCGACCGGATCTTACGCATAAAAAGATCTGAATAGCAAATATCGACGGTATCGATCAGTGTAGTTTTTTCATCCCTGACAATATAGGAGTTATAAGAAACACCTTGCGGCAAGGGCCATAGGCTCTCAAAAAGATGTTTGGTGCGGTCGTTCACACCCACATAAAAAATATCTTCCGTTACTTCAATCGGCTTGTACATATATTTCGTATTCCCTAATTAATCAACAAATCAACATGTTAATAAATTACTAATTACTAATTACTAATTACCAATTACTAATGACTAATTACAAATGTCGTTCTTTATCAGTTTCATTGGCATGACTTGTCCCACTTTAGTTTTAATCATCACTACATGTCCCGGCTTGTCGGGATCAACAAATCGCTAAATCAGTAAATTATTTTTTCTTCTTCGATCCGGGCTGTGCCATTTGCGATTGCTTTGGAGTATCTGCTACCTGAGCTGGTCTTCGCAAGGCATTCCATATCAGCCATATACCCCATATAATAAAGGGAATACTCAACCATTGGCCTAAGATCAGGCCCGTATTATCACGCATGGCTATTTCGGATTCGACCTGTACATTCTTGAGAAATTCCACGAAAAAGCGGAACAGGAAAATCAGCAGGATACCTACGCCTGTAATCAATCCTTTTCTGTCTTTGGCATCGGTTTTCCAGTACATATACACGGTGACGGCAAAAACGACCAGATAGGCCAACCCTTCGTATATCTGCGTGGGATGCGACGGTTGTGAATAAACCGGTTCAGCCCCCTGCATCCATTGGTGGAGATTAGTGACAAACCGGAATCCCCACGGCTGGTCGGTCGGACCTCCGTAGATCTCGTGATTCATCAGGTTTCCGAAACGGATCATTGCAGCGGTAAATCCCGTCGGCACCATCACCCGGTCAAACGTCCACAACATGCTGAGTTTGGTCACCTTCCTCGAATAGAGCCAGACGGCAATGATAATCCCGATCACTCCCCCATGGCTTGCCAGCCCTCCTTCCCATACCTTCAGTATCTCAACGGGATTGGCGAGATAATAAGCCGGTTCATAAAAAAGGCAATGCCCCAGGCGGGCTCCTACGATAATACCGACGATCATATAAAAGAAAAGCGAATCGAACCACTTTTCAGGAAGATCTTCACGCTTAAAGATACGCTGCACCATATACACGGCAACAATCAACCCTATGACCCATAAAAGGCCATACCACCGAATTTCGCGCCCAAAAACGGTAAAAAGTGTGGGATCTACATTCCAGGTTACAGTGAGTAATATGTCCATCAGAATTGATATTTTCGACAAAGATAAGGAAAAATGTGATGATGTGATAATTTACTGATAAGATGATGTGATAATCCTGATAAATCGAGGACACCTTGTCCCCGACTCATCGGGATTGGCAAATTTAACTATGTTTCATTCCGTTGAACGTTGTTTGTCACATTATTACATTGACTTATACCAATTTCCTGATCCACGCCTCTTTTTCTCCCGGCAAGAGATCCACTACAGGAATTTCAATCATGGTATAAGCGCCGGGTTGCTGTTTCATCGACGCACGAGCTACAGCTACAAGCACCTGTGCTGTGAGTGCGGGGTTATTGATACGCATATCGAACTTAAACAATTGGTTCTGTGTATTTCCCGAAACGCCTTTGCGTTCCATCAGTACACCGTGTCCCATATCCTTGAGGGCCTCCACATCCTCCACCTGAAAAACATGGGTCTCGTCATGGACAAAGTAATCATCGGCTTTAATAGCCTGTGCTACCGTTTGAAAGTCATGTCCTTTTTCCAGTTCAATATAGACCATTCTGCGGTGTACGCCTGTGCCTGTAGGGATAGTCATGGAAAGAGCAGCTTTTACACCAGTGATCGCCTTTACGGCTACGGTATGCCCCATACTCATACCGGGGCCGAAGTTAGTATAGGTAATTCCTCGAGGCGCCATCGCCTCCATAAGGGTACGGATCACCGAGTCGCTTCCCGGATCCCATCCGGCCGAAATAATGGAAACGGCGTTGTGTTTCTTCGCAGCCTCATCGAGCGATGCACGCAATTGTACTATCTGACCGTGGATATCAAAACTATCTACCGTATTGACACCTAACTCCAGACATTCCAATGCAAATTTCTCTACACTTCTCGTAGGGGTACAAAGTATCGCCACATCCACATCTTCGAGTTGCGATATGGAATTTACCACATCATATTCTTTCAACTCGGCGGGAACATTCGCAGCATCGCGACGGACAATTCCGGCAATTTCAAGATCGGGGGACGATTGCAACGCCTCCACCACATATTTTCCTATATTTCCGTAACCTACTACGGCAGCTCTGATCTTTCTTGACATAAAAACAATATATTTTAGAGGATTCAAAAGTAAGCAAAACAATGCACATATAAAATGCATCTCCGGTATTTTTTGAGCAGAACGGGCAGACTAAACCTCTTTCGATTTTGAGATGTCGGATTTGAGACTTAATTTTTAATTGACTTTACCACCTTTCCATTTTACAGTGGACGGCCTAAATTCTTTACCGATGCTTTCACTTTCAATTGGGTTTTTAACAGAACATGTTTGGGAGAGATATCATGTTCCAGTATATTGGAAAACAGTATTTTCACAGCTATTTTGCAGATATCTTCCACAGGTTGCGATATACAGGTAAGCGGAGGCTCTATATAATTAAGGTATGGATTATCGTCAAATGTAAGCAGTGATATATCTTCCGGTACTTTCACCTTCTCCTCTTTAAGCGCTTTTATACATCCCATAGCAATAGTATTGCTAAAGGCAAATATAGCAGTAGGTCTCACTTTTTGCCGGAGCAACAGCTTTGTTTCCAGATATCCGTTCTGTTCACTGAAAGCATCTCCGGTCACCGTATATGAAGTGATACCGGAATTAATCATGGCATCTACAAAACCTCTTACCCGCTGGATATTAGGGGTTGAGTGTCTGACCCCCTGGATACAGGCAATAGAAGTATGACCGTGCTCAATCAGATATTTAGATGCTGAATAGGCACCTTCATAATTGTCCGAAGAAACAAAGGAGAGATCCAACCCTTCAAAATACCTGTCAATACAGATCAACGGAAGTCCTTTCTCCTGCATCCTCTCCAGATGTCCCCATTCATCCCCGCAAGGAACAATGATCATTCCATCCAGATTTCTCGATGACAAATGCATTACTTCTGTTTTTTCATTTTCGATGTTGTCATCACTGTCTCCGATAATAGTTATATAATTGTATTTTCTCACTTCTGTATTTACCACGCTTGCTATCTCGGCAAAAAAAGGATTTTTTAAAGAAGGAACAATCAACGCAATCGTTTTACTTTTACCGGTGCGGAGATTACGGGCAAATTCATTCGGAACATAATTCAGCTCCTCCGCCAGAGCCTTTATTTTCTGCTGAGTAGCTTTACTGATCCTGTATTTGTCTGCCTTGCCGTTCAAAACCCTGGAGACAGTAGTAATAGAGAATCCCGACTTTTCGGCAATATCAACTATATTCGATTTATGATGCATAATCCTATTTTTTTAACAAAGCTAACAGAAATAATGGAATAAGCAGAGACTAAGTCTACAAAGATAGCTTATTTAACTAAGTAAAATTACGAAAACGTTTGTTCAAATAAATATTGTTCATATATTTGCAATTAGTATCAATTAATAAATTAAAAACACAATTGTATCTTTTAGAAATGGCCCGATTCGTAATTTACAATTAGCACACTATTATTATGAGTATTACAAGACGTTCTTTCCTGAAAACATCCTCTACTGTGGCAGCAGGCCTGGCAATGCCCACCTATTTAAGGGCTGCATCGATTAAGGTATCTGCGAATGATAAGATTAATGTTGCATTAATCGGATGCCGCTCTATGGGATGGGCTAATTTATCGGATTTCCTGTTATCGGATGAAGTACGATGTTTGGCATTATGTGATATTGATAAATCGATCATGGAGTCACGGGCAAAGGAATTGGCTTCCATGCAGAAAGAGAAATTCGAGCTATATGGTGATTACCGCCGGATCCTCGATCGAAAGGACATCGATGCAGTCATAATCGGAACGCCCGATCACTGGCATTGCCTGCAATTTGTGGATGCATGTAAGGCCGGTAAAGACGTGTATATTGAGAAACCGGTCAGTAATTCGATAGCAGAATGCGATGTGATGGTCGAAGCAGCGAATAAATATCAACGGGTGGTACAGGTAGGTCAACAACAAAGAAGTGCAAAGCTATGGAAAGAAATGATTGATTACCTGGATTCGGGTGTATTGGGAGAAATATCCCGTATACATGTATATGCCAACTTCAATTATGCTGCAATAACCGAAATTGTTCCCGATTCAAATATCCCGGAAGGTGTTGATTTTGACACATGGTTGGGGCCTGCCCCGGAACGGACATTCAATAGACAACGTTTCCACGGTTTATGGAGAATGTTCTGGGATTACGGGGGAGGTCTTATGACCGACTGGGGTGTTCATCTGTTGGATATGGCACTCTGGGCGAAGAAAGTAAATGCCATGCCCAATAGTATACAGGCCAATGCCGGTAATTTTCTCTACCCGGATGGTATGCATGAAACTTTTGACACACAATCAGTATTATACCAGTTTGATGATTATATACTGACCTGGGAGAATAATGCCGGTATTGAATCCGGCCCGTATGGTAAAAATTACGGATTAGTCTTTACCGGTAAAAACGGGACATTGGTGGCCAATAGAGATGACTGGCAGGTTTATCCCGAAAGGGAAAAGGTTCCCGGGAAAATTGTCAAGGCCGATTATCAGGACCACAAAGATCATGTGTTCAACTTCCTGGAATGCATGAAAAGCAGAGACCGGAATACGGCATGCACGATAGAAACAGGGAGTTTGTGCGCCAAATATGCTCATTTAGGGAATATTGCCGCCAGGATGAGCGGAGTCTCTTTACAATATGACGATAAGAATAAGTCGTTCAACATTGCTGAAGCAAATAAATATATAAAGCCTCAATACAGAGAGCCATGGAAATTCCCCCGTATATAAGGATATGAAGTAATCAGGCAAAATTTGTATAAGAGAATTCAATGCGTTTAAATAAATAAAACATTACAATATGAGAAAGGTTATACAAACAACATTGTGGCTATTCATCGTCTTCGTATTTCTTTTATCATGCTCCGAAGGCAAAACAAAAGGGGATGTTGATTGGCAAAAAATTAACGTAATTTTCGATACAGATATGGGTAATGATGTAGACGATGCGCTTGCTTTGGATATGTTATATAAATATCTGGATCAGGACAGGATACAATTACTTGGTATTCCTACAACAAAGAAAAGTCCTTATTGCGTTGAATATATCGATATTATGAATACATGGTATGGCTATCCCGACATACCTATAGGAGTAGTAGTCAATGGAACTGAAACAGACAATGAGGATAATTTCGTACGTGCAGTATGCCAAATGGAGAAAGATGGCAGGCCTGCCTTCGAAAGGACGGTGAAAGACTACGAAACACTCCCTGCTTCAGTAACTCTCTACCGTAAATTATTAGCAGCACAGGAAGATAATTCGGTAGATATTATTTCGGTAGGGTTCTCAACTAACCTTGCCCAACTCCTGGATAGTCAGGGAGATGAATTTTCACCCCTTACAGGGAAAGAACTCGTGGCCAGGAAAGTGAAAGTCCTATCCGCTATGATGGGACACTTTCAGGACGAAAATTTTTCGGAATTCAATATCAACTGTGATATTCCTGCTGCTCAAAAAACAATCAACGAGTGGCCGACCCCCATAGTGGTATCTCCCTTCGAACTGGGTGAAACAATATTATATCCTGCCTCCAGCATCGAAAATGATTTCAAATGGAAAGAACCTAATCCGTTGGTTGAAGGATATAAAACCTATCTGGAGATGCCCTACGACCGTCAGACATGGGACCTGACCTCGGTACTTTACGTTGTCGAAGCAGATAAAGGTTTTTTTGGAGAATCACCTGCAGGTACGATAAATATTGATGATAAAGGGATTACCCGATTTACACCCGACGAAAAAGGGAAACATAAATACCTGACTGTCACGGAACAACAAAGGGAGCAAATAAGAGATTACTTCATTGACCTGATAACCCAAAAGCCGAAGAAATATCAGTGATAGATGTGGATTGCAACTGATTGTCAGTTTATCCAATTAAAATATTTGTATCATGAAATAAGACTTAAAGTTATGAAGAACATCTTTAAAACAGCCATAATGTGGTCGGTACTTATGATTACATTATCCTGCAATACGGGCCATTCAGAAAAAAATGAAGTAACGATTTCCAAAAGTGAACTTCTGGACAAGATCAAAGGCGGTTGGGCCGGACAGGTGATCGGATGCACCTACGGCGGTCCGACTGAGTTTCGTTGGAACGGTACAATGATTGACGACCATATAGCTATTCCATGGGATGACACCCGGATGTTGTGGTATTATAAAAATTCTCCGGGTCTATATGATGACATATATATGGATTTGACTTTTGTGGATGTTTTTGAAAAGCATGGTCTTGATGCACCCGACTCTTTGCATGCACTGGCATTTGCCCATGCTGAGTATCCTCTTTGGCATGCCAATCAGGCTGCACGTTATAATATACTTAACGGTATAATGCCTCCTGCTTCCGGGCATTGGAAAAATAACCCGCACGCCGACGATATCGATTTTCAGATTGAGGCTGATTTCGCGGGATTGATGTCCCCGGGTATGGTGAATTCGGCCGCTGCCATCTGTGACAGGATTGGCCACATCATGAATTACGGAGATGGCTTTTATGGCGGAATTTATGTGGCTGCGATGTATTCCCTGGCCTTTGTTCACAATGATATTGAATTTATAGTGGAAGAGGCTTTGAAGACTATCCCGGCCGAAAGTGAATTTTATCAATGCATAGCAGATGTAATTAAATGGTATAAAAACAATCCTGACGACTGGAAATCGGCATGGTTCGAAGCGCAGAAAAAATGGACACATGATAAAGGATGTCCCGACGGGGTTTTTATGCCGTTCAATATCGATGCCAAGATCAATGCAGCCTACATTGTAATCGGATTACTTTACGGCAAAGGCGATTACGGTGCAACAATAGATATAAGTACAAGGTGCGGCTATGATTCGGACTGTAATCCGGCCAATGCTGCCGGAATTCTGGGCACAATGATAGGATACAGCAATATCCCCGACTATTGGATGCAGGGTATTGAAAAAGTGGAAGATATGAACTTCCAATATACGGAAATGTCCCTTAATAAGGTGTATGATATAGGATTCCGCCATGCTGCCGAAATGATTAAAAGAAACGGAGGCATTGAGAATGACGATTCATTTATTATCCGGTACCAGGTTCCCCAAACAGTTCCTCTGGAGACAGGTTTTGAAGGGATTTATCCTACTGAAAGGAAAGATATAAGTACCCGGTTAACTGAGCAAAACAATGAAATTTCATTTGGTATAACCGGTTGTGGTTTTGTTCTCACAGGATATGCTTCAGCACAAAACAACCAGGAAAATAATGCGTTGGAAGCTGATCTTTATATTGATAACAATTTTATCGAAACGATAAAGATGCCAACACTGTCTCTTGTTCGCAGACATGATGTGGCATGGAACTATGACCTTTCCGAAGGTGAACATACTATAACATTAAAAACAAGGAATATTCCCGATGGTTACCATATTAATATAAGGGAACTCATTGTGTATTCCAGTAAAAATCCGGGAAAACACGTATATTTTTAATCCCGCTAACCAGGCACTGGCCCACACCGATCAGGGAAACTGTCACCAAAGAAATATATCATCTAAAAAACTCTGCTAAAAAAGGATTTTATAAAGAAAAAACAATTAGCACAATCGTTTTACTTATATCAATTCATACATTTCGGACAAATTCATTCGAAAATTCAACTTCTCGTCCCGTAAATCTTATTTTCCCTTGAGTGGCTTTGCTTATCCTGTATTTATCAGCTTTTCCATTCAAAACATGGATACCGCCATAATACAAAACCCCAACCAACTATTCGGTAATATCGACTATATTTGACTGGCGCTTTGTAACCTATTTTTTGGAATAAAACGAACAGAAATAACAGAATAAGCAGACAACCAGCCTGAAAATAACTTTATTTAACCAAATATAATTGCGAAAACGTTTGTTCTAATCAATATTGTCAATATATTTGCATTTATTTGATATAAATATCATGGATTTATATAGAATTATTGTCACGGGGAACTATAATACCGATATGGTAATCGCTCAATCGTTATCGACCGACATAGATCCAACCCTTATCGGCTGATAACAGACAGACCACGGACAATCTTTTCCAGGAGGTTCGGGATATTAAAAACAACGACTGATTATTTTCAATATACCATATTAATTTAAACAATTAAGAGAAAAATGAAATGAATAAAAAAAAATTAAATCTATGGAAAGGAACCTTATTCATGTTAGTATGGATATCTTCCGTGTGTCTGTTCGCTCAAAACATAACCATACAGGGAACGGTTACTGATACCAAAGGAGAAGCCCTAATTGGAGTATCTATTCAGGTTTCAGGAAAAACAACCGGTACTGTTACCGATACAAATGGCAGATTCACTTTAACCAATATCCCTTCAAACAGCATATTAGAGATCTCCTATTTAGGCATGATCTCACAAACCATTGCCTTGAATGGAGAAACGATATTGAATATTATTCTTCAGGAAGACATTGAGACTTTAGAAGAGGTAGTGGTCGTAGGTTATGGCACTGTAAAGAAGAAAGATTTGCTTGGCGCTGTATCTGTCGTCAAAGAGGATGCTTTGGCAGAACGTGTATCGGGTAACATAGTAGAGTCTATGCGTGGACTGACTTCAGGCGTAAAGATCACATCAAGTGGTCAGCCGGGCTCTAATGCTTCTATTATTATCCGCGGTCTGGGGAGCTTGACCAATAACAATCCTTTATTTATTATTGATGGGGCTTACGGCGGTAGCGACCTGGGTGTGAATGTGGAAGACATAGAATCTATTCAAATCCTGAAAGATGCATCATCAGCCGCGATTTACGGGTCGAGGGCAGCGAACGGGGTTGTAATCGTTACCACCAAACAAGGGAAAGAGGGACCTTTGAAAGTGAAATTCGACTCACAACTGACACTCAACTGGCTACCTCGTTATGATCTGATGGACGCCTCCACTTATAAGATTTATAATGACCGGGCCTATGAAGAAGCGATTCTGGCCGGAGTCGGTGGAATTACAAAACGTCAGAATCATTTCGATGGCGATACGGATTGGCAGGAAGAGATGCTGGGGACAGGCATATTACAGAATTACAATATTTCACTATCCGGCGGCTCTAACACTGTAAAGTATTATACTTCGTTAAATCGTATGGTAGATGACGGAGCATTATATCGTACCGGGTATGACAAATACGGATTCCGTCTTAATACAAGCGGACAGAAAGGAATATTCTCTTATGGTGAGAACTTCTATTATACCAAATCAAACAGGACACTGCTAAATGGTAATCCGTGGTATGATTTTATCTTTATGCCGCCCACAATTCCGGTATATGATGAATCCCACACAGGTGGATATGGTTATGGGGATGTTGACCGGGCTAATTCTTATGGCCGGAATCCGGTAGCAATGCAGGATTTAATGGAACGAAACAATGAAGAAGAATACCTGACCGGTAACGTCTTTGGCCAGGTATCGCTTTTCAATATGCTTGATGCCAGGTTGAATGTCGCTTATAAAAGCTATATGGGTGTTACCAATACCTTACGCAAAAAAGGAAACTGGGTTATGGGACAAGGAGATGATGCAGCGCATTTAGGATATAACAGCGCACAGAATCATGATATCCTGATAGAGCAAACCTATAATTTTAAACATAAGTTTGGCAAGCACGATGTAAATGCCTTAGGCGGCATCACTTATAATAAATTCCACGAAGAAGTCCGCTGGATTACCAAGTTAGATCCGTTAACGATCGGGGATAAATATATTAAATCGCTTGATGCCGCAACCGGCAACACAACCGCAGGAGGAAGTTACGGAGAATCTGCGCTGATATCCTATCTCGGACGGATCAATTATTCCTATGATGACAGATATCTGACACAGATAACCGCCCGTCGTGATGGGACTTCGCGTTTACCCAAAGATAAACGTTGGGGAAATTTCCTTTCCGTCTCATTGGGATGGCGTATCAGTGGAGAGGAGTTCTTTGATGTTCCGTTTATTGATGATTTGAAGATACGCGCTAATTATGGTACACTGGGAAATAGCAGTATTGGCTATTGGGATTATCAATCCACCATTAATACCGCTCCCCGGGCAATTATGGGTAATCCGGAAACAAAAGAGATCGGAATGATCCAGTCCCGATTAACCAATACCGATCTCGTTTGGGAGAAGAAAACCACAGCCAATGCCGGCTTTGACCTGGTAGGGCTGAATAACCGGCTACGTTTTTCTGCCGAATATTTTTATTCAAAGAGCGGAGACCTGCTGGTATACCTTCCTATTTTGATGAGCTCCGGAAATGAAGGAGGATCGCCTGCTGTGAATGCCGGAAGCCTGGAAAACAGAGGAGTTGAAGTAGAGATCGGATGGAATGATAAAGTGGGAGATTTTTCCTATTCAGCCTCGTTGAATGTGTCGCATTTAAAGAATAAGGTGATAGATCTGGGATACGGCCAGACAGTCTATTACACCGATTTGGCTAAAACAGAAATTGGGCAATCGCTTGGAATGTGGTATCTGTACAAAATGAATGGTATCTTCCAGTCGGGAGAAGAGGTCCGCAATTATACAAATTCGGAAGGAACAGTAATCCAGCCGAATGCTTTGCCTGGTGATATTAAATATGACGATTATAACGACGACGGTATTATTTCGTCGGACGACCGTCAGATTGTAGGGAATCCCTGGCCCAAATTAGAAATGGGATTGAATCTCGGAGCTTCTTATAGAAACTTTGATCTGAAGATCAATGGTTATGGACGATTCGGACATGACATCTGGAATGGATCGGCAGCAGCGGCTGGTGATTTTGCCAATAATCAAAACAACTTTAATGGTCTCAGACCCTGGACACAGGAATATCGTTCGAACGATCGCCCACGTATTGTATATGGGGATTCCCGAAATAGTCGCGGTGACCAGAGCCGCTGGTTGGAAGATGGCTCATTCTTCCGTTTAAGCGATATTACTTTGGGCTACTCCATTCCAGCTACCTTTTGCGAAAAGTTTGGTATAGACAGAGTTCGTGCATCGGTAACCCTGCAAAACATGGTCACATTAACCAAATATTCCGGGTTGGATCCTGAATTTGCAGATGGCGGTATCTTTACCATAGGGGCAGACAATTGCTCATTCCCCAATCCCCGGGCTGTTCAATTTGCCTTATCATTTACATTCTAACGAAAATAAACAGTTTTAATCGTATGAAACGAGCATATAACTCATTACACCCATCAACATGAATTACGAAGTAATCGACGCAGTCAATATTGCGAGTTCCATACACTATAATGTAAAAAATAAAATAATCGTATGAAAAAGATAATCAATTATATATTATGTCTTATCCTGGTAGTGTGCGTATCGTGCGATGCCTCTCTACTGGATATTCAAAATGAAAACACCCTGAGTACGGGCGTATTCTGGAAGACTGAGGCTGATATTGAAGCCGGCGTTATTTCCATATATGGGATGTTCTATCGTCAGGGTACATGGACAAGGAATATCTACACGCAAATGATAGGTATGGCGGATGAGGGAGTAAGTTATGCCGGTTGGACAGAACTGAATGAATATACCAAATTTATTTTTACCAATTATAATTTTGGAGAAACGAATGTGAAGATATGGAGAGAGCATTATGTGGCTATTTTCCGTGCCAATCAGGTATTGGATAACATAGAGAATATCACATTTGCCAATGACACCCATAAACAGGATTTAATAGGGCAAGCCAAATTTATGCGTGCTTTCTATTATTTCTACCTTACTATGCTTTGGGATAATGTCCCCCTTGTATTACAGACATCATCTGCAGCCGACCGCCCCATGCAAGCTACGCAAGAGGAAGTACTTACCCAGGTAGAAGAAGACCTGAAAGATGCTGTCAGCAAGCTTCCTCCTACACGTGACGCAAACAATACCGCTCGTCCTACAAAAGGTGCAGCCTACGGATTGCTTGCCAAAGCTTATGCACAACATCATAAATGGGAAGAAGCGAAAGAGTGTCTTGAATGGCTTATCGACGGCGAAGGGAAAAGCCACTATGATCTGGTAGCTGACTGGGAAAGCAATTTCAGTAACCATACGGAAAACAACAGAGAGGCGCTGTATGAAATACATTTCTCTCTGGTGAACCGGGTAGGATTCGACCAGACCGATAATTACCTGGATCCGAATGCGCAATTAGGTACTCAAATCGAAATGAATGCAGCACCTCCGGGTATTGGCTGGAACAATATAGAAGCAAGGCGTTGGTTGGTAGATTACTTTAAGCGCGAAAAAACAACCGACGGTAAATATGATCCCCGGTTATTTCATACCTTGTGGTATGACGGTGCATCATCCGATTTTCCGGAATATCCTGACCAATTGATTTATGGAGCGCCCTGGAACAGCGATTGGGGAAACCGTGTCTTTATAAGGAAATACAGCACGGATGCAATGCCGTTGTATTACTGGAACGATAATAACTTCCGTTCATTGCGCTATGCGGATATGCTGCTACTTTACGCCGAAGCGCTCAATGAACTGAGTGGCACACCGCCTGCCAAGGCCATTGAATGTGTCAATCGGGTACGTAATCGCGTAAACTTACCGAATATACAAAACAGCACCTATTATAACGGTACTCAGATAACGGGTAATAAAGATGCTTTCCGTGAACATTTAAAAATTGAGCGTGCCCTTGAGTTGGCTATGGAATGTGTGCGATGGATTGATTTGAAACGCTGGGGAATAAATAATGAAGCGACATTGAATGAGTTAAAAGCACGTGATTCGGACTTTAATAATTTCATTATTGGCAAGTCTATCCGTATGCCTATCCCGCAAAGTGAGGTTGACAACAATCCTAATTTAAATCAGAATGATAAATACTAATTGAAAATCTACAAATTATGACCAATATAAAATATTTATTAGGAACATTCGTGCTACTTTTGATGCTTTCCGGATGTGATGATAATGATTCCGGTTATGTAATCGAATCAGACTCCAACCGGTTTGGAGTGTATCCGGTAGCGATCCCTGTGAGTGCCGAAGGAGGAACATACGAACTGACAATAACCGGAAATGAAGCATGGACCATCGAATTAACCGAATCCAACAGTTCAGCTGTTGATTGGTGTACATTAAGCGAGACTTCGGGGAGTGGCAAGAAAGTAATCACTCTCACTGTTACTCCAAGCACTTCTTTTGTAAAATTGCGGTCGATCATTATAAACGTTAAGTCGGATGACAGAGTGCTGAGATCAAAAGTTCTCCAGGAAACCATGGTACTTGGCGAAGACGAAGTGTTGATAAATGGTATGGTATGGTCTACCAAAAATATTGGTGCACCGGGTGCATTTGCCTCTTCACCGGATGATCCGGGTATGTATTATCAGTTTAATCGGAAAACAGGCTATCCCAGCGGTCCGCAAGGTGATCCGGCACCGGAAAACTGGCCGGCCAGTTATACAAACGACGGAACCGACTGGCTTCCTGAAAACGATCCCTCTCCCGAAGGATGGCGTGTCCCTACCGCCGCAGAGATGGTAGCACTCTGGGAACTCGGAGCAACCTGGGTGTCAAAAGCGCAAACCGGATTTAACGTGGACGGCTTAATTATAGGTGTTCCCGCATCCATTGCAGCGAATGCCAACAAAGATAATCTGAAACAATTGGGTTGCCTGTTTCTTCCGCAAAGCGGATGGCGTAACGAAACCGGGATGGTCGATCGTGGATGGCTGTGCGCTGTTCGGACGGGCACATCATTAAGTCCCACACATGGCGGTATGTCTCTGGGAGATGCCGGAGGTTACCGCGACGTATGGGGCTGGGGTGACGGGCAAAAAATACGCGCAGCCATGATCCGGCCGGTGAAAGATATTCAGGTAGAAGACTAACTAATTAAGCATGCGGAATGAAATCATTTTTTATCTGTTTTATTGTAGTTCTGCTTTGGGGATGCCAAAGCAGAACTGATAGTGAGAGACCTCTTACTATTACCCCTCAAATCAGATATGAATTCAGTGGCGGTGCAGGGCATTACAACTATGCCCCCAGCGTCATACAGGATCAGTATGGGATCCGTTATGGATTTATATGTGAAAACCGTGATCCCTTCGAAATAGTGGATTATGTATACCTGTATAAGGGAATCCCTACTGCCGATGGCTATGTATGGCAACCCGGTACTCAGATTATTGCTCCCTCCGAAACAGGCTGGGACAACTGCCATATCTGTGATCCGGATGTCCGCGAGTTTAAAACCACATATAAGGGAGAGACTTACAATTGGATTATGACCTATTTAGGTGTTGACCAATGGGACAGTAAACATAATCAGATCGGACTGGCCATCTCCAAAAACATTGAAGGACCCTATATTAAATTCGATCGTAATCCTTTGATACCATACGAAGACAGAACAAAATGGGGAGTCGGGCAGAGTACGACAATTGTCAAGGATTCCACGACCATCCAATTATTCTATAGTTCCACGACCGAGAATGGCAGATTTTGCATGCGTGAAATCAAAATGAATGATCTGGATAACATCGTGATAGGAGAAGAGAAGCCGATCCGTTTTATGGGATCCAACAATTATCCGGCCATGTCTGATAAGAATATATATATGGTTTCCGAGATGCGTGTTGGTCCTATCGAGGAAATACCTACCTGGGTAGGCGATGTCTCTCGTTTAGCCTATATGCCAAGAACGGAAGATATGTTTTCCGAAGAGAATCGTTGGATAGAAATCGGACATGTCGGACCTGAAGAATCGGGTTTCCCGAGAAATCATAATCCCGGTATTCTGACCGATACCAAAGGATATATGCTGAATGATGACGAGCTCATAATGTATTTTACTCCGGCCATGACAGGAGAAAACTGGCTGTGGTCTTATGATCTGTATTCAGCAACATTTAATCTCAAAAGTTATTTTAAATGAGAAAAACTCTATTTCTAATGTTGTGTCTTGTGTATATCCTTGCCTTCCCTTTTGGGAAGACAAGGGCACAACGGCATAATATTCCTGTAGTGGTCATTACCGATTTATACCATCCTTATCAGGATCCGGGAGATAATATGGATCTTATCATGGGGTTCGGCTTACCGGATGTTGACCTGAAAGCTGTGCTTTTAGATATTACAGATGCTTTCAGAAAGGATACGGCCGACCATCCGACATTATGGAAAGATCCGAGAGGACCGAGAGAGGCCGGTATCATTCCGGTGGAACAACTAAACTATATTTTCAATAAAAAGATACCATATGCACTCGGCCCGTTATCCATGATGAAATCGGAAGAGGATAAGATGGAAGATTTACCTGATTATGAACAAGAAGCGATTTCATTGTTCATAAAAATATTAACAGAATGTGAAGAACCCGTTGAAATCCTTTCTTTTGGTTCGGCAAGAATACTGGCAGTAGCCTATAACCGCAATCCAGACCTGTTAAAAAAGAAAATAAGTAAAATCCATCTGAGTGCCGGGACGGCAAGTAAAAACCACGAATTAGGAAGCGACGAAGGAGCGAATGCCATTCCAGGAGGAGAATGGAACGTGGCCCTGGATGTATTTGCTTTTACCAGAATCTTACAATCCGATCTTCCGGTAGCTATCTATCCGTGTGCAGGTAAAGATGGAGGATTTATTAAAGATAAGAATAACACCTATTGGAGATTACCTGATATGGAATTTACCAAACAAATGGATCCCCGGTTACGACAATATCTGGACTTTGCTTTCAACCGGAAATTGCAATATGATTTTCTTCGGGCAATGGATGCTGCATATCCGGTAAATATAAATATTGACCAATATCCAAAACCATTTCATGTATGGGAAAGTGCGATCTGGTTAAAAGCGACACAAAGGGAAATCGTGTGTACTCCCGGTGGGGAGTACTTCCTTATCAAAGAAGGGAATGTCAGGGAGGGCGACCGGATAATAAAGAACGAACTGCGCCGTTGTAATATCACCGAGATAAGAAATGACGGGCGCTTCCAGTTCTTATATACCGATAAGCCGTCTGAAAAAGAAATTTACTATCGCCCTGACCTTGAAGAGAACGAGAAAGCATTTCAGAAGGTGATTCCCGAACTATATATCTCTATTTCACCCAATCATTAACTCAAAAATATATATTTATGACCGACAACAAATTTCATGTAGTAAGCCTTTTATTACTGATCGCTTTGTCCGGCTGCACATCTAAAGACCGGAGTACACAAACTGTTTCAGATGCACAGAAAATTATCTTTGAAACGGATATCGGCAACGATGTGGATGATGCCTTAGCGCTGGATATGCTCTATAAATACATGGATGCAGGAGACATAAACTTGTTAGGGATTATGATCAACAAAGAAGGTATATATCCCCCTGAATATACGGACATTATGAATACCTGGTATGGTTACCCTGAAATTCCTGTTGGTATCATACACAATGGTGCGGACTGCGAGAATGATGCTACCAATTATGCCAAATGTGTATCCCTGATGAACAAAGAGAACGGGGAGCCGATATTTCACCGTTCCCTCAAAGACTATTCAACTCTACCGGAAGCGCATATTCTGTATCGTGAACTATTGGCTAAACAACCCGATAATTCCGTTACAATTATCTCTGTAGGTTTCTCTACCAATCTGGCCCGTTTACTGGATACTCCCGGAGATGATTTTTCACCACTGACAGGAAAAGAGTTGGTTGCAAAGAAAGTGAAGCTATTATGCACCATGGCAGGATGCTTCAATAATCCGGATCTATATGAGTACAACATCGTGAAAGACATTCCAGCCGCAAAAAAGGTCTTTGCCGAATGGCCGACACGTGTGGTAACTTCTCCCTTTGAAGTGGGAATTGCAATCAACTATCCGGGCGCCAGCATTGAAAATGATTTCGGATGGGCACCGGCACACCCGATGGTAGAGGCTTATAAATGTTATCTGGAAATGCCTTATGACCGTCCTACCTGGGATCTGACTTCAGTATTATATTCAGTGGAAGGTCCCTCTTATTTCAATATTTCTCCTGCAGGTAAGATTGATGTAACGGATAAAGGAGTTACTACTTTTACAGCCGATGAGAAAGGTGATCGGTATTATTTAATGGTGGATTCCATTCAGGCTGAGAATATCAAGCAACATTTTATTGAATTGATCAGCCAGCAACCGGCCAATTTCAAATAAATATCCGGACACAAACACACCTTTAAAACAATAAGTAACATGATTAAATATTTCTTTCTACTCATCGGAATATGGTTTATATTTTCCTGTTCGGAAGGGGATCCCATTGAGCCACCTATTGACCCTCCGGGGCCGGGAAACCCGATTTCAGCTATCGCTACTCCGGAATTCGTATTCGGGTTTCAGGGGGAAAGCAGGTATTCTTATTGTCCAAGTGTATTGCAACAGGAAGACGGAAGTATTCACATGTTCTTCTGCGGAAATCCCAATAATCTGATCATGGTCGATAATATTTATCATATAAAGATCAATCCCGATGGTACGAAGACAAGTGCCAAAAGCGTCCTGCAGCCCGGAGTATCGGGTTCGTGGGACGACCATCATACGTGTGATCCTTCGGTTATTGCCGGCGATTTCACCTGGGATGGTGTAACCTATAAATATGCCATGTTTTTCCTGAGCAATATGTATGGAGTATATTACAATGAAATCGGCGTAGCATTCAGTAACAAGCTGGATACGGACAGTTGGGTAAAATACCCGGAACAGATTGTAAAAAAGACATGGTCCACACCCGGGGATCAGAGTGTCGGCGGATCCGGTAAAGCATGGGGAGTAGGTCAACCATCTGTAGTATCTTTGGATGGAAAAGGCAAAGTACTACTGACATATACCGTCGGAGATATCGGCGGTACGCGGATTGTATGGTCGGAAGCGGATTTCAGTAATATGGATAACTATACGATAACTTCACCTCAAACTATCGTACAAAGCGGATTGAAAGCAATAGACAACCAAAGTGCGGATTACACCTGCAACGCTGATTTTGCCATCAACAAAGAAGCCGACAAGATCATAATGATCCGTCCGGTACAACCCCATCCGACTGATTATCCGGCTTACCTGAATACCTCACTGGAAATCGATTACATGAATCTTTCCGATTTTATGAATCAAACAGGTAGCTGGAAACCTATATATCGCATTACGCCGGAGGATACCGGATATCCGCGTAACCACAACGCGGCCCTATTGAGAGATAATCTGGGATACTTACAAGACTGGGAGAAACCAACATTTTACTTTACAGTCAGTAAAGCTGCTCCTGATGTACAACCTTCAGGCAATAACCATGCGGAATGGACATACCATATTTGGAAAAGTCAAATAGTTAAAGAATAATTTATATAATATGAGTAAGATAGTAGTGATTGGCAGTTCCAATACGGATTTAATCGCGAAAGTAAAAAAGTTTCCCAAGGCAGGTGAAACAATTAAGGGGGTCTCCTATCTCCAGGCGATGGGGGGCAAAGGAGCGAATCAGGCAGTGGCCGCACATCGGCTCGGGGGAACAGTGAAATTTGTAACCAGCCTGGGCAAAGACACCAATGGACTGAATTCTCTGGAATACTATAAGGAAGAGGGATTGGATGTCTCTCTATCTTTGATTGTCGAGGATACCTCTTCAGGAATAGCTATGATTTGGGTGGACGAGAAAGGAGAAAACAGCATTGTAATAATCTCAGGAGCGAATGAGATGCTTTCTGCCGGATATATCCGCGAAATCGAAAAAGAGATATTGGAGGCTGACTTGATTGTCCTGCAAATGGAGATCCCATACGACACGGTCAAAGTCATTTGCGACCTTGCCTATGAAAACAAGAAACAGATACTGTTAAACGTGGCGCCCGCGAGAAAGTTAGATGAGGATATCATTAAAAAGATAGATATTCTGATCGTAAACGAAACCGAAGCCGAAATCGTTTCAGGAGAAATAATAGAGCATATCGGTGAAGACGGAATTGTTGACAAATTATTGGCTTTGGGCGTAAAAACAGTTGTCCTGACATTGGGCAAACAAGGCTGCATAGTAAAAAACGACCAAATATATTTACAGATACCGGCTTTCTCTGTGGAAACAGTAGATACGACAGCAGCAGGCGACACGTTCTGCGGTGCTTTAGCCGCAGAACTAAGCAAAGGTCGCAGTTGGCATGAGACGCTTGAATTTGCATCCGCAGCAGCCGCCATTTGTGTCACACGTATGGGAGCACAGCCTTCTATACCGACAGAAACCGAAGTGCGTAACTTCTTAAAAATGAAAACAACAAACCATTAATTTATATCGAATTTATGTTTATCGTACAAAATTATCCGTTAGCAGTATTACTCTGCCTTATTACCATGCTTTGCTGGGGATCGTGGGGCAATACGCAAAAATTGGCCGCAAAGACATGGCGGTATGAACTGTTCTATTGGGATTACGTAATCGGTATTGTACTCCTTTCCCTCATTTTGGGATTCACGCTGGGAAGTATTGGCGAGCAGGGGCGCAGTTTTACCGACGATATCGTACAGGTAGATGCAAATAATTTCCGGAGTGCATTTGTAGGAGGTATTATTTTTAATGCATCCAATATATTATTGTCGGCTTCCATCTCATTGGCAGGAATGTCGGTCGCTTTTCCCGTGGGAGTGGGATTGGCACTTGTATTAGGTGTATTTATCAATTACTTCGGTGCACCGAAAGGTGACCCTGTCATCCTGTTTGCAGGTGTAGTCCTGATCGTTATTGCTATTATTCTGAACGGCCTTGCTTCGGGAAAAGTGAGTTCGGGAACGGAAGCAGGCAGAAACAAAAAGAAAGGGATTATTATTGCCGTATGTGCCGGGATCCTGATGTCTTTCTTCTATCGGTTTGTCGCTTCTGCTATGGACCTGAATAACCTGGAGAACCCCACACCCGGGATGCTGACTCCCTACGGTGCATTCTTTATTTTCTCGTTAGGGATATTGGCAAGTAATTTCATATTCAACACCGTTGTCATGAAGAGACCCTTTATGGGAGAACCGGTGAGTTATTCCCAATATTTCAAAGGCAGCCCGGGTACACATTCAGTGGGAATTTTAGGTGGTATTATCTGGGGTGTGGGTACGGCTTTGAGCTATATTGCCGCAGGAAAAGCCGGTCCGGCCATTTCTTATGCTTTGGGGCAGGGTGCACCCATGATCGCCGCTTTATGGGGTGTATTCATATGGAAAGAGTTCAAAGGCGCTTCTAAGCCGGTAAATCTGTTACTGACGCTTATGTTTATCCTGTTTATCGCAGGATTGGCCATGATTGTCGTCTCCGGCGGAAGTTAGACGCAAGCAAAGCCTTTAAATAATCTATTTTGGGATGATGGTTCACTACGGGTTGAGGCCATCATCCTTTTATTTTCCGACTTACCACATTAACACCCCAGTCTCCCCCTATCGTCACATCATCACATCGTCACATCATCACTGTCTTCCTCTTCCTCCCATACCACTTCAGGTTTCTGCGGACCCTGTTTGCGGAAAACAATAGCAAAAATGAGACCGCTAATGGCACCCGACAGATGTCCTTCCCATGAAATTGAAGTATCCACCATCTCCGTGATGGGAAAAATACTCCAGATAGTGCTTCCATAAATAAATGCAACAATCAGGGAAACCGCGACCAAAGGGATATACTTCCTGAAAATTCCGCTAAAGAAGAGAAAGAAAAGGAGCCCAAACACAAGTCCGCTTGCACCCACATGATAAGAGCCACGTCCGATGATCCATGTCAGAAATCCACTTGAAAGCCAGAGACAGATGAAAGCACCAAAAGCGATCTTACTGTAAAAATAGAACAAAAACCAGATCAATATCAGCAGAGGGAGCGTATTCGACAGCAAATGGGAAAAAGAGCTATGTATAAAAGGTGAAAAGATGATCCCCACCAAACCGTCAACAACTCCCGGCAATATCCCCAAACGTGAGAAGTCCCATGTAAACACCCCTGCATAGTCGACAATAAATGCCACCCAGACCAGGACGACAAACACAATGGCGGGCAGGAGAGCAAGCCGCGCCCGCTTCTTCTCTATATTGTACCATGATGAGTTATCGATATTCATTTTCTGGAATATACCCTCTTTTTCATCTGTTTTTTACAAATATACAAACTATTTTTTTCTCCCCCGCACAAGTGTAGAAAACCGAAAATTATTTATTCTTTGCTTGTAGATTAGATTTCATTTTATTATCTTTCGCAGGAATTAAGTGGCACATATTACCCTAAATTATACAACGATGAGTTACTTGAAATTTGACAAAGACCTGATGATTAACCTGGAGTATTCTCTATACCGAAATGTTTTGAGAACAAACCGAAGGGGAGCTTATCAGAATACATCCATATCCGGCTGCAATACAACCAAATACCAGGGGCTTCTTGTAATGCCCGTACCTTACCTTGACGATGAGAATCATCTCATCCTCTCCTCTTTTGATGAAACGGTAATACAGCACGGGGCAGAATTTAACCTCGGGATTCACCGCTATGCCGGCGACAATTACAACCCGAAGGGACACAAATATATCCGGGAGTTCAACTGCGACAGCGTACCCAAAACTATCTACCGTGTGGGAGGGGTAATCCTTTCGAAGGAAATCATGTTCTCCTCGAAAGAGAACCGATTGATGATCCGCTATACGCTTTTAGACGCCCATTCCCCTACTACCATCCGTTTTAAACCTTTCCTGGCTTTTAGAAAGATATCCCAACTCACACGGGAAAACGATCAGGTAGACAAATCCTACCGCGAAGTAGAAAACGGTATCAGTACCTGTATGTATTTCGGTTACCCCGAACTGTTCATGCAGTTCAATAAAAAACCGGAATTTGTCTATCATCCCGACTGGTATCGCGACATTGAGTATCTGCAAGATCTACAAAGCGGTGACACATTCCAGGAAGACCTTTATGTACCGGGCTACTTCGAAATGTCTATCACTAAAGGTGAAGAGATTATCTTCTCTACCGGAGATATTATGGTAGACACCTCTACCCTGGCAAAAGAGTTTGATTATGAAACACATAAGCGAACTCCACGCTCCAACTTCTATAACTGCCTCAAGAACTCAAGCCATCAGTTTTATTATATCCCTCAAAAGGATGAATATTACCTTCTGGCGGGATATCCCTGGTTCAAAGTGCGTGCCCGTGACCAGTTCATTGCTCTTCCCGGTTGTACACTTTCGGTAGATAAACCGCAGGATTTTGAACTGATGATGGATACAGCCATTCCTCACTTGCGGGATTTTATGAAGGACAAGCCATCGAAAAGCTATCTGAAGCAGATAGACGATCCCGACGTATTACTATGGGTGATATGGGCGCTTCAGCAGTTCTGGAAAGAGAAGAAGGATATTTTCCTGGAGAAATACAGTGATTTCATAAATGAAATCATTGATTATATAACCACAGGTAAGCATCCCAATCTGGTTCTGGATCAAGAGACCGAATTACTTTCCACCTACGGCCGTGATGTATCTGTCAGTTGGATGAATGCCTCCATCGACGGCAAACCGGCCGTACCCAGATCAGGCTATCTGGTAGAATTTAACGCACTCTGGTACAATGCGTTGAAATTCTCAGAAGAAATAGCCCGGACAAAAAATAAAGATAAAGTGGCATCTGATTTTGAAGAACGTGCACGCTTAGCGGGTAATTCTTTTAAAGAACTCTTCCTCAATCCTGCCGGCTATCTTTATGATTATGTCGACGGAAACTATAAAGATCCGGATGTACGCCCCAACATGCTCTTTGCCGTATCACTCCCTTATTCGCCTCTGGAAAGAGGACAAAAGAAATCAGTGATCGATTTTATCACCAAAGAACTGCTGGCCGCCTGTGGTATACGATCGCTTACCCCGAAAAGTGATAAATTCCGTCCCCATTACACAGGAACGGAGAATGAAAAAAAATTCGCCTATTTCAACGGGATGTCTTTCCCATGGTTATTCGCCCACTATATTGAAGCTTATTTAAACCTGTTCCATATGAGTGGATTATCTCTGGCAGACAGGATCATGGTAGAAATGGAGGGGCAGATGCAGAACGACTGTATCGGTAGTATCTCGGAATTCTATGATTCACACCCACCATTCATTGCCCATGGAGGATATTCCTTTGCCATGAGTGTAGGTGAGTTGCTGAGGGCACAACGGATTATCAGTAGGTATAGTACTGAATTGGAAAACGGGAGATAGGTTTTTAATGTGCCAATAAGAATAATATGCCAATGAGATTGATAGAGATTGATAGAGATCGAGAAGTTCAAAATCTTGAATTTTGAATTTTGAATTTAAAATAAATATATGAAAGCATTAATGTTTGGCTGGGAATTCCCGCCACATATACTTGGGGGATTAGGTACGGCAAGTTACGGACTCACACGGGGGATGGCAAAGCAGGAAGATCTGGAGACCATTTTCGTGATTCCCAAGCCCTGGGGTGATGAGGACCAGAGTTTTATGAAGATTATAGGAGCCAACAACACCCCTATTGTCTGGCGGGATGTACCATGGGAAACAGTAAAACCACGACTGGAAAAATTCATGGATCCCCAGGAATACTACCGGTTGCGGGACAATATTTACGCCGATTTCAACTATATGCATACAAACGACCTGGGATGCATCGAATTCTCAGGCAGGTATCCGAACAATATCCTGGAAGAAACCAATAACTATTCTATCGTGGCAGGAGTGATTGCCCGTACCTATGATTTTGATATCATCCATTCGCATGACTGGCTCACCTACCCTGCGGGACTCCATGCAAAAAGTGTTACCGGTAAACCATTGGTGATTCATGTACACGCCACTGAATTCGATCGCAGCAGGGGCAAGCCCAATCCGATGGTGTATGGAATTGAAAAAGACGGAATGGATAACTGCAATCACATTATCTGTGTGAGCGATCTGACGCGGCGTACAGTCATTGAAAACTATCATCAGCCTCACTGGAAAGTAACCACTGTTCATAATGCCGTAGAACCGCTTAGTCCTGAAATAGAAGCTATTGAACGAATTTCCGGTGTTTCAGAGAAAGTGGTTACCTTTTTAGGACGCATCACCATGCAGAAAGGACCCGAATTCTTCGTAGACGCCGCTACACAGGTAATTAAAAAGACCGATCATATCCGTTTTGTGATGGCGGGCAGCGGTGATATGATGGATCAGATGATCCGTCTGGTGGCCGACCGTGGTATCGCACATAAATTTCATTTTACCGGCTTCCTTCGTGGTAAACAGGTATATGAAATGCTGAAGTCGAGCGATGTTTATGTAATGCCTTCCGTATCGGAACCCTTTGGGATATCGCCTCTCGAGGCAATGCAATGCGGTGTACCCAGTATTATCTCTTACCAGTCTGGTTGTTCAGAAATCCTTAATAATGTCATCAAGACCGATTATTGGGACGTGGATGCGATGGCTGATGCAATCTACTCAATATGTACCTACCCTGCAATGGCAGAGCACCTGAAAGTAGAAGGAAAGATAGAAGTAGACAATATAAAATGGGAAGATGCCGGATTAAAAGTCCGCCGGATTTACGACAGCCTTATGTAAAATCAAGAAACAAACAAGAAATATGAAGACAATTTGCATTTATTTCCAGCTCCATCAACCATTCCGGTTAAAGAGATACCGCTTTTTCAATATCGGCAGGGATCATTACTATTTCGATGACTATGCCAACGAAGATATACTGCAACAGATTGCTACCCGATCGTACGTCCCTGCCAACCGCATGTTGCTCGATCTGGTCAATCAATATAAGGGAAAATTCAAAGTGGCTTTTTCTATCTCGGGTGTAGCCTTAGAACAACTCGAAATTTATGCACCGGAGGTGATAGACGGTTTTCGCGAACTGGCCAAAACCGGAAGTGTAGAATTTCTGACGGAAACCTATGCCCATTCACTGGCCAGCCTTTACGACCCTGAAGAGTTCCGCAATCAGGTAAAACATCATTCCGATAGGATGGAGATGCTTTTTGAACAGAAGCCGACCGTTCTCCGTAATACGGAACTGATCTACTCCGATGAGATTGCTGAGATGGTATATGATATGGGATATTCGAAAATGATCACCGAAGGTGCCAAACATATATTGGGATGGAAGAGTCCTAATTATGTCTATCAGGCAGCCACACAACCAAAACTGAAATTGTTGCTCAAAAACAGTCGTTTCAGCGATGACATAGCCTATCGTTTTTCGAATTATAGCTGGAATGAGTATCCGCTGACGGCAGAGAAGTTTATCTCATGGATAGCCGGTACTCCTGCCGAAGAAGAGGTGGTTAACCTCTTTATGAACTATGAAACACTCGGCAACCTCCAACCATCATACACCGGTATTTTCGAATTCTTTAAAGCAATGCCCCGCTTTGCTTTTGAGAACGGGATCGGATTTGCCACGCCAGGAGAGGCATTGGACATGCATAAACCCATTGGCGCCATCAACGTCCCCAATCCCATCTCATGGACGGATGAGGAGCGAGACCTGAGTGCATGGGTAGGAAACAAACTCCAAAAGAGCGCATTACAATCAATGTATGAAATAGGAGAAAGGGTTCGTTTATGTACTGACCGTCGCCTCAAACAGGATTGGCTCTATTTGCAAACCAGCGACCATTTCCATTACATGTCTACCAAACATTTTGGGGGCGGACAAAGCCAGTTCAGCCCCTACATGTCGCCTTACGACGCTTTCAACAATTACATGAATGTGCTGAGTGATTTTATTGGCCGTGTAAAAGCGCAGTATCCCGATACAGTCGACAATGAAGAGTTGAACGCACTCCTTACTACTATTCACAATCAGGAGATGGAGATTAAACGTCTTCAGGCCGAACTCAAGAAAGTGATTGGCACTAATGAAGAGATGTTAGTGGAAAAGAATCCAAAAGCACAAAAAGCGGAGAATTAAACATTCACTACTTTCAATTTAGTAAAAGGGTGAAACACATCTATCTGTGATCCACCCTTTTTCTGTGTAATGTCCGGAAAAGTAATCCAGACATTAAGTTATCCAATACTCTTTATTTCGCGTAACTTACCGCGCGGGTCTCACGAATGACCGTAATCTTCACCTGACCGGGATAGGTCATTTCAGTTTGTATCTTGCGTGCAATTTCAGACGACAGTTTTTCAGTATCCTGATCGTCAATCTTGTCGGCCCCCACAATCACTCTTAACTCGCGTCCGGCTTGTATGGCGTATGTTTTCACTACACCCGGATACGAGAGCGCCAGTTGCTCAAGATCGTTCAACCGCTTGATATAGGCCTCTACGATCTCGCGGCGGGCACCGGGACGCGCACCCGAAATAGCATCGCAGACCTGTACGATAGGCGCCAACAAACTTGTCATTTCAACTTCGTCGTGGTGAGCACCTATAGCATTGCATATATCAGGTTTTTCCTTAAATTTCTCAGCCAGCTTCATTCCCAGCACTGCGTGCGGCAATTCGGGTTCATCGTCGGGCACTTTTCCTATATCATGCAACAGTCCGGCACGTTTTGCTTTCTTGGGGTTCAATCCCAGTTCCGAAGCCATAATGGCACAAAGGTTAGCTACCTCACGGGAGTGTTGCAACAGGTTTTGCCCATACGAAGAACGGTATTTCATCTTACCCACCATACGTACCAGTTCAGGATGTAAGCCATGCACACCTAAATCAATCACTGTACGTTTACCGGTCTCTACTATCTCATCCTCAATCTGTTTCTTCACTTTCGATACCACTTCTTCAATTCGGGCAGGGTGAATACGTCCATCTGCAACCAATTGATGAAGTGATAAACGGGCAATCTCCCGACGGACAGGATCAAAGCCCGACAGTACAATTGCTTCAGGTGTATCATCTACAACGATCTCAACCCCTGTAGCAGCTTCCAAAGCACGAATATTACGTCCTTCACGCCCAATGATACGGCCTTTCACTTCATCGGAATCGATATGGAATACCGTGATGGCATTTTCGATAGAGGTTTCGGTCGCTACCCGTTGGATACTCTGGATAACAATACGTTTCGCCTCTTTATTAGCCGTCATTTTGGCCTCTTCCATGATTTCACTGATATAGGATTGTGCACCGGTTTTGGCCTCCTCTTTCAGAGATTCCACCAGCCGCTCTTTGGCTTCTTCAGCGGAAAGTCCGGAAATAGTTTCCAGCTTTTCTACCGACTGCCTGTGGAGACGCTCCAGCTCAGCCCCCTTTTTATCAATAAATTCCTGTTGGTTTGACAGATTCTGTTTAATTTCGTCCACCTCAGCCATCCTCTTATTCAGTTCCTCTTGCTTTTGATTGAGCGTCATCTCACGCTGTTTCAACCGGTTCTCTGTAATCTGAATCTTGGACGTGCGGGCATTCGCCTGCTTCTCTGCTTCCGTCTTCATCAGAAGCGTCTCTTCCTTTGCTTCAAGTAATATCTTTTTCTTTATTACTTCAGCGTCTTTCTCCGCATCGCTCAAAATATTCTGAGCACGGGAGTTGGCCATCTTACCGGTTACGTACCAGGCGACAACCGCTCCGATCAGTAATCCGATAATACCTATTACTATTTCCATATTGTCTATTATTTAAATTGATTGTTATACACTTACCAAAAAAAGTTATTCTTTCTGATAAGGGATTTTATTCTACTTCTTATCACATAAAAAATCGCACTCAATTACACACATCACTCCGATGCATATAAATGGTGCGCCTACCATCCCATTGGTTAACAATAGGATCTATTATTTTTTTAGATAATCATCCAACTCGCTTATCAGCGAATCTATTTTATCTTCAAAGGGTTTCGTATTATTCTTATCTCCAAGAGAAAAATTTTCTGCCAATGCCTGAATGGCTGTCATCACCACAAAGTCTTGCGTTGTCATGCTGGAGTTCTCACCCCCATACACAACACGATATTGGTTTATTTTATTATTAATCTTTTTGGCGGCATCACGGAAAGCCTGTTCATCCGACCGTTTGATTTTCAGTGGATATTTTCTGCCGGCTATCTCTAATGTCAATAAAAATTTCTCGTCACCCATCACATAAATTTTTCAGAAAATTACTTCAATAAATTTATGCATTTATCAACTTCTCGCACCAGTTTCGACAATTTTTCCTTTGCACTATCCACATCTACTGAAGCAGCCGTGATAGTCCTCGCAATCTTCAAACTGTCATATTTTGCTTTTAACTGTTCCAACTCTTTTGCCGTCTCGTCAAGATGGATCCGGCCAGACTTGATTTCAGTCTTTAGTCGGGCATTCTCCTCCTTTAAAGAGTCACATAAAAACAACACCTGTTTTATTCGTACCTCCAGATCAACAAGCAGCTTATTATGTTCTTCAGCCATATGCAAACAAAAACTCACGCAAATATAAGCATTGAAATGGAGTTTAACAAATTAATTGTCTTTTATTTTGTATAGTGATGGTTTATTTTTTGTTTGGAATGAACTGCTAGTTAGCAATTATCAAACCGGCGCTACTCCGATAAATCGGGACAAGTTCCCGAAAAGCCGGGACAAGTTACCCCTGTTGTTGGGATTATCATTTCTTTAAACCAGTCAATATGCTCTTTTCAATTTGTTAATATTATTTGTCCTGTTCTGCCTGGGATTTTGTACCTTTGAATTCATAGTTTGGGATTTGGGATATCAGCTTCGGGATCAATGACAGGGATACCAGTGATAAGTTGTCAATATGACAATCCCCGTTATACTGTTAATTTAAAAAGATAAATGCAAACCAGAAATATAACAATCAGTGACCGGATTGAGGCAGTATGCCCCGATTTTCACCTGGCCGTGATCGCATGCGAGGTCAGAAATACGCCACATAGTACCGGGCTATGGGAGGAAATAGATACATTCTGCTCCCGGTTTTCCGCTACCCACACAATGGCAGATATCAATAAGCGTCCGGCTATTTATGCCACGCGGCAAGTATATAAAAAACTCGGGAAAGATCCCAATCGATACCGCCCCTCCTCCGAGGCATTGTGTCGCCGGATATTGAAAGGGCAGGAACTTTACCAAATCAACACACTGGTCGACCTGATCAATCTTGTCTCACTCGAAACAGGTTATTCTATCGGCGGTTTTGATGATGCAAAGATCCGGGGAGGACTGACCCTGGGCGTGGGCGAAGCGGAGGAGAAATTCGAGGGGATCGGAAGAGGCTTACTCAATATCGAAGGCTTACCTGTTTACCGGGATGACATTGGCGGTATCGGCACCCCTACCAGCGACGAAGAGCGCACCAAGATTACCTCCGAGACAACCCGATTACTGATGTTGATCAACGGTTATTCCGGCAGGGAAGGGTTACAGGAAGCAACTGACTATTCGGTAGAACTACTAAAGAGATATGCCGAAGCCAAAGAACTGAATATCGACTTGTTCAATGCGAATGCATCCGGATCCGGAGGGTAGTAAAGAGGCGGTATCACCCGAACCGCCGCCCTTTCATGCATGTCAAACAGTTATTGTGTGGTAACGCATTCTATTTTTCTTTAGTTACATTCTACTCAATATAATACTGCCATTTCACTTCGTATAGACAAATTTTAGAATTCGACAAGTATATGGGTATGTATATTTTAGGATATTCTTTTGACTGCCCGTCCCAAGGGAAGGTTACACCCTGACCTTGTCCCGGAAACAATAACCCGTATTTCCACATCTTCCGTGTGTACCGGCTCCAATTTCCCGTAAACCACGCCGTCCCTGTATCGCCACCCGTTGATAAACCGGTTGTCAAGGGTGCAGAAAATAACGATTCCGCATTGTCTAATTTGAAGTAGGCATCTGTTTTTACGTTATTGTCTAAAAAGTTTCAACAAGAAACAACAATCACTCTATATGGACAATCCTTCTCCATTTGACAGGATCATACAGGATAATTTTTCCATCTTTTGTAATCTCGACAAGCGCAATTCTTGTAAAAACCTTGCCAGGATCATCCCGGTGTCCTTTATTTTTCGCAACTTCTTCAAGATGCTTGAATTCGGAGATAGGAAGAGTAGATAGTTCCTGTTTTGTCAGACATCTCATCTGACCTTTTTGTTTGTCGAAAATAAAAGAATCTACGATATCTGGCTCCTTATTTATTCTGCCAAATTTAATCTGTTTTTTTTCATCGAATTTTCCAAACATCCCTTCTGTATATGTAATCCCCAAAAGTAAAGGAGGAATAATTTGAGTGGAATCAAATTTCAAGTAAACTTTTTCTCTTTCATTGGTTGTCTGAGAAAAAGTTACGGAACTATACAAACATAAAACTAAAAATACAGATAGAACCTTATTAATCTTTACCAACATGGCTCACCCCCTTTCTTTGCAAAATCAGATGCGATCTTCTTCATATTATCTTGATATTCTTTAGATTTCTCCTCCCATGCAGTTGTTCCTCTAAGACCAACCCAGGCAAGAGCTTCGTAAGTTTCGGGCGTTTGTGTCGGATCGATTTCTTTTAATATATTAATCATCCACTCTCTATAATAGGCCGCCATCTGCTGATGATGCCAATCATTATCTTTGTAATATCGAGTATAGAAATCAAAAATACCCGGAAAATCATTTTGTATATTTTTCACATATTGTATTATTTCGGCTTGTGTCCATCCATTATAATCTAACTCTCCTTTTTGGGCAGCGGATAACATTTTCCGGTGTATTTCAGCATGAATAGTTTCATGCACTATTGTACGGGCTATATCCAAATTTGGTCTGTCAAGATTATTCCCATTAATCTCTATTCGTGTTATAAATTTTTGAGGAGGATATGTCCTACCATTCACATTAGGAGATAAATCATATGAAACCGAAAAATACAAGTGGCTCACCGGAAACTCACCATCGAATTTTTGAATTGCCTTTTTAAACCCGCCGCTTAGGTTTAATAATTTGTTGTATATGCATTCTGCTTTCGTATCTTTAAACGAATCGTCCAGAATAATTTCGTTTAAATCCTTAAGTTCCGGTGTGGAGGCTGTATTGTCCGAATCACTATCCTTATCTTTATTGTTTTCACTACCACTTCCACCGGACAGGTCAAGCGGGTTTTGAATGTCCACTTGCCCCGCCCGCTCCATGTCATCAGGCGGAAATACAAGGTAACCGTTTTCCTGGGTGTACATATCGGCATGCATCAATCCCTTTGGGACGTACCCTATAATAACGACTTCGTCCAACTCTATATGCCAGTCCGCCATCCTTGTTCCTGAAACGGTAACCGGTGTTTCGGCATCTTCTCCGTTGGCCGGAACCAGTTTCCCGCAAATCACGCCGTCCCTGTACTGCCACCCGTTAATAAACCGGTCGTCGAGGGTGCAGAATATGACAATCCCGCTGAAGTCATTGTCCCGCACAAGGTAGTTATTGGTTTTCAGATCCTCTCCCATGTCTAGCATATAATCCAGGTCGGGGGCGATCTTCATTTTAAAACCGTAAATCTTGCCCGTCTGCTTGTGTCGTATCACTACCAGTTTTATAACCTGCCCGGGCATCAGATTGTTCGCTCCAGCATATTCCCACACTTCCGACAATGCGAAAATCTCTTCTACCTCCTCATATTCCCAGGGCAGTTCGACCACTTCCCATATGGAATCGTTGCTCAATTCGGCAATATCCCAATCCAGCAATGGTTCCAAGTTAAGAACTTCTGCCGGGTCACTCTCGTTTACACTCTTCGTAAAATACCGTTTGGTTTTACCAAAGGTGCATTCACTTCATACCATGCCTTTGCTTCAGTAACGCTGAAACGGTTTGCTTCAGGTTTTTGCACTTCATAGACATCTTCTTCACACGCCCATAGAGTTATTGCGAGTAAAGATAAAAAGATTTTAAATTATTCAGGGTACTCTATTTGTTTAACCTGTTTCTATAACAGTTACATCGTGTGACATACATTATGGAACAAAATATTGCCTGAAGGCAGATAGTTTAGCATACTTCTATGTACAGCAATAAGCATCAGAATTTTTAACAATATTCACCGACCATCGATTGAAGCAGCATTACCCTTTACACTATTATTATTCAATAGATTACATAAACAATGAAATAAAAATAATTTATATTTTTGTTAAATACAAATAATTTTACATTTCTCCAAACAAATCTTATATCATTCAAACAAATTGGACATTATGCAGGCTGGAAACTACAATTTTTCATGCGATTTTCAATAGACGGAATGAACAACCGTACTTAAAAATTGTTATAGTTTACAAATATAATCACCATCACCCTCTATGAGACGAACAGTCAAATCATTTCTCCACTTATCTTTAACTATACCGGTACTCATTGCCATCAGTTGTAATTCGTGTAAATCCGGCGACGACGATCAACCATCCAGCTCCACTCCGGATACAACCGCCATCGATCATCAGGAGGAAATAAAGAAAGAACTGACAGCAGAAGATATCCGCTTAGAGAAAAATATCCGCTACGACAAATACCTGTTAGATGATGAATATCCGTATAAAGATACTACCCGTCATTTCCAGTGGGAGAAAATACAGGAGCAGATTGCGGTAATTGAGAATGCCATGGCCGAAGGAGGCAAATGGGGGGTTTTAAACAATTACAGGAATATGAATAAAGAAGCACCTACAGTTGCCGATTTCGTAAGAAACGAATACAAACGGGTTTCGGATCAATTTGGTGTGGAACGGTACCAATCGGCGCCACTCTATTCTGTCGACGGTGATACGACATTATTGCGTTATGGAAGGGATGGATGGATCGTGAGGTTACCGGAAAACGATACCACTGAAATGGTGAGGGTAAAAGGTGTTTCATTTGTAGGGGAATTCCTGGTACCGAAACGCTACATTATATCGTGGGGTGACAGTGTCCGTTTTGACAAGGTAATAGCTGTCGATGTTACTAACCAAAATATTGCAACACTGGAAAAAAAGGGAAACAGCTGGCATATATTAAGTATGAATCATGCCACAACAGGAGTACATAAACCGCCTTACGCACAGGAAACACCCACTGGGATTTTCGCGGTACAAGAGAAAAAAGAGAAAATGTTTTACCTCAGGGATGGAACAAGTGAAATTGCCGGTTTCGCCCCCTATGCCACACGGTTTACCAACGGTGCATATGTGCATGGAGTACCGACACAATACCCCAATAAAAGTATCATAGAATCGAGTCCGACACTCGGCACCACCCCCCGCTCCCATATGTGTGTAAGAAATGCATCGTCGCACTCAAAATTCGTCTTCGACTGGGCAACTGTTAAAGAGTCTGTAGTCATCGTAATTGATTAACAATTGTTTTTGGAGAAATCCGATTTCATCAGGCTATTTGAGCCACTTGCTCCCCGATTTTCAATCCAGCGCTCGGTAAAACAAGTAAACTTGTATTACTTTCACTTAACGAAATTGTTTGTATATTTGGAAATTATTTCATTACACGAACTGAATATTTCCGTAATATATAATATGCGCAAAATAATTCTATGCTTCCTTATACTACTCTCTGTCAGCCTTTTTGACTCCATGAGCAGAAAAGAGAAGAAGGTGGAACTTGAAAAAACAGCATTGTCCCAGGACCAGGGCCAGTGGCTATATGAACAGATGGATTTGGACGGACTAATATGTCTGGATGCATTCAAATCGGCATACACGGGTTATAAGAAGTTAAATAAAGGCAATAATCCCTTACTCACCCTGATCGATTTTAGTCTGCCATCCACCGAGAAAAGGATGTATGTATTGGATTTGGCAAAAAAGGAAATTCTTTTTGTTTCGTATGTCTCGCACGGCCGCAATAGTGGACAAAACTACGCCACATCATTCTCCAACCGGGATGGTTCACACCAGAGTTCACTGGGATTCTATCGTACAGTCGACACCTATAACGGAGGAAACGGCTATTCTCTTCGGTTAGACGGGCTGGAAAAAGGGATCAACGACAAAGCTATGCAGCGTGCTATCGTCATCCATGGCGCCGATTATTGCAGCGAAAATGCAATAAGATCTACCGGTAGGCTTGGGCGGAGCTTCGGCTGTCCCGCAATCCCCAGAGAACTGGCAAAACCCATTATAGACACTATAAAGGGAGGATCCTTGTTATTCATTTACGCCGATCAGCCGGAGTATCTGGCCAGCAGCAAAGTGTTGGAAGAGGATCAAATTTTGACAGGAAAAAATATATTAAGTGCCCGTAATAACACTCCAACCCGCTCTTTCAGTTCTTCCTTAGCTGGATCCTGAAAGTGGTACCTTTTCCCGGCTCCGATCTTCTTACAAAAATTTCTCCTTTGTGATTCTCCTCCACAATCCGTTCCACAAGGGTTAACCCAAGTCCCCAACCCCGGTCTTTTGTGGTGTAACCGGGTGAAAAGATCTTCTTAAACTTCGACTTGTGTAATCCTTTACCGGTATCGGAAATATCGAGATGGATCATTTTTCCTTTTTCGGAGATCTCAAAGGTAATGATTCCTTCTCCCTGCATGGCATCCACACCGTTTTTTACAATATTTTCAATCACCCATCCGAAAAGCGGTTCGTTCAGATCAACAATTACCGGATGTTCGGGAAAACGCATATTGAACACTATTGCCCCGGAGACCCGTTTTTCCAGATAGGCCACCGAACGTCTTATCACCCCTCTCAGGTCTTCAGGTTTCAGACCAGTTATAGAACCGATCTTGGAGAAACGTTCAGTGATCATTTGCAGACGGGAAACATCCTTATCAATCTCTGTCAACAACTGCGGATCGATTTCCTTCAGTTTCATATATTCCATCCATGCTGTCAACGATGAGATGGGGGTGCCCAACTGATGGGCGGTCTCCTTTGACAATCCCACCCATACCCTATCGCGCTCCGCCCTTTGTGAACGGTTCAGGGCAAAAAACGCAAGACCGGTAAACAGGGCAATCACCAATAGCTGCCAATAGGGATAGAGTTGTAGCGTCTTCAGCGTATGCGAATCATCATAATAGAGCAGTTGGTTCATCTCAAGCAATGCAATGGGATCATGCCTACGCCCGAACTCTACTATTTTTATCTGCAAGTAGGATTCTGCATCCTCTTCGGGCAATTTGATATTACGCGGTGTCAACTTTCCTGAACTCTTGTCATACAATATGATGGGAATAGTTGTATTACTTTCCAGAATGCGCAATACCAACGACATATCCATCTCTTCGTCCATTAACATCGATTCAGTCGCCATCGCCCAGATCTCTATTTTCCTACGCTCCTCATCAGCCAGTTCTTTCACCAACCTGTTCGACAGCCACAACGACAGCAGGACAACTATAATTGCCATAATTACAAAAAGGTAAGTGAGCGACTGTCGGGAATACATGATTAGTGAGAAGTTTAAGAGTGAAAGACTAAAATTAAAAGTGATTGAATTTTCTTAGGAACGAGGGCAGAAACAAACTTGTTTACATTATGCCGAGTGACGACATACAATCTACGGAGTGAATATTTCAGCCTTTTTTTCAGGCAGATGACCACTTCGGATACGCCATTCGTTGGGATATAAATTATTTGCCCGGTTGCCTATATTTTTCACAAAACCCAGCGGTTCACCCTTATAAGTGAGGATCAAATAGCCTTTGGGTGCATCCGCGAGGATAATCGACTCCCGACGCAGATAAGAAACAGCCTCCTCGTAAACCACCTCATATATGGGGTATGCACTGAGATTAAGCTCCCTGCTCATCGCCAACATATGGGAGGGAATAAAATCCTTCCCTTTCTTCTCACCAAGTTCTATACCCATTGAGACTGTTTTCAACCGCTCATTCAAGGTAACAATAACCTCTGAATACTCCACAGGCAGGGCAAAAATACGGTTACCATCTTCCATAAAAATAAAGGAATCAGGGTGTAGCAATAGATTTGCATATGCAGAACGGTCTTTCATAAAAGGCAATGGCTTTTTTTTATTTTTGCTTCTTACCCGTTGCCCTCCAACAGTGGCATCTTCTGCTCCTGCCTCAGCTTTTCTCAGTATTGTCACAAATAATCCTTCGCCCTGCGTTTTATGAGGAAAAAAACGATAGCCCTTTACCCGCTTGTCGAGCGAAGAAGAGACCCCCCACCCTTTATCCGTTGTCACAGATACAAATTCCGCACCCAGTTCCCGTGCAATCCAAAAAGCATTCTCTTCATTTTCAAGAGTATTGTAAGTGCAGGTGCTGAAAATAAGCAACCCACCCGGTTTAAGTGCCGGCCAAATATCATTCAGTATATCTCTTTGCCGTACTGCGCACATCTCCACATTTTGCATTGACCACTCCTCCACGGCTATCTCATCCTTCCGGAACATTCCCTCTCCCGAACAGGGAGCATCCACCAGCACCAGGTCAAAAAGATGGGGAAATGCAGAGAAATCCTTTGCCATATTATTTGTGACCAATACATTTGCATAACCCAATTTCGATATAGTCTCAGACAATACATGGGCGCGCTGACGAACCAGTTCATTGCCCACCAGCAGGCTTCCCTCGGGAAGGGCAGAAAGCAGGGAGACCGATTTACCACCGGGAGCAGCACATAAATCGAGACACACTGCCGGTTCTGTCACCAATTCACGGACCACATGCTCCACAAACATAGAAGAGGCTTCCTGCACATAATAATATCCGGCATGAAAAAGAGGATCAAAGGTAAAAGCTGGTCGCTCTTCCAGGTAAAGCCCCCACTGGGACCAAGGTACCCGTTTAGAGGGGAAAACCGATTCCATCGGGTTACGAACCGCTTTCGAGGGATTCAGACGAAGACTGACCGACGCATCACCGGACAATGCAGACAAAAACAATTCTGTCTCACTCCCAAGTAATGGGCGGACAGATGATATAAAATCCGGGGGAAAATTCATCTGTTTATTATTTTAATTACAAAGATAAAAGTTTTTTTCGCTTATCAAATTAATTTCCATACCCGTTTATACTCTTGATAAAAAACAGTATCTTTGTGACGAAACACTATCATTAAAAAAACGATAAAATGAACAAAATTCTGATCCTCGCGGGATTATTGTTATCCCTTTCGATCGTTGCGCAAGATCGCCCTGATCCGCAACCGGCCCCTGACACCTTCGAAAAGTTCAACGTGGGTATGGCAGGGTACACGTTTGTCAACTTCGATCTCGACAAAACACTGGAGACCTTGGAGAAATGCGATGTAAAATACCTCTGCATTAAAGATTTCCATCTCCCCTTTAACAGTACCGACCAGGAAATAGCCGATTTTCATACCAAACTAAAATCCAAAGGTGTTACAGGTTATGCTGTCGGCCCCATCTATATGCGTTCAGAAAAAGAGGTTGACAATGCCTTTGAGTATGCAAAACGTGTAGGTGTCAAACTGATTGTGGGAGTTCCCAATTATGAATTACTGCCTTATGTAGACAAGAAAGTGAAGGAGTATGATTTTAATTATGCTATTCACCTGCATGGGCCGGATATGCCATTATATCCCGATGCCGATGATGTGTGGAAAAATGTGAAGGATCTGGATCCACGTATCGGCATGTGCCTTGACATCGGCCACGATACCCGCAATGGCAAAGATCCTGTCAAGGATCTGGAGAAATATCACTCCCGCGTGTTCGACATTCATATTAAAGATGTTACAGGATCCACCAAGGCCGGATACTCAGTGGAGATCGGCCGTGGAATTATCGATATCCCGGCATTCGTAAAAATGCTCCGTCAGGTTGGATACGAAGGTGTTTGCAGTCTGGAACACGAACGTAATATGAAAGATCCGTTTTCGGGAATCGCCGAGTCTATCGGTTACTTCCGGGGTGTAATTGCAGCCACAAAAGAAAAATAATGCTGCGGCAATGTAAAGAGTAATGGGATGACATTACACAATAACCGGGGGATGAATCCGATAAAGGATTCTCCCCTTTTCAATTTCCGTGGATAATGTACCTTTACCCTATATTTAAAAAATAATTCTGATTTCAGGTAAGATGATAAATATAAATTGTGACAATGATAATATGCGTTGGGAAGTAATTGAAAGCGAATATCTTCACAGGCGCCCATGGTTGACGGTTCGTCGGGAATCATTACAAATGCCCGACGGGACTGTTGTCCCTGAATATTACGTACTGGAATACCCCAACTGGGTGAATATCATTGCGATTACCAGGGATAGAAAATTTATTCTGGTAAAACAATACAGGCCGGGGATTGAGAAGACCTGTCTCGAACTTTGTGCCGGTGTATGTGAGAAAGAAGATGCATCACCGCTTGTCTCGGCACAACGCGAATTAATGGAAGAAACCGGTTATGGTGGCGGGACATGGAGTGAATTCATGTGTGTTGCCCCTAATGCCAGTGCTGCCAATAATTATTCTTATTGTTTTATTGCCGAGAATGTTGAAAAACTGGGAGACCAGGCACTGGACGAATCGGAAGAATTGACGGTTCATCTGCTTTCTTTTGAAGAATTGAAAGAACTGCTTGAAAGCGGTAACATTGTCCAGGCCACCATGGCAGCTCCATTATGGAAATATATGGCATTATATGACAAATAGGTGCTATTTCACCGTACTCCGTGCATCAGCTTTTGCAATTTTTTCGAAAGAAGAAAAAGGATGAGAGAAGCAACAGCAGCCATCACAACAAATACCATGAAGAAATCAAACAGGTTTGCAATTTCAATTCCGAAAAGGTATTTCATTTTTCCCTCTTCGGGATAAAGGGAACTCAGTGTACCGGCCAGTTTATTAGCGGTAGCCATAGAAAGGTACCACACCCCCATCAACAGTGATGCAAAACGTACGGGAGACAACTTATTCACCATCGACAGGCCAATAGGCGACAGGCAAAGTTCACCCATAGTATGAATAAAGTAAAGTCCTACAAGCCACATAATGCTCACCTTTACACCCGGCTCCACTCCCTGTACACCAATAGCAATCAGGAGGTAACCCAATGATAGCAAAAGCAGTCCGATTGCCTGTTTCTCTGGTGAGGAGGGTTCCCTGTTCCTAGCTCCCAAGGCAAGCCACAACTGTGCAAACAGCGGCGCCAGAAGAATAACGAATACGGAATTGAACGACTGGAACCAACTGGTAGGCATGGTCCATCCCAGAATATCACGGTTGGTCTGTTCAGCCGCAAAATAGGTCAATGATATTCCTGCTTGCTCAAAAGCAGACCAGAAGAAGATAACGAAAAAGGCAATGATATAGATTACCCAGATACGCTGACGCTCAATTTTAGTCAGCGATTTGTCAGATATTACAAAAGCCGGAACAACCAATGCGGCGGCATAGATAAAAGCTCCGATCAGATCATCCTTGAACAGATACATAAAGAGCGCAAACAGGCCACCGGCCACAACAATCCACAACACTATTTCTTTGAATGTGTACTTTACAGAGGGAGTTGTACCGGTTGATTCCCTCTTTCTTTTTGCAGCCGCTTCAATTCCGATAGGATTTCCGGCGGGATCGACCAGATACTTATCTTTTCGCAGCACATAAAGGATAAGACACAACAAAGAAACTATTGCCGCCACGAGAAATCCCCACTTGAAATCGGCCGGATCGCCCGTATCACCCAAAAATCCGCAAATAAGAGGTGCGACAAATGCCCCAAGATTTACTCCCATATAGAAGATGGTATAGGCAGAGTCAAGCCTTCTGTCACCCGGTTCATACAATTGACCGACGAAAGTGGATACATTGGGTTTGAAGAAACCGTTCCCGAAAATCAGGGCACCCAATCCCAGATACATCAACCATCTTGCCGGTCCGGGATATTGGAAATAGAGGGCACTAAAAAACATCAGCAGTTGTCCGATCACCATCAGGACAGTCCCCCAAAAAGTGGAACGCCGCATCCCCCAATATTTGTCGGCTACATAGCCGCCGATAAGGGGTGTGAGGTAAACCAATCCTGTGTAATTCCCATAGATAAGCGCGGAAAGATCCTTGTCCATCATCAACGCATTGATCATATAGAGTACAAAGAGCGCACGCATGCCATAATAGCCGAAACGTTCGGCAATAGAAATGGAAAATACGAAGTAAAGCCCTTTAGGGTGTTTGACGGTTGTTGTAGCCATAATTGTGAATAAGGATTAATTTTGCAAAAGTAGCCATTTTGATCAGATTAATCCCTCCTTAAAACCAAACATTTTTGATATATATACCGGAAAGCATCTCTTCTTTACCCTATTTTATCTATTTTTGCAAATGAATCTCCCCGTCGCAAGCGGGCGGGGTATCTTAGAGGAATAATTATTACTCCCCGCTGCAAGCAGGGGGAATTAAACCCTAAGAGATTAAAAGGTCTGCAAACGAGAAATGAAGAACCCGGTACTTTATTTAATTCCCGTCACATTGGGCGATACACCTGTTGAGAAGGTAATTCCTTCCTTCAACACAACGGTGGTATCTGGTCTGAAATATTTTATTGTTGAGAATGTACGTTCGGCACGCCGTTTTCTAAAAAAAAGCAATCCCGATATCGATATCGACACACTCACCTTTTATGAACTGAACAAACATACCGACCCCAACCAGATCGTAAGTTATTTGACACCCATGAAATCGGGAGAAAATATGGGGGTAATCTCCGAAGCCGGCTGTCCAGCCGTAGCCGATCCCGGCGCAGATATGGTGGCTATTGCCCAACAGGAAGGCTACAGGGTTGTTCCGCTGGTAGGACCTTCTTCCATTTTGATGGCAATTATGGCTTCCGGATTCAACGGACAAAGTTTTTCATTCCATGGTTACCTACCAATCGATGCGGGTGAGCGGATAAAAAAACTGAAACAGCTTGAAACAAGGGCATACAATGAAGACCAGACCCAAATCTTCATTGAAACACCGTATCGTAACCTGAAACTGGCGGAAGACATACTACAACACTGTAAACCGCAAACCCGGTTATGTATTGCCATGAACATCTCCTGCGAAGATGAATTCATTGTAACGCGAAGTGTAAAGGCATGGAAAGGTAAACTGCCTGATATGCATAAAAAACCGACTGTTTTCCTGATTTATAGGGGTTGAAAATTGGTTTCATCTCTTTTATTGTCCTGTACATCTCCTCATTGGCAATATCCATCCTTCCCTCCTATTTCAAACAAAAAAACAACAAGCCTTACCGGGGTCTCGGCGCTTCCGGTGCGGTTTCAGCTATCGTTTTCGCTTATGTGTTGGTCAACCCGATGAATTTCATGGGAATCATGTTTATTCCGGTCATGCTCCCCGCCTTTCTTTTCGGTATAATTTTCTTGCTGGTCGCCTTCTATCTCGACCGGAAACAAACAGGTCGTATCAACCACTCGGCACACATCTCCGGGGGAATTTACGGTTTACTCTATATGATTGTCGTTTTTTTCACGCTCGAAGATATAAATCTCCCGGCATTATTTTTGGACCGGATAAAAATAGATTCGATTTCCGACCTTTTTTATTTCGGCATTTAAACAGTTTCCGAAAAGCACGAAGGAAGCAGTACTCAGAAAATATATAAAGACTTACTACCTCGAAATAATTAAAAGCAGAAAAGGTTAGACTGATGTTCTAAAAAAACAGAATAATTTATTCCGGACATAAGTTTGTATTCACGACACATGATATGGCTCATTGAAACTTTTTCCCTACATTTGCATTTCGATATTACACCTTGTTCGGTAATGACCACAAAATATAACGTACAACTGCAACCATTTAACTCTTTCCGTACGAAAGCGTCGGCAAAAATATTCTGTGAACCGCAATCGGCAGAGGAACTTTCGGAAATCATCCACACTTTTCCCGATGAACAGAAATTGGTGCTTGGGAACGGTTTCAATTTGTTTTTCACCAAAGATTTCGAAGGATTGGTTATTAAACCTGCCATACGGGGTATCCATATTCTGGCGGAAACTGATCGGTGTGTAGAAATTGAAGTCGGTGCGGCAGAAGATTGGGACCAGTTTGTTGCTTATTGTGTGGAGAATGGTTACGCCGGTATCGAGAATTTGTCGCTTATTCCCGGTTCAGTAGGTGCAAGTCCGGTTCAGAATATCGGTGCGTACGGTACGGAGGCGATGGATGTGATCACCAAGGTGAAAACGGTGGAACTTCAGACAGGGAATTACAAAGAACTCTCCAACGAGGAGTGCGGATTCGGATACCGCGACAGCATTTTTAAACGCACCGGACTCTATGTAATCACTTCCGTGGTTTTCAAATTGGAAAAGTCGTTTCAATATAAAGAGAAATATATCGACTTAAGCCGTGAGTTGGAAGGTATTTCCTCTCCAGACCTTACCCAGGTTCGTGATGCCATTATCCGTATCCGCAACCGGAAATTGCCCGATTATAAAATACTGCCGAATGCCGGAAGTTTTTTCAAAAATCCTGTGCTTACGGAAGAGGAAAAAGATCAATTACAACAGCAACTACCGGATGTCCCGATTTACAATGTTGGAGAAGGACAATTCAAAACATCGGCGGCATTTCTGATAGATAAGGCCGGATATAAAGGGAAGCGGCACAGAATGGTAGGTACTTATACCCGCCATTCACTTATCATTGTGAATTATGGTACTGAAAACGGAAAGGAAATCGTGGACTTTATGCACAAAATACAACAGGAAGTACTACAACAATTCGGTGTGCTACTCGAACCGGAAGTACGTATTTATTAACTAAAAAAAATGGTCAACATGTCATCATTTATCATTGAAGGTGGATGCAGCCTCAAGGGGGAAATTACACCACAGGGAGCCAAGAACGAAGCCCTGCAGGTAATTTGTGCCACCCTGCTCACACAGGAGGAAGTGATCATAGAGAACGTACCTGATATATTGGATGTAAACAATCTCATTGCACTACTCTCGGATATGGGAGCCGAAGTGAAAAAATTGGACAGCGGAAGCTATTCCTTCAAAGCGGAAAAGATCAACCTGGCCTACACTCAATCGAAAGACTTTATGGAAAAGAGTGCCGCCATGAGAGGTTCCATCATGATTGTCGGTCCCCTCCTGGCGCGATTTGGAGAAGCGGTAGTGCCTAAACCGGGTGGAGACAAGATTGGCCGTAGACGACTGGACACCCATTTCAACGGTATCATGAAATTGGGTGCTGAGCTAATCTTTAATGAACAAAAACAGCTCTTTACCCTTTCAGCAAAAAAACTAAACGGGCAATATATCCTGCTTGACGAGGCTTCCGTTACCGGTACTGCCAACCTGTTGATGGCTGCAGTCCTTGCCGAAGGGGAAACCATCATCTATAACGCAGCCTGTGAACCTTATGTAGAGCAATTGAGCCGGATGCTGGTAAGCATGGGCGCAAAAATCGAAGGAATTGGCTCCAACAGACTGACAATACATGGTGTCTCCTCCCTTTCCGGTTGCCGTCACCGTCTGCTGCCCGATATGATTGAGATAGGCAGCTTTATAGGCATGGCAGCCATGACCGCTTCCGAGCTCACCATAAAAGATTCCTCTATAACCCATCTCGGCATCATTCCCGAAAGCTTTCGCCGCTTAGGTATTATCGTGGAACAACGCGGGGACGATCTTTACATTCCCCAACAAGATAATTACACCATAGAATCATTTATAGACGGATCCATTCTTACCATTGCCGACGCTCCCTGGCCGGGACTTACTCCGGACCTCCTCAGCGTATTACTGGTGGTCGCCACCAAAGCGGAAGGATGCGTATTGATCCACCAGAAAATGTTCGAAAGCCGACTCTTTTTCGTGGACAAACTGATCGACATGGGAGCGCAGATCATCCTCTGTGATCCCCACCGTGCTACTGTGATCGGTATGGGCAAACGATTCCGGCTGAAAGGTATGACAATGACATCACCCGATATACGGGCCGGTATCTCTTTGTTAATCGCCGCAATGAGTGCGGAGGGTGTAAGCACTATCCATAATATCGACCAAATCGACAGAGGATATCAGAATATAGACAAACGTCTCAACGCGTTAGGGGCAAAGATTGAACGGAGATAATTATCTTTTTCCTGAATTGCACCTATAATGACAAATAAGGCTTTTTGTCAGAGTAAAATATTTGCTTATTCCACAACTCTTTTATTACTTTGTACTTTATTTATAAAGAAAAATTATGCCAACGAATTCGGTCGTAACTGACATTAAACAAGTAACCATTCGTTTTTCAGGCGACTCCGGTGACGGAATGCAACTTTCAGGGACATTGTTCTCTACGTTATCGGCTATTTTCGGGAATGAAATTGCCACATTCCCCGACTTTCCTGCTGAAATTCGCGCACCGCAAGGTTCATTGCATGGTGTGTCGGGATTCCAGGTACGGATCGGTGCCAAAGATGTTTATAATTCCGGGGACAAGACTGATGTACTTGTCGCCATGAATCCTGCTGCGCTCAAGGTAAACGCCTCTTTTTTGAAGAAAGGGTCTATCGTGCTGTTTGATACCGATTCTTTCCAGAAAAGGGATCTTGACAAGGCTCTTTTCCAAACGTTAGATCCGTTTGCAGAACTCAACCTGGATTATGTGCAACCTATCGGGGTGAATATTACGACCCTGACAAAAGCCTCACTGGCAGACTCCGGACTGGAAAACAAGGATATACTCCGTAGCAAGAATATGTTTGCACTGGGTATTGTATGTTGGCTTTTCAACCGGCCACTGGAAATAGCAGACAAGCTGCTCGAACAGAAATTCTCAAAAAAACCAATATTGGTAAGAGCCAATATCAAAGCGCTCACCGATGGATACAATTATGGGAACAACACCCATATGACTACTTCCACTTATCGTATTGAGCCTATTGAATCGACCAAAGGTTTTTATACTGATATTAATGGAAATACTGCCACTGCATACGGGTTGGTCGCCGCTGCAGAAAAGGCGGGCGTGGAACTTTTTCTCGGCTCCTACCCTATCACCCCCGCGACTGATATCCTGCAGGAACTTTCCAAACGAAAAGATTTCGGTGTGAAAGCACTGCAAATGGAAGATGAAATTGCCGGAATCACTTCATCCATCGGCGCAAGTTTCGCAGGATGTCTGGCAGCCACCTCCACATCCGGACCGGGATTGTCACTCAAGAGCGAAGCACTGGGACTGGCCGTGATGACCGAACTGCCGCTGGTAGTAATCGATGTACAGCGTAGTGGCCCTTCCACGGGGATGCCGACCAAGAGTGAACAAAGTGACCTCAACCAGGCGCTTTACGGAAGAAACGGCGAAAGCCCCTTGGTAGTGATGGCGGCAGCATCACCCACTGATTGTTTTGAAAGTGCTTTCGAAGCATCGAAGATTGCCCTGGAACATATGACTCCTGTTATTTTACTGACCGACGGTTATATCGCCAACGGTTCATCGGCATGGAGAATTCCCGATATGAATGATTATCCCGAAATTAAACCTCCCTACGTCCAAAATAAATATAACGGTAACGCAGAAGAGTGGAAACCCTATTTCCGTGACGAAAACACACTCGTCAGGTACTGGGGTGTGGCGGGAACTCCGGAATATATGCACCGTATAGGCGGATTGGAAAAAGACCGTCTTACCGGTGTCATCTCATCGAATCCCGACAACCACCAACTAATGGTGAACATCCGCAGGACAAAGATCGAAAAAATAGCCGATTATATCCCCGATCAAAAAGTAACAGGCGACAAAGACGCCGACACGTTGATTGTAGGATGGGGCGGCACATACGGCCATTTGCTTGAAGTTTCACTACGCCTCATGGCGAACGGGAAAAAGGTGGCCTACACTCATTTCAGGCATATCCATCCCCTTCCACGAAATACCCACGAACTGCTGAAAAGATATAAGAAAGTGATCGTGGCGGAACAAAACGAAGGACAGTTTGCCAATTATCTGAATGGTAGATTCCAGGATCTGGATAACATCCACAAATATAATAGAGTGGAAGGACAACCTTTTAAAGTTAGCACGTTGATTGAGGAGTTTACGAAAATTATGGAGGAAAAGTAATATGGAAGTAACAGAAATAGCAGCAAAAGAATTAAGATATCAGAAACATCTACCTAAAGATTATAAAAGTGAAAATGCCATTCGTTGGTGTCCGGGTTGCGGCGATTATGCCATTCTGACGAGCCTCCAGAAAGCAATGGCTGAATTGAATATTGACCCTCACAAGATAGCCGTTATCTCTGGGATCGGCTGTTCGTCACGTTTACCATATTATATGAATACCTATGGTTTTCACAGCATCCATGGTCGTGCTGCAGCCATCGCCACAGGAGTGAAGGTGGCCAACCCCGAATTAAGCGTATGGGTCGCTACCGGCGACGGCGACTCACTTGCCATCGGCGGGAACCACTTTATCCATACAATCCGAAGAAATGTGGATATCAATATTCTGCTTTTCAATAACAAGATTTATGGCCTTACAAAAGGACAGTACTCACCTACCTCCGACAGGGGATTCGTCTCCAAATCATCACCTTACGGAACAGTGGAAGATCCTTTCCGTCCGGCTGAACTGACTTTCGGGGCACGAGGTACTTTCTTTGCCCGCGCCATAGACGTAGACATTAAAAACCAAACTGAAGTAATGACCGAGGCCGCCAAGCACAAGGGGACTTCGGTAGTGGAAGTATTACAGAACTGCGTAATCTTTAACGATAGTATCCACAACAGGATTAGTGACCGCAACTGGAAGGCCGATAATACCATAATACTGAAGCATGGGGAAAAGATGATCTTCGGTAAAGAAGAGAACAGGGGGATTGTTTTGGATGGATGGAACCTCAAAGCTGTAACCATAGGAGAGGATGGATATACATTGGACGATATACTGGTACATGATGCTACCACCAGAGACAATATCTTACATATGAAACTGGCGTTGATGGATATTGCTGACAGGCTTCCCGTGGCACTGGGAGTCATCCGTAGTGTAAAAGAACCGACTTACGAGAAGGAATATGAAAGACAGATAGAGGAAGTACAAATGATGACACCGAAAAGGTCATTCACCGAATTCCTTCTTAACTCCCCCAATATCTGGGAAGTGAAATAAATCAACTAATCAATTACGTCTCCGTTTTATTTCTGTCCGGATCATCTTCAGTTCGCGGTTGGTCTGCCCCTTGACTGATGAATTTTCTTCAGCCCGACGGAACAGGTAGGGCATCATGGTCTTCACGGCACCATAAGGAACGTATTTTGCAACATTGTATCCCTGTTCGGCAAGATTATAAGTAATATGATCGCTCATACCATATAATTGGGAGAAATAGATTCCCCTATGATTCCTCGGCAGATTATACTCATCGATCAGGCGAGCCAATAATAATGAACTCTCTTCGTTATGGGTGGCGACCATGAAGTCGATACTATCCAGATGCTCTATAAAATAACGGGTAATATCGTCGAAATCGCGATCAGTAGCCGGCTTATCCGGCTGAATGGGTGATGGATACCCTCGTTCAGCAGCACGGTTGCGTTCTTTCTCCATATAGGCACCCCGCACAATTTTTAAACCGAATTTAAATCCCCCCTCCAACGCCATACGGTGATGCTGTTTGATCCGCTCTATACTATCGTGTCGATACATCTGGTAGGTGTTTTGCACAATAGCCTTCTCCTTGTTGTAGCGTGACATGAGATTCATCACCATATCATCCAGAACCGGCTGTATCCACGTTTCTTCGGCATCGATCAGCACCGGCACATCCAGTTCAAATCCTCTTCTGAAGATAGCATCCACGCGCTCCTCAACACTACGGAATTCCTCTCTTTCCTCATCGGTCAAAGGTTGTTGCTCACTCACCTTGGCCAGAAGGTCGAAGCGTGCCACCCCCGTGATCTTGAACACGCTGAATGGCACATTCTTATGGTTACCGGCAAATTCAACAGTACGTATTACCTCCCGACAAGTAGCATTGAAAGCATCTTCCGATTCCTCTCCCTCCTGCGCATAATCGAGAATAGAGTCCACATTGTATCGGGCCAGCCGGGCAATTGTCTTGCTACAATCTTCAATAGACACTCCACCGACAAAATGTTTATAGATAGTATTTCTGATTATACCCTCTATAGGAAAATGGACGGCAAAAGCAAAATTAACCAGATGCTTACCTATATTCACCAACCGGCGGTTATTCATTACCTTAAAGAGTTGATAAGCCTGTTTTAAACTTGCGTTGGATTGATCACGAAAAGCGGTTTCCGTGTTTTCAAAATTGACAGGTAGTGTTTCCTTAGATTGCATGTATTTTCTGTATAAGTGTTATAAATGTAAAGGCCTACAAAAATAACAAAAAGATTCTATTTTTTTATCGCTAAAAAATTTCTTATTTCCAGCAACTGTATTTTTTCATGAAAACTTTCCGGCGAAATAGTCTCATCAAACTTTTTTGTGGTAAATTTGTCTCATCCAAATAGTAAAACCTCATTAAACAGATTAACTTATGTCTAAAGGAGTCTTTCAATTACCCGAAGTAAAGAATGAACCCGTCAGGAGTTATGCTCCGGGAACGCCCGAAAGGGTAGCGTTAAAACAAAAATTAGTTGAGTTGAATCAAGGTGGGCTCGATCTGCCGATGATCATCGGAGGAAAAGAGGTGCGTACCGGCAACCTAAAAGATATTCGTCCACCCCATAATCACCGCCATCTTCTTGGACATTATCATCAAGGGGACAAAACACATGTACAGATGGCGATCGATGCTGCATTAAAAGCAAAACCAACCTGGGAAGCAATGCAATGGGAAAGCCGTGCAGCCATCTTCCTGAAAGCAGCCGAACTGATTGCCGGCCCTTATCGTTATGAGTTCAATGCCGTTACCATGATAGGCCAATCGAAGAATGCCTATCAATCTGAAATAGATGCTGTATGCGAATTGATCGATTTCTACCGCTATAATGTGAAGAATATGGATACAATTTACCGGATGCAACCCAACTCCTCTCCCGGTATATGGAACCGTATGGTTTGGCGTCCGCTCGAAGGGTTTATCTTTGCGCTTACGCCATTCAATTTCACCTCCATTGCAGGAAACCTGCCCGGCGCTCCGGCGTTGATGGGTAACACTGTAGTATGGAAGCCCTCAAAGACAGCGATTTATTCCGCCCACCTTATTATGAAGGTGTTACAGGAAGCCGGACTACCCGAGGGGGTGATCAATCTCGTCTATGCCGATGGAAGGGATGCCGCCGATGTGATCTTCAACCACCGTGATTTTGCCGGACTGCACTTTACAGGATCTACAGGAGTCTTTAACAGCATGTGGCGTACCATTGCCGGCAATATGTCGAAATACAAATCCTATCCCCGCATCGTAGGAGAAACGGGAGGTAAAGACTATGTTTTTGCAGACGAAACAGCCGATCCAAAACAAGTAGCCACAGCACTTACCCGCGGAGCGTTCGAATACCAGGGACAGAAATGTTCGGCTGCTTCCCGCGCCTATATTCCCATCACCCTATGGGAAGATGTTAAGAGGTTTGTAAGTGACGATCTTTCTAAAATTAAAATCGGAGTACCGGAAGATTTCAGCAATTTCGTGAATGCAGTAATCGATGAGGATTCGTTCGACAAGCTTGCTAAGGCAATCGACGACGCCAAAGCATCACCCGATGCGGAAATCGTTTGTGGCGGCACCTACGACAAATCGGAAGGTTATTTTATCCACCCCACCATAATTCTGGCCAAAAAGCCCGATTACATCACGATGAAAGAGGAGCTCTTCGGCCCGATACTTACCGTATATCTGTACGATCCGGCAGACCTCGACAAGACGCTGGATATCCTCGATACCACTACAGATTATGCGCTTACAGGCGCTATATTCTCTGCCGACAGGGCCAATATCGAAAAGATGACTGCCCGGTTGACACACACAGCCGGGAATTTCTATATCAATGACAAGCCCACCGGCGCCGTGGTCGACCAGCAGCCGTTCGGCGGCGGACGTGGTTCAGGTACCAACGATAAAGCCGGCTCGGTATTCAACCTGCTGCGCTGGGTTTCCCCGCAATGTATCAAGGAAACATTCATTCCGGCAACCGATTATATGTATCCGAACTTCTTAGAGGAGTAATTACAGAGAGCTATCCCGCCCCAGATAAAGGCGGGATAGCTCAATTTTACTCTCACAAACAGGAGCCAAGTTCCCATCTTTTACCTTATAATGGCACCTTATAGCTTATTATACAACATGAAAAAGATTTTTATTTCCCTATTTTTTACAGCTGTCCTGAGTCAAATCACCTTTGCTCAAAACAATATCGAAGAAATTAATCTATCCTCGGTCGATTATTTTTTTAAGATTTCAGAAAAACTTAGTACCGGTTTAGAACCAAAGGAATACCCAAAGAAATTATGAATACACCTGAAACTAGATTTCTGGAAGAAGCAGACAAGTTTATTGCAGTCCTTGATTCTAAAATAGTTAGGAAGATATTCTACAATATTGATCTTGCAGAACAAACCAACGATCCAAAACTTTTCAAGAAGCTACAAAGTGATATTTGGGAATTTCGGACAAGATACGCACGACTTCATATAAGGCTTCTTGCATTTTGGGACAAAAGTGAGAATAAGGAAACTCTGGTGATAGCAACACATGGATTTATAAAGAAAGTTGATAAAGTGCCGGTAAACGAAATAGATCGGGCAATAAGCCTGAGAGATGAGTACTTTAGGAACAAACTAAAAAAATAATCACATGGCAACAAAGGAATTAAAGACATATACGCTTGCCGAGATGAAGGATAGATACATCGGCAAGGTTGGCACAAAAGAACGTGATGACTACGAATACGAACTTCGTATGGATGTTTTGGGTAAAATGATCAAAGCCGCCAGGCAAGAACAAAACTTGACACAAGAAGAGCTCGGAAAGCTTGTAGGTGTTCGGAAAGCTCAAATCTCAAAACTTGAAAACAGTGCTAATAGTGCGACGATTGACACGATAGTTAAAGTTTTCAAGGCCCTAAAAGCTGAGATAAACTTTAATGTAAAACTTGAAAACAATTTTGTTAAACTCGTCTAATAGGAAAAATGACGGAAAATCTGGCAGATAAGGTTATTGCTTTCAACAGGGAGTTGCACTATTCGGGGGATTTGCCCGAGGGATTTCAGGTACTGAACCCTTTTCTGGAAAACCCGGAAACGATGCTGGTCATGGAAGCATTCTACCACAAATATTATAATGATACGAACCAACGCAGATTCATCATTGGCATTAATCCGAGCCGTCACGGAGCGGGAGTAACGGGTGTCCCCTTCACCGATACCAAACGACTGGAAAGTGTCTGTGGGATCACCATGCATTCAGCCCATACCCACGAGGTTTCTTCCGTGTTCATGTATGATATGATCGCAGCTTACGGCGGTGCGGATGAATTTTACAGCCACTTTTACATCAACTCACCCTTCCCGCTGGCAATCATCCGCCAAACAAAAGACGGCAACTGGCTTAACGCCAACTACTATGATGATAAAGAACTGTTTGAAACGGTAAAAGGGTTTATGATTGCATCGCTCAAAAAACATATCGAGATAGGACTCGATACTTCTGAAGTATATATCCTCGGGAAAAAGAATGCCGATTTCATTGCAAAACTGAACAAACAGGAGAAACTTTTCGACAGGATGACAATATTGGAGCATCCACGTTATATTCAGCAATACAAGTCGAAAGAGAAACAGCTCTATATCGACAAATACCTGCTGGCATTCGGGGAATAAGCCGGTAGGCGCATAGGAACTTGATCAGGCTTGAGTTAAGTTTTACATATCATTCCCGTTATATTCGATCCCGAAATAATGAAACCATAGTTTATGCTGTTTCCCACGCTTCCTGAAATCGTCATAATCAACTACCGTTTCTTCCGACCAGGCTTTCTCAGACAAAGCCAGCACACGCGGGAACAATTGGTAATCAATCCGTGATTCCCATCTGTCGATATGCGTCCAGTAATTGGCCTGGATACCCAGGATCCGCGATTTTTCATCTTCCGTCGCATCCGGAGGAACGGGGTCATAACTATATACTTTCCGGGTCGGTGTTGTGGCATAACTATAGTCGAAATAGAGATGACTGGTCGGGGTCATCACTACCTGATATCCTTTCTGCAAAGCTATCCGGCCTTTTTCCTGTTCCTGCCATGCCATAATAATCCAATCCTTTCCTATATCCCCTTCTATAGCCTCGTCCCAGCAAATAGGCATCTTACCGGCACTTAACACATTTTCTGCCGCTCTCGTCATCATATACCGTTGCAGTAATACTTCGGAATCTATTCCCAACTCGTTCATTTTGTTCCGGCATACTTTACATTCTTTCCATAATTGTATTCTTACCTCATCACCTCCCAAATGAATATAAGGTGAAGGGAAAATACGGGCGACTTCACCCAGCACATCCTTGAAAAAAACATACGTATCTTCGGTTCCTGCACAATACACATCATTCAACTTCTCTCCTTCGAAGGCGAATAAAGGATAAACAGGTACTTTCAATTTAGAACAGGACAATTCAGGATAGGCATAAAGAGCGGCCGAGCTATGCCCGGGAGCTTCAATTTCGGGTATAACCTCCACATGCCTTTGTGCAGCGTATGCAATCAGTTCTTTCATCTGCTGCTGTGTATAATATCCCGAAAAATTCTCCGGCTCAAGTGAGGAGGCCGCAAAAGCGGCTCCTTCGCTTGTTAATTTCGGACGGCTTTTTATTTCCAATCGCCACCCTTGGTCATCCGTCAGATGAAGATGCAATTTGTTCAATTTATAGAATGCCATACGATCGATCGTTTTTTTCAAATAATCCATTGATAGAAACGTACGGGAGCAATCCATCATTAAACCTCTCCATCCAAATCTCGGATAGTCTTTTATGTCGACAGACTTTATACAATATTGCCCATCTTTCTCCGGGTCGGCTTCAATAAGCTGCAAAAGAGTATTACAACCATAAAAAGCCCCGGCCGGATCGGATGCAGTAATAAGACAACCCTTTGAATCAACTTTCAACTGATATCCTTCTGTCGGATGCGATCGATCGGTATCCTGTCCTATCCGTATCAATGTACCGCCTTCCTTCTCATTATATTCTTCAACCAGCACTACCCAGCAATTGAATCTGCTTTCCAATTCACCAGCAAGTAATACGGCCTCTGAAAGAAAGCCTTTTTCTGCAACGATTTTTACTGGATCGGATAAATAACAGGGAGCAGATTGCAGCCATGTAATATCCACCGGCTGGGGAATCACGGCGTGCTGCTGTGCAAAAAACGGCACGACAATGAATAGAAAAAACAGTACGGTCTGATTTCTTTTCATCGGTTCAATTAATTGTTATTCCATTTATATGTTGCCGTAGAACGGGCGGGCAGAATGGAACGAATGACTTCCGTTTGATCCTGTATTTCGATTACCCGTTCCATATCCGAATATCCGAATTATTAAGTACTACCATTACTTTTGATCCGTCCGGATTGAGAAAAGCCACGTTTCTTATGTTATCCGTACTTTCCACATTCGATGAATGGATCCGCCAGGCTCCCCGGTCTATAAATTTTGAAAAATGGCCTGTCAAATAATATTCTGGATTAAAAGATATCTCACCCGTTTCCGAATGTATCGTGACAAATGGCCGACAGGACGGACATCCGCTGGTAATAGGACCTGCATTCTCATCCGTGGACATATACCACAAAAGGACCGTACTGGTAAAGTTCTCTATATTTCCTATAAATAGGGTCTGCTGAATAATCGATATTTATGCTGAAAATCAGTAGATTAACCGTCATAATATTTGCATAACTGCAAGAAATTGAGTATTTTTACTTCATAAACCTTGCATTTTATGATACGATACAAGAGCTCCAGACAGCTTTCAATTTCCGAGTTCAAGATGCCCTTCGAGGCAAAACTGGATGAGAATAACCGGTGGGTTTTTCTTTCAAAAATAGTTCCCTGGGAAGAGTTCGCCCGGCTTTATTACAAGAACTTCAAGAGCAACCGGGGTGCACCCACCAAGGATGCCAGGCTTGTGCTGGGAGTGGTCATCATAAAGCACATCATGAAGACGGATGACCGCGGCGTGATAGAGATGATCCAGGAAAATCCCTACATGCAGTATTTTCTTGGGCTTGAGGCTTTCACTTATGAACAGGTGATGACACCCTCACTGCCGGTATCCATCAGAAAGCGAATCGACCTGGATGTCTTTGAATCATTGACAGATGATTTGATAAGAAAAGGATTAAAGCTGAAAGCCGGGGCAAAACAAGAAGAGGTTGACACGGTTGCGAAGGATGATGGGGTTAATAATGATGACGATCCCGATCCGCATCCCGGGAACAAGGGGAAACTTCAAATGGATGCTACAGTCTGTGATGCGGATATCAAATACCCCACCGACCTGGACCTGTTAAACGAGAGCCGTCAAAAGGCGGAAGAACTGATTGATGAACTGTGTTTGAAGCTGGGAGTCCGGGATAAACCCCGCACCTACAGGAGGGTTGCCCGCAAGGATTTCCTGAATGTGTCGAAAATGAAGAGAAAACCAGCCAACGTGTTAACCCAACTTTCACCCTCAAAATTATTTTTGATAAAAAATGAGCCTGTTTTATGCTCCTTTGATGTGATAGCCATTTGATATTCAGCGATCGTATTTTTCGGAAGTATGTCAAATCCGGATTGTAGGACACTTTTGAATGCAAGTCTTGTTGTATTTTTGTCTCATGCACGTGAATGTACAACTACGTTTCAATTCCGCCACGGGACAGGAAGCTCCTTACTATCGACTGAAGGAGTCTTATCGAGATGTGCGCGGACATGTGCATTCCCTGATTGTACTGAATATCGGTTTTGAACCATGCCTGAAGCCTCTCCAGGTCAAACGTATTGCACGTGCCTTGACTATGCGTTTTCAACACCGGCATCATGGATCTCTTTTCCCGGAAAATAAGGATGGACTTTCTCACGAAGAGCGCCTCTTTGCCGAACGATACTGGCAACGCATGCTTGCCGAAGGAGGGATCGACCGGTTCAACCAAAAAGAGAACCAATCCAAAGAAGAGTCCGAAAGGTATATAGATTTGGATACAGTAGAACATACCGATGCCCGTAACATCGGCGCGGAATGGCTTTGCAAACAAACCATTGACCGCCTGGGGCTGGAAGATTTTCTAAGAGGCCAGGGCTGGAATGAAAACGCCATTCATGCCGCTCTCTCCCATCTGATTGTCCGAACCGTTTATAGTCCATCGGAATGGGCTACACACCGTGTCATGAAGGAGAATTCCGCTGCTTGCGAACTTTATTCAGGTACTCCGGATTGGACTCCGGGCATCAATGCACTCTACCAAATGCCGGATCGTCTTTATGGGATCAAAGATAAATTGGAACGACATCTTTGCCAAAGGACGGATAACCTGTTCAATATAGATAATCGTATCGTGCTTTTTGACCTGACCAACTTCTATTTTGAAGGCCGTAAAGCAGGAAGTCGCAAAGCGCGTTTCGGACGCAGCAAGGAGAAGCGCAACGACTGTCGATTACTGGTATTGGCCTTGTGCATAAACAGGGAGGGATTTATCCGTTATTCCTCTATTCTTGCAGGCAATACCTCAGACCCCAAATCACTTCCCGGTATGATTGACAAGTTGGCTGTCAAAACCTCCGTCACCAGTAAAAAGACCTTGGTTGTAATCGATGCAGGCATCTCCACCGAAGAGAACCTGCAAGGCATAAAAGAAAAAGGATACAATTATCTTTGCGTATCCCGCACACGGTTAAAAGACTACAGCCTCTCGAAGGATCACCGGACGGTAACCGTACATGACACCAGAAAACAGGAGATTACCTTGCGGGAAGTGCAGACCCGGCCTGAAGAGGATTATTATCTGGAGATCACCTCTCCCTCAAAAGCAATGACGGAAGCCTCCATGAACCGTCAATGGAAAGAACGCTTTGAAGGTGAGATGGAGAAAATCAACGAGGCCATTACAAGGAAAGGAGGTACCAAACGTTACGAAAAAGTAGTTGAACGAGTCGGCAGAGCCATTGAGCGTTATCCCTCCATCGCGCGACATTATCAAATAACGTACCTGTGCAATGAGAGGAAACCAGCTGAAATGCAAAAAGTAAACTGGACGATCAAGGATATTACCGCAATAGACAAAAACACGGGAGTCTATTTCCTGAGAACCAACGTACGGACTTTTGGCGAACAGACGACCTGGGAGTATTATAATTTGATTCGTGAGATAGAATGCACCAACCGGCAGCTAAAAACGGATCTCAATCTACGACCCATCTATCATCAAAAGGATGAACGCAGTGATGCGCATTTATTCTTCGGACTACTTTCTTATTGGATTGTCAATACGATACGCTTTCAACTCAAGCAATCGGGAGAAAACGCTTATTGGACAGAGATTGTTCGCCGCATGTCTACGCAGAAATTGGTGACTACAGAAGCCGTCAATGCCCTGGGTGAGAAGGTGGAACTGAGACAATGCAGTCGGCCGACAAAGCAAGCGGAGAGGATATACTCCATCCTAAAGATGAAACAGGCGCCGTTCAAGAAAATAAAAATATGTAGGTCACAGTCACCGCCAAGGGGATCGTCCTGACTCATTCTGGACAGGATTGCGTGGAAATGTAAGTGAAAGTTGGGCTAAGTAAAAAATTCGACATGTTTGCTTCAGCTTTCACGCCATAAGATATGGGAGTCTGAGCGTTCACTGTCACCAATCCTGTTGTCATCAATACTGACAAACACACTAAAACCATCTTTTTCATTTTTTCTAAATAGTAATTGAGTCTGCTCTGAAAACCCCATTTTTTCAAATTGCTGAAAAATGAAGTTTAACCGGACAAATGTGATTGTTTTTATTAATTGAAAGTATGTTTACAATAATATACATATTGAAACATAAATTAATTATATATTGTGGCAGTTTTTGCCAAAAAAGCGCTCTTTGACTTATTCGCGTCATATAATTCACTATCCTGACGAAGTTTATCCACAACGAGCGGGAGTATGCCCATAGTTTGTGCTTGGCAAGTGACCTGTAACGGCTCTTGTCATTCGGGTAATGGTATCCTAACTGGAAAATGCTTGCTTCGACATTGTTCCTGATATTTTTTTCATCTATCGGGATATCGTCCAATTTCTTCCTCAGAGCGGCAGCCCTGAGGTTATCCTCATCGAAGTAGCGGTATTTTCCTTCTTCAGTCTTGATCCTCCATTTCCTCTGTGTTTTGTCTTTGCGGAGTTTTACCCGTTGTGCCTGTATTGTTGTTCCTGTTTTGTTGTCGGTTACTATTAAATTGATTTCATTCTGTTCGTCCAAACGGATGTCATATCTCGGTGCGGGGCCTTGCATGCCTGTGAGTATCAGCTCGATGCCATTTTTATCGCTTTGGCAATACTCCTGATTATCAGCACTGTGGTAAGCCCCGTCGGCATATACTTTCTCTATTTTGTCGGATATTATTTCCTGTGTCCGATCCAGGGCTTGTTCAAGGAAGCCGTTGTCCGGAGCCGATGCCACCGTTACCTCGGTATCGGTTATCAGGTTCAATGCCGTATCTTTGTCATCTCCCGGTTGGTCGCATGTCTCGGTGACGTTCACCGAATACCCTTTGACCTTGTTGCCGTCTTTGTCACGGTAATGGCAGTCGGTGTCATGGGGTGACTGTATGGATTTGGCGCTGACTTTCTCCTTTTCCAGAGGAACGACAGTTTTGTCCCTGCCAACCGAGTATTGTTGTTCGAAAACCGCTTTAAGGGTCTGGTAATGACCATAGTCATGCTTCTTGAAGAGCCCTATAAAACGGTACATCAGTTTGCCCAGTTCAACGAACCTGGCATCAACCTCGGCCTTTGTACTGCGGTACACCACCTTGTTGCCCGTTTCACCCTGTATGCTTTCGATAAGGGAAAACATCTCTTTGGACAGGCTCTTATTGAAGATATGTTCCTCCCTTTCATTGATAAACAGACGCAGGGTTTCATGAATCAACTCGTAACGGGAGTACCAGGCGATATTGCTGCCGACCAGTTTACTGTCCATGCGCACCTGCTTGCCGCTCACCTCAAACTCCAATAGCTGGTCACGGGTGATTTGCCCCTGGCACTTTTTGAACAGGTCTTCGCCGTGTTCCCTTGCATAGTCAACCAGATGGCGACGGAAAAGGTAGTAAGTGGATGAAACAGGCTCAGCGTCCTCTAACGACATCAGACCCAGAGCACTGCGAACAAGTAAATTGTATGCGCAGTTCTCAAACAATTGTGCGTCGCTCCATCCCTGGCCTTCCTTGAGGATCATCATACCGACCAAAATACGGATAGAGGCATTAGGAGCCCCCGTTCCATTAGAATAAAGTGGTCTGAAAATAGACTCATCCACACGCATTACAACATGGTTTCGGAACCGGTTATGCCAGGAGTCATTTTTTAGGTATTCTTTCTTCTTAGAGTCTCTGAAGTACTCCGTCGGTGATGAAAAAATGCCCAATTGAGGGTTTTCGTCCGATTTTTTGAACATATTATACAGTTTTAAGCCCTACTAAGGTAGTGAATAATAGCTATATACGCAAATATTTCAAAGAACTTTTCAGGTGAAATTTACCTGATTTATAAAATTTATTGTACAAAAAATTTTAAACTAAATTATCACTCCGACTTTTCGGAGCGGACTCGTAATTAATTAATAAAATTGTTATCATCTCTCTTGTTTGATATTGCAAAGATATGGCTTCAAAACACTGCCTGCTCCTAAAAATTACCCAAACGGTAATTTTGAATACCGAATTAAAACTTATCAATACTTAAGTAAGGCCCGGCAAAGGTTTCATTAAACAATACAATCATTACGTTCAGTTATCTGCAAAAGATAGTAAAGCCCAGTCCTAATAGAGCGTATATCGCAAACTAAGGGCAAATCCGTTAAGCCAATAGTCGTTATAACTGTTGGTGAAGTTAAAAGATGGTTTCCAGTCCAACCCAACAGTATAAGGTGTGCGGGCGATACTGTATTCCAGTCCGGCCAACAGATCCACTCCCAGCAACAAATTACTTTTATATTTATCTTTGTCATGATGTATACCACCCACGTGGGCACCCACTCCTACTACCCAGGAGAAGTCGGATAAACCGGGAAGAAGTTTCTGATATTCATACATCCCCGTGAGTTGAAAATAACGGGGTGATACAGAGAGAATAAACTCCGCGGCATTTTCGGGACTAAGGAATTGTTTCAATGTTAAACCGCTATCATATCCCAACCTCACCCCCAGGGATGTATAGTAGCTTTGTGCATTTAGAGTGGAAGTGAGCACCATAATAGAGAACACGGTAAAAAACAGTTTTTTGAATTTCATAAGCAGATGTTATATGTTAGTATTTCTTTCATTTGTGCCATCCCTGTCAGCATACAAGAAATTATTAACGGGCAGCATGAGGTTTTATGTGAATAATTTTACTCCTGTTATCGTCTCGCAATAGTTCCAAATGATCTCTTTTGTCTCCACCGAAATATATTTCTTATTTACCTTCTTAGGTTTGCGGTTGTAAAAATACAAGCCGCTGGTATCTTCCACCTCTTCCGAAGAAGCGAGATAAACAATGGTATCCGCTCCCTGTTCTGCTGTTTTCATCAGCAACCGCATCAGAGGAAGCATGATTGCTTTTCCTAAAAAGCCTCTTCTTTTCGCATCTTCCACCATTTTCTGGTTTATCACCACACCGGGATGAAGTGAGTTGACGGTAATATCAATACCTGTCTCTTTAAACTTCCGGTCTAATTCCTGAGACATCATGATCAAGAAGAGTTTTGCATTCCCATAAGCCCTTCCGGCGGTGTACCCCTGTTTTAATTCTATATCCTCAAAGTCGGGTTTTGCCATAGAACTATGTCCATCCGAAGCTGTAAATACAATGCGCGCATCGGAATGCTTTTGTAGCTCGTCGGTAAGTAACGCGGTCAACAAGTAAGGTGCGACGAAATTTAAGGCAATGGTCTTTTCTATCGCGTCGGCAGTCTCCATCCTTTCCTTACCAAAAATGCCTCCTGCATTGTGGATGAGTATGTCTAATCCGTCAAAGCGCTGCTTGAACCTTTCTGCCAATTGATGGATATTACCCAGCAGTGACAAATCGGCTAAAAGATAATCAACATGAGGGTTATCGCTTTCTAAAATGATCTCCTGTTGTACCTGAACGGTTTCGTACTCTTTACGACCCGTGATAATAATATGGTGCCCTTGTTTTGCTAAGGCCAATGCCGCGGCTTTACCCATGCCCCGTGTCGCACCTGTGATCAAAATTGTTTTTTTTCTCATAATGATTGATCGTTTTTTTTCCAATTAAGCTGCCTATCAATCCTCCAAATAATAATCCATACACGCAATTTGTCCACAATTCCGAAGAAAAACCAAATGTACCGTCATAGATCCCATAATATAGCCAGTAAAGATATCCGCCTATCAATCCCAGGGTCATACCCAGAAAAGAGATCATGTTTCTCCTGACAAATAAAAAGATAGCCTTCATATTAATGGGGATTTTCTATAAAAAATTTGCATGCATCTCAAAGACAGGCTTCGTTTCGATCTGTTCAATTATATTCCTTGCGAACAGGTTATTAATCCGGTGACCGGGACGATTCGCGATTATTCTTCCTTTGATAAACCTGCCGACAAGGGCTATATCCCCGATAACATCCAGTAATTTATGCCTTGCGGGTTCATTAGGAAACAAAAGCGGCCTGTTTACTATATATCCGGTTTTATCAATCTTTCTCCTCTCTATACCCATGACATCGGCCAACCGATCCAATTCCTTCTGTTGAATGAGTTGATCGTAAATGACAATTGCGTTATCCAGGTCCCCGCCCTTAATCAATCCGGTTTTCAGGAGACTTTCAATCTCTCTTATAAAGACAAATGTCCTGCACATCGAGACCTCATCTTTAAAATCGGATAAATTTTCCAGAAAGGCCTTTTGTACAGGTAAAACCTCCGAGTCGAATGCTATCTGCACATGGACGCTAAATCTGTCGGAGGGCATTAATATCAGGTATGATCCCGTTTCTGCATCGAAATATTCAATATTTTGATCCACCTCATAGTAGATCCTCTCTTTAGACTGCTCTTCGAAACCTACCCTGTGGATATTATTCACATATTCAATGGCACTCCCGTCCAGTATCGGAAATTCAGGTGAGTCAATTTCAATCAGGCAATTATCAATCTCGCATCCGTAAAGCGCAGCCAACGCATGTTCTATCATGGCAACCTGTATTCCATCTACAGATAAGACGGTACATCTCTGCGTATTCATCACATTTTCGGCGGAAGCCGTAATTACCGGACTTCCCTCAAGATCAATCCGCTTTATCCTGTACCCGAAATCTACAGGTGCGGGACGAAATGTGATAGTAGTTTTTAACCCTGTGTGTAATCCTTTCCCATTGGCGGAAAAGGCTTCTTTTATAGTTCTTTGTTGCATATGATTATTTTATTGATGAAGGTCAATAGGGTTTTATCCTATTCACTATTTTTTCTAAATTATTGGTGGACACAACGCCCATGACCCGTTTTATTTCGATATCTCCGTTGAATATTAACAGGTTGGGAATCCCTGAGATATTGTATTTATAATAATATTCGGCATTCTCTTCAATATCCATGGCATAGAAATGAATACCGTGAAGATTCTCTGCATCCAATTGCTCTATGTTGTACCGCATCTTTTGGCACAATTCGGAATCTTTCCGATAGAAAAACAGAAAGGTTATACCTTTTTTATCCAGATTAATTTCATGCAATTCTGTCAAAATCGAATTGTCTTTTTCCGACAAGGGAATATCCTTCACTTTTTTCTGGGCTACAATTCCTGTCAGTACAACGAATATCACGATTGCCAGTAAAAAGTGCCAGGGTCTAAAATAAAAAGAGTGATTATTATCCATAATTTACTCATTCAAGATCTGCTTATGATCTGCTTTCTCAATAACAGTAATCCGGTAAGACTCATCACTGAAAATACTATTACAGATACGGTAGATACAATTGCTATTTTTAATCCTCGTTTCATTGCCTGATAAAATTGATTACCCTCCTATTTTTCGTAATACAAAGTTATGGTACAGTTCCGTGCCTTTTTTTACAAACTTACCGAAACGAATGTTTTGGCTACCCAACTGTACAAAATCGATACCTAAAAGTTGCCGGCTGTAACATGTACGACGGAAAATCCAAAAAGAAAGGCGCTACTTGTCAGCAACGCCCCCCCGGAATCAATCATCAAAATCGAATCATATCATATCTTCCACGCTCCATACGAAGGCACGGAGACCCAGGTTGGGCGACTCTTCATCGAGTTTCCTCAGATAGTCCAGCAACAGCTTCACCCGGTCGTCCTCCACGATAGTAAGGATGGCCTTGTTCACCGAAGGCCACGCGTGGGAACCGTAATGCGGTTCTCCGGTCTTGCTTCCCCGTCCGTGCACCTCTTTCCATGAAGTGAATCCGCGTATATTGAGTGAACTCAGGTTGCCCACGATCTCATCGTAGTGCGCCTGGTCTAAAGTTATCATTACTGCTTTCATATTTTCAATTACAAATTACTAATTACCAATTATCAATGTCCTCGCATTTTTCACTTTAACCAATCAATACCGCGCGGCGGTGTTTCCTGCGTCTTCTGCGCACACCGTAGCCTGCCATCATGGAATAGAGCGCCGGGATCAGTATAAGGGTAATGATGGTGGAGAAGGTCATACCTCCGATAATGGAGATACCCAGTGATTTCCACATCTCTGATCCCTGCCCTGTACCTATTGCCAACGGAACCATACCCAGGATAGTGGTAAGGGTGGTCATCAATACGGGACGCAACCTCGAACGGCCTCCATGGACTACCGCCGTGATAATGGACATACCTCTCTCCCGGTTCAGGTTGATGTAGTCGATCAACACGATGGCGTTTTTCACCACCATTCCCACAAGCATGATCAACCCGACAAATCCCATAATACCGAGTGGTTCTCCCGTAAGGGCAAGGAAGAGGATGGAGCCGGTAAAGGCGAACGGCACGGTGAGGATAATCATAAACGGATAGGTGAGCGATTCGAACTGCGATGCCAATACAATATATACCAGCAGAGAAACGATCATAAGAAGAAGTCCCAACTGTGAAAATGACTCCTGCTGGTCTTCCAGGGATCCACCTATCTCCATCTGCACTCCTGCCGGCAGATCTGCTTCGGCCATAATGGTATTTACATCGGTCACCACCTCACTCAGGGCACGACCGTAAATGGTACCGGTCACCGTGACAATACGCTGGCGATCCTGACGGTCGATCTGCGGCAGTGTAGAAGTTTCTATTACTGTCCCCAGGTCACGTACCCTCACACCGGCTCCCATCGTGTTGTATATCAATATATTTTCGATATCTTCAATGGACTGGCGGTATTGTTCTTCATACCGTACCCGGATATCATACTCTTCTCCTTCTTCACGGAAACGTGACATGACAAGACCGTTGATCCTGTTTCTGATAGCATTGGCCGCCGTACTCATGTTCAGTCCGTTCAACGCTAATTTCTCACGGTCGAACTGTATCTGGTACTCCATCCGGTAATCTTTTCTCGATACCGTGATGTCGCGCAATCCTTTCACGCCTTCCAGTTTGGTTCTCATCTCGGCAGCGAGTTGGTCGGTGGCTGCAAGATCATACCCGTAGATATTCAACGCGACATTACTTCCACCGGTCATTCCCATATCGCCTCCACCCGGCATTACCCGGAAACGATGCAACTCCGGCATATTGGCAAGGTCCTGACGTATTTCGTCAGATATGTCATAGATGGTCTTTTTCCTGTTCTTGGCCTCCGTCAGACGCATCGTATAGGTCATGATATTGGAGGCATTATCCTGCATGGCTGCCCAGGTGTTATCTTCCGAAGCCGCGCCCACGCTGAAAGAGATGATCTCGATCTCCGGATATTTTTCCTGCATCCCCCGCGCTATCCTGTGGCCTGCCTCCCGGGCAACCTCCATACGGGTTCCGGTAGGCATCTCCACGGTAATGCCAATTTCGTTGTTGTCGGACGCCGGCATAAATTCCGTTTTCAAAGTGACGGCACTGACAACCACACTTATGATAAAAACAACCAGCACACCCAACAATGTGAGTCGTCTCCTGCGAGCCACCCAATTCACCAATCGGGCGTAAGCATGATCGATTCCGTTGAGCAACGGAAGTACTCTTCTACTATACCATTTGTCGAAACCGGACGCCTTGGCATCCTTGTTCGAGCGCATCATCTTCGCACTCATCATCGGGGTAAGTGTCAAGGCTATGATCAGCGACAGAGAAATTATGATGGTCACCATCCATCCCAACTGCTTGAACATCACACCGGCAAAACCACCGACCATGGTCATCGGTAAGAATACCGCAATAATGGTCAGTGTAGAGGCGATTACGGAAAGGGATACTTCTTCCGTACCGTACACAGCAGCCTGTCTGACACGGCTCCCCCGCTCAATATGGGAAGTAATGTTTTCCAACACCACAATGGCATCGTCCACCACCATCCCGATGGTGATGGAAAGGGCTGAGAGCGAGATTATATTGATGCTATTGCCGGTGAGATAGAGATAGATAAACGATCCGATCAGCGAGATGGGTATGGTCACCATGATAATGATGGTGGCACGCCACCGCCCCAGGAAGAAAAGCACGATGATACCGACGATAATAAGTGCCAGCACGATCGTCTCCAGCAAACTATTGATGGATACTTTAATATAATCGGAAGTATCCATTACCGTAACAAGCTTGATATCGGGCGGAAGACTCTTTTCCAGCACAGGCAACTGTGCTTTTACCGCATCAGCAATCGCTGCGGTGTTGGCACCCGACTGTTTCTGTACCACGATGGAAGCACTCCGCTGTCCGTTGGTATAATTCTCCTGTATACGGGACTCCAGTGTATCTTTCACCGATGCCACATCCCGCAGATAGATGGCGCGTCCCTGGTTGTTACCCACAATGATATTGTTCAGGTCGCGGCTGTTCTTGAATTCTCCCTCGAGACGTAACATATAGGTCTGCGTGCCGATATCGAAATTACCGGCAGGGACATTCACATTTTCAGTGGCGATCACTTGTGCGATCTGTTCCAGGGAAATATTGTATGCCTCCAGTTTTTCAGGTACCACATTCACCTGTATCTCCCTTTGGGGGGCACCACTGACGGAAACGGTACCCACACCCGAAATACGGTTGAGCGGGTTGGCCACCTGTTCGTCGAGTATCTTATACAGTGCTCCCGAGCTCTCTTGTGCAGTGGCAGAGAGCACTACTACCGGTATCATGTCAGAGCTGAACTTCAGGATCATGGGATCTTCCGTACCGTCAGGCAAAAAGCCCGATATCAGAGATACCTTATCCCGCACATCGTTCATCACGGCATCCATATCTGTACCGAATTCGAACTCCAGCATGATCATTGACATACCGTCCCTCGATTGTGATGTAATTTCTTTCAGTTTCTCGGTAGAGTTCAGGACATCTTCAAGCGGACGGGTTACATTGGTCTCCACATCCTCGGCACCTGCCCCCGAATAGGAGGTCATGACCGAGACAATATTCATGTCGATATTGGGATAGAGGTCTATAGGCAGCTGCCTGTAGAACAAAAACCCTATCAGCACAACACCGATAAATATTAATGATGTTCCCACGGGATTTTTTACCGCAGTTTCATATATTTTCATACGATTATTTTATTTTTTTCTTGTCGGTGTATGGAACCTTGTATGTTTAATGATTATTGTAAACATGTCGGTTTCATACTTATATATTTTTAATTCAAGATTTCATATTCAAGATTTAGCTTCGCTGACTTGCAATTCAAATTTTGAATTTTGAATCTTAAATTTTGAATCTTAATCTATAACTTCCACTTCAACTCCGTCAATCAGACCGGTATTACCTTGCACGATCACTTTATCCCCGTCATTCAGGCCGGAAACGATCTCATATTTATCGTTGATACGGACTCCCAGTTGTACCAAAGTGTAGATTGCTTTTCCGTCTTTTTCCACGAACACATAACGGTCGTTAGAACCTACCTGCTTCAATACAGCCCTGTCGGAAAGCAACGGGCGTTCATTGGTACCGAAGTTCATCTTCACACGGGCAAACATACCGGGACGTAACCGCTGGTCGCCGTTAGGCACCGATATCTCTACTGTAAAAGTGTGCGAAACGGGGTCGAGCGTGGGATGTATCAACGATACGCTTCCCTGGAACACTTCTCCTCCCAGGGCATCTACCTGTACTTCTACCGGCATTCCCTTTACCACCTGGCTATAATAAGACTCCGAGACATTGACCTTTACCTTTACGGGATTGATACTCTCGATGGTGAGGATGGGGGACTGTCCGGCTACATCTCCCGGATCGTAATTACGAGCAGTCACCACTCCGTTTACGGGACTGGTCAGCGTAGTATTCTCATCCAGATTATTCAGGGCATACTCCGCCACATCGAGTTGGGTCTTTGCCTGGTCGAGTTGCTGTTTGGAAATACCACCTACTTCATACAGCTCTTTATAGCGTTCATAGTCCCTTTTCAACGTGGCTACCTGTGTCTGTTGTTGTGAAAGATTTGCCTTATCCATGGTTACCAACGCCTGTCCGCGACGGACTTGCGAACCAACATCCACCCTGATTTCACGAATGCGGCCTCCCATGGCGGGAGCAATATTATTCACCTGATCAGCCTCTACCGTAGCGGTAAAGGTCGATATCTGATCCACCGGTACCAATTGAACCTCTTCCACACGTACCTTTGTCTTCTGGATAGCTTCGCTTTCAGCGTTCCCGGTACGGTCTCCTCCTCCGCAGGAAGCAAGCAGTGCAACTGCCAGTAAAGGAGTTATTCTCAATAAACTGTATCGTTTCATATAATTATTTATATATTTTATTTTTAAATTGGGTTCCACATTTAAAATTCAAAATTCAAGATTCAAGATTCAAAATTCAAGATTTCAGATTTGACTACGTTGATTTGCCATTCGAATATTAAATTTTGAATCTTAAATCTTTATTCTATATTTACCGGCGTAATATCATACCCCAGCACTTTCTCCAGATCGGCTTTAGCCGAGAGATAGTCGTAGATGGCGTTCCTGTACTGCAGTTCGGCGTTCAGCACGGCCAATGCCGCCGCGTTGACATCCACGATAGTACCCATTCCCGTCTCGTACCGCTTCAGGGTAATCTCATGGCCCTTGCGGGCTTGTTCCACGGATGATTGCGTAGCTACCACCTGTTCAATATTTTTGTGGATAAGGTCGTAATTGTTCCTGATCGACAACTTGAGCCCCCTTTCCACATCCTTGCGTTGTTCATCGAGTTGCCATAGCTGTATCTGTGCCTGTTTCACATTATGGTAACGTTGTCCGCCGCTAAAGAGAGGTATCTGGAGCGTGAAGCCCAGCATGGAATAGGGATCCCAACGATAAGTATTGAACTTGAAGTCATTGTTCTGACTCATGTAGGTCCAGTTGAAAGAGGTCACCAGTGAAGGAGCATACTGCAGTTTCTGCAACTCATAGGCTTTTTGTGCCTGTTCGGCCTGCAGGTCGAACTGCTTGATATCACTATTGTTGATAAGCGAAGTATCCGCCGGAATGATGGCATCGAACATGCTCTTCTCATAATCATCCAAAGAACCCACCACTTTCAGCGGTATGTCGCCATCGATCCCCATCAGCATCTTCAGTTGCAATTCAGCGATCTTCATCATATTCTCCGACTGAAGGATACTGGGTATAAGGCTTTTGAGCCGCACGTCGGCGGTGATCACATCATACTCGGCCACCACTCCCTGATTATACCGGTTACGGATATTCTCGAGGTTGATGGAATCGGTCTCGTAAGTTTTCCTGAAAACGTCGTGGCTATCCTGCGCCAGCAACAGGCTGAAAAATGATTTCTTTACTTGGTTCATCAGGTTGATACGCGACGCACGGGCCTGCTCCATAGCGAGTTGGATATCCACCTCGGTCATCTGGATATTTTTCCATAGCGAAGGAACTACCAATGGCAGACTCACATTCAGTCCGGCTGACCAAACGTTAAAACGCCCCATCTGGATCCCTTCACCACTATCAGTACCGCCGCCAGGCATCATCACTTTTTGCAATACCTGCAGTATCTGTAATTCTTCTTCGGTATAATCCCCGGGGTCAATATCTCCGCCTCCCATGCCGAAACCTTCGTCAAAGTAGACCGTCTGTCTTTTGATAGCGCGCTGGTATTGCCCGATCAGATCCATCTGAGGCATAAGGGCCCCGTAAGCCGACTTCCTCGCATACTGCTTCTTGGTGATCTCCATATCGGCAACCTTCACCGTGGGATTCTCACTCAAAGCGATTTCCAATGCACGGTCCAAATCGATCTGCAAACTATCGGTTTGCTGTGCTGTTGCCGTCGATAAACCGGCAAGACCCGGTAGTATCAGTAATAATAGTATTATACTTCGTAGATTCATTACTTCATTTCAATTAAAAATTCAATTACATTTAAACGAAAACGGTCATTAGAATTAGTCGTTTTCAATTTTTACTGCTTAATGAAAATGTTTACTTACCTGTTCTTTGTTGTTCTAAGTACGCGTCTATGATCCTGATCCCTTTCCCTGTCAATATACCCCGCACAAAGTTGATCATCATTGTGTAAAAGAGATCTTGAAACGAGAAGGGCGGCTTCTCAAGATAAGAGGCGCGGATATAGGTGTAAGTGGTCTCTTCTACCAGAAAAGCAGCCACATTCACATCCAAGTCCTCCCGGATATACCCCTCCTTAATTCCCTGTCGCAGAAAATCCCGCAGGTAGTTATTATTGGTTTCAACATGCTCCCTGATCAGCTTAGCGGCCCGGGGATAATATTTCTGGATATCCTCGAAAAACCTCACATTACAGATGGGCATATGCTGATGCTCCTCGATGATTTTGATAAACACATCTACCACATTGGGGCTCTGTCCGAGAAGAGCAATAAAATGCTTGTCCCTTTCCTGCTTAAAGCGAAGAAGCGCCGACAACAAGATATCTTCCTTGTCCTTGAAGTTTTCATAAATGGTCCTTTTCGAGATACCCAGCGAGGAAGCGATCTCGTCCATCGATACATTCTTTATACCATATTGCTGGAACAGACGGCTCGCTTTTTCAATAATTCTTTCCTTTATATCCATTCATTGGCGGATTGCGTAAAAAAACGGCACAAAGGTAGTAGAGAAAACTCAAAAACTCAAATTGGTTTTCCAGGTTTTAACATACTTTACATTAAGATTCTGTTACACTCAGAGGTTCAGCACGGCCCGCAACGCCTTGTAGCCCGCAACGCTGGCCCTGATCTTGTCTCCATTCTTAAGGGTAAGCATCTGGTTCTGTTTTTCGTACATCTCAATACGAAGTATCTTTTCCACATTTACAATATAAGAACGGTGCACTCTCACAAACTGTGACGAAGGTAATCCCGCTTCGAAATACTTCATGGTCTCTTCTTTGAGAAACCTGTTCTGGTGGGTGACTATCTGCACATAATCGCCGTCGGATTGGATATAGACAATATCAGGGACAAGAATCACGTGTATCTTCTGACCAATCTTTACCGCTACCCGTTCCAGCACTTCGCTCTCTCCATTGCTATTCTCTTTTTCCCTGTCGGCGTGCGGTTCCGCAGAGTCTGTTTCCGGCTCCTCTTCTTTCTGCCTCTCCTTTTCAGTTTCCCTTTGTATCATCCTGAAATGGATTATTTGCACATGTATCACATACATAAACAGGCCGATAAAAGCGGACAACGGAATAAGTGAACGAATCTCATCCCTGTTTTCATTACCGAGCAGAAGGATGGAAGAGAGATAACCAAAGAGTACCCATATGGATATATAGAGGAACCCCAATGCGAAATAATTGATAAACCGCTGAAAGACATCTAATCTCACATAGTTGGAAGACGGAATGATGACTGCCAGCAGCATCCCCATTCCCAGTAAGATGATCGCATCAATGCAACTCTTTAGTAAAAGCAAACCAAGGGGAAAGGAGACAATCGGGAGAAATGCCGCCGTTTGCAATAGGGCGTACATTACGCCCAGGACTATCACTGGTAACAGTCGTAAGGGTATATACGTCAATGAGAGCTTCATTCCTTGTTTTTAAATTGGGTTACCGTTTTTCTGTTTGTCTACCGTATTTCGCATCCTCCAAAGGTCAGATTGCCTTGCAGGATCAGCTTTCGGGTATGATCGGGCTGGGAAATGATCCGATTATCTTCAACACCTCCCAGAACAGTCTGAAATCGTGTCTCGATCCACCAATCACCGGGAATATAGAGCTCCACACCCCCAAAAGTGGCGTCAATATCGAGAAAGGTCTCTCCTTCCGGGAGCGTGGTTCTTCTCAGGTCAAGCACCACACCGCCAAAAGTGGCGTTTATGCTGCCGCCGTTGAAAATAGGGTCTAAGAAAATACTCTCGGAACCGCCGAACAGCACGCTTTTGTCTATTCTCCCGTTTACGTTTTCTGTAGAATCGGCTCCTATCTGTTTGTATCCGTGCTGCCTCCTACCCCTGCCGGAACCTATCCTGAAAACAAGCACAAGTCCCAGGAGGATGAGCAATACCGGCCAATAGATACGGGCAAAATCCGTATCAACGCCGCTGATAAATCCCGGATAAGCTTCCGCTATACGGGGAAGCAGGAAGAAGAGTCCCGCGATCAACCAAATCACCCCGAAAGAATAATCTCTTTTGGAAAAACTGATAATGGAAAGTACAATAAAGATCATCGGCCATGAAAACAGGATAGGCCTGAGGGCGGCATCAATCCATCCGAAATTAAATGATAGAAACAGCAATCCGGCTATAATCAACAACAGACCGAAAATAATCCCTTTCGACTTTGGCGAATGATGAAATGTAAAACATGAATTTATTTCCATAATAAATACAATTTAGAATTTGCACAAATTTACGCTTCAAAAGGGGTCGGAAACAACTGAAAATCGATGAACGCATCCGATTTACCCGACGAATGAACTATTTTTTCCTTTAAACGATACCTTTTTTCTCCGTCCTGGAAAATGGCTGTAAATGTATGAAAATAACAGTAAGCCATATGAAAAGAAACACATTTTTTTATTCTTTTTCTCGTTGGAGACAACTCTCCTGCTATTATCTGTAAGTTGCATCGGTAAGGGGTAACGCCAGGCCCATGAACGCAAATGGTTTATTGGTATTGTGAAGGAGAAGCAATAAAAATTATAATTTGTGATGATAATTTTATAAATTTGCACACATTTATATTTTTACCGCACAATAACAATCAAAATGGCAAATAATAAACTACATGACGACGCCCTTGCCTATCATTCGCAGGGGCGCCCCGGAAAAATAGAAGTTGTTCCCACAAAACCCCATAGTTCGCAACGCGATCTCTCACTCGCCTACTCTCCCGGCGTGGCAGAACCTTGCCTGGAGATCGAAAAAGATCCGCAGACAGCCTATGATTACACATCGAAAGGTAATTTAGTGGCAGTAATCTCCAACGGTACCGCCGTACTGGGTCTGGGTGATATTGGTGCAATGGCAGGTAAACCCGTGATGGAAGGGAAAGGATTGCTCTTCAAAATATTCGCCGGGATCGATGTGTTCGATATCGAGGTAAACGAAAAAGATCCCGAAAAATTTATTGAAGTGGTGAAAGCCATCTCCCCTACTTTCGGGGGCATCAACCTGGAGGATATCAAAGCGCCGGAATGCTTCGAGATCGAAGAACGCCTGAAAAATGAACTGGATATACCCATTATGCATGACGACCAGCATGGTACGGCAATCATCTCCGCCTGCGGATTGTTGAATGCATTGGAACTAAACGGTAAGAAGATTGAAGATATCCGTATCGTGGTGAACGGTGCGGGAGCCGCTGCCAACTCTTGTACACAGTTATACATCGCTTTGGGAGCAAAACCGGAAAATATCGTGATGCTCGACTCAAAAGGGGTGATCAACACTTCGAGGACCGACCTGAATGATCGCAAAAAACCATTTGCCACTACCCGCAATATCTTTACTTTAGAGGAAGCTATAAAGGATGCCGATATGTTCCTTGGTCTTTCCGTAGCCGATGTTCTTACTCCCGAAATGCTCCAGTCAATGAATTCCGACCCGATCGTATTTGCACTGGCCAACCCCAACCCGGAGATTTCTTACGAACTGGCCATGGCATCAAGAGAGGACATTATTTTCGCTACAGGACGTTCCGATTATCCCAACCAGATCAATAATGTACTGGGATTCCCCTATATTTTCCGCGGAGCGCTCGATGTGCAGGCAACCTGCATCAACGAGGAGATGAAAGTCGCCACGGTGTACGCACTGGCAGAGCTGACTAAAAAAGCGGTGCCCGACGTGGTGAATGCCGCCTATAGCATCAAGAAACTGAGTTTCGGCAGAGACTATATCATACCCAAACCCCTGGATCCGAGATTGCTGACTACTGTCGCCCCGGCAGTGGCAAAAGCAGCTATGGAGTCGGGTATAGCCCGCAAACCGATCACCGACTGGGAACAATATGACCATAAGTTGCGTGACCTGATGGGATTGGACAACAAGATGATCCGCCGCCTGTTCGAGATGGCGCGCCAGAATCCGAAGCGAGTAGTCTTTTCCGAAACTAACCACCTCAACATGCTCAAGGCAGCCGAAACGGCGTATGCCGAAGGGATATGCAAACCCGTTCTGCTCGGGAACGAAGAGAAGATTGCCAAAGTAGCCAAAGAAAACCAGATCAGCCTCGAAGGAATTGAGATCGTGAACCTCCGGCACGACCGGGAAGAAGAGCGGCGTTTACGTTATGCGGAACTCCTTGCACAGAAGCGGAAACGACACGGTATGACCTTCGACGAAGCAGCCGAGAAGATGTTTGAGCGGAACTATTTCGGCATGATGATGGTAGAGACGGGCGATGTGGACGCCATGATTACGGGTGTGTTCAGTAAATATGCCGATACCACTGATATCGCCAAAGAGGTGATCGGTATCCGTGACGGGTTGAACCACATCGGCGCCATGCATATTGTCAATACAAAAAAGGGTGTACTCTTCCTTGCCGATACACTCTTCAACCGCCATCCCGACACCGAGGCGCTGATAGATATCGCCCGGCTGGCCAACGCTACTGTTAAGTTTTTCGCGCACGATCCGGTAATCGCCATGATCTCCTACTCCAATTTCGGGGCAGACTCGGTGGGTAGTCCCGCCAGCGTGCACAAGGTGGTGGAGACGCTGCACGAAAGATACCCGAACCTGGTAGTGGACGGTGAAATGCAGGTAAACTATGCACTCAACAAAGAACTGCGCGACAAGAAATACCCGTTTACCCGCCTACGTGATAAAGAAGTAAATACCTTGGTATTTCCCAATCTCAGCTCGGCCAATTCAGCCTATAAATTGTTAAGGGAAACCGGTACGAAAGATATTATCGGTCCGATCCAAATGGGATTGAAGAAACCGGTACATATCCTCGATGTGGAAACATCGGTACGCGATATAGTCCACATGGTAGCAGTAGCAGTAATCGATGCGATTGTGGAGGAAAATATCCAAACCAACAACCTCACAAGGATAGAATAGAAAACATCACCTCACCCCGGCAATGTAAATCCGGGCAACTACCCTGTAAAACGGTTTTGCAGGGAGAAACAAACAGAAAATTAAACCTAAACAAAATATAGAAATGATGGAAAAAAGAAAGAAATTCATTCTCCCCGAAGCAGAGATACCTACCCAATGGTATAATGTGACGGCTGAAATGAAAAACAAACCTCAACCCATGATCAACCCGCAGACGAAAGAACCATTGAAAGCGGAAGATCTTTACCCACTCTTTGCCGAAGAACTGTCGCGACAGGAGATGAACCAGACCGATGCCTGGATCGATATCCCCGAGGAGGTTAGAGAGAAATACAAAATTTACCGCCCCAGCCCGCTGGTACGCGCTACCGGATTGGAAAAAGCACTCGGCACACCGGCACATATCTACTTCAAGAACGAAAGTGTAAGCCCGGTAGGTTCACACAAACTCAATTCGGCACTGCCTCAGGCCTACTATAATAAGATAGAAGGAATAACCAACATCACTACCGAGACCGGTGCAGGACAATGGGGTACCGCACTGGCATTTGCCGCGAAAGCATTCGACCTGGAACTGGCGGTCTATATGGTGAAGATCAGCTATGAGCAGAAACCCTACCGCCGCTCGCTGATGCAGACCTGGGGAGCTCAGGTGATCCCTTCCCCCAGTATGTCGACCAAAGCAGGACGTAAAATCATCACCGAGCATCCCAATTATCAAGGCAGCCTGGGAACAGCTATCTCCGAAGCCATTGAATTGGCTATGCAGACTCCCAACTGCAAATACACGCTGGGAAGTGTGCTCAACCACGTATCGCTGCACCAGACGATTATCGGCTTGGAAGCAGAGAAACAGATGGCGATGGCCGACGAGTATCCCGACGTGGTAATTGGCTGTTTTGGCGGTGGTTCCAACTTCTCCGGTATCAGCTTTCCATTCCTGCGTCACAATATTGCCGGAAAAACCAACACACGGTTTATTGCGGCCGAGCCTGCATCCTGTCCCAAGCTGACGCGAGGGGAGTTCCGTTATGATTTTGGTGACGAGACCGGCTATACACCGCTGATCCCGATGTACACACTGGGGCACAAGTTCGCCCCGGCCAATATCCACGCCGGAGGATTGCGTTATCACGGGGCAGGTAGTATCGTGAGCCAACTGCTGAAAGATAAGTTGATTGAGGCGGTAAGCATCAAACAGCTGGAGACGTTTGAAGCAGGTATACTCTTTGCCCGTACCGAAGGTATCATCCCTGCTCCCGAATCGACCCATGCTATTGCGGTAGCCGTCCGGGAAGCATTACAAGCCAAAGAAGAGGGAAAAGAAAAGGTTATTCTGTTCAATCTCTCTGGACACGGATTGGTAGATATGGCCGCTTACGACCAATATCTGGCGGGTGATCTGAGTAATCATGAGGTTTCGGATGAAGATATCCGCAAATTTTCAGCTGAGTCCTGATCTCATTGAGAATAAGCGCTATTGCGGATAAACAGACGAAAAAGGGTGAAAAATAACATAAATAATTTGGAAGTTTCATTTTTAGCCCCTATCTTTGAAAATACAATTGAACTATTTCGTTAAGCGAATACAGAGGCAAAACCTGTTTTGACTATGTTGAGCGTAGAAATAGTCTAAATTTATTGAATGAGTTATTGCCGCATTGGTCGATTGGGAAACTCATCAATTACATTTTATGAACCGAGACTCGTTTTTGGCATCAATGGCGGGCCGCATCCTTCGGGATTCCGGTTTTACCGGGACAGCGGATTACAAAGATACCGAGACACTCAAATCCTGTCATAAGGAGTTTCGTCTTATTCCACCGGTGCGGCTTTTTATAAAAAGCAGATTAGCAAGAAGATCTTCTCTGATTGCAGTCTGCTTTTCACTTTATATGGGAGATGATTCGAGAATTCAAGATTCAAAATTCAAGATTTCATTGTCAACTGTCAATTATCCATTGTCAATTGAGTAAAATTGGCACATTATCAAGATGGCTACAATAAAACAATATTGGGAAATCTTCATTGTCTTTTTTAAGATCGGCGCCTTCACTTTTGGTGGTGGTTACGCCATGATTCCCCTTATCCGCAACGAGGTAGTCAACAAAAAGAGATGGATACAAGATGACGAATTTATAGATATGCTTGCTATTGCCCAGTCCATGCCCGGCCCTATCGCACTCAATACAGCCTTGTTCGTGGGAAATAAACGGCGAGGATTTAAAGGTAGCCTCTTTTCTGCAGCAGGCGTTATTTTACCCTCCTTTATCGTGATCCTGCTTATCGCCATGGTGTTCACCCAGTTCAAGGATAACGAGGTAGTAGAGCGTATATTCAAAGGTATCCGTCCCGCAGTGGTAGCACTAATTGTCGCACCCCTGTTGAGTCTGGGCAAATCGGCCGGGGTGAGATGGAAGAACCTATGGATTCCCGTTGCTGTAGCACTTGCAGTCTGGCAGCTAAACGTCTCCCCCATGTATATTGTACTCGCAGCTATCCTTTTAGGAATTTCCCATTTTATTTATTTGAGAACGAAAATAAATAAGTAATATGGAACTATTGGACCTCTATCTGGCATTGTTTGTAGCATTCTTTAAGATCGGCCTGTTCGGTTTTGGAGGAGGGTATGCCATGCTGCCTCTTATACAGCACGAGATCGTCGATACGCATCAATGGATGTCGGTAAGCGACTTCACCGATATTGTGGCTATCTCACAGACCACGCCGGGGCCTATAGCCTTCAATTCAGCTACTTATATAGGTTATTCGGCCGTTACGGAGATGGGGTTTGCGTCGGGTTACGGAGTGATCGGCTCGGCAATCTGCACCTTTGCGGTAAGTCTGCCCTCTCTTATCCTGATGACACTTGTCACCGCTTTTTTCTTCCGCCTCAAGAATAACCCATGGTTGCAGTCGGCCCTCTCGATTCTGAAACCGGCTATTATCGGGTTGATTGCTTCCGCAGCACTTATACTGATTACTCCTTACAATTTTATTGATTATAAAAGCTGGATCATTTTTGGAGTGGTATTGGCGGCATCCATCAAAAAGGTCGATCCGATCCTGCTTATTTTTCTCTCCGGTGTGATTGGACTGATTCTTTATTGAGAGGTGTTCTCCGGTCTCCCGGATTCATTTGTCTCATTTGAGTCTTCTTTCTGAAATTCCGCTGACTCCTTGAGTGCTTTTTTCAATGCCTTTTCAGCCTTCCGCCTTCTCCGGCTCCTCTTTCCGGCCCGGATAAGCAGTACCAGAAAAAACAGGAGTAATAGCGCAATCAGAACTAAAAACCATGTTTCAGTATAAAAAGGGTCGTTACTATAGTCAATGCCTATATCAAGGTTTATCTCCTCCATCTCATTCAATCTCATTCAATCTCCTTCAATCTTCTTCAATCTCACTCAATCTCCATCAATCTCACTCAACATATCTATTCTCTGATAAGCAAGCCGTTCTGTTCCATTGGAGACATAGATGATACCGCAGTAGGTAAATCCCAGTTTTTTGAGTATCCGCTGCATCACACGGTTATCACGATGCGTATCTACCCGAATGTTGTTACATTGAGAGAAACACCACCGGAAGCAGGCTTCGGCAATTCCTTTTTCTTTGCCTGATGATGCGATACGGTGTACGGTACCATAGAGGTCATTATTGAGCCATTCTCCCTCATAGATCTTCTCATAAGTAGGATCATCGCCAATGATAAAACAGAAAGTACCAATCAATTCTCCCTCCTGGTTTTCACAGACAAAACTGTGTCCTGCATCTATCTCTTCTTTGATAAAGGCAACCGAGGGATAGCCGTCCGTCCATTGCGAAACATTTCCGGTACTGCACATAAAATCACGGGCGATGGCATATATCTCCATCACCTCCGGCAGATCGTCATGGGTTGTGGGTCGTATCCGGGTGATCATTCCAATTATTTACAGCACTACGGTTGGGTTGTCTTGACTTTTGATTCTTATCTCTCTTTATGCCTTTTTTGCCGATGGTTTCTTGGTTGTCTTCTTTGCCGACGATTTTCCAGTCGATGATTTCTTTGCCGCAGTCTTGGTGGCGGCTGCTTTTGTTGCTCCCTTCCCAGCTTTGGGTTCCTTTCCCTTATCTGTATCGGCAATAATCTTACGGCAATCTTCCAGGGAGAGTTCCTCCGGTTTTTGCCCTTTGGGAATCTTATAATTCGATTTTTTGTAGGCGATATAGGGACCGTAACGACCGTTCAACACCTGTAGGTCGGGATCTTCCTCAAAAGTTTTGATGACCTTTTCCTTATCTTTTTTCTCCTTCGCCTCGATCAGTTCAATAGCTTCATCGAGCCGGACCTCTAACGGATCGACTCCCTTAGGTAATGAAACAAATTTATTGTTGTGACGGATATAAGGACCAAACCGACCAACCCCGATCACCACCTCTTTCCCTCTAAATTCACCCACTGTTCGCGGTAATTCAAACAGTTTCAGGGTCTCTTCGAGAGTGATGGTCTCGATAGATTGTGATTTTTGCAACGAAGCAAAAAGCGGTTTCTCCTCTTCATCCTGGGTTCCTATCTGCGCCATGGCACCATAACGACCTATCTTCACCGATACCTGGCGCCCCGTCTTGGGATCCGTACCCAACACCCGTTCACCCGCTTTGTGTTCGGTGCGCATCTGCGACGTCTCTTCCACGATGGGGTGAAACATTTTATAGAAATCGGCAATCGATTTGTTCCACTGGGCTTCACCCTCGGCAATCTTATCGAAATCCTTCTCCACTTTGGCCGTAAAATTGTAATCGACGATCGAGGGGAAATACTCCACCAGAAAATCGTTTACTACCATACCGATATCAGTCGGGATTAATTTATTTTTATCGGCACCGGCAATCTCTTTTTTGTGGGTATCTTTAATAACTCCTTTCTTGAGGGTAAGGATATTATAGATTCTCTCTTCTCCTTCTATATTCCCTTTCTCCACATACTCCCGGTTGATGATGGTAGAAATGGTAGGTGCATAAGTAGAAGGGCGTCCGATACCCAGTTCTTCCATCTTCCTCACCAATGCTGCTTCGGTATATCTCGGGGGACGTTGTGTAAAGCGTTCTGTTGCATTCGTCTCCAGCATGGTGAGTTGTTCACCTTTTTTCATGGGAGGCAGCATCCCCTCTTCATTTTCACCGTTCTCCTCGTCGGTTCCTTCCAGATAGACCCTCAGAAATCCGTCGAATTTAATTACTTCACCGTTAGCCACGAATTTACCGTCGTTGTTGGAAATAGTGATATCTGCAGTAGTGCGCTCCAATTCGGCATCCGCCATCTGCGAAGCAATGGTACGCTTCCAGATCAGCTCATAGAGCCGCTTCTCCTGGGCAGTACCATCAATCTCATGTGTACTGATATAAGTCGGGCGGATAGCTTCGTGCGCCTCCTGTGCACCCTTAGACTGGGTAGCGTACTGCCGGCTTTTGATATATTTCTCTCCGTATTGACTGCTAATTTCCGTTTTGGCAGTTCCGATCGCCAGTGCGGAGAGATGTACCGAGTCGGTACGCATATAGGTTATCTTCCCTGACTCGTAAAGGCGTTGCGCCACCATCATGGTCTGTCCTACCGAGAAGCCCAGCTTACGCGACGCTTCCTGTTGCAGGGTGGAGGTTGTGAATGGAGGTGCAGGCGATTTCTTTGCCGGACGAACATGGACATCGCCCACGGTAAAGGCCGATGTCTTGAGTTGCTCTAACAGCACCAGCGCTTCAGCTTTGGTCTTAAGCCGTTTGTTATATTCGGCTTTGATCTCATACTGATGCCCGTTCTCCTCTTTAGTGAAAAGGGCTACAATCCTGTAAGCCGCTTCCGATTTGAAATTCTGGATTTCCCGTTCCCTTTCGACAATCAGGCGTACTGCGACAGATTGCACACGTCCGGCAGAGAGGGCCGGTTTTATCTTTCTCCACAACACCGGCGAGAGCTCGAAGCCCACGATACGGTCGAGTACCCTCCGCGCCTGCTGTGCATCCACTAAGTTCTGGTCGATCTTACGGGGATTTTGGATTGCTTGTTGAATGGCATCCTTTGTGATTTCGTGAAATACGATACGTTTGGTCTTATCCTCCTTCAGCTCCAGCGCATCAAAGAGATGCCATGAGATGGCCTCCCCCTCGCGGTCCTCATCGGAAGCGAGCCAGACCGTTTCAGCTTTTTTCGCCGCCGCCTTCAGCTCATTAACAACTTTTTTCTTATCGGCAGGAATCTCATAAATCGGCATAAAGCCGTTCTCAATATCGATACTGAAATCTTTTTTCTTCAGATCGCGAATATGCCCGTAGCTGGACATGACATGAAAATCCTTTCCGAGAAACCTCTCAATTGTCTTTGCTTTCGCAGGTGACTCTACGATAACCAGGTTTTTATCCATTCAACTTTACAATTTGGGTGCAAAAGTACTAAGTTTTGTGTAAGGAACAATATCTTTTTCAGAAAATCCTTGTTTGTGAAGGTGTTTTTATGTTTAATAGAGGGTCACTCCATGAATGGAAGTCAACATATTAGTAAGCTGTGGAGACAATGTCCGGCGTATTTCAAGACGCATACGGCAACTATCGGTAAAATCCTGTGTCCAGCGCACGGTATCAAATTGTTTTAACACACGCATCACCTCATTGAGCAAGGTATAATCGAAAGCGATATTGATGGTATCATCGACTGTTCTTTCCACGATCTCCGCGTTGGCAACGGCATCGGCGGCCGCCTCCTTGTATGCTTTGATCAATCCGCCCGTTCCCAGAAGTGTACCGCCGAAATAGCGCACTACGGTAATCAGCACATCGGTCAGTTCGGCTGAATTGATCTGTCCCAGGATAGGCCTTCCCGCCGTTCCCGACGGCTCCCCATCATCATTGGAGCGGAAATCGATTCTCTCCCACCCCAACATATAGGCCCAACAGACATGGCGGGCATCGTAATATTTCTTGTGTTGCTCATCCAGTATCTCTTTCACCTCTTCAACACTCTTCACCGGAAAGATGTGAGATATGAACTTACTTTTCTTTTCGGTGATATATCCTTCGGCAGGTCGGATTACGGTTTTATATGTATCGTCCATACCACAAAAATAGTAAAAGTGGATGGAACAGGCATAATGCCGACAGGGTTGTTTTAATGTTTCACGCTTAACTTAATTATTTCAATGTTCCTCCCACGGTATTTCCTTTATCAATATTTATACGCAAATAATTCTCTTTAACAGCTATTATGCCTATGACTCTTTTATCTCGAAGATATCCTCTTTTCAAACAGGTCTAACACGTCGATGAACGTTTCGGGTAAGATATTATATACTAAATCGAGAATATAGATGGGGATTTCCTTGTAATAAGCTGCGGCAATGGCTCCTGTCATACAGGCTATGGTATCGCTGTCGCCTCCGATTGAAATAGCCAGCCGGATAGCGCTTTCATAATCCGAACTTTCGAGGAAAGCCCTGATTGCTTGCGGGACGGAACCCTGGCAAGTAGTGTCGAAAGTATAATACGAACGGATCTCATCAAGCGTAAAATTGAGATCGTAGCCAAAAGTTTCGGTGATGTATTGTTTTATTTCATCCTTCGTTTTTCCCTTTCGGGCGAAAAAAACGGCAGAAGCAACTGCCTGTGCGCCTTTGATACCTTCAGGATGATCGTGGGTCACTTCCGCTGTTTGTCTGGCAACGTCCAGCACCTCTTCCAGCGTGTCAAAGGCAAAACCGACAGGACTCACACGCATCGCCGAACCGTTTCCATAACTTCCATATGGTGCACGGTTTTCCGATTGCAGCCACTCGATAAAAAAGCCGCCATAACCCCGGTAAGGATGCTTCCGTCCATATTTCCAAATAGTTTCGGCAAAATCTTTGTCATGGAGAATAGCATCGGCCACAGCGACCGTGAGTACAGTGTCATCCGTAAAGTCCGATTTATCCGAGAACAACGGGAACTTTGCTGTCTTCACGTTATTCCGTTCAAAAACGGAACCAATGATATCACCCGCGATTGCACCTATGATAGTTGGTGTAGGATAAAGCATGATTATATCAAAAAAATTTACCCGCCAAACCGGTAGTTGAACCGGAATGGCGGGTAAATAAATTATATATCACTAGCACTTGGATGCACCGCAGTTACGACATTTGAGGCATCCTTCCTGATAGACCAACGTCTCCTGGCCGCAGACGGGACACTTCTGTCCTTTGGCTTCGGTTTCGTTGGGAAGGTATTTCTTCAGTGCGCGCTCCACACCGTTCTTCCAGGTGTTGATAGTCTCGCTGTCGAGTTCCAGCCCCGATACCAGTTTGATCACCTGATCAATCGGCATACCGTAACGTAATACCCCGGAAATCAGCTTTGCATAGTTCCAATACTCAGGATTGAACTTTCCATCCAGCCCTTCGATGGTCACCTTGTAACCACGCCTGTTCTGGAACTGGAAATCATAATGCTTCCGGCCGTCGCTGTCATATGCCTTGATAATCTTCCCGGAAGTAACCGTCTTAGGCAACATAATACCATCATCCTCATCATTGATCCCAGTGAAGATCTCATACGGCCTGCCATTATGTAATCCGATGAAAGCGATCCACTTCTCCTTATTATTCTGGAACTTGATCACATCGGCTTCCAACTCAACAGGACGGGAGGTGACAATTGCCGGCAATTCGTAACAGTCATCGTCTTTTTCTTCTTTTTTGTCACCGTTGGAGATAAGCACACCGGCCCGCGATCCGTCGCGATAGACCGTACAACCTTTACAACCGCTCTTCCACGCTTCCATGTATAATTCGCCCACCAGCTCCTCGGTCACATCATTCGGCAGGTTGATAGTCACGCTAATTGAGTGGTCTACCCATTTCTGCACTCTTCCCTGCATCTTTACCTTTTGCAGCCAGTCCACATCGTTGGAGGTAGCTTTATAGTAGGGTGATTTTGCCACCATCTCATCGATTTCTTCGTTGGTGTAGCGTTTGGTAGTAGAATAGCCCTTGGCTTCCATCCAGGTCACGAATTTATGATGGAACACCGTGTATTCTTCCCATGAATCGCCGTTCTCATCCACGAAGTCGATCTTCACATCCTTGTCATTGGGGTTTACCTTACGACGACGGGTATAAACAGGCAAAAAGACCGGCTCGATACCCGAAGTGGTCTGCGACATAAGACTGGTTGTTCCTGTAGGGGCGATGGTAAGGAGGGCTATATTACGCCTTCCGTATTTCACCATATCCTCATACAGCTGAGGATCAGCCTCTTTCAGGCGATTGATAAAGGGATTGTTTTTCTCTCTTTCTATATCGAATATTTCGAATGCACCCCGCTCTTTTGCCATCTCCACAGATGAGGCATAGGCATTGAGTGCCACTGTACGGTGTACTTTTTCCGAGAAATCATTACCCTCGTCAGTTCCATAACGAATACCCAATGCAGCGAGCATATCTCCCTCTGCAGTGATACCTACACCGGTACGACGCCCTTGCAGGGTTTTAAGTTGGATCTTCTTCCAGAGATTACGCTCGGAATATTTTACTTCTTCCGATTCGGGGTCGGCTTCTATTTTTTCGAGGATCATATCGATCTTTTCCGATTCCAGATCCACGATATCGTCCATGATACGCTGCGCCAACCGTACATGTTTGCCAAACAGTTCGAAATCGAAATAAGCATCCTCCTTAAAGGGATTCACCACATAGGAATAAAGGTTAATAGCCAACAGGCGGCAACTATCGTAAGGACACAAAGGGATTTCACCGCACGGATTGGTCGATACGGTTCTGAAACCCAGGTCGGCATAACAGTCGGGGATCGACTCGCGGATGATGGTATCCCAGAACAGCACACCAGGTTCAGCCGATTGCCAGGCATTGTGCACGATCTTTTTCCATAACCTCTCGGCATCAATCGTTTTTTCATATTTCGGTTTGTCGGAATCGACAGGAAACTTCTGTACATAGGGTTTTCCTTCTGATGCAGCTTCCATAAATCCATCATCGATTTTTACCGAGATATTGGCTCCGGTTACTTTACCCTGCTCCAACTTGGCATTGATAAAATCTTCCGAGTCGGGATGCTTGATAGATACGCTCAACATCAGAGCACCTCTACGACCGTCCTGTGCCACTTCACGCGTGGAATTGGAGTAGCGTTCCATAAAAGGAACCAAGCCAGTGGAAGTGAGTGCCGAATTCTTTACGGGCGATCCTTTCGGCCGGATATGAGAGAGGTCGTGCCCTACCCCGCCGCGGCGTTTCATTAATTGTACCTGCTCCTCGTCGATACGGATAATGGCGCCATAGGAATCGGCATCGCCATCCATCCCTATCACAAAGCAATTTGATAACGAGGCCACCTGGTAATCATTTCCGATACCGGTCATAGGACTTCCCTGGGGAATGATATAACGAAAACGGTCGAAAAGGTCAAACAACTCTTTTTCGCTCAATGGATTGGTATATTTCTTTTCGATCCGGGCTACTTCTTTGGCCAAACGCCAATGCATATCTTCGGGCGTCTTTTCATAGATATCACCCTGACTGTCTTTGAGGGCGTATTTGCTTACCCACACCTTGGCCGCCAGTTCATCGCCCTGGAAATACCTTAACGAGGCGTTATAGGCTTCGTCGAAAGTGTATGTCTTCTTTTTCATCAGGAAAAAATTATATAATAAATAAAATTTCAATTACATTAGACATTTTGAATCGCCTTCGCTTCTCGATTTCCAATTCTGCGCTCGGCAAAACCAAAGCAAGCTTTGTTTCTGCTCTCACTTAACGAAATAGTTCTAAAATGTCACTTATTCTCCAAAACAGACCACTCAATTTATCAAAGTAAGGTTTTTTGGTTTTGCAAGTTTATGGAAAGTTTCTAAGAATCCAAAATTTTTATCTATTTTTTTATCAACAAAATCCCAAAGTTTTCCAGAAAAAATCATAAAATATTAATAATCAGATAATTAATTTTACCAAAGAGAGAAAAAGTTTTCCAATTGGTATAACTTCACTGAATTTCAAACAAATAAATAAGTAAAAAAAGAATATAAAAAACAGAGAAAATATAAATAAAAAAATCACCCAACCGGTGAAACCTGCTGAGTGATAGGACTCCCGGATGATTAATAAGTCGTCCCGGATTATAAATGGTGTATAAATCTACTTGTCGAAATTTTTTACTGCACCCATAAAGAGAATGGCACCAGTGGAATTTTCCTGAATGAGATAAAGGAAAGGACGATTAGCGTTAAATACCACTTTTTCCGGATTTACAGGAAGGGAGGTCATTATCATCCCGATTGTAGTAACAACTGCCGCTTCGGTACCCAACTCATCAGTACTGATATAGGTATCCTGTTTAACGAAATCAATTTTAGCAGGTGCATCACTCATCCGTGAAAAATCGGCCACATTGGCAAAAGCGATCCCCATCCCCATTTTTGCAAGGACCTCATTCAACCTTTTACTATACTCTGTTTTGAATTTAGGTAAGGAGAGTTCAACCTCGGCCTCATGCAATCCCGACTTCAAATTTTCCCAATAACCCTCCTGACGGGTTGTTGCTATCACATCCTGTAGTTTTTTATCCTCTGCAGGCAGGAGTACCATCATACTGAAAGCCTGATTACCATAGGGAAGTTGTACTAATTGGAGGTTCCCATCATTGGTATAATTAAACTTTGCAGTTTGTTTCATCATCTCCACATTTTTCCGTGTACCATTTTCATAGGTAAACGGCCTTTCAGAAGTGTTCTTCTTGTCAAATTCTGAAGTCCATATACCTTTAAAGTAAATGGCATTAAGCAGATACATCAGATCTTCAGGTTTGGTATTCTCTATCACTTTCTCTATCAAACCGTTGGTATTATCCGATGCCCACTTATTAATAATACTTACGGTTTCAGGACGAGTAAAATCGACAGCTTCTACAGTCGCCTCATAGAACGAGCGATTAGTATTAACAAAATCGGGCTTGATCTTAACGGATTGATTGGTAAAAATAGCGTTGGCAATTGATAACTTAGTGGAAGGATCTGTTTTTAATAAAGCCTCCCTGAGTTTTTTATAGTAACTATTGAGTTCATCATCGGAAAATCCATCCATTTTCAGCGTTTGCTGCATAGCCTCCTTTGTTTTGCCGGCAGCACCGTTCCATGTCATGGCAAGGGCCATGCTCAGGCTCAGCGGCGAAACCATAAAATTATTGTCTTCGCCGAGGGATTCTTCCACAAACAGATGTTCAAAGAATTCAAACGCAAAAGTCTGGTCTGCACGTACCATCTGCCGCTCTGCCGAGCGCAGGTCTATCCGGATGGGATCGGGGAGATCTCCGGCCCGCACATCACTGCCGTTTTTATCACAAGACATAGCCCAAAACAGGCTTGTAATAATTACCATTAATAACAATGAGTTGATCTTCGATAGCATAACAGTTATATTTAAGTGAACATTCTCCATTTACATATTTATATGATGTATTTAAACGGCAAATTGTTGCAAAAAGACCATTAAAAAAGGTGAAAAGGAGGAAAGGTGAAAAGGAGGGACGGAGGAAAAGTGGGATCTTTTACTTGCAGTAACTGTAAATGATAAAATTAATGCGTATTTTTGCCTGCTGATTGATCAGGTTTTACACTGGTTGGTCTGATTTATGTACCACTTTTAAATTATTGTCTGTCGGAATGAGAAGATGGCGTATTGAAGACTCAGAAGAGTTATATAATATCAACGGTTGGGGAAACGGTTATTTCTCCGTCAACGAAAAGGGTCATGTGCAGGTAACTCCACGTAAACAGGGAGGCTATAGCGTAGACCTGAGCGAGCTAATGCGTGAATTGTACCTGCGCGATGTTTCAGCTCCCGTATTGATACGGTTTCCCGAGATACTGGACAACCGTATTGAAAAGATATCTCAAAGTTTCGCCATTGCATCGAAAGAGTATGAATATAATGCCCAGAATTACATCATCTACCCTATCAAGGTAAACCAGATGCGACAGGTAGTAGAAGAGATCGTTTCCAGTGGAAAACGGTTCAATATAGGACTGGAAGCCGGATCCAAACCGGAACTCCATGCCGTGCTGGCAATCAATACCGATAATGACTCTCTTATCATATGCAACGGATATAAAGATGAAAGTTATATAGAACTGGCACTGCTGGCACAAAAGATGGGAAAGAAAGTATTCATCGTTGTTGAGAAACTGAATGAACTCGACCTGACCATCAAGATCGCTAAGCGGCTAAAGGTAAAACCCAATATTGGTATCCGTGTGAAACTGGCCAGCTCCGGCAGTGGCAAGTGGGAAGAGTCGGGTGGCGACGGCAGCAAATTCGGACTCAATTCGAGTGAACTGCTTGAAGCACTGGAGGTGCTTAAAACAAATAAGATGGAGGATTGCTTTCAGCTTATCCATTTTCACATAGGAAGCCAGATTACAAAGATACGCCGTATTAAGACCGCATTGCGCGAAGCGGCCCAGTTTTACGTCCAGCTCCATGCCATGGGATTCAAGATCCAGTATGTAGATATAGGGGGTGGATTGGGTGTCGATTACGACGGCACACGTTCCTCCTTCACCGAGAACAGCATCAATTACTCTATACAGGAGTATGTGAACGACTCGGTGTTTGCCTTCGTGGATGCAGCGAACAAAAACGAACTACCCCACCCCGACATCATTACCGAATCGGGACGTGCACTTACGGCACATCATTCGGTATTAATCTTTGAAGTACTGGAAACGGCGACCTTACCGGCATGGCCGGAGGATCAGGAATTGGAAGAGGATGCCCATGAATTGGTGAAAGAACTCTACAATATCTGGGATACGCTTACACAGGCACGGATGCTGGAAGCATGGCACGACGCACAGCAAATCAGGGAAGAGTCACTCGACCTATTCAGCCTGGGCATGCTCGATTTGAAAACCCGGGCACAGATGGAGCAACTCTACTTCTCTATCGTGCGGGAAATCAATATCACCAGCAACCGGGCTAAACATGCCCCCGAAGAACTAAGGCAACTATCTACCCTGCTACCCGACAAATATTTCTGTAACTTCTCGTTATTCCAGTCGCTCCCCGACTCCTGGGCCATCGACCAGGTATTTCCAATTATCCCTATTCACCGGCTGGATGAGAAACCCGACAGGACTGCCACATTGCAGGATATCACCTGCGACTCGGACGGGAAAATATCCAATTTTGCTTCGCAGGATGGATTCCGCTCTGCTTATCTTCCCGTCCATTCTCTTAAAAAAGATGAATCCTATTATATAGGTGTTTTTCTGGTGGGGGCTTATCAGGAAATTCTGGGCGACCTGCATAACCTGTTCGGCGATACCAATGTGGTACATGTTTCTACGGGCGAAAGCGGATATAAGATCGATCAGGTAATCGATGGCGAGTCGGTAGCAGAAGTACTGGAATATGCACAGTATAATCCCAAGAAACTGGTTCGTACCGTGGAGACCTGGGTGATGAGTTCTGTAAAACAAGGGAAGATCTCGGTAGAAGAAGGGAAAGAATTCCTCTCGAACTACCGGTCGGGATTGTACGGATACACTTATCTGGAATAAACGCATTCCTCGTCCGCCACTTCAAACTCAATGGTACAGTGCTGTACCCCCATTGACAACAGTTTGTCCCGGATCTCCAATTTTAGTCGGTGTTGTTCCTCCATCGGAAGAGCGCTACGAAGTACCACGTGAACGGTCATTACGTTATATTCGCCGTCTACCGACCATGCATGGAGATCGTGTACATCTTGCACTTCTCCGATTTCCAGTAGCGATCGTTTCACTTCTTCCATATCAAGCTGCGAAGGACTTCCCTGCAAAATAATACGCAAGCTTTGACGGATATTTCTATACACATTATAAAGGATATAGAGAGAAATGAGAATGGAAAGGAGAGGATCGATAAATGGCGCGTCGACAAAATACATGATTCCTGCACCTATCAACACCGCCAGCCACCCCAGCACATCTTCCAGGAGATGTAGAGACACCACCCTTTCGTTGATTGAGCTTCCTTTCCTCAGCCGAAGGACAGCCATCCCGTTAATGATCACTCCCAGAACGGCAAGTAACAACATCCCTTTCACATCGGGATGTTGAGGATTAAACAGACGGGGAATAGCATGCGTCAGGATCAGGATACTTCCCACCAGCAGTATCACCGAATTGATCACGGCACCTAATAACGAAAAACGTTTGTAGCCATAGGTGTATTCCTTGGTTCGGGGTCTCTTTGCCACTTTTTGGAAATACCATGACAGCCCGAGCGAAAAACTATCGCCCAGATCATGGACTGCATCCGAAAGGATTGCCACACTATTGGTTATCAAACCACCGACTAACTCAATGATGGTGAAAGAAAGATTCAGAAAAAAAGCAGCCCTGATATTCTTTACCTCCGTGTGTCCGTAGTGATGATCGTGATGGTGGTGCTGATGTGCATGCATAACTAATTCAACTCTGTCTATTTATCGATCCCGACACGATTCAGGATAAAGGCAAACTCAAAGGCAGTATCTTTGATACCGTCATATCGCCCCGTAGCACCTCCATGGCCTGAATCCATATTCATATGGAGCAACAGGATATTATCATCCGTCTTCAGTGCGCGCAGTTTAGCTGCATATTTGGCCGGTTCGTGGAAAAGCACCTGCGAATCGTTGATACCGCCGGTAATCAATATATTGGGATAATCCTGCGCAGTGATATTATCATAGGGCGAGTAAGAAAGGATATAGTTGTAATATTCCTCTTCATTGGGGTTACCCCACTCTTCATATTCACCTGTGGTGAGTGGCAGCGTATCGTCGAGCATAGTGTTGACTACATCGATAAACGGTACCTGCGCTACGATAGTCTGGTAAAGGTCCGGACGCATATTCGCCACGGCACCCATCAGCAATCCCCCTGCACTCCCCCCCATGGCGGCCAGTTTGTAGGAAGATGTATAACCATCCTGTATCAGTTTTTCGCTGCAGGCGATAAAATCGGTAAAGGTATTCTTTTTATGCAACAGTTTTCCGTCTTCATACCATTGCTCACCCAGGTCGCTTCCTCCACGGATCTGGGCAACGGCGTACACAAAACCTCGATCGATCAGGCTGTACATGCTCGCACTGAAATAGACATCAGAACTTATTCCGTAACTTCCATAGGAATAGAGCAACGCGGGATTGCTGCCATCTTTCTTCAATCCTTTCTTGTAAACGACAGCCATCGGAACCTGCACTCCGTCGGGAGCGGTAGCCCAAAGCCGTTCCACTGTATAATCATCAGGGTTGAATCCCGAAGGCACTTCCTGTTCTTTCAGTTTTTCCGTTTCTTTTGTTTCTATGTTATATTCGTATAAAGTAGTGGGGCGGTTAAGCGACGTATAAGAATACCGGAAAGTGACGGCGTCATATTCGGGATTACCGCTGAGTGATGCCGTATAGACCGGTTCGGGGAAAGCAATCGTTTCCGTTTCTCCCTCTCCTGATACCGGTTTGACCTGAATTTCAGCCAGTCCGTTTTTCCTTAACTCGAGCAACACATGATCTTTCAGTATATCGATCGATTCTATACGAACATCCTTATCATGGGGCACAAACAGTTTCCAGGCAGCACGATCTTCATAGCCGGTGAGCGGCATTTCATAGATCATACCGTTAAGATTCTCTTTGTCTTTATAGCGGACAAAAAACTTGTCCTTATGCGGATAAACACTATACTCCACATCCTGTACGCGGGGAAGGAACACTTTAAACGGGTCGGCAGGCCGGTCGGCAGAGATATATCTCTCTTCGGATGTGGTAGAACTTGCACTGGCAATAAAAATATGCTGCCTGGTCTTGCTACCGTAGACGTAAGTGCCAAAACGGGCATCCTTCTCTTCATATACCAACTCACCTGCTGTCGCATCCAGTTGTTGCCTGTATACTTTAGAAGATCGTAATGTCTGGTCGATCACGCTGTAGAAAAGCGTCTTATTGTCGTTAGCCCACGCTACCGAGGCAACGCCATCCATTGAAAACCCTACATCTTCACCTGAAGCAAGGTCTTTGACTTTCATCGTGAATTCGGCATATGAACCGGTCTCATTATAGAAATAGACCGCCTTGCTGTTATCCGGACTGATAGAATAGCCTCTGAAAATAAATGCAGGTTTCCCTTCGGCCATCGCATTCACATCGAAAATAATCTCTTCCGGGGATTCCATCGACCCTTTACGACGACAATAGGTGCGATACTGTTTCCCTTTTTCAGTGCGGCTATAGTAGTAATAACCATCCTTAAACGAGGGATAACTCTCATCATCCTCTTTCATTCTACCTACAATCTCCTCAAAAATGGTCTGCTGAAGCGTTCTGGTAGAGGCCATTATGCTATCTGTATAGATATTCTCGGCATTGAGGTAATCAATTACCTTCGGGTTGTTTTTGTCTTTCAACCAATAATAGTTGTCGACACGCTGTTGCCCGAAATTAATAAACGTATCGGGAATCACTTCCGCTACCGGAGGAGCGGGAAAATCGGATTGTTTCAAAATCTCCACTTCTTCTTTTTTAGGATTGCACGATACGACCATAAGTGTAATAACACCCACAATCACCAAATTAATATGTCTCATGCGATTATTTTATTTCTATTTATTCAATCGTCCGATTTACCGGGTCATTTCACCATTATATTGACTCTTCTATCGGATTCGTAAGGCAAAATTACATGATTTTTTCTGAAAACAACACGAACCGGCAAAATAGCTGTGATACACAAACCATAAATCCAAAATTTATGTGAAAAATATTGAACATTCTATTTATCCTTTTGTTATAAAGTGGCAACCCAACTTACCTGAAGGGTAAATAAACGTTTATAAACAGAGCATTATGATCCGGATTAAACGTATATATGATCAATTGGGCGATGATGACGGATATCGTATACTGATAGACCGGCTATGGCCGCGCGGCATATCCAAAGAAAACGCCCATGTGGATCTCTGGTTAAAAGAAATTGCTCCGTCTACAGAATTAAGGAAATGGTTCCAACATGATCCCGCAAAGTGGGAAGAGTTCGGTGGACGGTACCGGAAAGAGCTCTTCAAAGAAAAGGAGAACCTGCACCGGATAAAAGACCTCGAAAAAGAGCATGGTAACGTGACACTGCTCTACGCAGGAAAAGATGAGGAGCATACCCATGCATTGGTATTACTGAAAATGTTAAATAAAAAAACGTAATTAAAAGTGAGGAAACTCCCCCTGCATTGGAAGATAGTAATAGGAATGACGCTCGGCATATTGTTCGGCGCACTGGTCAGTAACTTCAGTTGGGGGAAACAGTTTGTAAGTGACTGGATCGCCCCTTTCGGCACCATCTTCATCAGGTTATTAAAGTTGATAGCAATTCCGTTAATCTTTACTTCGTTAGTAAAAGGGATATCCGACCTGAAAGATATATCGAGATTCCGACATATCGGAGTCCGGACTATTATTCTATATATCAGTACCACAGTAATTGCTATCATCATCGGGCTGTTGCTGGTTAATACGCTAAAGCCGGGAGCCGGGATCTCGCAGGAGACTATTGACGAGTTGACAGAGACCTATGCGGGAAATACATCCATCATCACCAACCTACAGGAAATAGAACAGCAAGACAGCGGTCCATTGACTTTCCTGATCGATATAGTACCTGAAAATATTTTTACCGCTTTCGGCAATAACAGTTTGATGTTACAGGTGATCTTTTTCTCTATCATTTTTGGTATCAGCATGTTGTTGATCGATCCGGAAAGTGCAAGACCGGTCTCCAGACTGATCAACGGATTGAACGAAGTGGTGCTGAAGATGGTCAACCTGATCATGCTGATGGCGCCCTTTGCCGTATTTGCTCTTCTGGCACAGATTATTGTCAGCACCGACAATGTGGAAATACTCCAAAAATTACTCTTCTACGGAGCCACTGTGGTTTTAGGGCTTATACTGATGCTTAGCTTCTACCTGATCGTCGTCTATCTTTTTACAGGAAGAAATCCCCATTGGTTTATCAAGGGGATTGCTCCGGCACAACTTCTCGCTTTCTCCACCAGTTCGAGCGCAGCCACATTGCCGGTGACGATGGAGCGGGTAACTGAACACCTGGGTGTAGATAATGAAGTGTCGAGTTTTGTATTGCCGGTAGGCGCCACTATCAATATGGACGGCACCAGTCTTTACCAGGCCGTGGCCGCAGTCTTCATCACCCAGGCACTTCATTTCCCATTGGATTTCTCCGATCAGTTGACTATTATTCTGACTGCCTTGCTGGCTTCTATCGGTGCAGCAGCCGTACCCGGGACCGGTATGATCATGCTAGTAATCGTACTGGAATCGATCGGCTTTCCTGCCGACAAGTTGGCGATCGGCCTTGCATTGATCTTTGCCATTGACCGTCCGCTCGATATGTGTCGCACAGTAATCAACATCTCAGGCGACGCCATGGTATCAGTGGTAGTAGCCAAATCACTTGGCAAATTACATCATTCTGTACAAAAGGAAGAAAATCCACTCCATAATCAGAATGATATATCCCTGCACTAATCCTTCTTCTTTTCCGTAGTTACATCTCTACATCTTTCCAAGTGTCCGCTTCCGTACAGAACTGTTCGGAAACGGACACTTAATCTCCACATTCAATCCTAATAATCAGCGTATTATATTTATGGCATGCGTTTTGTTTTTAATAAAGCAAAACAGACAACATATATGGACAGAAAAATACCCAAAGATGTTCTCCTCAAAGAGAAAAGAAAAAGATGGATCAAATATGGAACTATTATCCTTTCCTCTATAGTGCTTATCGCTGTAATCATCTCTTTGCTCCGGGACAGTATATCCCTGAAAAATATCCAACTCTCCTCCGTCGATAAAGGAACGATTGAAGTTACCGTGAGCGCATCGGGAAAAGTGATGCCGGCATTTGAAGAGACCGTTATCGCTCCCATCGAAAGCCGGATCATGAAAGTACATAAAAGAGCGGGTGACTCCGTAGATGTGGGTACTCCCTTGCTACAACTCGACCTGCAAAGCATCGAGACCGACTACCGCAAAATGCTGGATGAATTGCAGATGCGCCAATACCGCATTGAGCAGCAACGTATCAAGAACAGCAGTACGCTCAGTGATATGGAAATGCAACTAAAAGTGAACGACATGCAGATCGATAAGATGGCTGTAGAAGTGGTCAATGAGAAATACCTCGACAGTATTGGAGCGGGTACCACTGATAAGGTCCGTGAGGTGGAGATCAGTTACAACGTAGCAAAGTTGGAACAAGAACAGGCACATAAGAAGTTCGAAAACGACCGTAAGGTGGCCGATGCTGAACTTCGTGTGCAGGAACTGGAGCTCGAGATTTTCCGTAAGACGCTTGCCGAAACCAAACGTATTCTTGAAGACGCACAGATCCGCTCACCACGAAAAGCTATCCTTACCTATATCAATAACCAGGTGGGTGCCCGTGTGGGACAAGGTACCGAAGTCGCCATCCTCTCCGACCTGTCGCAGTTCCGCATCGACGGGGAGATTGCCGACAGCTATGGAGACCGTATTTCTGTGGGAAGCAAAGCAGTCGTCAGGATTGGGAGTGATGAGTTGACGGGCGTTGTCAGCAACGTGACCCCACTGTCGAAAAACGGCGTGATCCAGTTCACCGTGCAGTTGGATGATCCCGATAACCAACGATTACGATCGGGATTGCGTACCGATGTTTATGTGATGAATGCCGTCAAGGAGGATGTGTTGCGCATTGACAACGGTCCATATTACAGCGGCCAGGGCACGTATGAACTGTTTGTACTGAATGGTGGTACCCTTGAAAAACGAAAAGTACAATTAGGCGAAAGCAATTATCAATATGTCGAAGTGATCTCAGGTCTGGAACCGGGCGACCGTGTAGTAGTATCCGATATGAGCCGGTACAGGGACAAGAATAAGTTGAAAGTTTCTCAATAATATGGGAAATGATAGTATGCAATGCATGATAAAATGATTAAACAATACTTCAAACAGGCGTGGTACCTGATTAAGCAGAACAAACTATTCAGCGGCATTTACATTGCCGGGACGGCTTTGGGAATTTCCATGGTCATGGTAATGGCAATAATCAACCATATGAAAACAGCGAACCTCTATCCCGAAACCAACCGGGACAGGACTTTGTATCTGAAAACGATTATCATAACGCCAAAAGACACTACTCTCAAATGGCATAGTTCGGGAGGATTTTCTTATAAAAGCTGCAATATGTTCTTTCTATCACTGAAAACGCCCAAATTGGTATCATTGGAAATGGATCCTGTCTCGAAATTTGTCTCACTTCCAAATGATAGTTATCTCAACAGGGTACAGGTGCGCTATGTAGACAATCATTACTGGGATCTTTTCTCTTTTCAGTTTTTATTTGGAAAACCATTTACCGAAGTAGATTTCCGCTCCGGTTTACCGGCAGCGGTGATATCCGAATCTTTGGCTAAGAAATTATACGGCACAATAGATGTCATCGGAAAATATTTCGAATGCGGCTTTAAGGAATTCCGTATAGCAGGTGTAGTAAGAGATGTGTCTTATGTCCTTTCGGGCACCTATGCCCAGGTATGGGTACCTTATACGACCACTAAAAGTTATAATGAAGAAGATAACTATCACGATGGAATGATAGGGTCAATGCGAAATATTTATCTGTTGGCACATTCGGCGGATGACTTTGATAATATCCGCACAGAAGTGAATGAAAATATCCGCCGTTATAATGCGCAATCAGCCGAATGGAATATCGACCTTGCAGGACAACCGGATACGAAGAGGGAGGAAATCAACCGATTTTGGTCCAACGTAGGTCCCGATATGCACAAGATCATGTTGCGTAACCTTTTACTGGTCCTGTTATTCTTACTGGTACCGGCGATCAATCTCTCCGGATTAAACAGTACCCGTATGGAACAACGCATGAGTGAAATGGGTGTCAGAAAAGCTTTCGGTGCATCACGCAAAAAGCTGTTCAACCAGATATTTACCGAAAATCTATTATTGACCTTTGCCGGAGGGATAACGGGACTATTGCTTTCCTATCTCTTTATATCGGTATCGCGCAACTGGATCCTCGATTTAGGAAAACAAATTGCAGAGACTTTACCGGAAGGGGCAACGGTCGACTTTTCAATGTCCATGCTTTTCAATTTCAAGATTTTTCTAGTGGTACTACTGGTTTGTTTCGCAATGAACCTTCTTTCGGCACTGATTCCCGTATTTCGTTCCTTACGGAAAAATATAACTGATTCGCTTCACATACGCTATACATGATTCAAAGATGATAAAACAACTTATAAAACAGATTTGGGTACAACGCAAACAAAACGGATGGATATTCGCCGAGTTACTGGTTGTATGCATATTGATGTGGTACATTGTGGATTTCGGATTTGTCCTCCTCCATAATAAGAGCATTCCAACAGGTTCGGATATCAATGATACCTATGTAATAACCTATGGTGTGCTGACGGAAGAAAATTCACGGTATGATGCCACAGAGAGCGATTCCATTCGAATGATGCGGAACCTGGAGCTGTTTACGCGCAAAATCAGGCAATATGACCAGGTAAAAACAGCCAGCCTGCTCAATACAGCATGGGGAACGCTCCCCAATTCCGGTGGTTTTTACGGAGATATGATACAATACGATACCATTCAGATAAATGCTGAAATAAAGTTTATATGATTATCCGCAATATGACCTATTATAAATTTTTGATTTGAAATCGGGGCTGAACGAAACGGCCGCAATGACAAGCCTGTCGAAAAGTTTCTCCCCGAAGAATCTCCGGTTGAACTTGTAACAGAATTCATTGGGGTAGTATTGCAGGTATTCGGGTTTGAGTTTATTGTGGTGCACGTCCAGTAGCAGTCTCTTGACATTGCTGATGGCGGTGTGCACCCAAGGTAGCACCTTCTCCGCTTCTTCGGGTTTGACAACCTTGGAGGCATGTGAGTTCACGAGCTGTCCCAGCTCCACATAGGATGTGGAATCGTCTGTGGTAAGGTCCGATTCCCCGTCGACACGTTCTTTGGCAACTTGTGTAATTGTACCGGACTTCAGGTCGGGCACGACTTTCATTTTAAGGTGTCCGGGCTTCTTGTCCTTGCGTCCTTTCTTCGGGGTATCCCGTGGAGGGCTTTCGCACATCACCACCACTTTTGACTTTCCCTGGCTGCCACGTCCCCTTTTCCGGGGTTTGCCCTTCTGGTCTTCGGGCACTTCGGTCGTGATGAAGGCATCGTCAAGTTCGATATGGCCGGTGAGCATGGACTTGTCGTCACGTTTACCCATCACTTCACGCAGTTTGCAAACCATCTCCCAGATGGGCTGGTAGCGCTTGTGACCCAGCTGGCGGCGAAGCTCCTCGGTGGAGAATGACTTTTTCGTGCTTGTCAGCAAGTGGATGGTTATGAGCCAGTAGCGGCAGGGAAGCTTCGAGTTCTCCATCACAGTGCCCGAGCGGAGCGAAGTCCGGGAGTGGCATTTCTTGCATTCGTAACTCGACTTGTTCTCGAGCCAGTAGTGGTCAGTACAGTTACACCTTTTGCACACGATACCGATCCGGTCGCGTTCCTCCTTGAACTTTTGGCGGCACGAGGCCTCGTCGGGATACTCTTGTATAAATTGAAGTAGGTTCATAATCTATTGATATTTAGACCATAAATATACAACTTCTCCATGACATGAGAAAATATATATCGTTAATTATCAACCGGTTTTCCGGTAATTATCCTAATAAATGTTTAGGACTGATTACGGATAATCATAAAAAAATATATAGCCATTATCTTTTTGACTTTAGGTGCAGTGTTAACAGCAAATGCACAGGTAAGTATTGCTTATTCCGCAGGATACGGAAATTATAAAATGGATGATATGCATCGCCTCTTTGAAGCATCACTTTCATCCATGAAAACACAACTCCCTCCGGGAGTGCGGATCACGGATAAATTTCCGGGATATATCACACATAGTATCGACGTAACGTACCGGTTAAAACGTCATGAGATTGGGTTAAAAGGGACGTATATGACAACCGGGGGCAAGATTGCTTATTCGGATTATTCGGGGAAATATCACGAAACACTCACGCTGAACGGATTTCGTGTGGGTGCCCTGTATCGGTTTCATTTCTTAAGGACACAAATAGGCAATCTTCCTTTCTCCCTTTATGGTGAAATTTCACCGGCCGTCACTTTTACCGGTTTAAAATACGATGCGTTATTGGATCTCCCCGATTACGATGTCCATGAAACCAACCCAAACGATAATGTAAGCACGGATGAGACCGGTTTTAGTATTCAACCATTGATTGCGGGACAGCTATTGGTAACACGGAATATTTTTATCTCTTGCAGCGCAGGATATGATTTTGAATTCGGCGCTAAATTATCTACTATAAATAATCAACTAAGGGTAGATTGGTCGGGCTTTCGTGGAAATCTTGGGTTAGGCTTTATGTTTTAGCCCGAATGATAAGTAAAAGTACAGGAATTGACAATTTATTTATTTCACCCAAATAAATAAATTGTAGACAGAGGCTCTATCAACTGATTATATAAATAACAAATATAAAATTTGTGAACGTATCGATTAATCCTATAAAAGATAAAATGATCCTGATAATTGACGACGACGCAATTGTGCGCTCTTCGCTTTCACTCCTGTTGAAACGTGCGGGGTATGAAACCGAAGCGGTGGCTCCACCCGAGGCAGCACTGGAATTCATACGCCAGGTGTCACCCGATCTGATGCTGATGGATATGAATTTTTCATTGACAACGAAAGGCGAAGAAGGATTAGAATTATTACAAAAAGTACAGGTGTTCTGTCCGAGAGTGCCGGTGATACTGATTACCGCATGGGGTTCCATATCGCTTGCTGTACGCGGCATGAAAGCCGGGGCTTTCGATTTTATCACTAAACCGTGGGATAACCGCCAACTGTTGAAATCGGTGGAAACGGCGCTCGAACTAAAAACACGAAGAATGGTTCCCAACCTTCTACAAACATGCCGTGAACTGGATGACCACTATGATTTTTCTTCGATTATCGGACAATCGGAAGTCCTGGTCGATGTACTCTCCACTGTAGCCCGTATCGCCGACACCAATGCTTCGGTACTTATTACAGGGGAAAGCGGTACAGGCAAAGAACTGATTGCAGAAGCAATTCATAAAAACAGCTCCCGCAGAAAGCAGCGGTTCGTGAAAGTCAATCTGGGCGGTGTGTCGCAAAGCCTTTTCGAAAGCGAGATGTTCGGGCACCGGAAAGGAGCGTTCACCGATGCACACGCCGACCGTACAGGGCGCTTCGAACTGGCGGACAAAGGAACTATCTTTCTCGATGAGATCGGCGAACTCGACACCACCTGTCAGGTGAAACTGCTACGCGTATTACAGGACCAGACCTTTGAAGTGCTGGGCGATAGTAATCCCCGGAAAGTGGATGTGCGCGTGGTTAGCGCCACCAACGCCGATTTGCCGACAATGGTACGTGAGAAAACTTTCCGGGAAGATCTCTTCTACCGTATCAACCTCATCCGGATTCATTTACCGGCTCTCCGCGAACGCAAAGAAGACATCCCTCTGCTGGCTCAATTTTTTGCCGACCGCCAATCGGTACAAAACAGGTTATCTTCCATATCATTTACACCCGGTGCTTTCGAATTGCTCCAAACACTCCCCTTCCCCGGAAATATCCGGGAATTAAAGAACCTGGTGGAACGGACTATACTGGTGAGTGGGAAAAACCGTATCCAGGCAGACGATCTGCGCAGCCAGACAACCCTGCCGGAAACCTCATCTGCCACTCACAACATCGTCCATGGTATGACGTTAGACGATCTGGAAGCGCAAACCATCCGAAACGCCATCGAACAACATAATGGTAATTTATCAAAAGCGGCCCGTACGTTAGGTATAAGCAGAACCGCCCTTTACCGGCGCATTGAAAAATATGGTTTATGAAACGAGGTGCTAATTTCATGATATGATAATTCAGTGATAATTGAATCTTGAATTTTAAATCTTGAATTCGAGATAAATACACTATATGAAACTGAGAGTTTACTTCTATATTCTGGTGTTTTTACTGCTGTTGGTCTTCGGATTTACACTTTACGAAAATCTGCATACAATGTCGTGGAGGACAATGACTATTGAAGGGCTTATTCTGGTAGCATTGATATATCTGATCATTTTCTACCGTAAAACAGTTCGTCCACTACAAACGATCAGCAGCGGAATGGATCTGCTCCGGGAGCAGGATTTCAGTTCCAAACTCCGGGAGGTAGGACAATATGAAGCAGACAGGGTAGTCGCCATTTTCAATAAGATGATGGCGCAGTTGAAGAACGAACGGCTCCAACTCAGGGAACAGAATGAATTTCTCGACCTGCTCATCACCGCCTCCCCCATGGGAGTTATCGTGCTAAACTACGATCATCAGATCACCGACCTGAATCCTGCGGCGATTAAACTGCTGGAACTGGAAAATGCCAATGAAGTAAAAGGCAAAAAGCTTTCCGAAATACACGGTTCAATGCCGATTGACCTTTCAGAAATCCCTATGCACGAAACCCGTTCTATCGGCCTGAGCAACGGCACAGTGTATAAATGCACGTTGGAATCGTTTATCGACCGGGGGTTTCCACGTCCGTTCTATTTAATAGAGAGCCTTACGGAAGAGGTGCGCCGGGCCGAGAAGAAAGCATATGAAAAAGTGATCCGTATGATATCGCATGAGGTGAATAACACCACTGCGGGAATTACCTCTACCCTCGATACCGTGATCAAGGAACTGGAATCCCTTGCCGAAGCACAGGATATGCGCCAGGCCATGCAGATCTGCGTGGAGAGATGTTATGGAATGAGCCGATTTATAACCAACTTCGCGGATGTGGTAAAAATCCCGAAAGCGGAGCCGGAACCTATCGACCTGAACCGGTTGATCGGCAACCTGACACGTTTTATGGAGGTGATGTGCCTCAACAGGAACATCCAACTTGCTTTCCATCCCGATAAGAACCTGCAACCAATACGTCTCGACTCATCCCTTTTTGAACAGGTATTACTCAACATCATCAAAAACTCGGTAGAAAGTATTGAAGAGAATGGCGAGATAATCATCACCACCGGTTCGCAGCCGAAAACGCTGGTGGTGGCGGATAACGGTAAAGGGATCAGTAAAGAGATCGAGAAAAAAATATTTAACCCCTTCTTCTCCAGCAAACCCCAGGGCCAGGGAATTGGATTGCTTTTTATCCGTGAAGTACTTTCCCAGCACGATTTCCAATATTCCCTACGCACCTACCCCGATGGATGGACACGGTTTATTATCCGGTTCGATTAAACAGATTTTTATACCGCAAGGGTATCGAGCATCTTATCGAGGTTAAGGCTGCGGGCAGAAGCGTCAAAAATTTTGCGGTATTCTCCGTTCAGTTTGTAGAGGGATTCATGCGATCCGGTCTCTACTAACCGTCCATCCTTTAATACGTGGATCACATCGGCATCGATGATCTGCGACAGCGAGTGCGAGATAATTACTACCGTACGTCCTTCTTTTATAGCATCAAGGCTCATCTTGATATGTTCGGTCGCAATCGCGTCAAGGCTGGCGGTAGGTTCGTCGAGGAAGATCACGGGAGGATCCTTCAGGAACAGCCGGGCAATGGCAATCCGCTGCTGCTGGCCACCACTCAAGTTAAACGCATCGGTATCGTAACCTTCCGGCAACAAAAGGACCTGATCATGCAGAAAAGCCCTTTTCGATGCTTCAATTACTTCTTCACGGGTTGCATCCAGTTTTCCGTAAAGGATATTGTCGTAGATCGTTCCCTTAAAGATATGATTCTTCTGCAACACCAGACCTATATTGTTCCGCAACGAACCGTTTTCATAATCCTCCAGGCCGACTCCGTCCAACAGGATTTTTCCACTATCAGGTTTATAAAATTTACAGAGGAGATTGATCAGGGTACTCTTACCTGCACCACTCAATCCGACGATAGCGGTCGTTTTTCCTTTTTCCAACGAGAGGGTTACATTCGAGAGTGCCTGCTTGCCGTTGGGATAAGTAAAAGTTACATCACGCACTTCAAATTGCCCCTGCACATTCCCTGCCCTGATATCACCACCCGCCTCTACCGCCTCATCGTTCGAAAGCACTTCAAAAAATCCGTCGGCATAGATAAGTGCGTCGTTGACCTGGTCGTAGATACGATGCAACTGGCTGATGGGAGCCGATACGTTCCGGAAGAGCATGATATGCATCATAATGGCACCGATTCCCATCTGCCCGTCAAGTACAAGAAAGACAGTCAGAATGATGATGAGTACCACCCCGATCTGTTGGATAAACGATTTCAGGCTCTCATAGACATAGCTTGTCCGACGGGTCTGTAACTGGTTGTTCAGCATCTCCATTTGTACGTCGTATTGCTTTTTCCCTTCCGGTTCTTCGCGTACGAAACTCTTGATCACCGTGATGGAGTCGATAATATTGATCAGCCCGTGATTCTTACGCTCCCGCTGCCCACGCAACTGGATACGCCATCCTTTCAGCCGGCCCGCCTGTTTCTGGCTTACATAAAAATAAGCCGGCACAATGATTGTCGCCAACAATCCCACGTAGGGGTTGGCATTGTACATCACCACCAGGGCGATAATAGCAGTAGAGAATAGAGGTAATATATCGAGGAAGAAGTTCTGCACCAACCCGATAAGGCTCTCTATTCCCCTGTTGATCCTGGTTTGCAGCAATCCGGTCTGATTCCCGGGTTCAGAGAAGAATGACATTTTGTAGCTGAGTATCCTCTCCACCGACGCCTGAGACAGGTCGCTCCCTACTTTGATACGAATTTTTTCACCAAAATATTTCTGTCCAAACTGGATACCAATATTCAACAACTCATTGGCCAACATAATGGCAGAAATAATCAGCAGCAATCTCATCCCGTTCTGAAACGGATCGGGTTGCCGGAGTAAATCTTCCACTCGGTTAATCGTTTCATTCACTAAAAGCGGATTTACCTGGGCGGCAAAAGATCCGACCAGTGTAAGAAATAGGGTTCCCGCTATCATCCCTCTATAGGGTTTCACAAAAGGAACCAGGTTCCGGAAAAGGGCTTTAAAAGATTGGGTGTAAGTTTCTTTATTAATCATTGGGAATTGGACTTTACAAAATTAAAAGGGTTTAACCTGTTTCGTTTCCTCTTTAAAACCTAGTTCTATTAAAATATATTTTACCGTCCCATTGTTACAATATCGCTCTTCAATTAATCATTAAATGTAAAAATCTCAATTTTGAGAATAATTTGCTACCTTTGAAACCAAAATACTTTCAATTACACATATCAGAGCAAGCAAGCCTGGTTCTTATAAGTATTTTTCGAGAAAGAGTAGATAAATAATTTCAAAGGTACCATTTCACAGCAATATGAATACTGAACAAAAAAATAACGTATTACTCTCCCTTGCACAGCTATTGGAGTTAAACAGGGGGAATATCAAAGAGGTCAATGAGGCGGATATGCAAACCTTTCCCGGCATGGATGATTCCATGAAAGACCGACTTAAGGTGGATGATAAAAAGATCGATGGAATGATCCGCTCATTGGAAGAGGTTGCTTCCCAACCTGATCCGGAAGGGAAAATCCTCTATGAATTCGTACGGGAAGACAGACTGCGTATTGTCAACCAGACGGTACCATTCGGAACTATCCTGATCATTTACGAGTCGCGTCCTGACGTTACCATCGAAGCGGCAGCAACAGCATTCAAGGCGGGTAATAGGATCCTATTGAAGGGAGGTAAAGAGGCCCGTCAGACAAACATTCTGCTTACAGGGCTGTGGCAACAGGCACTCGACGGACAAAATGTCAATACGGATTGGGTACAATATCTGGACCTGTCCCGGGAGGAGACACAGAGCCTGATCAAGGAAAACAGCCACAGGGTGGATCTCATTATTCCCCGTGGCGGAGAAGGATTAATCCGGTTCGTACAGGAAAACACTTCGGTGCCTGTCATTGTGAGTGGCAGAGGTAATAATTTTCTCTTTGTGGATGACAACTCCGATTTCGGAATGGCTGTCCGTCTGGTGCTGAACGGCAAAAAACGTATCAGCGTATGTAACGCCATAGACAAGGTGCTCTTGCATAAAGGCCTTGATGAGTTAGAAGAAAAACTGTCTTATCTGGTCACACATCTCTCGGAAAAAGGCATTGAGGTGTGGGGAGACAAAGAAATAGCATCTCTATGCAACACCATTAAGATAGAAAACGATGCTGCCACACTCTGCGAAGAATACCTGGCTCCGAAACTGTACCTCACCCTGGTAGACGGGATACAGGATGCCATCAATATGGTCAACCTCTATTCCGGCGGACACACGGCAGTGATCGTCACCAACGACGCTACAAACGCCACAGAATTTATGCAACAGGTAGATTGTGCTGCGGTATATCACAATGCTTCGTCGCGTTTCACCGACGGCGGACAGTTTGGAGTTGGTGCTGAGATCGCCATCAGTACCCAAAAACTCCATTTCCGTGGGCCACTGGGTGCCCAGGAATTGGTAACAAACAAATGGTTTGTGTATGGAAACGGGCAGATAAGAGAGTGAAAAATTAAAAGTGAACAATGAAGAATTAAAAGTGAAAAAGAAACTAATCATTAAAATAGGTACGTCCACGTTAACGGCCGGAACAAATAGGATATCATTCGCGGTGATCGAGAGTTTGGCACGACAGATCGTGGAACTAAAAAAAGAATATGATATCGTAATCGTCTCATCAGGCGCGATTGCAACAGCAAGACAATTTGTAGAGATCAACGGGTTCAATAAACATGTCGATTCCAAACAGGCGCTCGCGGCTATCGGACAAACAAAACTAATGGAACTGTACGACAATATTTTCAGTACATTCGGACTGAATATCGCACAGATACTATTGACTTATCGTGATTTCGAGAATCCGGTAGCCAACGAAAATACCCGCAACACCATAAGACGACTCTGGCAGGTTGATTATATCCCTATTGTAAATGAGAATGATACCGTTTCCATCGAAGAGATAGTGCTGGGGGATAACGACAAACTTTCGGCATTGGTATCTGTGATTACTGAGGCAGATCTGCTCGTCCTTGTCTCCGATATCGACGGTATTTTCGACCGGAACCCTCATCTACATGCCGATGCACAATTGATCGCCGAAGTCACCGATTTAGATTCCATCAAAGAATTTATCGAAGAGAAAGAGTCCCTCCTCGGAACCGGCGGCATGTCGTCTAAAGTACATGCTGCTGAAATTTGTATGCAACACAATGTTGAAATGTGGATCGTGAACGGACAACGTGCCAATTACATCATCAATGCTATGGGTGATCGTATCCCCTTTACACGATTCGGGAAAAAGGTGGGAAAGTGAAAAGGTGGGAAAGGTTGATTTGATGACACTTTTAGTATTCAACTTTCATATTTTAGTTTATTAATGAGCGTGAAACATGGTTTTATAGGTTTTGGCAACCTGGCCAAAGCTGTTTATCAGGGATTGAAACAGGAGGAAAATATTGAGTTCGCTTATTTTGCCAGAAGCAGAAAAGAGGCCGACATACCTTATTACAACAAGATAAGCGACCTGGTTGCTTTCGCGGATGTGATCTGGCTAATGGTAAAACCACAAGATTTATCCGCTGTCCTTGAAGAGTTGACACCTCTCGACCGATCCGGCAAAACCATTGTCTCACCGGTAGCAGGGAGAAATATCGCTTTCATTGAACGTTATCTTGGTACAGGGCAATTAATCGTAAGGATCATGCCCAATTTGGCAATGGCTTACCGCAAATCGGTAACTGCTTTCGTGAGCAATCAACCGGATAATGGGAATGCATCAGAGATTTTTCATCTGTTGGAAAAGCTGGGAAAGGCTGTACAACTGGAAGAAAGCGGATTCGACCTGTTCACAGCCGTCTTTGGCAGTGGTCCCGCTTTTATCCTCTCCTTTATTCAAATCTTCAAGGATAAAATGCAGGAATTCAATCTTCCGGGATCACTTCTCGACGAACTCCTGTTGGAACTTACGCAGGGAACTACCCTCTATTTCACCCAAAATCAAAAAAATTACAGCATAGAACAGTTGATACAGAATATCACCAGTAAAGGCGGAACTACCCAGGCCGGCCTCGATTACTCCCGTACGCATGAAATAGGGAAACACTTCGAAGGGATACTCGATGCAGCGAGAAACCGGTCGGAGGAGATGAGTAAAAATGGAGATTGAATGGAGAAGACAAGTATCCAATACAATATCATGAATATGCTCTCTTCTCCCTCATTGAATAAGAGGGATATTGTATCTATCCTGAAAATGGATACAAGGGAAGAGATGGATGCCTTGCAATCGTTGGCCATGGAGGTCAAACAGGAAAGGGTTAACCGAATAGTCTATTTCCGTGGGCTGATAGAATTCTCAAACCAATGCCGAAAAAACTGTTTTTATTGCGGATTAAGAAAGGGGAACAAAGGGGTAAACCGTTTTCGCCTCTCTGAGGAAGAAATTCTCAAGGCAGCTGACTTTGCCCATGAAAACCGCTATGGGTCGTTAGTCCTACAATCCGGAGAAGACCAAAGCGAAGATTTTACAGATTTTGTTTGCAGGGTTGTAAAACAAATCAAATCGAGATACGACCTGGGCATTACCTTATCGTGCGGTGAACAGAGTGAGGAGACCTATCACCGTTTCTTTGAAAGTGGAGCGCACCGTTATCTTCTGCGCATAGAGACCGCTTCTCCTGATTTATATGAAAAGTGGCATCCGGAAGATGGTAAACACCGGTTCGTAACTCGCCTGAATTGCCTGAAATCATTAAAAAAAATCGGATTTCAAGTGGGTTCAGGAAGTATGGTGGGTGTACCTTATCAGACCTATGAAGATATCGCGGGTGATATTCTTTTCCTGCGAGACATGAGAGTAGACATGATGGGAATAGGCCCTTTCATCGAACATTCAGGGACCCCATTCTACCGGAGTGAAGCTTATTCCATACGACAGGAAGAGCGGCTAGGCCTCACATTAAGAATGATTGCAATTCTGAGAATATTACTCAAAGATGTCAATATCGCTTCCACCACCGCCATGCAGGTACTCGACAAATTCGGACGTGAAAAGGGTTTACTCTTTGGAGCCAATGTGATTATGCCGAATCTCACACCTCTCATCCATAGAAAAGACTACCTCCTTTATGAAGATAAACCATGCCTCAACGAAGATGCCTCTCAATGTAATAATTGCCTTGAAGCACGTATAGCCTCTGTAGGTGAAACGATCGGATACGGAGAGTGGGGGGATCCGTTACATTTTTTCCGGCGCACCAAGACATCTTAGTTCATTGGCACATTGACTTATTTCTCCGCTTTGGCCTTATAGGCAATAGCGTAAAAACGGATTTGTTTGATTACCGAGAGTAACCCGTTGGAGCGCGTCGGCGAAAGGTGATCTGTAAGTCCGATCTCTTTCATAAAACGTAGATCGGTATTGATAATCTCGTCAGGAGTACGACCGTTGAATACCCGCAGTACCAGAGCAAGCAGACCCTTCACTATAATGGCATCACTTTCCGCCTGGAACCAGAGTTTTCCATCTCGATAATCGGTCTGCAGCCATACACGGCTCTGACATCCCTCTATGATATTTTCGGGAATTTTATATTTTTCATCGATTGGTTGCAGGGCGTTTCCCTGCTCAATTATAATGGCATATTTATCCATCCAGTCATCATAAATGCTGAATTCGTCAACAATTTCCTGTTGTACTTCGTCTATCGTTTGGCTCATGTTCATTTTTCTGTATAAATCACTTCCATTACTGTCTGTCCGGCTGCTTTAAGGCTGCCCCTGTCAATATTGCGCATATCATCTCTATGGGTATGCCAATGTGAAGCAAACCCCGTATGTGTATCAGTTTTCAGATTGATTATATTGATGCTTGGAGCCCGCTGGTGTTGGTTCACCGACAGATGATCATCGGTGATATACCCCCCGTTCTGTGGCAGGAAGTAATTGCCATGTCCCAACTTAGCTGCGGTGCTCCACACTTTGTCTAATATGTTCGGTGCATACTTCATAGAATAACCCTCTTTCAGAAAAGTTGCATTTGCAGCGCCGACCATATCCAGTAAAATACCATAATCCGCTTTGTAATTCTCCACATGCGGTTGCTCCGACCAATATCGAGAACCGAGACACCACCACTCTCCCTGCACCCAATCGGTATCGAAAGAGGGTTGCCCCCAATCTTCCAGGTCGAAAAAGATAATATCAACTCCCACCTCCACCGGGTATTGCTGCAGATTACGGGCTATTTCGAGCAGTGTCCCTACCCCACTTGCCCCATCATCGGCACCGGCAATAGGTTGTTGTTGCCTGCCGGCATCCGATTCTTCATCGGCAAAGGGCCGCGTATCCCAATGGGCAAAAAGTAAAATTCTTTTCTCCTTTTCAGGATAATAACTCCCTATGATATTGCGTAACGTCAGATTTTTACCGTCGTAGTGAGTGATATCCGCCTTTTGTTCTGTCACTTGTGCACCAAACTCGGTTAGTTTTGCCGCTAAGTAATCTCCACAGGCCTGATGTGCCGTCGTGCCGGGTACTCTGGAGCCAAAAGCTAACTGTTTCTCCACGAAGGAATAGGCACTATCGGCGTTGAAATCCGGAGAAATTTGGAGGTACGGTTCCGTCACAACCGTGTACTTACTCGATTGACAAGAATTACACGATATGGAAAACATCACTCCGGCTATCAATAAAATCAACAGGAAAAAATTACCCGCTCGTTGCATATTTTATTTTAAATTTCGGATTTCAAAATTCTGAATTGAATTAGCAATCGGCATAGCCAATTAACAATCGGCGTAAGCCAATTGAAAATCGACGGAGTCAAATCTTGGATAGGAACAACGTTCGGCGGAGCCAAAATAGACGTAATCAAATTATGAAATCACAAAATCAGCAAATCAACTAATCATCACTGGTTCTTCTGATAAGAAAAATTCGAAATCCCTATATTTTGATAAGTCTCTCTCAGAGCCTCTTCATTATCGGAGATAACCAACAATTTATCTCCCGCATGCAGTTCTGTCTGACCGGTCGGCACAAAGAATTGTTCTCCTCTTTTCACCATAACCACCAGAGTCTTATCCGGCAAAGGCATCTCTATCAGGTTCTTACCATACTTCAAAGTCTCATCGGTGATCAATATCTCCGTCATAGCCGACTTGATCTCTTCTGCAAATTCCACGTCGAAATCCTCCAACGCTTTATGTTTTTGCGGTTTTTCAGCCAGATTCAACCATCTTGCCACCATTGGAAGAGAAGTACCCTGTACAAGGAGCGAGACAATAGTAATCACAAAAACCATATTAAATATCCATCGTGAGTCCGGGATTCCCGCAGCCAGCGGTAGAATGGCAAAGATGATAGGTACCGCTCCCCTTAGGCCTACCCATGAAATATAAAGATTATCCCTGAAACCTATTTTACGAAATGGCAGAAGAGTAAGAAACACTGTCAGCGGACGTCCGATAAAGATCAGGAAAGCGGAGATGATAAGGGCAGGTACAATTACCTCAATGAGTTCACCGGGATTGACAAGCAATCCGAGGGTAAGGAAGAGCAATATCTGACTCATCCATGCTACCCCATCAATAAATTTCATGGAAGTCCGTTTATGGGAGAATTTGGCGTTTCCGATTACCAATCCGGCAATATATACGGCAAGGTATCCATTTCCTTTCAGGTAGTATGTGGCGGCAAAGATAAATATACCCAGCGTCAGTAAAAGAATGGGATAAAAAGAGCTGTTATCCATACGGATCCGGTTGATGATAGTCACCGCTCCTCTTCCCATTAAATACCCCATTCCACTTCCTACTACCAGTTGGATTACAATAGTGAGTACCACCATGCCGATATTAGGATCTGTTCCCGACTGGATAATTCCCATAAACACGATGGTAAGCATATAGGCCATCGGGTCGTTACTACCACTCTCCAACTCCAAAAGCGGGCGCAGGTTATTCTTAAGCGATAATCCTTTGGACCGCAATATACCAAACACTGATGCTGAGTCGGTTGATGAAAAGGTAGACGAGAGCAGCATCGCCGTCAACAGGCTGATCCCCAGGGAAGGGAACATATGTCCTGACAACCAGAAAGTGAATAATCCGGTAAGAATAGCGGTTATAAGCACCCCTAAGGTCGCGAGCATTACTCCGGGCCAGATGACCGGCCTGATTTCAGAAAACTTGGTATCCAATCCACCGGAAAAAAGGATCACGGTCAAACAGATCGTGCCGATCGTCTGTGCGGTCTGCACATTTTCAAAGACCAGACCAAATCCATCAGATCCGAAAACCATTCCTACTCCAAGGAAAAGCAATAATATGGGAACACCAAAACGGTGGCCTGCTTTCCCAATCAACATACTTATAAAAAATAGGACAGATCCTACCAATAATAATAATTCAGGGCTTATTGTCATCTTATATTTAGGTTTTACTGTATGAATGAAATAAATTCTTCTCCAACTCCCAACGTGGCCATCCCCCCCATGATCAGAGGGAAGTTCAGTTTCACATGTCCCACCGGGAAATTGAAACAGAGAGGGAAATCATATTCACGGACCGCCTCTCTGATAGACTCTTGTAATGGAGAATACATTTGACTATCCTCTTCGTAACCGGTGAACTGACCGACAATCAATCCACTGATTCCCTCAAATATACCTGCAAGTTTCAGGTGGTATATCATCCTGTCTACACGATAGGGAGTTTCACCAATGTCCTCTATGAAGAGTATACCTCCACGGGGGACTCTGACATATCTAGAACCCAATAAGCCGCAAAAAACCGATAGATTTCCGCCAAATAGTTTTCCAGTGGCTTTCCCTTTTCGATTCAAAGGGGAATATCCTCCCACAGGAATCCGGTATTCCGGTGACTGTCCTGCCAAAACAGCTTTTGTATAGCGTACCGCTATATCTTCGGCTCCTTCATCGGAAAAATGTTGAGCCATCGGCCCATGAAGAGAAGCTATGCCGTGAGTCTGCAGTGCAGCATGAAGTAGGGTTATATCACTATAACCGACAAGCCACTTTGGATTTCTTTTTATCCCCGAAAAATTGAGTTTTCCAAGCAGATGCGCAGTCCCGTAACCACCACGGGAACAAAGGATCAGTTTCACATCCGGATCGTCGAACGCTCTCTGCAGATCGGAAAGCCGTTGCGCTACCGAACCACTGAATCGCCCTGCATCGCACAAGGCGTTTTCACTGATCTCGGGACGGAGTCCCCAACCCTCCAGGACAGCGGCTGCATCCTGCACGACATATCCGTCAATTTTCCCGGCAGGGGAAAGGATGACGGCTCTATCGTTGAATTGCAGTGACGGCGGTCGCTTCATCTTGTTATTTTCTCATCTATGCATCGATATTGGCATAGGTAGCATTCTCTTCAATAAATTCCCGGCGTGGTGCCACCTCTTCACCCATCAACATGGAGAAGATCACATCGGCGTCGGCGGCATTCTCGATGGTCACCTGTTTGAGGGTACGATTCTCGGGATTCATCGTTGTTTCCCAGAGCTGCTCGGCATTCATCTCTCCAAGACCTTTGTAACGTTGCGTATGGATAGCATTTTCGTTACCATCGGCATATTTGTTGATAAAAGCCTGTCGCTGCTGGTCGTTGTAACAATACTCTTCAATCTTACCTTTCTTGCAGAGATAGAGAGGTGGAGTAGCAATATAAACATACCCGCTTTCAATCAACAAGCGCATATAGCGGAAGAAAAAAGTAAGAATAAGGGTATCGATATGGCTTCCGTCCACATCAGCGTCCGTCATCAGAATGATTTTATGATACCTCAATTTTTCAATATTGAGTTCTTTGGAATCCTCCTCAGTTCCTATAGAAACACCTAAAGCGGTATATATGTTTTTGATTTCATCACTTTCCAGCACCTTATGCGGCATTGCTTTTTCCACATTGAGGATTTTACCACGTAATGGCAAGATAGCCTGGAATATACGGTTACGCCCCTGTTTGGCGGTACCACCTGCTGAATCACCCTCTACCAGGAAGATCTCACTTTGTGCCGGATCCTTGCTGGAACAGTCGGCCAATTTCCCCGGCAATCCCGCACCCGATAACGGCGACTTGCGCTGCACCATCTCACGTGCTTTGCGTGCAGCCTGACGGGCCGTGGCAGCCAGAATAACCTTTTCTACGATCACCTTTGCTTCTTTCGGATGCTCTTCCAGATAATATCTCAAAGCCTCCCCTGTAGCCTGATCCACAGCCCCTATCACTTCGCTGTTTCCCAATTTCGTTTTGGTTTGCCCTTCAAACTGGGGCTCGGCTACTTTTACGGAAAGCACGGCGGTGATCCCTTCACGGAAGTCATCACCACTAATTTCTACTTTTACCTTATCAAGCATTTTGGAATCTTCCGCATACTTTTTCAGCGTGCGCGAAAGACCACGTCTGAAACCGGTGAGGTGTGCTCCACCTTCGATGGTGTTAATATTGTTTACATAAGAATAGATATTCTCATTGTAAGTATCGTTATATGTAAGTGCGATTTCGATGGGAATGCCACTTTTCTCCGTCACAATATGAATGGGTTCGGGAATAAGGGACTCCTTATTCTTGTCGATATAGCGAACAAACTCTTCCAATCCCGTTTCAGAGTAATAACGGTCTATTTTAAAACTACCATCGTCGTTAGGAGTTCGCTTATCGGTCAACGTAAGCGTGATACCTGCGTTCAGATAGGCCAATTCACGAAGACGGGTCGCTAATATATCGTGCCGGTATTCCAATGTGGTGAAAATGGCATCATCCGGCTTGAATGTGATAATCGTTCCGTTCTCTTTTGTTTCCCCAACAATTTTTACATCGGCATAAGGCTTACCTTTCGAATACTCCTGCATATAAATCTTACCATCCTTGTGGATTTCGGCTTTCAGATAGATAGAGAGTGCATTCACACAGGAAACCCCCACCCCGTGGAGTCCACCCGACACTTTATAAGTACCTTTATCGAATTTCCCACCGGCATGTAATACGGTGAGTACTACCTCAAGTGCCGATTTTTTTTCCTTTTCATGATAATCGACCGGAATACCACGCCCGTTATCTTTTACAGTGATTGAATTATCTTCGTTGATAGTAACATTGATCTCCGTACAGTATCCGGCCAATGCTTCATCAATGGAGTTGTCGACGACTTCAGATACCAGATGGTGCAATCCTTTCTCACTTACATCCCCGATATACATTGCAGGACGCTTACGTACTGCTTCAAGACCTTCGAGCACCTGAATATTTTGAGCAGAATAATTTCCACTTCCATTTTTTTTCTCTTCTTCTGACATTTCTTTCAATATATATTAAAACTACCTGTGAATTAGACTTCTACAATAGATTTGCTGATTTTTTCAAGACTGAACAAAAGTACGAAAAAATAGTCATTTTTCCAACCCCTTTTTGTTTTTTTAGAACGTTTGCGTCAAGCTAAATGAGCAAAGTCAAACTTGTTTGAATTTTGCCATAGCGAGCAAACGACTAACTTCAGTGAACGTTTGCGTCAAGCTAAATGAGCAAAGCCAAACTTGTTTGAATTTTGCCATAGCGAGCAAACGACTAACTTTAGTGAACGTTTGCGTCAAGCTAAAATAACGATTAAGCGAGAGCAATGTCAAGGCCAAAGACTTTCCAAAAAACCTATAAATGACAAAAGCGGACCTGTTGTCCGCTTTTGTCATATTATTCCTTGAGGAGCACTATCCTAAAACTCGTAATCAATGGCTGCTCTTCCAATCCTCACTTTTCCAATAAACTCCCCTACTTTTAAATGTTCAGGATGTCCGGCATAAGTTTTCAAATCTTCCAGCGAGTCAAATTCGCTATCGAGCACAATATCATAATTTTCAGAAGAAGCCAGTGGATGATTCGAGAAAACCTCTATCTTCCTGATCACAGGAATCACCGCTTTTAATGCCTCCAGTTTTTCTTTTACTATGAGAATGTTTTCCGCTTTAGCATTCCCCTCAGCCTCTTCAGCCAACTTAAAGAATACCAAATGCCTTATCATCTCAACTCAAGCTGTTTACATGAGAAGCCAATTTCGACTTCAGGTTGTTGGCTTTATTTTGGTGTATCACATTCTTCTTAGCCAGCTTGTCGAGCATAGAACAAACTTCGGGATACATCTTCTGGGCTTCTTCTTTGGAAGTAAGCGTACGTAATTCACGCACTTTATTCCTGGTGGTGCGCGAAACGTATCTGTTTGCCAGACGACGAACTTTGGTTTGCCTGATTCTCTTTACAGATGATTTATGATTTGCCATTTCTATTGACGCGTATGTTTATTTTTTTTAAATATTGTAGCCCATAGGGGAATCGAACCCCTCTTTCAAGAATGAAAATCTTGCGTCCTAACCGATAGACGAATGGGCCCTTTCGGGCGTGAACCCTATTGTTAAAGATCTTGCTGTCTCAATTGCGGGTGCAAATATAGAACGTTTTTCTGAAAGCGCAAAACTTTTCATTTAATTTTCTTCATTTTTCTTTTCATTTTCTTTCCGTAATTTGCCCAAAGGGCTGAAAAAGAGAAAAAAAGTATTTTTATCCCATATCGAATTGGTTCTTTCAAATATTTTATCTAATTTTGCAGCCCGTAAAATGAAGTCTCCCATAGAGAAGAGACCTTGTTTAACAGGAAATGGACAAACCGGGAAGGGCAAGGGGTCACAGGAGAAGCGTTTAAATCCAACCGGGCCTATATCATATATAATAAAGAACAACGGAAATAAAAAAAATAAAATAATTGTATGAAAAGAACATTCCAACCCTCTAACAGAAAGAGAAAGAACAAACACGGATTCCGTTCCAGAATGGCTTCCAAAAACGGAAGGAAAGTACTTGCCGCCCGTCGCTCAAAAGGCAGGGCCAAACTTACCGTGTCAGACGAATATTAAAGACAGTATCTTTTAAAAAGACAGGAATAGGGTTGACTTATTCCTGTCTTTTTGTTAGGTGACCGCCATATATCTCTCCGGAGTTCTTCACCTCTCTTTTTCGATACCACAACTACCCACTCTCATTATTTTTTGTACTTTTGTATCCCGTATATGCTTATACACTTATACGCGCGATTGTTATGAGTAAAAAACAGACAAAAACAACTATCCTCAGCAATAGTATTGTGAAAAATTTGCTGATGATCATAATTTGTGGCATACTTCTGGTTGTCCTGGCATTATTGCTCCTGAACGTTTATACAAGACACGGGCAGAATGTGGTAGTGCCTGCACTGGAAAGCCTTCAGATAGGGGAGGCAAATACCATACTCAGGGCCAAAGGCCTCCATGCCGAGATAGTGGACTCAATCTACCAGCGCGATGCCGTGCCGGGAGCAATCATAGATCAGAGGCCTAAAGCCGGCAATAAGGTAAAAGAAGGACGTGCCATATACCTGACCATCTACGCAAAGAACCCTCAGATGGTTGCTGTGCCTGAATTGACCGACTATTCTACCCGTCAGGCGTCCGCATTGCTCAACTCAATAGGATTTACCCAGCTCTCTATACAGGAAGTACCTGCGGAATATTCCGGCCTGGTAGTAGCTGTGGAATACAGAGGAAAAAGGTTGACGCCTGATGAAAAAATACCTGCCGGTTCGCCACTCACATTGATTGTCACCAGTGGTGCATTGGCTGACTCGTTGAGGATTGACAACGAATATACCATCCCTCCGGGGGAGAGAAGTGAGGCCAACGGCATTCAGCCGGGAGGTGATGGAGCTATAGACGATTCATTTTTCTAATCAATTGCTTGTGACGCAACAAAATTTGGACGATATTGATTTTTTTGCTGAGGATGATGACGGGATCATAGAGGAATTTCCGGACAAAAATCAGAAATTCGAACATTATCGGTTTGTAGCAGATAAGGGACAGAGCTTGCTGCGGATCGATAAATTTTTGTCCGTCAGGATAGAAGGGATCTCCAGAAACCGTATCCAGCAGGCAGCTGAAGCTGATTGTATCCTGGTAAACGGGCAACCGGTCAAATCGAGTTACAAGGTGAAGCCGCTCGATATGGTCTCTATCGTGATGGACCGTCCAAGACGTGAACTGGAAATCATCGCTGAAGATATCCCGCTTAATATTGTTTATGAAGATACGGCCTTGATGGTAATCAACAAGCCTGCAGGAATGGTTGTACATCCCGGTCACGGAAACTACACCGGCACATTGGTCAATGCGGTGGCATACCATCTGTATCGAGAGAATATCAGCGACATGAATGATCCAAGACTGGGACTGGTACACAGGATCGACAAGGATACGTCTGGCCTGCTGCTGGTAGCCAAAACCCCGGAAGCCAAAACAAACCTCTCAGGGCAGTTCTTCCGTAAAGAGACAAAGCGGACGTATGCCGCTTTGGTATGGGGAAGTCCGGCAGAAGACCACGGAACGATAGAGGGTAATATCGGACGCGACCCGAATGACCGGATGCGCATGCGCGTCTTCCCCGACGGTGATCATGGCAAACCGGCCGTCACCCACTACAGCGTATTGGAACGATTCGGCTATGTAACTCTGGTTCAATGCCGGTTAGAAACCGGCCGTACGCACCAGATCCGTGTTCACATGAAACATATAGGACATCCGTTGTTCAATGATGAACGATACGGAGGCAATGAGATCCTTCGCGGAACCCATTTCGCCAAATACAAACAGTTCGTTTCCAATTGCTTTGCCCTCTGTCCGCGTCAATGCCTGCATGCACAAACGCTGGGCTTCATCCATCCTTCCACCGGAGAAGAGTTCTACTTTGAAAGCGATATTCCGGACGATATGCAATCGGTCATCGATAAATGGAGAGCGTACAGTAATGTGGGAAAGTGGGAAAGTGGGAAGGTAGATTCAACAATTTAATAGTTCAACGATTCAACAATGAAAAAGAATGTCGCCATTGTGTGGGGAGGCTACTCTTCGGAAATAGTGATATCCGAAAAGAGTGCTGCCGGTATTTACTCCTTTATAGACAAGGAAAAATACAATGTCTGCAAGGTCAGGATAGACCGCACCTCATGGGAAGTGGAAAATCAAGGCTGTTTTTATCCGGTCGACAAAAATAATTTCAGTTTCTCCGACGGTGAAGCCCAATGTGTCGCCTTTGATTTTGCTTATATCACTATCCATGGTACCCCGGGTGAAGATGGAACGCTTCAAGGTTATTTCGATATGCTGGGTATCCCCTACTCTAACTGCGGTGTATTGACCTCAGCATTGACATTCAACAAATTTATCTGTAATAATTTCCTGAAAAATTTCGGAATAGAGGTGGCCGATTCAATACTCTTGCGGAAAAATGACCCTTATCAACCGGATGGGATTATCTCTAGGCTGGGATTACCTATCTTCGTGAAACCCAATTTGGGTGGTTCCAGTTTTGCCACCACAAAAGTAAAAGAAAGGGTACAACTCGAAACTGCTGTTGAAGAGGCTTTCCGGGAAGCACCCGAAGTGATTATCGAGAGTTTCCTGCAAGGGACAGAAGTAACCTGCGGCTGCTTCGAGGACAGCAAAGGAATGACGGTACTCCCCCTGACGGAAGTGGTCACCACCAATGAATTTTTCGACTTCGACGCCAAGTACAATGGGCAGGTAGAAGAGATCACCCCTGCCCGGATCCCCGAAGAGATAACCAAAGCTATTCAACAGGAAACCCAAAGAATATATCGTCTGATCGGTGCAAAAGGAATCATCCGGGTAGATTATATCCTGGTCGGAGACATGCCCGTTCTTCTGGAAGTGAACACCACACCGGGAATGACCGCCACCAGTTTTATTCCCCAACAGGTAAATGCGGCAGGACTTTCAATGACGAATATTATCACTGGAATTATCGAAAAAGAACTCAGTCAAATAGAAAAATAGAAATCTTTTTAACCCCTAACAATATTATGACAGAGACAATGAACCGATTCAATGATATCTGCCCCATTCCCGACAGCAACGTCCGGGAAACAATCGAGAGACTCATTGCCAACAGTTACTTCAGGCGTGCAACTGAAGCCTTCGTAAAACCCCTTTCGTGGGAACAATTTACGGCAGTAATGAGCCAATGCCGAACCAAGGACGATTTTCAGCGTTATATCATCTATCCGGCCATGAAACAACTGATCGCTAAAACCACTGCCGATATGAGCGGTGCAGGATGGGAGAATATCCCCGAAGGTATAGGAACCCTTTTTATCTCCAACCATCGTGATATCGTACTGGACGCCGCTTTTCTGAATATGCTTATGATCGATAAGGAAAAGCCTACCACCGAGATAGCTATTGGCGACAATTTGCTCATCTACCCATGGATAGAAGAACTGGTGCGCCTTAACAAGAGTTTTATCGTGAAACGGGGTGTATCTGTACGCCAGATGCTGGAAGTATCGAAACATCTCTCGGAATATATTTATGATACGGTAAACCGGAGGGCACAACCGGCATGGATCGCCCAACGCGAAGGGCGTGCAAAGGATTCGAACGATAAAACACAAGTGAGTTTGTTGAAGATGCTCACGCTGCATAACAGCTCCGACCCGGCAAAAGCATTACAAGACCTGCATATCGTCCCCCTTTCTATCTCCTATGAGTTGGATCCTTGCGACTATTTGAAAGCCAAAGAGTTCCAGCTCAAGCGTGATAATCCCGGGCACAAAAAAACGGAAGCCGACGATATAGAAAATATGCACACCGGTATCATGGGATTCAAGGGGCGTGTCACATTCCGTTTCGGCACCTGCATCGACCAGGCTATCCGGGAGATTCCTGCGGCAACCGGCAGGAATGAATTACTGGAACAGGTGGCCTCGATTATCGACCGGGAGATTTACCGCAATTATACTTTTTTCCCGTTCAATTACGTGGCATACGATTTGATGACCGATACCGGACGATTCTCATCGCAATATACGGACGAAGATGTGTCGAAATTCAATGCCTATCTCCAAAAACAGATTGAGAAAATAAATATCGCCAACAGAGACGATGATTTTTTGCGTGTAAAAATGACCGAGATGTACGGTAACACAGTTAAAAATCATCTGGAGGCATAATAATTATACAATGAGAGGTCATAGCCATACAGCTACTTTTTTGGTATTTTTACTGATCCTCCTTCTTTCCTCATGTGAAAAAGATCCAGGAAGGATGGACGATTACCTTGTAGAGTTTGCTACGGTGGTAAAGGAAAACTCAAACTACCGTTTCAGGCTCGACAACGGCAGATTACTTATTCCTGATGAAGTAAAAGATTATTCCGGGGAAGAAGGACAACGCGTCATTCTCAATTATATTCCATTGGGGGGAGATGCCATCAAAATTAATTTTGTGTCTAATATATTTACGGGCACTATTCAATCGGACGGATTCCCGCAAAATTACTCAGATGATCCGGTGAAAATTCAAAGTGTATGGGTCGGCGGAGATTGGCTCAACCTGGTCTTGGAGATTGAATACCTCAACATGCCGCACAAAGTCGCACTATTCCGGGATCGCTCTTCCTCATCGGTAGACCTCTATTTCAGCCATTCCTCCGAAAACGACCCTCCGGGATATCCCAGGATGATGTATGCCTCTTTCCTGCTCTCCGACTTGCGGGAGCAGGTAGGCAGTTCTCCTGTCCCCTTCCGGTTTTTTATCAACACTTATACCGGAATACGTATATTTGAACTGGAATTAAAATAAAAGCCGCGAATCCCAATCCGCAGCTTTTTTTATCTTTCCACTTTCCGTCCTCACCTAGCCTAACCTTTTCTATTCATTACTGGTCAAAGGCGGGATGGGATCCTCATCTATTACAAAATCTATTGGCAGGAGACATTTCACATGCACTTTCTCGCCGTTATTTTCACCCGGTATCCATTTCGGCATAAGCCCCAGTACACGGATAGCTTCTTCATTGAGCGCCTTATCCGGCCCATCCACCACTTCTATATTGGAAATAGAACCATCACTGGCTACAATAAATGAGCATAGGATTCTTCCCTCAATACCTTCCTGCCTGGCCTCACGCGGATAACGGATATTACGCGCAATAAAAGCGGACAATCCTGACTCACCATAGGTGTATTGGGGCATCTTGTCCACTATGGTGTAGATAGTGTTGTTTTCAATGATCTCCGGTTTTGTCTTAGAATAATTACGGGCAGGCTGAACAGGTTTACCGGATGCTACTGCATTTTGATTGAGCCTGAAATACATCGGGACATATGTTTCAGAGCGCACAATCTCTCCCTTATGTCTGGCGGGACGCCAGGGTGGCATAGCCTGTAAAATCCGCAATGCTTCCTCGTTCAGCAATGGATCTGCACGATGGATAATATTAAAGTTGGAAAGGGTACCGTCTTTCTCTACCACAAAGGTATATACTACCAACCCCTGCGCCTTACGTTCCCTCGCATCCTCCGGGTATTTCAGCGTATTTGCAATAAAACGGTGCATCTCCGAAGTGCCTCCCGGATATATCGGTATTATATCGGGTTCTTCAAAAATCTTGTCGCTATTCGAAACCGGCGCATCTTGTGCCATAACAACTGAATGTTCCGCAACAAAACCTCCAATAAAAATGCATGCGAAAAAAACAAAGAGAAATTTGGGTATACTCATCTGACTAATATGCTCTGAAATGTGTTATTTTTGATTCAGAAGCAAAGGTATAAAAAACCGATGGTTTTCCCAAAGGAAATAACTAATCAGATACTCCACGTTATATTTTTTTCTCTCCCACCTTAAAACGATTGCCAACCACCACCATTGTAGGCTTCAAACCCTTGACTCTTCAGCAGGCCCACTGCCTGGGCACTCCGTGCACCGCTAAGACAAACAACCACAATGGGAGTATTTCTGTCGAGCCTCCCCATTTCAGTCGGTAAAAGGAACAACGGAATGTTGACCGAACCCCTGGCATGCCCTGACTTATATTCTTCTACCTCGCGCACGTCCAATAACATCGCACCATTTTTAATCTTTTCCTTTAATTCGGCCTTACCCGTCAATTTGAATACATTACTAAAAAATCCCATTATAAAATGATTATTATGTTTGTTAAATTATAAACGGTTCAAACTCTAAATAAATAAATTGATATTCGACTGCTCTGCTCTTTCCAGATAAGTGGCAACTCCACCAATGGTTACTCCGTCAGCCAACTCTTCTTTCCGTATCCCCATCACATCCATCGACATGGAACAGGCAATTAATTCCGCACCACCTTCTATGGCTTGCTGCATCAGGTTCTCCAGGCTATCGATATGCTTATTTTTCATCACAGATCTCATCATCTTGCTGCCTGCACCCATCATATTGATTTTGGATAATCCCAGCTTTTGGCTATGAGAAGGAAGCATCATTCCAAACATACGGGAAACCACATCTTTCTTCACGGCCGGTTTATCTAGCTTCTTGATAACGCTTAACCCCCAGAAGGTAAAGAATATACTCACCTTTTTCCCCGCAGCCAGCATACCGTTGGCAATCACAAAGGTAGCCAATGCCTTATCCAAATCATCACTGAAAACAATTAACGTTTTTGTATCACTTCCGTTCATGGGAGTACCTTTACCGGGAATAGAAATATTTTGGGGTTCTGTTTTTTGGACAGTCGCAGTGATAACACCTCCCGAGTGATCCATATCAATCAGTTTAGCGCCCACCATATTACACCAGGCGTTTAAGTCCTGCCCGAACGCCTGGTCGGTTACTTTTATCGTCAATTGTTGCCCTGATAATAGGGTATCATAATGTTTCTTTAACTCCCTGATGGGTCCCGGACACTGTAACCCACATGCATCCACAACAACCTTTTTCTCCGATTCAACCCTTATCTCCCCGTCATCACGGATCACAGGAAAGAAATCACATTCAACGCCTATATCTCCGCCGACACTTCGTTGATCCTGCTGCACACATGAATAGGTCTTATATCCTCCCGACAGGTTGTACACGGCTGTATATCCATGCTGCAAAAGAATACGCGAAGCAGTATATCCCCGTAATCCTACTGCACAGTACACATAAACCGGTTTATTTGCAGGTATTTCGGCTAGTCTGTCCCGCAATTCATCCACAGGAATATTCACAGCATTCTCTATATGCCCGAATTCGAATTCCTCTTTTGTCCTTACGTCAAGAATCATAGCGTCAGATTCCACCTCCAGCATATCGCTCCAGTGGATAACTTTGACACGATTTGTGAGAATATTTTCAGCAATAAATCCTGCCATATTTACCGGGTCTTTTGCCGAGGAGAACGGCGGTGCATAAGCATGCTCTATCTCCTGTAAGTCGTAAATAGATCCACCGTTGCCGATCACTTGTGCCAGCAGATCGATACGTTTGTCCACGCCATCGAATCCTACTATCTGGGCTCCGAGCAGTTTTCCATCGGGTGCAAAATTGATCTTAACGGTCAACGGTAAAGCACCGGGATAATATCCTGCATGTGAACCGGCATGGCTGATCGAAGTCATATATTCCATCCCTTCACGCGAAAGCAACCTTTCGGAAGCTCCGGATGAGGCAACCGTCATATCAAATACTTTGGCTATGGAAGTACCGATAGTTCCTCTGTATACACGTTTGTTGCCCATTATGATGTTATCAGCGGCAATCCGGGCTTGTTTATTGGCCGGACCGGCAAGGGGAATAAGTGCTGGTTTACCGGTAATCGGATTCCTCACTTCCACGGCATCACCCACGGCATAGATATCGGCGTGGGACGTCTGCATATAATCATTTACCACAATACCACCTAAATCACCGATTTCCAGTCCTGCTTCCCTGGCCAGACTGTTTTCGGGCGTTACCCCGATACTCAGAATTACCATATCTGTCGGGATAGATTTCCTGCTTTCTGTCTTTACAACAATAGACTTTCCATCCGGTTCGAACGCTGTAATTTTTTCTTTCAGCAGGAGATCGATTTTCCGCGTACGAAGATATTGATGCACCATAGCCGCCATGGGATAATCAACGATACCCATCACCTGGTCGGCCTGCTCGACTACCGTCACTGACAGTCCGGCTTCTTTGAGGTTCTCAGCCATTTCAAGCCCGATAAAACCTGCCCCGACAATCACTGCTGATGATACATTTTTCTCCGAGATAAACAATTTGATCCGGTCCATATCTGGCACGTTCCGCAGTGAAAAAATATTTTCGTTCTCTATCCCGCTAATCGTCGGCTTTATGGGTTTTGCTCCGGTTGAAATAACCAGTTTGTCGTATTCTTCCTCATACTGCGTGGCTGTACCCAGATCCTTCACGGTAACGGTTTTCCTCACTGCATCTATCGCGACAACTTCCGACTTGATACGTACATCAATACGGAAACGGTTTTTGAAACCTTCCGGTGTCTGCAAAAAGAGTTCGTCGCGTTCTTTTATTGTACCGCCTATATGGTACGGTAATCCGCAGTTGGCATAAGATACGTATTCGTCTTTCTCAAAAAGTATAATTTCCGCCTTTTCATTTAATCTCCTGAGACGCGCAGCCGCAGTAGCCCCTCCGGCCACTCCCCCGATAATGATAATCTTCATATTTATGTGTTAATTAATTGTCGATATACATATTTGTCAATAGCAACAATTTGGGTAAATTTTTTATCCCCCTGCAATAGATGTCAATTTGCCTATCAAAGAATTCACGTCTATATTGAATCCTTTCATCTCGCTTATTTTCTTTCTCCCGGCGTCGGTAAGTGTAAAAATCATCTGGCGTTTGTCGGATACCCCTATCTCACGCAAAATAAATTCTTTCTCTTCCATAGTGTGGATAATACGCGATACCCTTGAACCGGACAATCCAATAAAATCTGCTAATTCGTTCGCAGATTTCGGCTTACCATCTTTCATGCAACAAAGCAAAGCTCCTTCATTGATAGTGATGCCGGCTTTCTCTGCGAACTGTTTTTCGTAAGCATAAAGCGCTTTATATATGTCCTTTAACCTGCAAATTGATTCCATTAAAAATAATTGCTACTACAAAATTTTTGCAAAGGAAACATTTTTCAAGCAAACTTCCAAATGTTTTTCAATTATAAAATCAAATAAATGATTTGGGATCAATATTTCATTTTTCGGTTTTCCTCTGGTTACATATGCCTCATGGGGGGTAGGTAAATATTTTGGTCTATAAAAATAAATCATATAATGAATTTCTCGCTGAAAATCCGTATCTTTGTACCCCTAAAAGATTGTTTTACATGCAGAATATCCGAAATATTGCCATCATTGCCCACGTAGACCATGGCAAGACCACTTTGGTGGACAAAATGCTGATGGCAGGCCATCTCTTCAGAGATAACCAGCAAACAGAAGATCTGATCCTTGACAACAACGACCTGGAACGGGAAAGGGGTATCACCATCCTATCTAAAAATGTATCCATTCGTTATAACGACGTTAAAATAAATATTATCGACACCCCGGGCCACGCCGACTTCGGTGGTGAAGTGGAACGCGTGCTCAACATGGCGGACGGCTGTCTGCTGGTGGTCGACGCTTTTGAAGGCCCTATGCCCCAAACCCGCTTCGTATTGCAGAAGGCGCTGGAGATTGGTCTCAAACCCATCCTGGTGATCAACAAGGTGGACAAGCCTAACTGCCGCCCGGAAGAGGTGCAGGAGAATGTGTTCGACCTGATGTTCAGCCTTGATGCAACCGAAGAGCAACTCGATTTCCCCACCATTTACGGTTCCGCCAAACAGGGATGGATGTCCGACGACTGGAAAAAACCATCCGGCACTATAATTCCCCTACTCGACGCGATCATCAAATATATCCCCGCACCCAAAGTGTTGGAAGGAACTCCACAGATGCTGATCACTTCTCTCGATTTCTCCAACTATGTGGGTCGTATCGCCGTGGGTCGTGTGCACCGCGGCAGTATCACCTCCAACAAGGATTACGCGCTCAGCAAACGGGATGGGAGCATCAAAAAAATCCGTATCAAGGAGGTGAATCTCTTCGAAGGATTGGGACGTGTAAAAGTGGACGAAGCGACCTCCGGGGATATCTGTGCACTGATCGGGATTGAGGGGTTTGATATAGGTGACAGTATTACTGACCTGGAAAAACCGGAACCACTCGATCCTATCGCTATCGACGAACCCACCATGTCCATGCTGTTCACCATCAACAATTCTCCCTTTTTCGGGCAGGACGGTAAGTATGTGACCTCACGGCATATCTATGAACGGTTGATGCGGGAACTGGATAAAAACCTGGCGCTCCGTGTAGAGGAGACCGGCAGTGCCGATTCATGGATCGTCTTTGGGCGGGGCGTACTACACCTCTCCGTACTGATCGAAACCATGCGTCGCGAAGGATATGAGTTGCAGGTGGGCCAACCCCAGGTGATCATCAAGGAGATTGGCGGTGAAAAACATGAGCCGATGGAACAACTCACGGTGAACCTCCCCGAAGAATCGGCCAGCAAGATCATCGATATCATCACCCGCCGCAAGGGAGAATTGCTCACCATGGAGAACAAGGGCGACCGTATGCACATGGAGTTCGTGATCCCGTCAAGGGGTATAATCGGGCTGAACAACACCGTGCTCACCCTCTCCGCCGGAGAGGCCATTATGGCACACCGTTTCCTGGAATTCCGGCCTTGGAAAGGAAACATCGAAAAACGGCAGAACGGCTCTATCATCGCCGGGGAGTCGGGAAATGCTTATGCCTATGCTTTGGACAAATTACAGGACAGAGGCCGGTTCTTCATTGAGCCGCAGACAGATGTATATGAAGGACAGGTGGTAGGCGAACACAACAAGGAAGGCGACCTGGTGGTCAACGTCACCAAATCAAAAAAACTAACCAACGTGCGTGCATCGGGAAGCGACGACAAGGCGCAATTGGCCCCGCCCATCGTCTTCAGTCTTGAAGAGGCGCTGGAATACATCAAGGAAGATGAGTATGTGGAAGTTACCCCCAAGCACATGCGTATCCGCAAGATACTGCTGGATGATAACGACCGCAAGCGGGCAGCGAAGAAAGGGTGAAATAAAATAACCGGGACAGATGAAATGCATGGATTTCACCAAAAAGTAAAACGAAGAACAAGTTGAAAAACTTTAAGAATCATCATTTTAACTTTTTTATTCAAGACTATGTATGTAAATTAGGAAAGATACGGGAACCCTATTTTACTGAAATGGTTGATAAAATTATAGAGTCAATTTTTTAAAGTATAACAGACCCTGCCCTATAACTTATTGAGATATCTAATCCCCCTTTCTTCAGATATTCGGTCTATCCCGAAGCAACTCTTCCAGCAAAGCCACTTTCTCCTTCTCCGATTGAAGCATCCGCTCGTACAGCTCCACTTTTTCATCATACAACTGCACGATCTTTTCGATCGGGTTATTGATCGTATAATTATTATACAATGCCGAAGAATTATCTGAAAAATTGTTCGATATAATATGAATCGCTCCCTCGTCGGTAAAATTCTTTATGGCATCCGAAGGGATATTCATCGCATTGGCTATCTTCTCCAGCGTTTCATTATCCAGATCCTCCTTATTCTCGAGCTTGGATACCGATTGTTGTGTCAGGTGCAGCCTCTCCGCCAGATCCTCCTGTTTCACACCCAGTATTTCACGAAGACGTTTCACGTTATATCCCAGATGTTTCCGGTTGACCCTGTAAGTTGTTTCCATAATTGTTTGTTTTGTGCTGAAAGATGAAACATAGTAACTCCTTAACCAACAAAAATACAAAAAATATCTTTATACGGCGTTGTATTTTATTCCATTATAATTGTACTTTACTCCTCTTACCTGAAGTTAAACAACCAAAAGTGTTGAAATACCCCCTGTTTGATCCCCTAAGTTTGCACCATTGTAAAAAGAGTTATAATCCGGTATCCATACCTGCCGATTTTCTCTACGTTGCGGCCCACGTGCAAAAGTAATCTCCGGACATAAGTTCTTGCGGACATAAGTTCTTGCTTTGTCAAAAAACGACCCGGTGTTCCTTTTAATGTATCGATATCCAAATAAATAAGAGCAAACCTGCAATATCTGAAAGAAATAATTAATCAATCTAAAACAAAACGTGAAAATGAGACAAGTATTTTTAAGTGTAATGAAAGGAATTTTGTCCGCGCTTATATGGGCATTTTCCGTATGTATGTTCGCCCAGACCGTTACGGTCAGCGGAACGATTACTGACGTGAAAGGGGAATTATTGGTAGGGGTATCTGTCAGGATACAGGGTACGGGCACAGGTACCGTCACGGGTACGGATGGCCGCTTTATTTTGTCGAATGTCGATCCGGAGGCGGTACTGGAGGTATCCTATATAGGGATGGAAACACAAACCATTCCCATCAATGGGCGGAGCAACATAGATGTGGTGCTGGAGGAAGACATAGAGACTTTGGAAGAGGTCGTTGTAGTGGGCTACGGGACGATGAAAAAAGTGAATCTCACCGGCTCAGTCTCTTCCATACGGTATGACAAAAGTTTAGAGAACAGGCCCATTACGAATGCATCTCAGGCCTTATCAGGAAAAATACCCGGCGTATGGGTAAGCCAGAATTCAGGTTCGCCGGGAAGTGACGGAGCTACCATCAGAATCAGGGGTTACGGCACCCTGAATAATACAGACCCTCTCATACTCATCGATGGAATTGAGGGGCAAATTGCAGAAATCAACCCGAATGATATTGAAAGTATCACTGTACTGAAGGATGCCGCATCCGCGGCCATATATGGTTCACGCGCCGCAAACGGGGTAATACTCATTGAAACAAAGAAAGGTGCAGGAGAAGAAAGGATCTCACTTAACTATAATGGATACGTGGGTGTTTCCCAACTGGGAAGGAGGTACAACCTGATTTCCGACAGTTACGAGTATATGCAAATGTGGAATGCGGCAAACATAAGCAGCGGCGGGGAAGCGCTATTTCCGGATGATGTATTGGAGGCTTTCAGGACAGGTAATGATCCGTACAAATATCCCAGTACCAATTATTTCGATGAAGTATTCAGGAGTGCCATCACCACACAGCATAACTTATCGGCTCAATTGTCAAGTAATTTATCCAATACATATCTGTCTGTAAATTATTTAAAACAGGAAGGCATTGTTAAAAACACCGATTCCCACAGGTACGGCATTACAGTGAACAACAACCTGAAGATCAACGACAAGATAGACATAGGAACAAAGCTTATTTATACGCGAAAGATTTCAAGCCAACCTTATGACGGGATCAGCAGGGTAATTTATATGATGGCCAACGGGCATCCCTTCTCAACGCCTTATTTAGAAGACGGAAAGACGTTCGGAGGCACTATGGCCCTTTACCAATCGGGTGCCAGGGCCGGACAACCCATAGTAGATACCCGGAACCCGTTTCCTGATCTATACAACGGTGAAAATACCTACACCAACAATTTTGTCAAAGCCAATTTTTCAGCCACATATAAAATTACCGGTTACCTGAACTTAACGGCTCAATACAACGGGCAGTATAACAATAATACCCGGGACAGGTATAACGAACTTCATTATTGCTATACAGACCTGGATCTGAACAATCAGACAAAACCCCTTGACTTTCCGTCCACAATAAACCTATACAGAGGGGTAACCGATAATTTTTATTCCACATTCTTTACCAATTTGAATTTTAACCGCCAATTCAATACCATTCACGAGATATCGGGCGTATTGGGATTTCAAACGGAAAGCCTGGAGAGAAAAACAACAGAAGCCCAAAAATCGGATCCCCCCAAAGAGGATGGTTTGCACCAGGTAAGTGCAGGTACATCAAATCCAATTGCGAACGGGAACAAAAACCTGTGGAGAATGCTCTCCTATTTTGGGAGAGTCAATTATGCCCTGTTCAGCAAATACCTGTTTGAAGCGAATCTAAGGGCGGACGCCTCTTCCCGATTCGCAAAAGAAAACAGATGGGGGTATTTTCCCTCATTCTCTGCCGCGTGGCGGCTCAGTGAAGAACCATTCATGAAGAAATGGGAGGTTTTCGATAATTTGAAGTTGAGAGCTTCATGGGGAAAACTGGGCAACCAAAATATTGGCTCTTCCAGTAATAGTGATTATTTTCCCTATCTGACGTTTATCACCCAGAATTACGGCACCAGCTATAATTTCGGGAATCAACTCGCACCGGGTGCCGCTGTAACGGCTTTAGTGGATCAAAATATTACCTGGGAGACAACCACAACCACCGACATCGGAGTTGATATGGGATTTCTCAATAACAGGCTTACCATTGAAAGCGATCTTTTTATCAAGAACACCTCAGGCATTATTGTACAATTACCTATCTCCAGCGTGATGGGGGGATTGACTGCGCCTTTCGAAAATGTGGGCGAAATGTCGAATAAGGGTTTTGAAATTATTGTAGGATGGAATGACAGGATCCCGGAATATGATCTGAGTTATAACATCGGGGCAAACCTGACTTACGTTAAAAACAGGGTCACTAAATTCAGGGAGGGAGCGCCGGATCAGCTGTATCTTATAAGGGAAGGTTTTTCTTATAAAACCTTATACGGATTCATCCAGGAAGGTGTTTATCAATCAGATGAGGAAGCGGCAAGCCATATGAAGAATAATGGCTATATACCCGTTGCCGGGGATTTGAAGTACAAGGACTTTAATAATGATGGCAGACTCGATTACCAGGATAAAAGAGAAATAGGGAATACCATTCCAAAGTTCGTTTATGGAATTTCGGGAAACCTGACATGGAGAAACTTTGATTTGAATTTTCTTTTTTCCGGGATTGCCGGGGTAACCGGCTATTTCCAGAATGCATGGACACAGCCTCTCGGAATTTCGGGTGGAACTGTGACTGAAAGATGGAGAGACGCCTGGACTGAAGAAAATCCGTCCCCGGTTACCCCCCGTATAGTGATCAATGACACATGGAACAGGCAGGAATCCTCATTTTGGACCACTAATATGTCATGGTTTAAGCTGAAGAACTTACAACTTGGATATAACTTGCCCACGCATATCAGTAAGAGGCTTTCCTTGCAAAACCTGTATGTTTATGTAAACGGAACTGACCTGTTTACCCTGGTCAGCAATAAATACGAAGGCTTCGACCCTGAAAGGGACACCTTCACAGATGGATACGGGCATTACCCGATTCCTACAATCTACAGTCTTGGATTAAATATAAATTTTTAACAATAAGATATTATGGAACGAATATATAGATCAATTTTCTACCTTCCTCTGGTTTTGATCATAGCCGCTTGCAGTAATTACCTGGATATCTTACCTGACGATCAAATAACAGATCAAACATTCTGGCAAACAGAAGAAGACGTTGAACTTACCATGAACGGGATATACAACACATTGAGAAATAATTTTGTATACGGATACGGCGGAGGATATGATGCGTGCACACCAAACGCTTACCAATGGGCGCATTGGGAAGGGCAACAAATGCAAGTCGGGGCCGGACAAATATATTCCGGATCAGGGGGTATTGTCAGCTCAAGATGGACATACTGTTATCAAGGTATTTACAGGGCGAATTACTTCCTGGAGAATATTGATAAAGTAACCTCACTCACTGATGAACAGAACAGTGTGTATAAAGGTAAAGCATATTTCCTGAGGGCTGTCTTTTATGATTTGCTGGCAAAAACCTATGGCGGGGTTCCACTTGTGTTGAACACATTAACACCGGACGAGGCGAGAAATCTGACCCGTGCCGGTGAAGAAGCAGTATGGGATCAAATTCATCAAGACTATGATGAGGCGATCAAAGTGCTTCCCAAGGATGCCTCTACCGGACATATCACTTTGGGTGCAGCATTAGGCATGAAGATGAAAGCATACCTTTATAATTCTCAATGGGAAGAGGTCCTTGAATATTGTAATAAAATTGAAACGCTCGGGAAATATTCACTATTTCCTTCTTATTACGGATTATTTCAATTTGAAAATGAGGGAAATAGCGAAACAATTTTCAGCTTAAGCTTTATGGCCGGCCCCTACAGCCAGGGAAGTGTTTTCGACAGATATTGGCAACCTCAAAACCTGAAATATGGCATTGACGGATCGAATTCCGTTGCCCCTATACAAGATTTGGTGGATGCGTATGAAACCATTGACGGCACAGCGATTGATCCGGAAAACCCCTATGAAAACAGGGATCCGCGTTTGGATTTTACCATTTTAAGACCCGGCGCATATTTTCAGGGACAACTTTATCCGGATGAAATCAAAAATCATACAGGCCAATTAGTCGGCTTTGGAATCCGTAAATATACTATTGAAACAATGGAAGTAAAAGGAAACGAGTCGCCATTGGATTTTATGATCCTTCGCTACGGTGATGTTATTCTTTGCAAGGCTGAAGCACTTATAGAACTCAACCGTGATATTGACACAGCCATTGATTTGATTAACCTGATCAGGAGAGGCAGGGAAGACGTAAAAATCACCGCTATCCCAAAAGGTTTGTCCCAGAGTGAAGCCAGAGAGACCCTGCGTAAGGAACGACGTATTGAGCTTGCACTTGAAGGTCAGTATTGGGATGACATAAAACGGTGGAAGATCGGGCCGGAAATTTATCCGGTTGAAGTCAGGGGTGCGCTGGGGGAATTAATACAAATCAAATTCCCGAATGGATACGATATAGAAAAAGATAATTATTTACCGATTCCTGATAGTGAGATTTCACTCAATCCAAATCTCAATCAAAACTACGGTTATTAAAAATATAATTAATGCACATAGGGGGGAGTTATTTTATCAGCGCGATAAACTCTTCACGGGTCCTTTGCTCACGGAATACGCCGGTAAAATCGGAAGTGGTGGTAATAGAGTTCTGTTTTTCCACCCCCCTCATCTGCATACACATGTGCTGGGCTTCGATCACCACCATCACTCCCATCGGATTCAATGTCTTCTGGATACACTCCTTGATCTGGGTAGTGAGGCGCTCCTGTACCTGTAACCGTCGTGCAAATACATCAACAACCCGGGCAATTTTACTCAACCCGGTAATATAACCATCGGGGATATATGCTACATGTGCTTTTCCAAAGAATGGCAGCATATGGTGCTCACACAGGGAAAAAAGGTCGATGTCCTTTACGATTACCATCTGCCGGTAGTTTTCCTTGAACAAGGCGGAGCGCAGAATCGCTTCCGGATCCTGCCAGTATCCTTTTGTCAGATTCTGCATGGCCTTTGCTACCCGTTCGGGCGTCTTTACCAAACCTTCACGGGCCACATCCTCACCCAGAAGTGAGAGAATATCATGCATATGACCGGTAATCACCGCTCTGTTCTTTTCTATTTCTTCGGAAGACATCTGTTCGTTTTTGTACAATTACAACTTCAATTCTCATTCACTGTAAGGCTGGTTAACGGGGATCTTCACCTCATCGACTACTATATACATCTCTTTTCCAAAGGAGGGAAATGACTTCACCATATCCTTCAATACCTCTTCCGCCTCATTTCTGGTCTGAAAATTCCCTACTCTCAATCGCCAGAAAGGCGACTCAAAAAGTACGACCGTTTCATGCTCAGGGTATAAGTTATTGATAAGTTGCTGTTTCTGATGTGCCTCATTCTTGGAAGTACGCTGGTTATTTCCGGAAAAGGCCTGGATCTTGAAGCCTCGTATCCGGTAAAATTGCGTTGACCCGTCGGCATTGGTATACACCGTCCTGGGAGGAGCCATGGGACGTCCCAAAACATGCCCAATGCTCTCATCTTCATAAACGAAAACACGCCCCTTGCCAGGCACAGGGGAATTCAGCTCACGCAGTATCTCTTTCTTCTGTGATGACGACTGGCCATAGGCACTGCCGACAGATAATAGTAACGACAAAAAGAGGATCGTATAGGGATAAAGATAGTTCATTATTCAAAATTACTAATTACTAATTACCCACTGAGCCAATATTAAGACATTTGTAAATCAATGCCATTGGCATATTTAACTACACTTCGTTCCGTTGAATTGAATTAACAATCGACGTAGTCAAAATCGGCGGAGCCAACAGTTGTTTGTCACATTGGCACTACCTGTCCCGATTTATCGGGATTGGCACATTAAAGTGCTGCAAAGATAAAAAAATACCACAGACCCGGAGCGGATCTGTGGTAAAATTCTGTTAATGGAGTCAAAATGCCTCGATAATAGGCATAAATTTATCGACTCCCAGTGAAGCGCCTCCAATAAGACCGCCATCCACATCGGGATTGGAGAACAGTTCTTTTGCATTTCCAGCGTTGGCACTTCCACCATAGAGGATAGAGGTATTGTCAGCAATCTCCTGACCATACTTTTCAGCCAATGTTTTGCGGATAAAAGCATGTATCTCCTGTGCCTGATCGGCTGTAGCCGTCTTTCCGGTGCCAATCGCCCATACGGGTTCATAAGCCAGTACGATCTTGGAGAAATCTTCAGGCGAAAGTTCGAATAATGATTCTTCAACCTGTGATTTTACAACCTCGAAGTGTTTATTTGCTTCTCTCTCTTCCAGCACCTCACCGATACAGAAGATAGGAGTAAGTCCGTTAGCAAGAGCCAATTTCACTTTTTCTTTCAGGAGTTCAGGAGTTTCGTGGTAATAAGCCCGGCGTTCACTGTGCCCCAGGATCACGTACTTGGCACCGGTAGAAGCCACCATCGCAGCCGATACTTCTCCGGTATATGCGCCTGATTCCTTATCTGCGCAGTTTTGTGCTGCCACACCAATCCTGGTTGTGTCTACGCTGTTTACTACACTAGCCAGATGGATGAAAGGCGTACCGATCACCACATCGCAGTTCACAGTCTTATTCTTTAATGCTTCGTTCAACTCTTTTGCCAGTTCTACTCCCTCTTGCAGGTTTTTATTCATTTTCCAGTTACCTGCTACAATGTTTTTTCTCATACAATATATATAATTAAAATTCAAAGATTCAAAAATTCAAAGATTCAAAGATTCAAAATCGTTCAATCAACAAATCCATTTTCATTCTTCATTTTTCACTCTTAATTCTTCACTCTTAATTCTTCACTCTTCACACCCAATCTCCCCAGTCTTCCTCTTCCAACCACCTCTTGCCCGGTACTCTACTGCCGTCCCATTTATCGAGTACCGTTCCTTCTTTCAATAACATCAATCCGGGATTTGCCCGGATCATGGTTTTCAATACCCGTTCATCCGCATGACAGAATTGGAAGCCGGTACGATGATGCTCTTCCCATTCTCCTACCATATCGGCCGATGATGAAGTGAGGAGATAGAAGGAATATCCGTTTTCCTCTGCATAACGGTGTACTTCCTTAAATCGTTCAAGATGCTTCAGATTCATCTTTTCCAATGAATAAGCAACCATCAGGAATGTATAAGAAGGTTCGGAAAGGATAATGTCGGTGATGTCCCCCCCTATATTCCAATCTCCACCGGCCTCGTCATAATACAAAGACTCAACGGCAAAATCTTCGATGGCAGGCTTTTCTCCTTCCTTTACCAGTTTAGTCTTCATTTCCACAAAGGTCCAGGTAGAATCGTTCCAGGGATAATTTTCTTCAGTAAACTCCTCTTCCACACCATCTTTACTATAAATAAAAACCGTCTCCAGCACATCTGCCTTCTCCGGATCGACAAACATCTGTTGTGGAATATTGGCACCCACCTTATATGGCCGGAAATCAAACACCGGCAAGCGGTATACATTATGAAGAGAGAACAGCACACCAAAAAGCAGTGTCAGAAGAGCTGCAACAGGAGCTATTTTCTTTGAAAAGAACGGGGTGATTTGCTCCCATTTCAAAAGCAGCAGGATCACTCCTGCCAGAAGTATTATGTTCTTATAAAAAGTCTGCCAGTTACTGATAACGAACGCATCTCCAAAACATCCACAATCTTCCACCGGATTAGCAATGGCAATCCACAGAGTGAGTGGAGTAAAAAAGACCATGAACACGAAGATTAATCGGACGACCCATTTCCTGTAGATTCCCAGTAATAGAAAAACACCCAAAGCAAACTCAGCCGTCACCATAAAAACGGCAGCGGGCAAAGCCAGCGGAAAAAGGTGCGTAAGACCTAATTCAATCAGGTAATCCTCTATCTTATATGTAAAACCCAGTGGATCGACCGCTTTCACAAATCCGGAAAAGAGGAAAGTTGCCCCGACAATAATACGAGACAACTCAACCAGGAATTTTACTATTTTTGTTTTTGAACTCATCTTTATTTTAATTCAAGATTCAAAATTCAAGATTCCTCTCCGAAGTGCAGCTTGATTAACCCGAAAACAGCATAATTGATCATATCCTTGTAATTGGCATCAATTCCTTCGGAAATAATAGTCTGTCCATTATTGGCTTCAATCTCTTTCGTCCGTTGTATTTTCATCAGAATAAGATCTGTAAAGGAACTCATGCGCATACTTCTCCAAGCCTCACCATAATCATGATTTTTAGCATCCATCAATGCTTTCGTTTCCGCTACAAAGCGGTCATATAGTTCCAATGCCTTGTCTGCCGTAATATCTACCGTATCCACACACCCTAGTTCCAATTGGACCAATCCGATAATTCCATAATTTACGATACCAATGTATTCGGGAAAAACACCTTCGTCCACCCGGTTATCTTTTGTCGTCTCAAGGGTACGAATACGTTTCGCCTTGATAAAGATCTGATCGGTCACTGAAGCAGGGCGAAGTATCCTCCACGCTGCCCCATAATCCTGTAGTTTCTTCTCGAATACTTCCCGGCAAATGGCGAGTACTTCGTCAAATTGATGGTGGGTTGGGTCCATTTCGTCTATTTTAATTACACGAACAAAGATAATAAAAAAAGGTACAAGTCCGTTATCTTGTACCTTTCCGATTTTCCTGTCCGGTTTACAATTTATGAGATGCGAATAGATTTCCCTATACGCAACGTAGTTTTTGGGGTGATATTATTCAGCGAACAAATTTTACTCACAGAAATCCCGTAACGTTTGGCAATAGCTCCCAGGGTATCCCCTTTCTGTATCCTGTGATAATTCACTTCACCAGAGACATATTTGTTTGTATTTGTATTATTAGCCGGCTCCCTGTAATTTGAAGTGCTACTGTTGTTCGTGTTACCCGTGTTGCTGTTCACAATCACCCTACTGCTGTTGGATGTCTTCCTGTAACTTGAATTAGTCACCAAATACTCCTCCTTATGGGGTACTTTTTTCTGGAAGTCGATAATAAAATTGGGATTAATCGGTTTACCCAGGAAGCGGGTCTCAAAATGCAGGTGCGATCCGAATGAACGTCCCGTATTACCTGCCAGTCCGATTGGTTGTCCCGATTTGACAAAATCATTTTCATCCACGAGGAATTTGGAAAGATGTCCGTAAACGGTTTCCAGCCCGTTCAAATGGCGTATCACAAGATAATACCCATATCCTCTCCGCTCATATTGCTTTACCCTTATTTTACCATCGAACGCGGCATAGATAGTATCCCCGGTTTGCGCTTTCAGGTCAACACCGTAATGGTAACGGCGGCTGCCTCTCCGCCCGAAATTGGATGTCATATACCCATCCACCGGCATGGTAAAATTCTCCAGATCCACGATAAACGTATCCGGCGCATTTTTCAGGTCACCATACGTATTGACATACCTGTTTCCCCACATCCCACCATAAATATCGTCGGCAGGAATGGCATCGGGATCAAACTCGAACCGGTCCTCTTCCACTTCATCCAAGACAGACAAATCCAGCTTGAGCTTTAGCCCATCGGCAAAAAGCCCCTGCTGTTCACTCAAGGTGGAACTATGTAATTGTTTGTATGTGAGGTCTGGCCTGGTATTTCCGTTTGATTCCGGAGACAATTGTGAAAATGAGTTCAATGTAACGAACATCAAGCTCGCAGACAGTAATACGCCTGCTTTTGCTAAAAAATGATTTCTCTCCATTGTTATTTCACTGAATTTTTTGATAATCCATAAAAAACACTTTTGTCACTTATATCTCATCATTCGCATACAGATACGGGAGGAGATGGTGAGAGTAATTAAAGATCTCATTTTCTGAAAAGAAGCGTTTCAATTCGGCTTCTGCCGATTGCGGAGAGTCGGAAGCATGTATGATATTTTCCTGTACACTCATACTGTAATCACCCCTTATAGTACCGGGCTGCGCATCCCTTCCATTTGTAACGCCCGCCAATTTCCTAACTACGTTTATCACGTCCAACCCTTTGAGTGCCATCACAACTACCGGACTCACACGCATAGCGTCCTTGATGCGACCAAAAAAAGACTTTTCAGCCAAATGGGAATAGTGTTCACTCAAAATCTCATCAGTCAACTCTACCATCTTCATGCCGACAATCTGGATTCCCTTCTTTTCGAAACGGGAGATAACTTCCCCCATGATTCCGCGCTGTACAGCAGATGGTTTCAGAATTACTAATGTAATTTCCATGAATAAAAAAAATGATAAACTATAATGAAAACGACCTTTTAATTACTGATTTTTTTCTTTAAATCATCTCCAAAGTAAACTTTTTATTATTTCCCATCCAAATAATCAACTCACTTTTTTGAGGATATTTTCCACGACAGAAACAAAAGACAAGCATATCAAACAGATTTACAACAACTTACACCAAAACATGTTTTATAACATATTTTACTGATATTAAGCACAATAGACAATTATTAACCATTATACTATCCCTCTATCGCCTCAATATAAAATCTACCGGGTAAAACAAGAAAAAGCAGCTAAAACCAAATTTTTCTTGAGCCGAAACTCTTTATTTTGCTTTTTTTAATACGGTTACGGCAAAATGCAGTTTCAATCGACAATAGGAATTAAGAGATTTAAGTATCTTTGCCCAAAATTGTGCAATCAACCAGCATGATTCGGGTTATACATTGAAACTATACATCAATCACCAAAAGAAAGAATAACGATGAGGTACAAGCTTATCAATAATATTACAGGTTGGATTGTATTTGCTGTCGCAGCAGTGGTTTATCTACTGACTATTGAGCCCACGGCAAGTTTCTGGGACTGTGGTGAATTCATCACCCAGGCCTATAAACTGGAAGTGGGGCATCCCCCCGGCGCACCTATTTTCATGTTGGTGGGCAATCTCTTCACACAGTTAGCACAGGATCCGTCGCAGGTAGCAAAGATGGTCAACGTCATGTCGGCATTGATGAGCGCATTCACCATCCTGTTCCTTTTCTGGACCATCACCCATCTGACCCGTAAATTGATTATGGTAAAGGAGGGTAACGAACACAGTACAGGGCAAACGATCGCGGTGATCGGCAGCGGAATCGTAGGCGCGCTGGTCTACACTTTTTCCGACACGTTCTGGTTCTCGGCCGTGGAAGGTGAAGTATACGCCTTCTCATCCATGCTCACCGCCCTGGTATTCTGGCTGATCCTCAAATGGGAGGATAATGCCGATAAGCCCCATTCCGACAAGTGGATCGTGCTGATCGCCTATGTCATGGGGTTATCTATCGGAGTGCACCTGCTCAACCTGTTGTGTATCCCGGCTATCGTACTGGTCTACTACTTCAAGAAGAATGAGGCTCCCGACTGGAAAGGCGGCATCAAGGCCCTTCTGTTGTCCTTCGGGCTGATCGTTATATTAATGTGGGGGATTATCCCCGGATTCACCAAAGTGGGCGGCTGGTTCGAACTCTTTTTTGTGAACTCGCTGGGATTTTCTTACCATACCGGTGTATTGGTTTACCTTGTCCTTCTGATAGGCATCATCGTATGGTCGCTTTATGAGACATTATCTCCCAAAGGGACCGAAAAGAGAGCCCGCATCTCTTTCTTCCTTAGCATGGGCATGACCGGAATCCTCTTTATAGGTAGCAGTGCATGGTTATGGATGCTGCTCATTGCTGCAGGTGCTTATTTTGCTTTCAGATACAAAAAATTAGAGGTTAAATTCATCAATCTGGCCGTTACCTGCCTAATGGTGATACTGATAGGATTCTCGGCGTATGCTTTAATCCCTATCCGGTCGAACGCTAATCCTCCTCTCGACCTGAATAAACCGGAGGATATCTTCTCCCTGGGGAGCTTCCTCAACCGTGAGCAGTACGGGCAAACACCCCTTATTCACGGTACGACCTATGCTTCTCAACTGGAACGGAATGCCGACGGGTCATTGGTCAAGAAAGGAGAGAAAATCACCTACCAACAAGTAGTAAAAACTTCACCTGAACAGAAAGACCGGTATGAAAAAGTAGTACTGCCCAACTATGGATATACCAATACCATGCTGTTCACCAGGATGCACTCCCAACCCAACAATCCATCCTTCAGGAATCATAGCCTCGGTTATGAACAGTGGGGCGGCGTGACCGACCTGAACCAAAAGCCTACCTTCTGGCAGAACCTGAAATTCTTCTTCAGCTACCAGGTCAACCACATGTACTGGCGCTACTTCATGTGGAATTTCTCAGGCAGGCAAAATGATATCCAGGGGCACGGTGAAATCACAGCGGGGAACTGGATCACCGGAATTCCCTTCTTCGACGAGCATGTGCTGGGCCTGGGGCCGCAGGACAATATCGCACCCGACATCGTCGACAACAAGGGACACAATAAATATTATATGCTTCCGCTTTTGCTCGGTATCATCGGTATCCTTTACCAGTTACAACTGAAGGAAAGAGGAAAACAGAGTTTTACCGTGGTCTTTATGCTCTTCTTTATGACGGGGCTGGCCATCATCCTTTACCTGAACCAGACACCATATGAACCGAGAGAGCGCGACTATGCCTATGCAGGCTCTTTCTATGCCTTCACCATCTGGGTGGGGATGGGGGTGGCAGGCATCAGCTACTTCTTAAGGAAATATATAAAGAGCACCGCCGCCGCCACAGCCCTGGCTACCGTGGCTACACTCTGTGTGCCCATCCAGATGGCATCGCAGAACTGGGACGACCACGACCGTTCAGGCAGGACACTGGCAAGGGATACCGGGATGAATTACCTGAGCTGTGTGGGTGAGAACGCCATTCTTTTCACCAATGGCGATAACGACACCTACCCGCTCTGGTACGTGCAGGAAACCGAAGGATTCCGTACCGACGTGCGGGTCACCAACCTCAGCTTCCTCCAGACGGAATGGTATGTGGACCAACTATTACGCCAGGCGTATGAGTCCGAACCGCTACCCATCCGGTGGACCCAACCCCAGTATGCAGGAAAGGCAGGAAGTGCGGCATATATCATCACCAAAAAGGAAATAGAAGATGTGCTCCGGCATAACAACGTTCCTCCCGTCTCTTTCGGGTCGTACTACGATGTGACCGCTTTTAAGGACACCCTTTCACTGTCACAGATCATGGAGAATTTGCGGACAGGACAGAATACGCGTCCGGCCAATCCGTTCAATACGGGTGATATGCCTATTATCCCGGGGAATGTGCTGGCACTCGACGTGGATACCGCACGGGTAGACTGGAAAAGCCTCGCCGCAAAACCGTCCCACAAGATGTATATCGATATGACAGATAAGTCGGCGGTATATTTCAATGAGCAGATGATCCTTGAAATGCTCGATAACATTAACGCTGGCGGCTGGGAACGACCCATCCACTTTGCAACTACCATCACCCCATCCTTATATATGAACCTGCAAAACCGCAGTTTCTCGCTCAACGGCCTTACCTACCAGGTGGTACCCGGGACCCCGCTATACAACGGGGTAAACATAGAAGCGGCTTACGACAACATGGTGAACAAATTCAGGTGGGGAGGGCTTGAAAAGAATCCGGACATTTATTTAGATGAAACCAGCCGGAGAATGCTTTCCACCTACCGTCTCTACTTCACTCAACTTGTGGATGCGTTGATCAGTGCGGGTGAAAAAGAAAAAGCCCTTACGGCATTGGATAAAGTCACCACGATGATACCTTCATCGGCCGTGGCTTACGGTACCGACGGACTGCTCTTCGCCAGGGCATATTACCGCCTGGGTGAAAAAGAAAAAGCCGAGGCGCTTATTAACGATATCAGCGACAGGGTGAACAGGAACCTCGATTGGTTCGTACGGTTAGACCCCGTACAACTATCGAATTCACTTTCCGATCTGATATACAACAATATCAATCCTATGATGCTGATTTCAAGTATTTATCAACAACATAACAAGGAGAAATACAGAATACTGGTCGACGACCTGTTGCAACGTGCGCAAACATTCTATAAGCTGGGTGTACCCTACGCAGGGGATACCCTCCTGAAAGAAATCACCGACGGTTCGGTACGCGGGTATTATTCCACCGCTGCCGACGATACTGTACACCGCGCTGCGGAAGAGGAGACAATGCAAAAAGCTCTCAATATGATGCAACAATTTAGTCCCCGTTTGCTGGAGCAATATCAGCAGTCGGCCCAGTAATGGCATATAAATACGGTCGTGAGTCGACTCATAGCCGTATCTCTTTTCATCATACACCCACATTCCATGCTAATTGAGCAACCACCACATTTATACAGGCTTCTTTTTCCGGAAGCCCGCTGGCGGATAAGCATCCCCGGTCAAAAAACGGTCTATCTTACTTTTGATGATGGCCCTATACCCGAGGTGACCCCTTGGGTACTGGACCTATTGGATCATTACGATATAAAAGCCACATTCTTCTGTGTAGGAGATAACGTACGGAAATATCCCAGCCTTTACAGGCAACTCCTTATAAGGGGCCACCTGACAGGCAATCATACCTTTAACCATGTACAAGGCTGGAAAAACAGCACATCCTTTCTGTTGAAGAATACCAACAAGGCAGCGGAACTGATCGATTCATCGCTTTTTCGTCCTCCACACGGACATATGCGTGTACCGCAGAATCTGGCGCTGCGGGATGCAGGCTACAAAGTGATAATGTGGGATGTGGTGACAAGGGATTACAGTCGCTTTATGAATCCGGCACAGGTATTGGAAAACGTGAAAAAATACACGCGAGACGGCTCCATCATCGTATTCCACGATTCCCTGAAAGCAGAGAAAAACCTGAAGTACGCCCTTCCGCATGCCATCGAATGGTTGCAGCAAGAGGGATATACATTTGAATTGATCCCGACGGGAAATTCCATACCCGCCAGCCGGGTCACAGGTATTTAATCTCCTTTTTATTTTTCTGAAAAAATGTTTTTCAGCCAACTTGTCATATCCGATAAAAATTGGGGTGAAATTGTTTGTTCAATTTCCCCATATTCCCGGACTGAGCCTGTTTCACATTCCTGAAAAAGATGATTCAGGCCAGGGTATGATTTGATTGTATAATTTCTGTTTCCACCTCTTTCCAATGACTCCTCCATTGCCTGTAAGTTCTGTCGGGCTTCCACTTGTATGTCTTTTTCCCCGTTAGCTGCAAACACCGGGCATTCCACTTTTTCGAGATATTCGGAAGGATTCAATGATATAAAAAATCGATACCATGGCGAAAGCATTGCTCCCATATTTCCACTAATATAATGTTCCCTACCATTCGTTCCCCGAAAAGAAACAGGCATAGACTCCCACAATACACCGAACTTGCCACTCAGTTCTTTTTGTTCATCTACGGTACCTCTCCACTCTTTCAGGTCTATATAAATCGTTTCCAGGGTAGCTATGACCTGATCAATTGTATCCTGCGATATCTGTCCCATCTTCATCAGGTCAGTGTTCTGTTGTTTGAGAAGTTCATTCCCTTCCACACCCGTTCCCGCCATCAACACAATAGCTCCCACGGTTTTATCATTTGCAGCGACCATTGGTGCAATGATCCCTCCTTCGCTATGCCCGATCAGGGCTATCCGCTTCTTGTCGACATAGACTTGAGATTTAAGATAATTGAAAGCGACGGTAACATCCGAAGCAAAATCTTCAGTAGTGGCATTTACGTAATCACCATTTGACCGGGCTACACCTCGTTTATCATAGCGTAAGACCGCAAATCCGTTCCGCGTCAGATGGTCGGCCATCACTAAGAACGGCTTGTGCCCAAAAATGGATTCATCCCGGTCATGCGGCCCGCTCCCCGCTATCAGGATTACGGCCGGAAATATGCCCATGGTGTCGGGAGTAGTCAACGTCCCGGCCAGCAGATTTCCGTCAACTTCATTCAGGAAAGTAACATCTTTTGTCAGATAAGGAAAGGGCGGTTTAGGTTCCTGCGGACGGGACAAGGCGGTTTTTTGGGCCGGTTTTAAAACCAACGGTAATTGTAGTCCGCCCTGACGGAATATACCCTTAATAGAATCGCCCTGGAAAATTCCGGTATAAGAAATCCCCATTCCTGTGGCAGAAATTTCCAGTTGATTACCGGAAAAAACAGTTTTAGACGTAGCTAATCCAAAAGCACCCTGATCGGGGCTATCCATTTTCGTTTCGTAAATCGTATCGTTTTTCCCGATATGGAAAACAATACTGAGTTTTGTACTTTGAATATCCAGTTTCCCGGCCCATGAACCTGTTATATCCTGGGCAAAAACAGCACTTGTGATATAAGTGCAAAAGGCTACAATGATAAATTTCTTCATATGGTTATGTTATTTTTTAGTATATAAATCTTTGATAAATAAAATAGTTGTTGGTCCGAGTCATATATCCAAATCAGGCAAGAATTTCCCTTGGTTTAGTGTCTGGTATAGATCCATTGTCTTCTGTTTATCCTTGAAATTGATATAAATCGGGACACTTTTCCGGCATTTAATCATAACATAGGGTGGAACTCCTTTTTTGATAAATAATTTTGAATGACTATCATCTGCTAATTTGAAATTCCCTATCAAAGCCCTTCCAAAAGCATACCCATTTGTCCGGTGGGAGATTGCAGGAATATTGGAAACCGTGTCTGCCAGTTCTATCTCTGAAAAGGGAATAGTCATGCCGTAAACTCCTTTAATCTTCAACTCATTATCATTCCATTCCGCTCTTGTTTCCTGAAAGTTAGGGATAAATGTCAATACTACAACTAACAAAAAAATCGCAATCCATATCGGGGTTTCCCTGTTTTTGGTGGAAGTTTCGGTCATATTCCTTACAATTTCTTTCCCGGCAATTAACGATTGAATTAATTGGCTGATTTCCTCTGGTTTGTTTGTGCCGATCCTGACGACAGACGACTTGTACTTGAATTGTAGTTCTATGGCTTTTAAACCAGTCACATTATACAGCCGACCATTAGGAAGAATACGAATACCAATTCCATAATAGGGAGAATTCGTTACAGGCTTGCATGACTTAATTTCCGAAATTTTATAGGATTTCCGAACCAGTCCGATACCGAATCTGAAAGAAACATTTTCAGCATCTGCTGTTATGGTCAATTTGTAGAAGATCAATAAACAAATGAAGAATATCAGGGCAAGAGAAATCTGAATGAAGAACGCGGGATTATTGTTTACGCCTAATCTTAATGCCCATACTGTAAATAATAAAAATAACGGTAACATTAACAGCACCGAAAGTGTACCGAATTGTGTAAATTTTTTTGTTTCCATTTATGGTAAATTAACGATGATCAGAATATTTGAAAAATCAGTACTTTCGAAACCACTTCAGCTACAATTAACCCGATAATGAATCCGATAACCAGTTTTGATCCCTTAGCACCGGTCGACACCTTAAATCCATTATACATCAAAGCAATAAACCAGACCATCACAGGAATACTGATGACACTGAAAATAATCAAACCGGGATTGTGCATTATAGCCATAGGATTAGCCATAATCTCTTCTGCAGGGACAGGTGTCACAAATAGACCGAATATGGCAAGCAGGATCAACGGTGACCTGGCAAGCACCATTGTTCCCAAAATATCTACAAAACGCAGACGTTTGGAGATAATCAGGCCTGCGGTAAACAATATAACTACTACCGACACAACAGCAATTACCAAAAATAAAAATGAGTCTTTTAAACTGAGATATTCAGTTATATGGCTATCAATTGCCCCATCAAACGCAACACCTGCATACGTTCCGATTACACCGGTGAGCAAAACAAACAGCATTCCCAAAGCGAAAGCCTGCCAACCGGCAATTTTAGTAAAAGGGTTAAAGAGTAAGTTCCATGTGAATTTATTTCTCATAGTCGTCAATTTTAGAGATTATATCGTTCAATAAGTTTCTTACAGTGGGATAACTGAGTGAGAGTTCTTTTGCCATCTCTTTCAGGCTTCCGCTTGATTTTACAAACTTCACTATAAAATCCTGTTCACTTGGCTGTAATTGAGCCAACAACGGCAAATCGTACAAACCGGACACTTCCGTGTGGCACGATTCACAAACGAGGCTTTTTACTTTTAGTTGCGCCTGACAACTTGGACATTTAGAAGGTAACATATTCTTTATTTTCTTACAAATATAAAACAAATATTCAATAATATCAAATAAATAATAAATATTATTCAATAAAAAATCAATTTAATTGACCCCACTCATCCATCTAACCATTTAGCCACCTAGGCACTTTTACCCCCTTCCCGCTTTCCCACCTCCCCCCATAAAACCATAAACAAAGTTAAAATTTAAAATAACACAGTATTATGTATTGCATAGTACAATGTTTTGGCATACATTTGTACCGTTCAATTGCATTGGTCGTTTTGAGTCGCCTTCGCTCCTCGATTGTTAATTGAGTCGCGTTCGCTCCTCGACTGTTAATTGAGTCGCGTTCGCTCCTCGATTTTCAATTCTCGCAATGGCATATTCACGAAAACGTTCATGACCCTGTAACCATTCAGCTAGAACAATAGTCTAAGCAAAAAACAGCAAATATAGAGGAAACAAGAAATAATATCATATGATTCAAATCCGGCAATTACATAAGTCCTATCGGACGGAAGCACTTTCCCTCCATGTCCTGAAAGGTATCGATCTTGAAATAGGGGCGGGAGAATATGTCTCCATCATGGGTGCTTCAGGTTCGGGGAAATCGACTCTGCTCAATATCCTGGGTATTCTCGACACTTACGATTCGGGCGAATACTTCCTCAACGGTACACTGATAAAGAATCTCAGTGAGACACAGGCTGCGCTTTACCGCAATGAGATGATCGGTTTTGTTTTTCAGTCGTTCAACCTCATCAACTTTAAAAATGCTCTGGAGAATGTGGCTCTCCCACTCTACTACAAGAAAGTAAGCCGCAAGAAACGGAATATTATCGCGCTGGAGCATCTCGACAGGATGGGACTGAAAGATTGGGCGCACCACATGCCGAATGAACTTTCCGGGGGACAGAAGCAACGTGTGGCTATTGCCCGTGCACTGATCTCTGATCCAAAAATTATTCTGGCTGACGAACCTACCGGCGCCCTCGACAGCAAGACTACCGTGGAAGTGATGGAAGTGCTGACTAATCTCAATCGTGAAGGGATCACCACCATTATCGTGACCCACGAACCGTCGGTTGCAGATGCTACCAACCGCATCATCCACCTGAAGGACGGTATGATCGAATATGAAACACGCAAGGATAACGGCGTACATATCACCACCCAACTTCAAAAACCACAAATGGTATGACCGACCAGCTTCATGAAATACTGGGAACGCTGAAGAAAAACAAGATGCGGACAACCCTCACCGGGCTCTCGGTGTCGTGGGGTATCTTCATACTGATCGTCCTGCTGGGGGCTGGCAACGGCCTCAGAAACGGGGTGATGCAAAATTTCAGCTCCAGGGCGGTCAACCGCATCAACTTATGGTCAGGCACCACCTCCATGCCCCACAAGGGATTGAAATCGGAGCGGAACCTTCATTTCACGGAAAGTGAAGTGAATATGATCAGGAGCGAGGTGGAGGAAAGTCGGCTCATCACGGCCCGCATCAACACCTCACAGACCATCTCTTACGGCAATGAATACGGTTCTTACCAGGTGAGGGGCGTAATGCCGAACTATTTTGATATCGAGAACCTGATTATTGCCCCGGAAGATGGGCGTTTCATCAATCAACTCGATATAAAGGAGTCGAACAAGGTAATCGTATTGGACAAGAAAGTCGCAGACCTGCTCTTCAAGGACGAGTCGCCGCTCGGCAAACAGGTAAAGGTAGGACAAATCATGTTCAAGGTGGTAGGGATCAATTCCAAGAAAGAACAGTGGGGAGGATCGAATACCTATATCCCCTTTTCCACTGCACAGACCATTTTCAATCCCAACCGGAAATTCTACCAGATCACCTTTACCGTGGACGGACTGGTGACGAAAGAAGAAAATGACCGGTTCAACGAATCGCTCAGAACGCTGATGGGACAACGGTTGAACTTCAATCCCGAAGACCAGCAGGCACTCTGGATATATAATGCACAGTCGGACTATGTGGAGACAATGAAGATTTTCAGCGTGATCACCTTCATAGTCGCTCTTATCGGTATCCTCACATTGATCGCAGGAATTGTGAGCGTAAGCAACATTATGCTGGTGTCGGTAAAAGAACGTACGCGGGAGATAGGGATCCGCAAAGCCATCGGCGCCACGCCGGTATCCATTTTGAAAACCATTATCCTGGAGTCAATCATTATCACCACTGTTTTCGGGTATATCGGGTTGATGATGGGTATCGGTCTCACCGAAATGGTCAACTTCTTCATGGAACAGGCTGCCGCCGCCCAGGCTGTGTCCGACGAACCGCAGATGTCGATATTCACTAATCCTACAGTAGATGTGGGATATGCCCTGTTCGCAACGATCATACTGATCATCTCAGGGGTGATCGCCGGTTACCTGCCCGCCCGCAAAGCGGTAAAGGTGAAACCGATTGAAGCGATGAGACAGGAGTAATAATTTTTAGTTTTTCACTTTTAATTTAAAAGTATGTTTGATTTAGACAGGTGGCATGAAATATGGATCACTATCACGCACAATAAATCACGGAGTGTGCTGACCGCCTTTAGCGTCTTCTGGGGAGTGCTGATGCTGGTGCTGATGGTGGGATCAGGCAATGCGCTCGAAAAAGGTATCTTTTCACAGATCGAAGGGTTTGCCACCAACTCCTGTTTCTTTGAAGCCAACCGGACAACACTTCCTTACAAGGGTTTCCGGAAAGGAAGGAGATGGAACATTACCAACAGCGATATTCCTGTGATAAAAGAAAAGGTAAGTGAATTGCAGTACATCTCTCCCATGCTGTTCAGCGGCGGCAATGAAAAAAATGTGGTGAGGGGCGATAAAAACGGCTCCTACCGGATAAAAGGCTGTTATCCCGAATACGACCTGATAGAAAAGAGCAAAATGCTCTACGGACGGTATGTCAATGATATCGATATCGCGGAAAAGAGAAAAGTATGCGTCATCGGAGAACGTATCTATGAAGTACTCTTCCAGAAAGGAGAAGACCCTACCGGCAAACAGGTCCGTGTGAATGGCATCTATTTCCAGGTGGTGGGAGTAGCCCGTAGCACCTCAGGCGTCAATATAGGGGGTGAAACAGCCGAAACGGTTGTCTTACCATTCTCCACCATGCAACAGGCTTTCAACCAGGGAAATATCGTTCACCTACTGGCAGCCACCGCCAAAGAGGGAGTTCCGGTAAAAAAGGTGCAGGACCAGATACTGGAGATCCTGAAACAACAGCATCAGGTCTCACCCGACGACAAAGACGCGGTATGGACCATGAACATAGAGGAACAATTCAAAATGTTCAACTACCTGGGTATCGGCATATCCGCTCTGATATGGATCGTGGGACTGGGCACGCTCTTCGCGGGTGCCATCGGCGTGAGCAATATCATGCTGGTCACCGTGCGCGAGCGCACCAAAGAGATCGGTATCCGCCGGGCACTGGGAGCCACGCCGCGGAACATCATAGGGCAGATCCTCAGTGAGAGCGTAGTGCTCACGGTATTAGCAGGACTCCTCGGTATTGTGCTGGGGGTGGGCGTGCTCCGGGGGGCCGGAATCGTACTCAGCCAGGGCGACCAGTTCTTTAAAGACCCGCAGGTCTCGTTCGGCATGGCCATCGGTTCACTCCTGATCCTTATTGTGATTGGTGCTATGGCGGGATATATACCTGCACAACGGGCTATGATGATTAAACCCGTAGAAGCGATCAGTGAGGAGTAGTAAAATGTGGGAAGGTGAAAAGGAAGGAAGGTCGATTTGATTTGTTGATTTAACGATTTATGGAATTTGAATTGGAAATCAGTGTAGCTAAATCTTGAATTTTGAATATAAAATTTGAAATATAAAAAATAGTATGAAGAAAGTATTGCGAATTGTAGGATTGACCCTGTTAGGGCTCTTGGTAATATCCACCTTTGTATTTCTCTGGCAGAAATCGCGCCCGAAAATTGTAACTTACAAAATAGAGGCGGCCACCAAAGGTGATATCGAAAAACGAACTGTGGCTACAGGGAAAGTAGAACCGCGCAATGAGATCCTAATCAAACCGCAAATGTCGGGTATCATTGCCGAGGTTTACAAAGAGGCAGGCGAAACCGTAAAGGCCGGAGATATCATTGCCAGGATACAGGTAGTACCCGATATGGTGAACGAAAGCAGTGCCGAATCGCGTGTCGAAAGAGCCCGGTTGGCTGCCAACCAAAGCCGGATCAATTATGATCGGGATAAAAAACTCTTTGAAAATGAAGTGATTTCAAGGGAAGAGTTCGAGAAGGTGGAATTACAGTACAAAAACGATCAGGAAGAACTGCGCGCCGCCAACGACAACCTGAGTCTGGTGCGCACCGGGATTACCAAAAGTTCGGCACAGACCAGTAACACGCTGGTACGTTCCACGGTAAGCGGTACTATCCTCGATGTTCCTGTCAAAGCAGGTAACTCGGTGATCCAGTCCAATAATTTCAACGACGGTACCACCGTGGCATCGGTGGCCGACCTGGGGGACATGCTTTTCGTCGGCAAGATCGACGAGACGGAAGTAGGTAAACTCTCGGTGGAAATGCCCATGGAGATCACCATCGGCGCCATCCAGGACCTAAAAATACCCGCCTTGTTAGAGTATGTCTCACCCAAAGGCATAGAAGAGAGCGGAGCCATTCTCTTCGAAATGAAAGCCGCCCTGCAATTGCCGCAGGATTTGTTTATCCGGGCAGGCTACAGCGCTAACGCCGATATTATTTTAGATCAGCGTAAAGATGTGGTAACCATTCCTGAAAGTTCAGTGGAATTTAGTGGCGACTCGGCTTTCGTCTATATGGTGAAAAGCGAGAAACCGCAGGAATTCGATCGGAAGCATGTGAAAATCGGCTTGTCGGACGGAATCCGTATCGAAGTGACCGAAGGGCTGAAAGAGAATGACAAGATCCGTGGAACAGAGATCATTGAGGACAAGAAAAAGTAACGACCATGCATATCAGAACTATTATCATCGCCCTGTTCTTCAGCGCTTCCCTATTTCCGGCAGCGGCACAGCAGAAATATACGCTGTTGGAGTGCATCGATATTGCGCTGGAGAACAACCGCAACATCAAACAGCAGGAAATCGGCAGGCAACAGCGGGAGATCGCTTACAGCCAGGCACGTGCAGATCTGCTGCCCAACCTGAACGCTTCGGCAGGGCAGAATTTCGTATTCGGTCGCTCCATCGGCCTCGACAACGTTTATGAGAACACCAACTCATCGCAGACCAGTTTCAGTATCGGGGGTGATATCACCCTTTTCGACGGTTTGCGGATGAAACACAACATCGACGCACGGAAGGCCGACATGCAGGCGTCGGAAGCCGATCTGGAGAAGATGCGCGACGATGTGGTAATGAGTGTTTCTACCGCCTTCCTTCAGGCATTGCTCAACCGGGAGTTGCTGCAGATCGCGGAGAACCAGATCGAGACCACCCAGGCCAACCTGCAACGGCGGAGTGAATTAGTGAAAAGCGGCAAGATGGCACAGGGAGAACTCTATGAATTAGAAGCACAGTTGGCCAAGGAAGAACTGAACCGTGTGCAGGCAGAGAGCAACCTCAAACTGGCATTGCTCGATCTCGCCCAAATCATGGAACTGGAGGAATTCAACAACTTCGATATTACAGCGCCCCCCGCTGAAACGCTGATCAACGAAGCCACCCTTTTGCAGTCGGAAGCGGTATACGAAAGTGCACTGGTGAATCGTCCGGAGATACGAGGCATGCGCTACCGGCTGGAAAGCAGTGAAAAAGAACTGTTGATGGCAAAGGCACAATATTACCCCTCCCTCTCGTTCGGAGTGAATATGGGAACCGGCTACTACAGGATGAGCGGCAGGGATAACACCTCTTTCAGTTCGCAATTGCGCAACAACATGAGTAATTCGCTCGGTTTCAGCCTCCGTATTCCCATCTTCAACAGGTTCCAGATCAGGAACAGTGTCCACAGTGCAGAACTCGCCATAGCCAACACACAACTGGAAATGGACAAAACAAAAGTCGAATTGCGCAAACGGATCGAGCAGGCTTATTACAACGCCACAGGCGCCAAAAGCCGATGGGATGCCGCCCAAAAATCAATCGCAGCCAGTCGTGAAGCCTACCGTTTCGCGGAAGAAAAATATGAGAGCGGCCGTGCCAATTCCTATGAGTTGTTCCTCGCCAAGAACAACCTTACACAGGTGTTGGGAGAAGAAGCACAGGCCAAATATGAATACGCATTCCGTTTGAAGATCCTGGAACTGTTAAAAGATTGAACATCCGTAACCATTTCATTGATTTGATGCTCCAATGAATAAATGATGCACTCATTTGCTCAACTTATAACTCATAACTCATAATTTATAACTCAACATTCAACAGACATGAAAATATCAGCTACATTAATCCTTATTGCAGTGCTATTCACAGCCTGCATTTCCGTAGGAGCGCAATCGCGCCAGGCTGCGGATCAATTTGAAGTGAGCGAATTTACGGCTATCGAGTCATCGGTAGTAGCCAACATTCATATCAAGCAATCCCCTACGGTCAGCGTGACTGCCGAGGGTAGCGAAGAACTGCTCAACATCCTTGACGTGCGGATGGACAATGATAAACTGATCCTCACAATGGAAGACCGTTTCCTGAAAAGGCACAAAGGCCGTGCCGACAAGTTGGTTATCTCCATCTCCACCCCTACCCTTACCAGGCTCGATTTCGACGGTGTGGGGAATATCGAGATCGATGGCGCTTTCAGTACCCCCGAACTGACTATCGATTCGGAGGGGGTAGGCAATCTCAGGGCAGACAAACTCGATGCCGGATCCATTTATATCTCTTCCGAAGGAGTGGGCAACATCTCTTTGGGTGGCAAGACCGACAAAGTGGAGATAAAGTCCCAGGGCGTAGGAAACATCAATACTACGAAACTCACTTCACGAAGTGCCGTGGTCACGTCGCAGGGAGTCGGTAACGTAAGCTGCTACGCGTCGCAACACCTCAAAGTACGCTCAGAAGGTATAGGCAATGTCACCTATTATGGCAACCCGGCAGACAAAGAACTCAATAAAGAGAGATTAGGAAAAATAAAAGCAGGGAATTAATCCCCTTGACTACTATAAATACTCTACTTCTACTTTTAATTACAAAAAATTTCGAGGACGGAGGCTTGCGAAAGTCTCCGTTCTCTTTTTTTAACATTAAATATTTACGTAAAACGTCCCTGTCTACGATTTATTCGTAAATTTGTCGCATAGGGATTTATAACTGATTAACGAAAATGCATTTATGTGTAAAATCAAAAAAAATGATGAAAAACAGTACAACATTACTATTAGCGCTGATAATTTTATTGTTGCCTTCTTGTATTAATAAGTCAACACAAACAGAGAAACACCACAGCCATCGGAATAACATTATTAACATACATGGTCAAATACAAGAGATTCAATTCGAAGAGGCATACCTTAGTAATTTCGCCAGGATATATATAATGGATGATTATCTAATTATCAGTGACCATAAATCTTTTGAAAACCTTATTTACATTTTTGATAAAAACAATTTTAATTGTATTGCCAATATTGCCCCAAAAGGACAAGGCCCCTATGAAATCACCAATATGGGGCATATAGGTATTGACGAAAAGAATCGTATTTTTTATGTGACCGACCACGGTAAACAGAAGATATTCAGCTATCAACTGAATAGCGTGTTGACAGACCCTTCTTATAAACCGGTTGAAAAACTTAATCTTAACGAACATCAGTTTCCGAGTAGATACATGCTGATAAATGATTCGCTTTGTATCGGACTGATCATTGAACCTATCGGTAACTACGGATTCAATCAATCTATCGCCAAATGGAATATAAACTCGGGAGAAATCATACCTATGAAATACACGCATCCTGAAATAGAAAGAAAACGTGTATCTTTTGCGGTATCCCAGGAAAATGGGATCTATGTGGAATGCTATCATCACCACGAACTTTTCACAATATGTGATTTGGAAGGCAATTTAAAATACAACGTCTATGGAAGAAAATGGGATAACAGGACTTCCAATGCGAAACAATATTTCGGGGATGTCATTATTTGTAACAACAGGATATTGGCTTCCTTTTTCGACGGGATGGATAGAACTTTTTCCAATGACGATCTTCCGACGCAATTGCTTGTCTTCGATATAAACGGTAATTATATTAACACATTAGAAACAGGATACCGGATCATAAACCTCTGCTATGACGACCGGAATGACAGGTTAGCCATGCACTTTGATGATATGATCCAGTTTGGATACTTAACTCTCGATGACAACTTACTTAACTAATCGTATTATCAATGAAGAAGATATTTAGTCGATCCTTAAAATAGGCATAATTATCTGATGAGCAGCAAAATAACGTTAGTATTTCTTGTGTGTTTTTGCCGTTTTTTGTATCTTTACGGTATGAAACCCTGCAAATTATGATAGGAAAATTACCGGAAAAAGGACAGCGCGATTTATTCCGTCCTATGCTGAAAGACTTTATCGACAGCAAGCACGAACTTGTTTTGCTTGCAGACAAAATAGATTGGGAATACTTCGAAAACGAGTTTTCCCCGCTGTATTCAGAAAAAGGGGCTCCAAGCGTTCCCATTCGTCTGATGGTGGGTTGTTTGATGCTGAAGCATCTGTACAATCTCGGCGATGAACGTATACCCGAGTTTTGGGTTCGAGACGTTTACTTCCAGTATTTTTGTGGCGGAGAATTTTTCGAACACAAGTTTCCTTTCGATCCGAGTGATTTTGTTCACTTCCGTAATCGTGTGGGAAAAGAAGGCATAGGCAAAATATTCGCCTACAGCGTGCATCTTCACGGAAAAGAAGTACCCAGGCAATCCAAGTTTGTTCTTTCGGACACCACAGTCCAGGAAAACAACACCACTTTTCCCACCGATGCCAAATTGTGTAAAAAGGTTATCGACAAATGCAATAAAATAGCCGAAGAATCGGGTATTAAGCAGCGTCAGCGTTATACACGGGAGAGCAAGCAGTTGGTTCGCGACACTTACAACGGCAAGCATCCCAAGCGGGCAAAAAAAGCCGGAAAAGCAAAGCGACGGTTGAAAACCATAGCAGGGGCCTTGTTGCGAGAACTTGAACGCAAAATGAGCGATGAGCAAAAAGCGCTTTACCGGAAAGAGCTGTCGCTTTACAAGCGTGTTATCAATCAACAGAAAGATGACAAAGACAAGATTTACAGCCTTCACAAGCCTTTTACACGCTGTATCCCCAAGGGCAAAACGCACAAACAATATGAGTTCGGCAATAAGGTCGGACTGATAACTACGGGAAAAAGAGGTCGAAAAGTTATCACGGCGATAAAAGCTTTTTTGGATACGCCTTATGACGGAGACACCATCGATCCTTTATTGGAACAAATGCAGCAGAACAAGCTGAAACTACCCCAAGAGCTGGCATACGATCGTGGCGGGAAAGGCAGAAAGCAGATTAAGGGAGTAACCATCATTACCCCCGACAAACCCAAAGCATCGGATACGGTTTATCAAAAACGGTGCAAACGCAACAAATGTAGAGCCAGAGCAGCCATCGAACCCATTATCGGACATCTGAAAAAAGACTTTCGTATGGAACAAAACTACTTGTGGGGCGAAAAAGGCATACAAATCAATGCTTTTATGGCTGCAACGGCTTGGAACTTGAAGAAAATGATGGAAAAACTCGTAAGAGAGTTTTTGGATTTTGTTCTCAGAATATTTTTCAAGCAGAGATTACAACTTGCGACCTGATAAAAGTGATTTATTAAGGAGAGACTATTTACTCTATGTGGAAAGAATACGTAAATCTCGATAGCAAACATGCCAACAGAAAGCATCTGGATTTTATGACACAATTTCATTAAAATATTACAGATTACCTGAAAGAAGAAATATCCTTATAAGGGATCAATCGATCCATCGTTTGGTCAATTGGCCGTATTCGTCGATACGGCGATCGCGGAAGAAAGGCCACCAGCGGCGTACATTTTCGGTACGTTGCCTGTCGATCTCAATAATACTGGCAATCTCCTCACTGTCGGTACGATATAAAAATTCCCCTTGGGGACCACAGACAAAACTGTTTCCCCAGAAATGAATGCCATTGGTAAGTCCGGAAGGATCCGGTTCAAAGCCGGTGCGATTCACTGCGATAACGGGCAAACCGTTGGCTACGGCATGTCCCCGCTGCAGCGTAACCCAGGCATCAAGTTGCCGTTGTCTTTCCTTTTCAGGATCGGTAGACTCCCAACCGATAGCAGTAGGATAGATCAGCACTTCCGCTCCCGCGAGTGCCATCAGGCGCGCCGCTTCGGGATACCACTGATCCCAGCAGACCAGCACTCCCAGCTTTGCAACAGATGTCTCAATAGGGTGAAATCCTAAATCACCAGGAGTAAAGTAAAATTTCTCGTAATAGGCAGGATCATCAGGAATATGCATTTTTCGGTACTTACCGGCAATTGTTCCATCCTTCTCGATCACTACCGAAGTATTATGATAAAGCCCTGCAGCACGCTTTTCAAACAAAGAAAGGACAATAACCACCTCCACCTCTTTAGCCAGGCTGCCAAATAAATCGGTGGACGGGCCGGGAATAGTCTCCGCCTGGTCAAACACAGCCGTATCCTCGGATTGACAAAAATAGAGACCGTTATGCAACTCCTGCATCACAATCAACTCTGCCCCATCCTGAGCCAGCTGTCTGATTTTTTTCTGTAAACGGCTTATATTATCTTCCCTATCGGCCGTATTAGCCTGCTGAATAATTCCGACTCGCATACAAAATAACCAATTACAAATTACTAATTACCAATTTATTACAGAGCACTAAAAATAAAACATCATTTTCAATTGTCATTCTCCACCTTCCCACTGTCCCACTTTAGGTCACAGAAACCCGATGGGAAACTGCATGGTCACACAGTGTAACGAACCGTGTTGCCGGATAAGCGGCCTGCAATCGACACCAATTATCTCCCTGCCGGGAAAGGCCCTCCGTAGTTGTTCTTTTGCGACCTGATCTTTCTCAGTACCGTAGAACGGAACCAATACCGCCCCATTGACAATAAGAAAATTGGCATACGTAGCGGGCAAACGCTCCCCATCGTGATATGCCGCATCTGCCATTGGGAGATCAATCAGCCGGTAGGGCCGGCCATCGTATGCAACAAATGACTCCAGTTCCTTCTCCATCGCACTCAACTCTTCATAATGCTCGTCTTGCGGATCGTCGCATTTCACATAGGCAATGGTATGTTCATCACAGAAACGAACCAGCGTATCGATATGGCAGTCAGTATCATCACCTGCCAGATAACCGTGGTGGAGCCATAAGATACGCTTTGCACCAAGGGATTGTTTCAGATAACCGCCAATTTCATCTTGTGTCATTGGCTGATTACGGTTGGGAGCCAGAAGGCACTGTACAGTAGTAAGGAGTGTTCCTTTTCCGTCCGACTCTATCGATCCTCCTTCCAGAATAAAATCTAAATTATTCCGATAAGCAACTCCGGGTAAAAAAAGATTTTTTTCAAAAAGCCGGCTTGTAATCAGGTTATCCCGGTTGGCTACAAATTTCAGTCCCCATCCATTGAACCCAAAATCGGATATCGCAGGTTTATCATCAATGAATAAGGAAATGGCACCGTGATCCCTCGCCCAAGTATCGTTACTCCCTATTTCAGTACAAATAAGGTTTTTCTGTTCATCCCGGGAAAAATATTTCTCAACCTCACCGGTATCATTGCAGACCACCAATAGCTTTTCCCGTTTGAGTATCTCTCTTGATAATGCGACATAGCAGGCGGTAACCTCTTCCAAATCATCTGCCCAGTCAGTATTAATATGTGGCCAGGTAACCTGTACAGCGCTCTGCGGATACCATTCCGCCGGAAAAAAGATCTCCGGCATATCCTTACCCTTCCATATTTCCACGGACAATACCGCGACTTGACGAACGGATGAATTCCAGGACATGATCACGATCGTCACTGACAGGCAGTTCCTTCTCTATCCTCTCTGCAGCCTGGGTAATATTGAACCCGGACTGGTAAAGATAACGATATATCTCCTGAATAGAATTAATGCGTTCACTGATGAAACCCCGGCGCCGCAATCCTACGACGTTTAAACCCACGAATGTAATCGGTTCACGTCCCACCATGACGTAAGGAGGAATGTCCTTACCCACTTTAGATCCGCCCTGTATCATCACATGAGCACCTATTTTAGTGAACTGATGCACTAAAGCACCCCCACTGATGATAGCATAATCTTCAATTTCCACTTCACCGGCCAATTGGGTAGCGTTCCCCAGGATTATATGGTCGTTGAGCACACAATCGTGTGCGATATGGCTATACGCCATAACCAAACAATTAGCACCCACTTTCGTAAATCCTTTCGAGGCGGTTCCTCTGTTCACAGTAGCGCATTCTCTTATAATAGTATTGTCTCCGATAATCGCTTCCGTATCTTCACCGCGGAACTTAAGATCTTGCGGGATACCGGCTACTGTGGCATGCGGAAAAATGGTACAATCTTTTCCAATACGGGCTCCCGACAGCACCGTCGCATGCGTCATCACCCGGGTACCATCTCCTATCTCAGTATTTTGATCGACATAGGCAAAAGGTTCTACAATCACATTCTCCCCTAGTTTAGCCTCCGGGTGCACATAAGCTAAAGATGAAACACTGTTCATATATACCGTTAGTTTATCTTATTTATTTTTGATGATTTGAGCCGTGAAGTCGGCTTCGGAAACTACTTTATCTCCAAGGAATGCCAATCCCCTCATAGTGGCAATACCTCTACGCATTTCGCTGGTAAGCTCTACCCTGAAGATAATGGTATCACCCGGTACGACTTTATGACGGAACTTTACATTATCGATCTTGAGAAAATAAGTAGAATATCTTTCCGGTTCATCCAATCCTGAAAGTACGAGCAATCCGCCTGTCTGAGCCATGGCTTCTACCTGTAATACCCCGGGCATTACCGGTTCCTGGGGAAAATGACCTACAAAAAAAGGTTCATTGGTCGTAATATTTTTCACCCCCACAATAAATTTATCTGTCATCTGTATAATTTTATCCACCATCAGAAAAGGATAACGGTGAGGCAACAATTCCCGGATTCGGTTATTATCCATAACCGGTTCCTGTGTCACATCATATACAGGCGGCTGCACTTCATTGAGTTTAATATCTTTACGGATAATCCTCGCCAATTGATTATTGATCTTGTGTCCGGGGCGTGTGGCTATAAGCCGACCTTTAATAGGTTTACCGATCAGCGCCATATCCCCGATAATATCGAGCAGTTTATGGCGGGCGGGCTCATTGGGAAACATCAATTTACGGCTGTTCAGATAGCCCAACTCATCTGCATTATGGTGAGGCACATTCAGTTCATCGGCTATATCATCTAACTCTTTCTGTGATAATTTCCTTTCATAAATTACGATTGCATTATCCAGATTGCCTCCTTTGATAAGACCAGCCTGACGTAATTGTTGGATTTCGCGTACAAATACAAAAGTACGCGCAGGTGCAATTTCAGTCTCATAATCGGTAACGGTATCCATCGACGCCGATTGGTTAGGAATATATTTCGAATCGAACTCTATAAAGGAGTTAATACAGAATGCATCGTCGGGCAAGAGTGTCAGTTTTGAACCGGTCTCCGGATCAGATACCTCAATCTTCTTGCGTACCACGTAGAAATCTTTGTCTTTATCTTGCTCCTGAATACCTGCCTTTCGGATTTCTTTTACATATTCAATCGCACTTCCGTCAAGTATAGGGAATTCAGATGCATTAACCTCTATCAGACAGTTGTCAATACCCAGGGCGAACAATGCCGAAAGTCCGTGTTCGATGGTACTTACGGTTACATCACCTTTACCGATTACTGTCCCGCGCTGCGTATTCACTACATTTTCCGCCAACACCTCAATCACCGGCTGATTTTCCAGGTCAATTCTTTTTATCTTATATCCGTGGTCTACAGGCGCAGGATTGAAAGTAACTACAATATCCAATCCGGTATGAAGACCTACACCGCTTAACGTGAAGCTGTTTTGTAATGTTTTCTGTTTCATATAATAAAACTATCTACCTTAAAAGGCACCTATGGAACATAATTTATTTCTCATTTTTCCTATTTATGTGCAAAGATAACATCAACTAAACAATTTCACCCCATTACGGTTCAATAAAATGCATATTTCCTATTGCAAATGATCAGTTGCACAGATTCTTTTTAAATTTGTGAGAAGTATGGTATATTTCTTAATAGAGCAATGGTTCTTAACAGGATAGTAACTTAATCACCGGATTCAAGCTTTTTTTTCAGCTCTGACAACTCTTTTTCCAGGGCATTCAGTTGCCGGTACATATCAGGCAGCTTGGGCATGATTATACTTGATTTGAAGAAACTCTTCACAGGCATAGCAGGGGAACCTATGATTTCCGACCCCTCTTTGGTATTACTGATAATCCCGGACTGCGCACCGATCTGGCTGTTCTTCCCGATAGTAATATGACCGCCAATACCTGCTTGTCCGCCAAACACACAGTTTTCTCCGATTTTGGTAGAACCGGCAATACCTACCTGTGCAGCCATGGCAGTATGTTCTCCAATTTCACAATTGTGCGCGATCTGTATGAGATTATCGAGTTTTACACCTCTACGGATGATGGTAGATCCCATTACCGCGCGGTCAATGGCTGTATTGGCTCCAATCTCCACGTCATCTTCGATAATCACATTTCCCAATTGCGGTATCTTATGATACATCTCCCCCTCTTTGGAAAAGCCAAATCCATCCGCACCAACCACGGCGCCGGAATGTAATATACAATTATCCCCTATGACGCAATTATGATATATCCTCACGCCAGGGTAAATAACCGTATTTTTCCCGATCTTCACATTATCTCCTATATAAGACTGCGGATAAATTTTACAGCTATCACCGATCTCTGCATGATCTCCGATATAAGCGAATGCTCCCACGTAAACCTCTCCTCCGAGATTCGCCGTAGGTGAGATAAAACTCATTGTGTCAATACCGGTCTTACCGGGGATACTTTTATTTACCATCTCCATCAATGAGGCCAATGCAGCATAAGCATTGGGCACCTTTATAAGGGTGGCCCTGACTGGCTTCTCCGGCTCAAAACCACTGTTTACCAATACAATATCGGCTTCTGTATTATAAATATAGTGGGTATATTTGGGATTGGCCAGGAAAGTGATGGTACCTGCTTTCCCCTCTTCTATCTTTGAAAAATTGGAAACTGTTACTTCCGGGTTGCCGACTATCTCTCCTTTCAGAAAATCGGCTATTTGCTTTGCAGTGAAAGTCATTGAATATAACTATTTCGTTTTAAATATGTTGAAGCCTTACAGAGGTAATCTATTCATTATTTTCTCTATCCATATACCACAGTTATGGATGGGTAAAAAGGCACCAACGATCTCTCTATTTATATTTTAAACCGCAAATTAACAACTATTTTTTTATCCGATCATAAATAAATTCATAATATACATTAAACAAAGCAGAATCTAAATTTGTGGAATTAAAAATAATGTGGTACTTTTGCACTCACTTTTTCGGGATGTAGCTCAGTCCGGTTTAGAGTACTCGTCTGGGGGGCGAGTGGTCGCTGGTTCGAATCCAGTCATCCCGACAATGCTGGTAAAAAAGACTTACATAGTGTTGTAAGTCTTTTTTTATGGGAGCATGACAAATTCGCGACGATTTCCCTTTTACAACAAGACATATTGATGAGACTTATTTCATTATTCAAGCCTGTCGGCTGTCTGACGGATACGTTCTGCAAAATCATACAGTGCATTTTTTAATTGTTGCAGTTCGTCTTTGGTAAAACCACCCTTACCGCCATTACCATCAATCTCATTGATTTTATTGTATATCCAAGACGATGATTTATCAAAGTATTTCTGCGCTATTTTTGCCCAAGTAATATCCAAAGCAATATCTTTCAACTGTTCCCTGGTGGACACTTTTTCAGATGTTATTATTTTCATACGATTATTTTATTTTTTATATTTCGGTGTATGGAACCTTTGATATTTAAAATAATCATTCCCTTCGGGTGTCTAATGATTATTTTAAACATGTCGGTTTCATACTCTTTCGTTTTACATAATTAATGTGTTAAATAACAGTACTTCTCTCAACTCTATTCTTCCCTTTCTTTTTCCTCTCCAGGGTCGTAATCTTTTGAAAGCAGATTATCGAAGAGTTCCCTAATATAAAATTCATACGTCCAGTTAAAGAAAATTCTTGAGTTTCTATAGTTCCTGATCACTTCGATCAGTTCCTTTTCATCTTTTGTCAATTTCATTTCCTTATCTGCTTTTAATTACCTTACAAATATACTATGAAAATTCATAGTATCCAATTATACAAACATTTTTCTAAATTCATCGGGCAGAGCAATAGCATCATCACAAAAGAAATTCAGTGTTTCCCACTCAACCCCTCTCAGTAATATCCCGGGAAAGGACTCTACATTCATCAACTTACGGGAGAAAGAATTCGTCACAATAAGGAATATTTAAACTATTTGCTCTTCTTCGTTGTTAGTTGAATTAAGACTAATATTACAGATGTGCTATGGAAACAACTAAATCAAAATCACTCCGGGAACTTACAGTGAAAGGGAAAAACTACTTTTACAGTTCTCTCAAAGGCCTTCCTTACGGTCAGGTTGAACATCTTCCATTCAGTATTCGTATCCTCCTTGAAAATGTATTGCGGAATTACGATGGATTCAGCATCACCGATGACCATATCAATACATTGGTTAACTGGTCGCCCACCCCGGTTGATAAGGATATCCCTTTTAAACCGGCACGCATTTTAATGCAAGACTTTACAGGAGTCCCTGCTGTTGTTGACATGGCTTCACTTCGAGCCGAATATATCCGGCATGGTAAAGATGGCCAGAAGATCAATCCTGCCATCCCGGTTGACCTGGTGATCGACCACTCGGTGCAGGTCGACTATTTCGGCACAGACTATTCATTTAACAAAAATGTAGAGGTTGAGTATGAACGAAACCGGGAAAGATATGAATTATTAAAATGGGCACAAAACGGCCTGCACAATTTTACGGTAGTCCCTCCCGGATTGGGTATTTGCCACCAAGTTAATTTAGAATATCTGGCCAAAGGAATTATAAGCCGTGACGGCTGGTTATTCCCTGACACATTGGTCGGCACCGACTCCCACACTCCTATGGTCAATGGTATTGGTGTGATTGGATGGGGTGTTGGTGGTATCGAAGCGGAAGCTGCCATGCTTGGACAACCTATCTTCTTTACCTGTCCCGAGGTGATAGGGTTGAAGTTGACAGGAAAAATACCGGAACAGTGTACAGCTACCGATATGGTATTGTCTATAACCAAAGTGTTAAGGGACAAAGGGGTCGTAGGAAAGTTTGTTGAAGTATTCGGTGATGGACTGGACACTTTAACGGTTACTGACAGGGCCACTATCTCTAATATGTCGCCCGAATTTGGATGTACGGTAACCTATTTCCCGATTGATGACCTCACTTTGCAGTACATGCACCAAACCAATCGTACGGAAGAAGAGGTAGAGATTGTCGAGACATATTGTAAAGAGAATCTGTTATGGCGGACAGGAAATGAAGATATTCAGTATTCCTCACTGGTGGAATTTGACCTGTCTACTCTTGAACCTACAGTTTCAGGGCCTAAGCGCCCACAGGATAAAATACTGGTGAAAGAATTAAGCAAGCAATTCGAACTCCTGCTGGAAAAAGAATATGCCCGCTCATATTTCCCGGTACATGACAGACGTGAATCCGCCTGGCTTGCAGATGGAGGATCGGGAACAGAATTTACCTTTGGTAAGGTTCCGGTAAATACACCCACCACCTATGAGGTAGAAAAAGAATCTATCCGGTCTGTAAGGATCAAACATAAGAACAAGGAGTTTATACTGAGCGACGGCAGTATTGTGATTGCCGCAATCACCAGTTGTACGAACACCTCCAATCCGGCGGTAATGGTCGGTGCCGGCTTATTGGCAAGGAATGCGGTAAAGAGAGGACTACGCACTAAATCGTGGGTTAAAACTTCCCTGGCTCCGGGATCTAAGGTGGTGACTCAATACCTGGAACGCTCGGGACTCAACGTAGATTTGGAGGCCTTACGTTTTCATACGGTAGGTTATGGTTGTACATCCTGTATCGGGAATTCCGGCCCGCTTCCCCCGCATGTGGCTGAAGCTGTTGAAAAGGGTGAATTGATCGTATCTGCAGTATTGTCCGGCAACAGGAATTTTGAGGCTCGTGTCCACCCACAGGTAAAGATGAATTTTCTGATGTCTCCGATGCTTGTCGTTGCGTATGCATTGGTAGGCAGAATAGATGTAAATCTGATGGAAGATCCTTTGGACTATGATCCGAATGGCGATCCCGTATATCTTCGTGATATCTGGCCTGGCAGGGATGAAATCGTGAAAACAATCAAATCCTGCATGAGGGTGGAGGATTTTAAACAGGTCTACGATGTGATTTTCGATGGATCTACCGATTGGCAGAATCTAAAAGTCAATCTGGATCAGAATTACGAATGGGACAGAAATTCAACATACATTAAAGAGTCTCCATTTTTCGAGGGACTCACTGAAGATTTGCAGCCGCTAAAAAACATCCATAATGCCAGGGTATTGTTATATCTGGGTGATTCTGTGACGACTGACCATATCTCTCCTGCCGGGTCATTCAAAGAAGACAGTGCCGCAGGTAAATATCTGTTGGAGCATGGCGTTTGCCGGGCAGACTTCAATTCTTACGGTTCTCGCAGAGGTAATCATGAAGTGATGATGCGCGGTACTTTTGCCAATGTCCGCATCAAAAATAAAGTTACAGATAGAGAAGGTGGATATAGTACTTATTTCCCGGCAAATGAAGTGAAAACCGTTTACGAAACGGCAATGTCATATAAAAACGACGGAACACCCCTGATCGTCCTGGCCGGTAAAGAATACGGTTCCGGTTCGTCAAGAGACTGGGCGGCAAAAGGGACATTCCTGCTGGGAATAAAGGCTGTGATTGCCGAGAGCTTCGAGAGGATCCACAGAAGCAATTTAGTGGGCATGGGTGTTGCTCCATTGGTATTTATCAACGGGCAGAACGCCGGGTCCCTGAGTTTGGATGGCACAGAAACCTATTCCATAACAGGTTTGGAGAACGATTTAGTTCCTCATAAAATACTTGACGTGAAAGCGGTACACCCGTCAGGGAAAGTCACAGATTTCCAAGTTGAAGCGCGACTGGATTCCGACATTGAAATAGAATATTACAAAAACGAAGGTATTTTACAATACGTATTGCGGGAATACCTCAGGAGGGATAATTAAATTCGTGGCCCCTCTCCATTACCCGGGTATTAAAAAGTTATCCTGGCAGAAAACCTTTCCTGCCAGGATAACTCCATTTATTTCTAATTTACAAACTTCCTTGGGTTATCTGTAAGTGGACACCTACCCTATCTGATACTTCGAAAAATCAGTATTGAGCATACTACCTGTTTCCCTCAATGTGTGATGGAAAGCAAAACAAGCATAGATATCCTGCGGAAGATGCCCGTTGACACCGCGATTGAGATACTCGTGTAACAGTGGCCGGTAATCGGGATGAGCACATTTTTCAATAATCTCTTCGGCACGTTTTCTCGGCCCTTTACCACGCAGGTCGGCCACTCCATATTCTGATACCACAATTTTCACCGAATGCTCGTTATGATCTTCGTGCGTCACCTTGGGCACGATACAACTGATTGCTCCTTTTTTAGCAGTAGAAGGGGTCAGGAACACCGAGAGGTAGGAGTTACGGGTAAAGTCTCCTGATCCGCCGATCCCGTTCATCATCTTGGTACCGTTCACATGGGTGGAGTTGACATTACCAAAAATATCCACCTCTATGGCAGTATTCAAAGCGATGATACCGAGCCGGCGTGCCAGCCCCGGATTGTTGGATATTTCCGAAGGACGCAACACCAATTTATTCTTGAAGAAATCAAGGTCGTTATAGAACTGGTGAAGCACTTCATTGCTCACTGTGAGGGAACAACCACTGGCAAAAGAGATATTTCCTTTCTGCATCATATCAATCACTGCATCCTGGATCACCTCAGTATATACTTCAAAACGAGGAATATCAGGATTACTTCCCATGGCGGCGAGTACCGCATTGGCTATATTTCCCACTCCTGACTGGATTGGTAAAAAATGAGCGGGAATACGCTTTGCATTTATCTCGGAAACAAAAAAGTTTGCCACGTTTTCACCAATACGGGCAGTCACCTCGTCCACCGGAGCAAAACCACCTCCCTCTCCGTCTTTTTCCGTCTCCACCACGAAAATTTTTTTGGGGTCCACCTTCACATAATCAAGCCCTATTCGGTTCTGTATCTCGTAAATAGGTATCTCTCTCCGCTTGGGAGGATCCTGTAGTTCATAGATATCGTGAATACCGCGCAACTTGGCAGGAACTTTTTTATTCAATTCCACAATGACGATATCCGCCAAGCGACAGATGGTAGGGGTAATACCTACCGCTGTTGTTGGTACAACCTCTCCCTTTTCAGTCACTTCACAAGCCTCAACAATAGCCACATTGATTTTACCAAAAAAACCATAACGGATTTCCTGTGCCAATTGAGAAAGATGAAGGTCGAAAAAATCGAATTCATTTCTGTTGAGCGCTTCCCGTGTATCTTTGTTGGTTTGATAAGGTGTACGGAACTTGATCGCTTTCGCACGGGTGAGTGCACCGTCTATGGAATCGCCGGTGGATGCTCCCGTGAAAACTCCGATTTTGAAAGGATTGCCCTTGGCGTGCTCCGCCTCCGCCCTTTTAGCAATCTCCACCGGAACCACTTTGGGACATCCGGCATGTGTAAAACCGCTGAAGCCTACGTTGTCGTCATTTTTCACGAGTGCCGCAGCCTCCTTAGCGCTAATAAATTGTAGTGCCATAAACAATAAATATTTTTGTGTTTAGATAAATCGATATAATTTCAATACTTTCTCTGCATAATCTCCCCGTAAATCAACCCTTTTTTTAGTTCTTCACGGCCTGCATCGCCTCTCAGACTTTGCACCAACGGATGGAGGGTTTTCTTTGATTTCTCCTCCCGGGCATTATCAGGCGCATCGGGTGAATCGGGATCTACTTCATAAAATGAATTCGCATCATAATCAAAGGTATAACTTGAGAGTGTGGTCGGTTCTTCGTGAATAGATACCAGATCGACTGAGGATTGGAAATTTTCGTACCGGCTCTTTGCCGAGTATGCGGCAGGCGCAGGCGGGGGCAGAGTTACATGCCTTTCGGATTTCGTCCGGGGAGGTACGATCTCTTCTTCTTCAAAAAATGGACGGAACTCAACTTCCGGCGGCTGCTCTGCTTCCGCTTGCCTTTGTTGCTGTTGTTTCTGCTTTTTCTTGCGGGAATCATTAAAAAAACCCAATATCATGAAAAATACCAGAAGGATAAAATAAATAATATCTCCAAACTCCATATTTTGATTAATTTTGTAACCGGACAAAAATAGTGATTTTTTCTGAATTGAAGGTTACATGGTCAATATAAAAATCGAGAGCAACTTCACAGCCACTCTCGAGCAATTAACCAAAACCTTAACTATGAAAAAATTTTTATTTTTCCTTGTGGCAAAGTTAGCATAAGAAATAGAATATTGCAACTTTTCTGTCGAGAATTTGACATTTTAACTTTCCCGGGAATTTTATGATATATATCACAGTTTACAAATAAGTTATGAAACCGGTAATGAAGGTTCCATACATCGAAATGAGAAAATAAAATTATCGTATGAATCCGAACGAAGTAAAAGAAAAAAAACTATTTATAGAGACTTATGGTTGTCAAATGAACGTGGCGGACACGGAAGTGGTTGCTTCGATCATGGAGATGGATGGCTACCGCCTGACCGACAATGACCGCGACGCTGACGCCATTTTCGTAAACACCTGTTCTATAAGGGATAACGCAGAACAGCGAGTAGTACAGCGACTGGAATATTTCAATGCCCTGAAAAGGAAACGGAAGGCACCTCTTATCGTAGGTGTATTGGGATGTATGGCCGAAAGGGCAAAATCGGACCTGATCGACGATCATAATGTTGACCTGGTGGTAGGGCCCGATGCTTATCTCGACCTCCCTAACTTAGTCGGGGCAGCCGAAAGAGGTGAGAAAGCCATCAACATCCAACTGTCAAAAACAGAGACATACAAAGATGTAATCCCCTTGAAATTGAACGGGAGCAACATCTCCGGATATATTTCCATCATGCGCGGATGTGATAAATTCTGTACTTACTGTATTGTCCCCTTTACCCGGGGGCGGGAGCGCAGCCGCGAACCGGAGAGTATCCTCAATGAGTTACGCGTTATGCGCGAAAAGGGATTCAGGGAAGTAACCCTATTAGGGCAGAATGTAAACTCTTACCGCTTCATGGACAGCGACAGAAAGATTGATTTCCCCGCACTGCTCGCCATGGTCGCTGAAGCCGCACCCGAAATGCGGATCCGTTTCACCACATCACACCCCAGGGACATGACCGATGAGACGCTGGAAACGATCGCCAAATACAAAAATCTTTGCAATTACATCCATCTTCCTGTGCAATCGGGAAGTTCAAGGATGATGAAGCTGATGAACAGGAGATATGACAGGGAGTGGTATATGGACAGGATTGCCGCCATCAAACGGATTATTCCCGGTTGCGGACTTTCTACCGATATCATGTGTGGATTCCATTCCGAGACGGAAGAAGACCATCAGGAAACTCTCTCCATGATGCGTGAAGTAGGTTTCGATTCGGCCTTTATGTTCAAATATTCGGAACGGCCGGGCACATATGCTGCCAAGCGTTTGGAGGACAACATACCCGAAGAGGTCAAGAGCAGACGCCTGCAGGAGATTATCGACCTGCAAATGGAGTTATCAAGGCAGAGTAACGAAAAAGATATGGGGAAAGAGTTTGAAGTACTCACCGAAGGCTTTTCCAAGCGGTCACGGGAACAACTTTTCGGCCGTACCGACCAGAACAAAGTGGTTATTTTTGACAAGAAAAAGCACCGTATCGGAGAGTTTGTGAAGGTGAAAATAACCGGCTTCACACCCGCCACATTGCTGGGAGAGTCGTTGTCCGCAGAATAATCCCCGATCCCGGAAATTACAGTTTCGAAAAACAATTTTGCCGGTAATGTGTTCTATTTAGTACAGGTATTGGAGCGACAAAACTTGATTGAACATCAAAATAACTAACTATTAAACGCAAAAATTATGAAATCAGAAGCAAAACTATTATTAGGTTTAGGAATCGGCGTTGCTCTTGGAGCTGCAGTAGGTTACATTATGGGAAGTGACAGAAAAGAAGAGTGGTTGGAGCAAGCCAACGAATTTGCAGATAAAGTACGAGCTAATGTAAAAACCGCGATCTACAAAGGAAAAAGTGAAGTACACGATTTAAAGGAGGATATCGATGACATTGCCGAAATAGCAAAGAAAGAGTTGGCAAAACAATAATATCCTATCCTTTAACCAAACAAAACGATGGAAGAAAAAAAAGTAAGTACGCTATTCGAAGAAATGCGGGATGATATTTCGAACTACATTTCCAGTTCACTTGAACTCGGGAAGTTGGAAGTGTACGAGAAATTAAGCCTGGGTTCGGCTGCCATCAGTTATGGTTTGATTATAGCCGGAATCGCTTTGGTAGCGCTTTTTTTCGCACTGGTAACAGCAGCCCTCTATTTGGGAGAATTGCTTCAAAGCCTTTGGGTCGGATTTGGCATTGTGGCGGCGTTTGCCGTTTTGGTGTTGCTGATCATGTTACTTTTGAAAAAGTATTTCAACCAGAAAGTCACCAATGGAGTAATACGCTTTTTGATGACGCAGGATGATAAAGATGATAAAAAGAGTGACAAATGAGTACCTATAAATTAACTCCGCTGGAAGAACTCCGGTTAGAAAAGAAACGGTTGCGAGAAGAGCGTATTATTGCAAGCCAAAGGCTCTCATATCAATTACAATATCTGAATGATAACTGGGGGACAATGCTCACGAAAGGCGTAGCCTCCTCGGTAAGATCAAAACTGGCCGAGACGGTAGATAATTTGTCGAGTGGTTCTTCATTTTCCGTCACTCCTTTTGTGACGAAAAGGACCAACCCATGGTTGAACCTCGTCATGTCGAACCTACCTCTTATTGGGTCTCTTTCATGGAAAGTAGCCAGGCCGGCACTTATTGCCTTCGCAGTCCGAAAGATTCCATCGATGCTGTTCGGTAAAAAAAGAAAAAAAATTAAATAGTGGATCTGTGGACGGTGCTAACACCGTCCACTTTTGCTATCTTGGCACAGAGTTGATTCACCTCTTCCGCACTATGGACGTGTATGTTGAATACTCCTTCAAAGATACCGTCAGTGGTAGAGACATTCACACTCTGTATGTTAACCACCACATCTTCGGCCAACTTCGACAATATCGTCCCTAATATTCCCACCCGGTCTATTCCCGTAAATACGATGGAGGCCAAAAATGAATATTGCCGATAATCTCCCCACTTCACGGCAATAATGCGGTCCCCAAAATTGGATTTCAGTTTCAAGCCGTTCTGGCAGGAACGCTTGTGTACTTCCACCTCCTCTTTCTCAGTTATATATCCGAATACATCGTCACCCGGAAGCGGATTACAACAGGAAGAAACGATAAAGTTCTTACGGAAATTGGTTTCTGTAAGTTGAAAAACCGCCTTCCGGTCAATCTTCTCCTTCACTCCGGATAACTCTTCCGACACATCAGGTGGTACAGAATCCTTTTGTCCGTTCTTTATATTTTTCTGATCGGCAGGCGGTGCTTTCTTGATCGCATTCATCGCCTGCTTCATATACCGCACGAAGAGATTATCCTGTTTCTCCGGCTCAATCTTCATTTTAAAGAAAGCGTCTTTACCGGAGGGGAGGGAGACTTCGTTATTACCTATCAGGAAGTAGAGGTCATCCTTATTTTCGGCCTTATAGGCCTGAAGTATCTTATTAAAAACAGTGTTATCGATAGGTTCATTTTCAAACAGCTCTTCAAGCATTTTTTGGCCTTTCTCGGTAATACGTCTACGTTGGCGCCGCAATGATGCTTCAATTTTGGTCCGTGCTTTGGCCGTCGTCACGAAATTGAGCCACTCCGGCTGTGGGTTGACCGACTGTGAGGTAAGGATCTCCACCTGATCGCCGCTGCTCAGTTTCTGGCTGAGTGGTGCCAATGTATGGTTTACTTTGGCTCCTAAACAATGATCACCTACCCTTGTATGGATGGTATAGGCAAAATCGAGAGCTGTTGCTCCCTGTGGAAGGGTTTTTATCTCACCTTTGGGAGTAAATACAAAAATTTCGGATGAGAAAAGGTTCATCTTCACCGTATCCAGAAAGTCAATGGCATTGGGATTAGGGTTGGACAACACTTCCTGAATGGTCTTCAACCATTTGTCCAATTCATTATCCTCTTCGATCCTGTTTTCCTTGTATTTCCAGTGGGCGGCAAACCCTTTCTCGGCAATATCATCCATCCTGCGGCTGCGGATCTGTATCTCAATCCATTTTCCGTCAGGGCCCATCACCGTGAGGTGAAGCGCCTGATAGCCGTTGGCCTTAGGATGGCTCACCCAATCGCGTATACGGTCGGGGCGAAGCTTGTAAATATCAGTAATGGCGGAATAGATATCCCAGCACTGTTTCTTTTCATCCATCCCGGGATGCACTTCAAAAATAATGCGTACCGCGAACAGGTCGTACACCTCCGAGAATTCAATCCCTTTGGTCTGCATTTTATTCCAGATGGAGTAGACCGACTTAACCCGTGCCCGCATCTCATACTCCATATCCATCTTGTCGAGTGCCTTTACCACAGGAATGGCAAAGTTCTCATAAATCTTATTCCGTTCAGGGGCTGTCCGCTCAATCTTTTGCGTCAGGTCGGCATAGGTTTCGGGATGCTCATACTTGAAACAGAGTTCTTCCAGTTCGGTCTTGACAGCAAAAAGCCCCAGGCGATGCGCCAACGGGGCATAAATATACAATGTCTCTCCTGTGATCTTGTACTGTTTGGCAGCCGTCATGGAAGAGAGCGTACGCATATTGTGCAGCCGGTCAGCGATCTTGATAAGGATCACACGGATATCATCCGACATGGTCAGCAGCAATTTTCTGAAATTCTCTGCCTGCGCCGATACATTCTCGCCAAACATGCCATGCGAGATTTTTGTCAAGCCATCCACAATCTGTGCGATCTTTTCACCAAACAGTGCACGGATATCTTCCACAGTATAATCGGTATCTTCCACCACATCATGCAATAGGGAAGCAGAGATGGAGGTAGACCCCAACCCCATTTCTCTCGACACAATGCGGGCTACCGCCAGCGGATGCATGATATAGGGTTCACCTGAGCGACGGCGGGCACCTTTATGTGCCTCTTTCGCCATATTATACGCCTTGGTGATGACATCCACCTTCCGCCGGTGGTTTGAGTTCAGATAATCATTCAAGAGAGCCTGAAACTCATTCTCGATCATCTGATCTTCCGCTATCAATTTTTCTTCATCGCTCATATGCCTAATTGACCCTGTTTTTATTGGTTCATCTAACCGGATTTTTTCCTACTAAGCCAATTTATATTTTTCTGCAAGACATGGAGAAAGCCGGATTATAATGTAGAAGTTTACTTTAATGAACGAAATTACAAATAAATCCAAAAATAACATCTATCCAGTCGGTTATTTTTCTCCTGATAACTGCTTTCGATGTTAAAAACAGTTGAGAACAGTATCTTCTGAACAAAATTGTCCTATCTTTGTTTTCTCATTCGACAGGGGGTGCCCAAGTAAACGGGCTGAGATCATACCCAAATCACCTGATCCGGGTAATGCCGGCGTAGGGAAAATAAAGTCCACACTTCGTGGTTTTTCTGGTATACATCTTCACAAATCCCCTTTTTTATTTCACTAATTAACGATGTACAATGCAAGTTGCGTTGTCCATCCTAAAACTTTATGTAAATGAAACGAGCAGCTTAATCATTTTAGTTTACGATCATGATTATCGCGAGTTCCATATACATTAATAAAAAAATAAATTAGTCATATGAAAAAGGTTTTTTTATTGCCGGCAATCCTGTTGGCATTGGTTTATCAAGCAAAGCCACATGAGGTGCCATCTGACACTCTTAGTCAAATTCAACTGGAAGAGGTAATTGTTTCCGCCACCCGTGCCGGGCAAAATACACCGGTGACATACTCCAATATCTCTTCCTCTGATATCAAAAAAGAAAATGCGGCTCGAAATATCCCGACAGTGTTGCAGTATCAACCATCAATTGTTTCCTTTACAGAAGACGGATTAGGAGTAGGCAACACGGCATTCAGGATCAGAGGTACCGATGCCACACGCATCAACGTAACCCTCAATGGGATGCCGCTGAACAATCCCGAAAGCCAGGAGGTCTATTGGGTAAATCTGCCCGATCTATCCAACTCATTACAGAACATCCAGATACAACGGGGAGTAGGAACATCCACCAATGGATCGGCCGCTTTTGGAGCCAGTATCTCCCTGCAAACGGTGGGGGCACGTTCCGAGGCATATGGAGAAGCTTCTACCTCAGTAGGTAGTTATGGCACGTTCTTGTCCAATATAGCTGCAGGAACAGGGATATTGAAAAACGGACTGTCGTTCGATACCCGCTTCTCACGTGTGTTGGGCGACGGCTATATAAGAAACGGGAAGGTGGACCACACCAACCTATATGCTGCATTATCCCATTACACTGACAAGCAGCTGCTTCGCCTGATCTACATGAAAGGGATTCAACATACCGGCATCACTTGGGAAGGTGTTTCTGAAGAGCAAATGAAGGACGAAGAGTATGGACGGCGTTATAATCCGGCCGGGGAATACAAAGACGATGCGGGCAACAGGCTCTACTATGACAACGAAACCGACAATTACTACTCCGATATCCTGCAACTCACCCTTGCACGGGAACTGAGCCGGAATCTCTCGATGAACGCGGGACTCAGCTACAACCATGGTTACGGCTACTACGAAAATTACCGCTACAACAGAAAATATTCCGATTTCGGGTTAGAGCCCCAGACAATTGGCGATAGCACCTATAGCCGCACCGACTTCGTACGGCAAAAGTTGATGAAAAATGATTTTTATGTGGCCAACCTCAATTTCAACTATACAAAGAATAGCCTGGAAGTGACCTTCGGCGGAATGTACAGTTTCTATGACGGCGACCATTACGGAAGGCTCCCATGGATAAAACACTCGGAGAATATACCCGAGAATTACGAGTGGTACCGTAACGTGGGTGAAAAATCGGAAATGAACTTATTTGCCAAAGCAGAATATCAACTGAACGAGAAACTCTCTCTTTTCGGTGACCTGCAATACCGCCACATTGGCTACCGTTTCAGCGGTATCGATGACGATCTGATGGATCTGACGGGAGAATTCAATTACAACTTCGTAAACCCAAAAGCTGGCCTTTCGTTCCGGATGAACGACCATAACCGGTTCTATGCATCGGCCGCCGTAGGACAACGGGAACCACTCCGAACCGACCTGAAAGATGGGATAAAAGGAGGCGCTGTGAATCCCATTAAACCGGAGCGGATGATCGATTATGAGTTGGGTTACCGACATCAGGGAGAGAATGGTATTCGATTAGGAGCAAACCTCTATTATATGGATTACCATAACCAAATGGTACAGACCGGAAAGCTCAGTGACATAGGATACAAATTAATGGAAAATGTAAAAGACAGCTACCGGGCCGGTATTGAACTGGAAGCAGTTATACCACTCTTTAACAATAAATTCATCTTGGACGCCAACACCACACTTAGCCGGAACAAGATCGACAACTATACGGCCTATTTTGACGTATATGACAACGAAGATGATTACAACTGGACAAGACAGATATCCAAAGATTACGGAACGACCAATATATCCTTCTCTCCCAGCGTCGTGAGTGCGATAGGCGCCACCTGGCAGCCCACACCGGATCTCTATCTGAACCTGACAGGAAAATATGTAAGCAAACAATACCTCGATAATACATCAGACAATGAAAAGTCGATTGATGCCTATTTCGTAAGCAACTTTTCGGCCGGCTATACTTTTAAACCGTCGGCAGTAGGAACTTTCAATCTGCAGTTTTTTGTGAACAACCTGTTCAACAGGAAATACATAGCCAATGGATGGGCATCTACTGATGCTTTTGAGAATGGAAGTACTATCAATTGGGTCGGATATTATCCGCAAGCCCCCCGTAATTATATGGCACGGCTTACGTTAAGTTTTTAGAAAATCATATACATAGTAAACGGATTTTCTCCTTTTACCGGGGAAATCCGTTTACCTTTACATAAAAACAAATAATGCAAACCATTGAAATTATCGGTGCCGTTATCGGACTACTCTATCTGTATCTGGAATACAATGCCAACAAATGGTTGTGGCCGGTGGGTGTACTGATGCCCATTGTGTATGTCTGGATATTCTTCCAGAGTAAGTTCTATGCCGATATGGGAATTAATGTTTACTACTTCTTCGCCAGTATCTACGGATGGGCACGATGGACAAAGCATAAGTCAGAAGGGTCGGGGTTGCCGATCCGCCATACACCCCGCCGTTATATCATACCGATTTTGACAATAGGCACTGCACTTTTTGCGGCTATCGCCTTTATTCTGATCCGATTTACCGACAGTCCCGTTCCCTATGGAGACAGTTTCACTACAGCACTCAGTATCCTGGGCATGTGGTTACTGGCCCACAAATACGTGGAGCAATGGTGGTTCTGGTTCTTCGTGAATATTATCTCCTGCGGATTGTATGTATGGAAAGGGCTCTACCCTACTTCTATTCTTTTTGCTATCTACTCAGTAATTTCTGTTTTTGGATATTTAAAATGGAAACGGATGATGAGCAGTGAAACAACTGCTGAAAGGCAAATCGGTTGAGAAGCCTCAATCCACGATTGCTTCAGTAAGTTCGTCAAGAGAGAATCCTGCAAAATATTGGGAAATATCAAGAGTTGCCAGTGCCTTTTTCACCTCCGAAGAAGTGTATATCACCCCTTTTAAGGCGTGCTGCGGCACAGCTAAATCACCGTTCTTCCCGAAAAAGGTACCGTAGAAACGGATTGCCTTTATCCGGCCATTTCCGATATTGAGAAAGACTTGTATTCGTCCCGCAGAATAACGCTTTTTACGAACTACCTCTGCCACCGGGTTATGCCCATAAGTCCATTCCCAGTTGGCAAACTTTTCCTGACGGGCTTTTTCAATCTCATTTTTTTCATTTTCACTAAAATGATATTCTTTCATTTCGGGAAACTTCCGTTTCATCTGCGACAATATCTTATCTGCAAACTCATGGACGGTGATCTTTACCGGAAGATTGGGCAGGATGTTATCTACCCGGCTACGAACAGATTTTACCCCTTTAAAATCGACCGTCTCTTTGGATACTTCCAGTGCTTTGGCAAGTATACTCAAATCGGTATCGAACAGCAGGCAGCCGTGATGCATAACCCGGTTACCCACATAAGCCTGCGCATTGCCACAGATCTTTTTGCCGTCGATAGTAATATCGTTCCTGCCGGAAAATTCAGCTTGAGCACCCAATTCGGCCAGTGTCTCTATAACCGGTTGTGAGAAAGTCTTGAAATCGAAATCATTTTCTCCCTCCTCTTCATTGGAGATGATAGTATAATTCAGATTATTCAGGTCGTGATAAACCGCTCCACCTCCGGTAATGCGCCGTACCACATGAATCCCGTTTTCCTGGACAAAGCGGTTGTTGATCTCTGCCTGTGTGTTCTGATGCTTTCCGACGATGATAGCCGGTTCATTGATCCAAAGAATAAAAATCTTGTCGAACTGTTTCAACTCCTTGAAACAAAACTCTTCCAACGCAATATTATAAGCGGGGTCAGTACTTTTATTGACAATATATATCATAAGATAAAAGGAGGGCGGGCTCCGTCATCTTTCAGCCGGAACCCGCCACAAAACATATATAATTTATTTACTTCTTCTTTTTGGGTATATGTACCGCTTCATCCAGGATATCGGCAAAGGCTTCGAACAGCGCTTCGGAATAGGTCGGATGCCCATAGATGGTCTTTATCACTTCATCCACTGTGATCTCCATTTCCATGATGAGTGACGCCTGGGTAATGATCTCCGCGGCAGAGGGGCCAATGATATGCACACCCAGCACTTCCCCATAGCGGTTATCTGCGATCACCTTCACGAAACCATGCGCTTCGCTCGATGCCAAAGCACGACCGTTAGCGGCAAAGTTGAACCGCCCGATGCGGATATCGTCGTACTTCGCACGTGCTTCCTCTTCGGTCAGACCGACCATAGCCACTTCGGGCGAGGTATAAACCACTGAAGGAGCGGAAAGTAGTTTGATGGAACGATGATTTCCTTTTACCGCATTCTCTGCGGCTACTTCACCCATACGGAAAGCCACGTGGGCAAGCATCTTGATACCATTTACATCGCCGGGCGCATAAATACCTTTGACGCTCGTCTCCATGTACTTGTCCACTTTTATCTTACCCCGTTCGGTTTCGAACTTCACCTCACCCATTCCTTCGAGGTCGGGCACACGGCCAATGGAGATCAATGCCTTATCGGCAATCACAGAATCTTTTCCATCGATCTTGATTTCCAGCTTATCGCCTTTATCCACAATCTCGGTAATACGGGCAGAGGTGATTATCGTCATTCCCTTCTTCTTGACGATCCTGGTCAGCTCGGCGGAAACTTCATGGTCGAGAGGCGGCACAATACGATCCATCATCTCGATGATGATTACTTTGGATCCAAGGCCGGCAAACGATTGTCCCATCTCAGTGCCAATCACGCCACCACCAATGACAGCCAGTGTTTCGGGTACTTCCTTGATAGCGAGAAGATCATCGCTGGTAAGCACCTTGTCGCTCTCGATACCGGGAATATTGATTCTGGATGCTTTGGATCCTCCGGCCAAAATGATCTTGTCGGCTTTAATGATCTGCGAGTCGTTTACTACCACATCCTTATTCTTGTTGATCTTACCAACACCCTGGTAAATATCCACGCCATTGCTCTTGAGGAGTGCCACAACACCGCTGGTCAGCTTCTTCACCACACCGTTTTTGTACTCCTGCACTTTCTCCATATCCACTTTGATCTGGGAACTGTCGATCAGGATTCCCCTTGTGGATGCTTCCCGGATATGTTCGATGATCTCAGCATTTTTCAGATAGGCCTTTGTGGGGATACATCCTACATTCAGGCAAGTACCTCCGAATTCGCCTTTTTCCACGATAGCCACCCTGGCGCCCAGTTGAGCGGCCTTAATGGCTGCCACATATCCGGCAGGACCGCCACCGATCACAACCACATTATAATTATCCTCGAGACGGATCATCCGTTTATCTTCTTCACTCTCCTTTTCACCTGTATCTTCGATTACCTCGGGCATCAGTGTATCCACCGACTCATTTTCCGACCCGATATAACCGATTACCTCGGTAACAGGAACCGTATCACCGTCGGGGTGTACTATTTTCAGCAGGATACCCGACGCCTCCGCCTCGATCTCCATACTGGTCTTGTCGGTCATTATCTCAAGAATGATCTCACCTTCCTTTACCGGATCACCCTCTTTTTTCAACCATTTCACCACTTGCCCTTCGGTCATGTCTATACCGGCCTTGGGCATGATTATTTCATAAGCCATATATCTATTTTTTTTAAATCAATAAAGTGATCGGATCTTCCATCAATTTTTTCAGATCGGTCATGAATTTCGCTGCCGTGAGTCCGTCTATAATACGGTGATCGCTGGTAAGGCTCATCTTCATGATAGGCCGTACGACCGCTTCGCCATTTACCGGCACAAGTTTCTCCTTAGTAGAAGCAACACTCAGGATGGCCGCGTTAGGCTGGTTGATGATGGCAGTAAACTCATCCACGGGATACATCCCCAGGTTGCTGATCGTAAATGTACTCCCTGCCTGTTCATCCGGTAGTAACTTCTTAGAAAAAGTGCGTTCCGTCAGATCCTTCAATGCCACTACAAATTCGCTGAGCGACATCTTATCGGCATTCTTCACCACAGGCACCAATAGCCCTTCATCCAGACCTACCGCCACTCCCAGATTTACATAATTATGGAAGGTCATTTCCGTTCCTTCCGGATTAAGGCTGGCATTGATATATTTGTGTTTTAACAGCATTTTCACTACAGCGAGGGAGATCAGGTCAGTCACAGTAAGTTTCTTTCCGGTCTTCTCCTGTATTGGTTCTATCAACCGCTTACGCAATGCCAGCAATTCAGTCATATCCACTTCCCATGTCTGGATAAAAGTGGGGATTCCGAAGAAACTTTCCGACATCCGTTTGGCGATAATCTTCCGCATCTGGGTCATCGGTACAGTTTCGGTTTCACCTGCAACCGATGTAACCGGGGCACCCTGTGATACGGCTGCCGCAGGTGCTTTCTGCGACACTTCTGCCGAGGGGCCGGCTGCAGCCTGACCTGCTTTGGGAACAAATACTTCACCAAAGTCATTAAGCGTGAATCGGGCTTTCAAGTCGGGATCAGAGATCAACTGTAACACATCGTCTTTCATTATCTTGTTGCGGTGTCCCGATCCTTTTACCCCTTTCAGGTCTATATTGTGTACTTCGGCAATATGGCGGGCAAGCGGAGAAATATGTGTTTTCTCCTCGTAATTGAAGTTGGCTATATCGTCTTTATGGATGCGCCCTTTGTAACCGGTACCGGTCACACTGAGCAGATCCACACCCAGACGTTTGGCCAAAGCCCTCGCCGCCGGTGTTGCCCTGAATCTTTTATTTTCCATTACTCCCTTTTTATCGGTTATTCACTAATTTGAGAATGTACTTCTTGATCCGCTCCACATTGGGTATCATAGCCGCTTCCAATGTCTGGTTGTAGGGAATGGGTACATCCTCACCGGCAAGGCGCAATATACGTCCGTCAAGGTAATCGAACGCATCGCTCTCCGCAATCATCGCCGCTACTTCGCCAATAAAACCGCCCGTTTTATGTGCATCGTTTACCAGCAATACTTTACCGGTTTTTTTCACCGACTCGAGCACAGCCTCTTTATCGAGGGGTGCCAGCGTACGCAGGTCTACGACCTCCACACTCACCCCTTCGGTTTCCTCTACCTCGTTCGCAGCCTGCATCACACGCTCCAGCATACGTCCATAGGTGATGACGGTGACATCTTTTCCTTCTTTTTTGATATCGGCTTTCCCGATAGGCAATACAAACTCCGGATCAAGCGGTACCTCACCCTTCATATTATATTGTGCCTTATATTCGAGGAAGATCACCGGATTATTGTCGCGGACTGCCGCCTTGAGCAATCCCTTTACATCGGCCGGCGTGCCCGGGGCAATCACTTTGAGTCCGGGGATATGGGTAAACCAGGCTTCAAGCGATTGAGAGTGTTGTGCGGCAGAGCCGACACCACCTCCCGCCGCGGCACGGAATACCACCGGTATCTGCCCTTTCCCGCCATACATATATCTTGTTTTGGCAGCCTGATTCACAATATTATCCATCATATAGACAATAAAGTCCATAAATGTCACATCCACAATAGGGCGCATCCCGGTCATGGCAGCGCCTATGGCCGCTCCGGAAATGGCATTTTCTGAAATAGGAGTATCACGCACACGTTCTTTGCCGAACTCCTCGAGCATTCCTACCGATGTACCGAAGTCACCTCCGAAAATACCCACATCTTCTCCCATCAGGAATACATTCTCATCACGACGCATCTCTTCCGACATTGCCATGATGATGGCATCACGGACAGACATGAGCTTTGTTTTATTTTCCATCTGTTTTTTTCTGCTGTTGTTGTTTTGTATGAGCAACAGAGACTATAAGGTCTCCGGGCTAAATCATTTTTGGGGTTAATTGAATTTAGTCTGCAAAGATATCTTCGAACGCCGACTCCAATGTCGGTTCCGGACTGCTCAATGCAAATTTCTCTGACTCTTCTACCGCTGCCAGTGACGCCTGTTCTAACGCTTCTATCTCCTGTGCGGTAGCTATTTTATTCTCGAGAAGGTGTTTTTTGAAACGATCGATAGGATCTCTTTTCTTCCATTCATCCACCTCTTCTTTGGTACGGTATTTTCCGGGATCAGACGTAGAGTGCCCTAACCAACGGTAAGTGACCGCCTCTACCAGAACCGGACCGTTACCATCACGTACATACTGTACTATCTCTTCGAATTTATTATAAACGGCAAGCAAGTCATTACCATCCTCAATAAAATGCCCGGGAATACCGTAAGCACAAGCCCGTTGGTAATTGTAGTCGATATTGATTACATCCTTGATAGGTGTACTGATGCCATACATATTATTAATAGAGTAGAAGATCACCGGCAATTTCCAGATAGAAGCCATATTTAACGTTTCGTGGAAAGTTCCCTCGTTACATGCTCCATCGCCAAAACAGCAGAGAACAATCTTTCCGGTTTTTTTCATTTTCTGGGTGAGTGCGGCACCAATGGCCATTCCCATTCCTCCGCCTACAATACCATTCGCACCTAAATTTCCTCCGTCGAGATCGGCAATATGCATGGAACCACCCTTTCCCTTACAAGTTCCGGTGGCCTTTCCCATAATCTCCGCCATCATTCCGTTGAGGTCTATCTCTAACGCAATACTCTGTCCATGTCCGCGATGATTGGAAGTAATCAGGTCGAATCCGGCCTTTATCGCACCAATAGCACCCACATTGGCTGCTTCCTCCCCTATGGAAAAATGTGTCATCCCGGGTATCTTTCCTTTTTTTACAAGCCGGTTTACCCTGCTATCGAAATTACGGATATCAAGCATCAACCGATGCATGTGCAGCATTTTCTCCTTTGTTAATTCACTTTTTTTTGATTTTGTTTTGGCCATAACAGCTTTTACTTTACAATATAATATTTCTTAGTGTATCCTTTAATAATTAGAACGATTCTACATAAGAACAGTTTTTCAAACCTATTGTTTGAAAAAGCGTATCTTTTATATTTTATTAAATATTTGGCATTCATAGGACAAAGAACCAAGAGCAAAGAACCAAGACTTTTTCAGCATGACAAATGAAGTGTAATGATAGAAAATCTATGCAGTAAAAAGTAAATTCTCTTATGCGAAAAATATTTACGACAAAAATATCGTAAATAAAAAAAATAATATATCTTTGGCAAAAATAGATTATATGTTCTCGAAAACTTGCGAATATGGAATAAGAGCCACTCTCTATATTGCCTCCCAATCATTGAAGGGAAAAAGGGTCAAAATCGGTGATATTGTAGAGAATATCGGCTCTCCGGAAGCATTTACGGGAAAAATACTGGGATTGTTATCAAAAAGTGGTATTGTGGAATCCTATACAGGGCCCAATGGAGGATTTGAAATCAAACGTGAAAATTTGCATGGTATCACTATGGCAGACATAGTCAGGGCAATCGATGGAAATACTTTTTTTGAAGGCTGCGCACTGGGATTGAACCATTGCGATGAAACACGCCCTTGCCCTATACACTATTCTGTGGAAGAGATCAGAAAAGAAATGAGAGGAGTCCTGCAAAATACCACTGCTTATGAACTGGCAGTAGGAATTAAAAACAGGGAAACCCTATTGAAGCGGTAAATTTTTTCCTTTAATTTACGACAAAATTATCGGAAATACAAAAGAACAGGATATCAAATTATTAAGTAATAATAATTGTTTTCCATTCTCATTATGCTTGGTATAATGCAGGACATTATCAACCTGACAAAAAGTAGTTTAAATTAATCGCAGCTAAAATCAAAAATATGCTAACGAAAGAAGCTCAACTCCACATTCTGGCATTACCTTCTATTTTTTTATGGATTGGATTTGTTTGTGCCATCAGCTTCATGGAGGCGTGGGTAAAGTTCAGGGCACCTGGCGTGACACTTCCTTTAGGTCTCGGCATAGGTAGCTTGGTATTCAAAGCACTGAATAAAGCAGAATGGGTATTTGCCATTCTTATGGCAGTGGACCTATTCCTACTTCACCGTGGGATGGGAATAAACCTACCCAGGGTACTATTTCTGATCGCATTGCTGATACTCATCATTCAAACACTTTGGCTATTACCTGCACTGGATGCCCGCATTCCTCTCTACCAGCAAGGATTGGAAGTCCCGTCATCACCACTCCATTTTTATTATGTGGGAACAGAAGTGGTCAAGGTTATCTGCTTGTTCATAACAGGCATTCATTTTTTAAGATCAATCCGGATAATATCATAAATTTCTAACCTAAAAAATGATTCAGTATGACACAGAAAAAATTGTGGATTGCATTTGCACTGGTGGTAGGCATTTCATTTGCCGTATTGCTGTTTTACGGCGTCCAGATCTATCAACAGGCTCCGCCCGTACCCGAAAAAGTGACTAACGAGACGGGCGAGGTGTTATTTACAGGTAATGACATCAAAGACGGCCAGAATATCTGGCAAAGTATCGGCGGACAGGAAATAGGAACCGTATGGGGCCATGGTGCGTACGTGGCACCCGACTGGACAGCCGACTATCTGCACAGGGAAGCCCAGTATCTCCTGAACAAATGGTCTCAGGCCGACTACGGAAAAGAGTTTGATGCATTGGCCACTGCCGACAAGGCCTCATTGGAGTCGAGGTTGCAGGAGTTCCTTAGGGTAAACACCTATGATGCTGCAACCGGGACACTCACTATTCACAGCGAACGATATGAGGCATTCCTGCACAATAAGCAACATTATGCAGGACTCTTTATGGATGATCCGGCACTGGATAAACTCCGTTCCGATTATGCCATTGCGAAAAACACCATCAAATCGGAAGAGAGGATGGATAAAATGGTGCAGTTCTTTTTCTGGGCCTCCTGGGCATGCGTCACGGAACGTCCCGGTTCGGACGTAACCTATACGCACAACTGGCCTCCGGACGAGCAGATAGGTAATGTGCCGACCAGTGATCTGGTGCTTTGGACAGGATTCAGTATTATCATGCTGCTTTTAGGGATTGGTATCATGATCTTTGTACAGGCACGCAGCCGCCAGGAGGAGACGCTTAAACCGGTGGAAGACCCATTGATGAACCAGACCATCACCCCGTCGATGTGGGCGGTAAAGAAATATTTCTGGATTGTGAACCTGCTGATCCTGGTACAAGTACTGCTGGGCGTGATCACTGCACACTACGGAGTGGAAGGAGATGGTTTTTACGGCATCGACATCGCTAAATTCATCCCCTACTCCATCACCCGTACCTGGCATATCCAACTGGCCATCTTCTGGATAGCTACTGCATGGCTTGCCACCGGATTATATATTGCCCCTTCGTTAAATGGAAGGGACCCGAAATTTCAGAAACTGGGGGTAAACCTACTTTTTATCGCCTTGCTTATCGTGGTGGCAGGCTCCATGACCGGGCAATGGTTCGGAGTAATGCAACGGCTCAATCTTGTCAATAATTTCTGGTTCGGGCATCAGGGATATGAATATGTGGATTTAGGCCGTTTCTGGCAATTACTCCTGGTAGTAGGCCTGTTCCTTTGGCTGGCGCTGATGGTCCGGCCTATCCTGCCAATCATCAAAAAGGGAACATCAGAAAGAGGATTGCTGATCCTGTTCCTGATCTCCTGTGCCGCCATTGCGTTATTCTATGGTGCGGGGCTTATGTGGGGACGGACAACCAACCTGGCTGTTGCCGAATACTGGCGCTGGTGGGTAGTCCATCTCTGGGTAGAAGGCTTCTTTGAGGTGTTCGCTACCGTGGTGGCTGCTTTCCTCTTTACACGCATGGGACTACTTGGTATCAAATCGGCGACCAACAATGTGCTTTTTGCCACTGTTATCTTCCTCACCGGGGGTATTCTGGGAACCTTCCATCACCTTTATTTCACCGGGACGCCGACAGCGGTCATGGCACTGGGTGCCACGTTCAGTGCACTCGAAGTGGTGCCGCTGGTGTTAATCGGGTTTGAAGCCTATCACAACTACCGGATGAGCAAAGCCACCGAATGGCTGGCGGATTACAAATGGCCTATCTACTTCCTTCTTTCGGTCTCCTTCTGGAACTTCCTAGGGGCCGGGATCTTCGGATTCATCATTAATCCACCCATCGCCCTCTACTATATGCAGGGATTGAACACAACACCGGTACACGGCCATGCAGCACTCTTCGGGGTTTATGGCATGTTAGGTATCGGGCTCATCCTGTTCGTATTGCGCAGTATGTACCGGAAACAGAAATGGAACAATAAGCTGATCTCATTCACCTTCTGGACACTCAATATCGGATTGCTGTTGATGGTTGTACTGAGCTTGCTGCCGGTCGGCCTGATGCAAACCGTAGCCAGTGTCAAGGAAGGAATGTGGTATGCCCGTTCCGCCGAATTCATGCAGCAACCGCTGGTGAGTGTATTTAAATGGTTACGCATTGTAGGCGACACTGTCTTTGCAATAGGCACCCTCGCCCTCTTCTGGTTTGTATACACATTAACAATAAAGAAAAAATAACTATTCACCCCAGGGCAACTCTCCCGGCTTTCTGTTCCAGAAAGCCGGGAG